>NZ_JMIR01000003.1 GCF_000714935.1 Tumebacillus flagellatus
ATTCAGAGAGCAACTTCCCCCGAAAGCGCACCTCCCCGCCGACCTGCCCGCCGTAAAACTCCGGCACCAAGCCGTTCAACGCGCGCAAGAGCGTCGACTTGCCGCAGCCGGACGGGCCCGCCAGCAACACAAATTCGCCCTGGCGCACCGACCAATCCAGATCGTCGAGCGCCGGGCGTTTCGCGTCCGGGTAGCAGTAGGTGAAACCGTTGAGGGAGAGTTCATGAAGTTGCATCGGGGTTTCGTCTCCTTTTTTTCAGCAAAAGCGGCGGGAGCGCCAGCAGAATCAGCAGCGCCGCCGCGTGCGCCAGCGTCGGCCACGGCCCTTCAAAGCCGATCATCGTGCGGATGCTCGGGTAGAATTCCATCGACATCCACGCCGTCGACCACGACCAGACGACGAGTGCGACCACGCCCAGAAAGCAAAGCCACGCATACAGATCAAACTTGCTCCATCGCTCCTTGGTGTACGACGTGCGCTTGCCTTGGCCGAATCCCCGCGCCTCCATCGCTTCGGCAACTTGCCACGAGCCTTCCAGCGAGGACAGCAACAGGACGTTCAGCAACGGACGGCGCGCCGCAAGCCGTTGCAACACACCGCCCTCGTCAAACTTCACGCCCCGCGTGCGCAACACATCGCCGATCTGCTGCGATTGCTCGCTGAGATACGGAATCAAGCGCGTCGTCATCATCGCCGTGACGGCGGAGCGCTTGGCGACCTTGGCGGACAAGCCCAGCGCTCGGTCCGCCGACAGCCAGTTCCTCATCAGCGCGAAGATCGCAAAAAACACCAGCATCCGAAGCCCCATCACCAACCCGTACAGCAACGCTTCCCACGTGATGCGAATCTGCCCGAGGACGGGGAGGTTCGCCGTGCGGCAGAGCAACGTGGCGCCGTTTTTGTTGACGAGGGTGTTGATGACGAGGATCATCAGCAGGATCGGAATCGAAAATTTCAGCGTGCGGGCGTACGTGCGCACGCCTCCGTGCAGGACGAGCGCAAACAGCAAGACCAGCCACTCGACACCGAGGTACAACGGATGGTTGGTCACGACTGAAATCCAGATCAACAGCACCGGGTACAGCAGCAGCGTGACCGCATGGCCGCGCGGTGTTTTTTTCAAGGGCGAAGTCATTCTGCGACAGGGACGGCGAGCGCGTTGCCGCTGTTCACGACGACGCCGATTTTGCCGTGAAGTTTGCCAGGGCTCGTCGTCATGATGTCGATCGCTTGGTCAAGACCCGCTTCCGTCGCGCCGATCACAAGCCACGTCGGCGTCGTGCTTGCTCCGCCGTTGCTGCCCGCCGCGAGGATCGCCGCCTGGCCCGTTTGATCGGTCGATTTGCCTTGGTACGTCAGGAGTTGCACGCTGTTCGCGCTGAACTTCGCGTACAGACCGGTGTGCGTCGGCGAGCCGAACAGCGTCTGCACAGCCGCTTGGTTGCCGAGTTCGCTCCACGTGCCGAGCACGATGACGTTTTGCGACGGATGCGCGACATTGCCGTCCGCGTAGGCCGCCGTCTGGACGTTGCCCGCTCCGAATCCGCGCAGCGCGTTGGCGAGGCGGTCGGCGTCGGAAGCATGGTTGCCGCTGTAGTAAATCGTCGTGCCCGGTTGCGCTCCGTTGTAGCCGGTCGTGAACGGATGAGGATAGGACGCGACCACACACGGCGTGCTGGACCCGTCGCCCGCCCAATCGTGATAATCCCACCAGACGCTGTCGCCCGCTTTCGGTTTGACCGCGTCCGCTCCGACTTGCGCGACGGTGCCGTTGACGTAGTAAAACCAGTCGCGCTTCTTGCGGGTGAAGATCGATTTGTTCGTATAGCCGGACTTCGTGCCGTTGATGCCGTTGACGAACGACCCGCCGTACGCCGTCTCCACGTCCAGATGATCGCGCATGGTGTCGAGCAGCGTTTGCTCGCTCGACATCGCCACCGGTTGATCGAAGACCGTGTTCGAGCCGAAGTATTCCGTCACGCTGAGCTCATATTGCCCGGAAGGCGTGCCTCCGGACGTTTTGCTCCCGCCTGACGCGCCGCTTCCGCCGGAGCCCGCGCTTCCATTGGAGGAAGCGCCTGTGCCGGTGCCGCTGTTTCCAGTGGAGCCGTTACTTGCGCCCGTACCCGTGCTCCCAGCGGAAGAGGAGCTGTTGCCTGCGGAAGTTGCGTTTGCCGAGTTCGTTCCCGCGGTGTCTTGCGCGGCCGGTTTCGTGTCGGCGGTTTTTTTGGCATCGGCAGCTTCTTGGGATTTT
The DNA here is from genome assembly GCF_000714935.1 of Tumebacillus flagellatus. Classification (GTDB taxonomy): domain Bacteria; phylum Bacillota; class Bacilli; order Tumebacillales; family Tumebacillaceae; genus Tumebacillus; species Tumebacillus flagellatus. The sequence continues at coordinate 2,256 of NZ_JMIR01000003.1, forward strand.
GGTTCTGCTTCCGGTTTTTTGTCTTCTGCGACCGGTGTCTGCACTTCTTGCTTGGGGAGCGCGTCCTGTTTCGCGGCTTCAGACGGGGTTTTGCCGCACGCGGTCCCGACCAGCGCAAGCAGAACGAAAAGCCCAAGACCTGTTTCTTTCCTCATCGCGGTTCCAATCCTCCTCTGCTTTCAAGAAAAGCTTTCAAGAAAAAGGAGCGAGGCCCGCGTCGAGCCTCCACTCCTCCTTACGTATATGTCAGTCGTTGTCTGCTCAGTCGTTGCCCAGAGCGCCCAGCACCACGGCGACTTCCGCACGGTTGGCGTACGCTTTCGGACGGAACGTGTCGTCGCCGTTGCCTTTCATGTGGCCGGACTTCACGGCAGCTGCCACGTACGGTTTCGCAAAGTCGGACACTTGCGCTGCGTCATCGAACGCAAGGGTGCTGTCCGCGAGCGGCGCTTTTTTCGTCAGACGGTCGATGATGATCGCCAGCTCTTCTCGGGTGACCGGGTCGCCCGCGCGGAACGTGCCTTCCGCGTCGCCCGTCATGATGCCGAGGCGCTCCACTGACTGAATGAACTTATTGCAGGGGTCATCCGACGCCACGTCCGAGAATTGCTTTTCGCCGCCAAACTCCAAGCCGCCGGCAATCGGCGCGATCATCTTCGCCAGCTCCCCGCGCGTCACGGCACGGCCCGGCTCAAAGTGACCTGCACCGTCGCCGACCACCATGCCCGCATGCGCAAATTGCATAATGTTTCCTTTCGCCCAGTCGTAGCCGTCGAGGTCGGAGAATTTCGCGTTGTCATCGCCGGCGAGCAAGTTCAAATCGCCGGTACGGATGAGCAGCGGCAGGCCGGTTGCCGGATCGACTTTGTCGACTTTCAGGGTCAGGAGACCCGGCGCGGTGACTTTCACGTTGGCGACGCCGTCCTTGTCGGTGAGGTAGTTCACTTCTTCGCCGTTGACCGATGCGCCTTCGACCGGAACGGTCGTGACCGTCGCGTTCCAGTTTGCGTCATACGTGGTCTTCTGCGCGGTGACTTTCACTTGCACAGTGTCGCCGACTCTCGGCTGTTGGTTGGAGATCTGCACTTTCGGGTAGAGCGTTTGCGTGTAATCGGAGAAGCCCCAGACGACTTCGTCGCCGTCGTGCAGTTCCGCTTGATCGGCCCCGACTTGCGCCGCTTCGCCGTTGATCCAGAACAACCACGAGGTGTTGTCGTTGATCGACTTCCCGGCGATGTCGCCGATTTTGTCGACGAACACGCCGAATTGGCTGGTCGTCGCTTTGTATGCAAATCCGTCCTTCGCCGCGATGTCGACCAAAGCGCCCAACGCGTTCGGCTTGTCCATCCGAATGGTTTCGCCGGCGGTGTTTTGGTACGACTCTTCGCCCACGCTGACGTATTCGGTTTTGCTGAACCCGTTCGGGCCGACGACGCGGACTTTGACATGCGCGGTGTGTTCGGATGCCGCGTGCACGCTGAGTGCCGGAGCCATCAGGCCTGCGATCAGTAGCGAAGATGCAGCGAGTTTCACGAGCTTGTGGTTCATTGAAGTTATGCCCCTCTCCCAGTCAAACATCTACAAATGAAACAACAAATGAAAAAACTCCCAAGCCGATCGGCCGGGAGAACAGTTCAGAAGTTATGTACCCTGAACCTTCCCTCCGAAGGCAACGGAAAAAATGCCGTCCACTGAAGCAGGTCTCCTGGCTCACGGGTCAACCGACGTCCGCCCCTTCTCATGCCGTTGCTTTCACAGGCACAATGGGAAACATGCGAAGTCGTAACCGTTTACAGTAGCGGGGGCTGCAGCGGATTTGCACCGCTTTCCCTACACTTCATGGCATCCTTGCTATGATAATACAAAACTAGTGTATCATTGCGTGAAAAAAAAGACCAGTGCCGCCAAAGGCATGGTCTCTTTTTCCAAACGGAATTACTGCTCTTCGTACTTGTCGAAGCGCATGTGCGGGACCGCTGCGAGCGGCAAGAACGCCGAGCGCCCGTTGATCAGCGAATGGTCGATCAGCGAGTTGTACGAGTGCACGAGGTCGAGCACGCGCTTGAAGTCGCCTTCGTCGTTGAAGTTGCCTTCCAATTGCACGTCGAGCAGGCCCATCGCGAACTTGCGGTCTTCCTTCGCTTTGTTCAGCGCGCCTTGCAGACGCGTGACCATCTCTTGGTTCTTCATCGCTTCTTGAGCTTTCAACTCAACAGTAAACGCGCCGATGGCGAAGTTTGCGGCTGCAATTGCGGATTGGATCACCATAAACTCGTTGCTGCGCAGAATTTTTTCTTCTTGGGTTGCCATGTGCAATCACCTCGCTTCCCATCTTACCCCATTTTCTCTAGCCAATCAACGAATAGCCGCCGTCGACGATCAGAGTTTGACCGACGATCATGCGGGACTGTTCGGAGCAGAGGAACAGCACGGAGTCGGCGAGGTCTTCCGGCGTGATCATGCGGCCGGCGGGCGTGCGGTCGATCGCCGCTTGGATCATCTCTTCGCGGTTCGGGAAGTGCGTGAGCGCGTCGGTGTCGACAGCCGCTCCAGAGACGGCGTTGACGACGATCTTCTTCGGAGCGAGTTCGACGCCGAGGTAGCGGACGATCGATTCGAGCGCCGCTTTGGACGTGCCGACGTTGATGTAGTTTTTGAGAGCAAAGCGGGAGCCGAGCGACGAGATCGCCACGATTGAGCCGCCGCCGCGCGCTTCCATCATCGGAACGGCGCGTTGCGCGAGGAAGAGCAGAGCTTTGGCGTTGATGTCGAGCGTCCAGTCCCAGTGTTTTTCCGTGACTTCCATCGCCGGGAGTTGCACGCCGGATGCGGCGTTGGAGACCAAGATGTCGAGGCCGCCCATCACCTCTTGGATTTCGTCGAACATCAGTTGGTGCTTCTCCAGATCGCCGACGTTGGCTTTGATGATATGGCAGCGACGGCCGAGGGCTTCGATCATCGCTTTGGTTTCTTCAGCAGGCTTGCGGTTGCGGAAGAAGTTGATGACGACGTCTGCGCCTTCCTCTGCCAATTTCAACGCAATCGCACGACCGATGCCGCGGGAGCCTCCGGTGACGAGTGCAATTTTGCCGGTAAGAGATGACATGATGTGGTACCTCCGGGAGAGTGAATTAAGATCAGGTATTAGGAGTTCTATGTACGAGTTGATTATATCATTCCCGCCGGAGGAAGTCGATTTTACGAAAAAGCCAACTCTCGGAAGCGGGAGAGTTGGTTTTTGAATCCGCTATTGGAGTTGATCCGGGAAGAACTCCATCTCCGGATAGTCAATTTCGTGGTGCTCCAGCATCTCTTTCGGAGCAAGCGGGTCGTCCAAGTCGACGGTAAGTCCGTACCGTTTTGCGAGTTTGGCGAGGGCGAGGACTTCGACGGCAAAGTATTGCTCAGGGGATTGGTGATATTCAGGATTTTTTCTGTGAGCCTTCAGAAGTTCCAACAGCCCATTTTCCACTTGATTGGCGTCTCCTTTTACGATCCCGTTCAATACAATGCCAAACCCTGAATGCAACTCTGCATCAACTTGTTCATCCTCTTCCTGCACGTCTAAGCTTTCAAGATGAAGCAACGGTTTTATATGCTTATCCGCTTGATTTTCATCATGCAAAATTAGAAATTTCAGCGCATATCCTAGATGATTGGAGAACGGGTGCCCGTATTCATGTTCCACTTCGGGACGACCTCCAAGCTCTTGAGCAAATGATACAATCAATTCTTCATTGTCGCTAAGGATTGCCCAAAAAAGCTTTTGAAAATTACTCATCGAAACGTACGACTTATTGACAATCATCGTTTTTTCGTCAAATGCGCGCAACAAAAACATTCGCAGCACAGCTGCCTGATAGAAGTATTGTTTGGACTTGGAAACATCTCCATGTAAAAGGAGTTCGCACATCGCCAACTCTGCATAACTGCTTGAGATCGAGCTATAAGTTGAGTCGATGAAATTCTCTTTGACCCGTTTCTGTTTCAATTTCTCAATTGCAAGGCGGATCGAATCCTTGTGGTCTTCCATGATCTCCGGCAACAAGTTCCAGTGCTTATCTTTCTTCAAGAAATCCCGCTCCTTACTGTCCAAATCCACCTGGATCGGAGAACCATTTGTTGAAGCCAGTCGATTTGAGACGATTGAGTTTAGTTCGTATCATATCAAAATTATCTTTAAGCAACTTCCCGGCTTTTCTGACATCCGGATCATCAGAACGCATCATCTTGGTGATATTTTTCTCAATCCATTCACGACTCATTTGTTTTGCACCATCGACAGTCTTTCCAAGTCTAGATGTTCCAAACTTTGACTCATTCACAATGATATCTATTAGAATGTCCTCAATATCACCATCTTTGCCGTATTTAACATACACCCCGTCAAAACCGTTATTACTACCAACTTTTGAAGGAAGTTTTTCATATCCAGCTTTTTTCAGCACCACGTCTGCGAGTTCTTCAGCGATTTGTCCCTTCTCTGCATTACTTGAAGCAGTCCCCGCTCTTTTTTTCAATTCTTGATACTCGGGATTTTTAGTTGCCAACAGCATTTGGTCATTCTCAAGGTTCAGATACCCCGAGACCGCCACTCCGGCCCCGTAGAGGGCTTCCGCAGCCGAAAGGGCTCCCACGACTGCAAGGGCTGCTCCCTCTGGAATTCCAACCCCGGTGGAAGACAGCAAGACTCCGCCGCCTTCCTCAACGACCGCTTCCATCAAGGCGCCGATCGCACCGACCACGCCTAGACCGACTGCAACCTCGTCCCCCAGAACTTTCCCCTGGAGGTACTCGGTGCTTCGCAAGTCAGCCTCATCATCAAATAACTTCTGCAAAAAACCAAACGTCGCGTTATTCCCTAACGCATAAGCCGCCCCTCCCAGGAATTCAAGGAAGTGTTTGCTCTTCTCCTTCCAAGTCGATGAAGCAGGTGCCGGTACTTTCGAATAGCCGTTGATCTTATCTTGTAAAGCATGAAAAACCAAATGATCCGAAATCGTCTGAATCTCTCGAAACGCTCCAGCAGCTCGTTGATCTGCCGCCAACGCTTCCATCTCCGCTGCATAACGGAGGTCGTGCGCTCGTTGTCGAAGATAATGAGCTTCCGATTGATTTTCCTGCCTGCTCTCGTCAAGATACATGAGTTGAGACTCCATTTGACTGGCTTGTCTTCGCAGTTCGAGAATGGAGTCATAGCTGGTTGCAAGGGTACCGAATTCGCTGGAAATCCGCTCTAACGCACCGGCAGCTTTCAGGAAATCACCATGCAAGAGCTCGCAGACTTTTTGGTAAACTGCAGACGCACTGCCCCGCCAAGAACTCTGCAGGTTCTGCGACTCTGCCAAAAAACGGCCTGCTCGCCCCCTCAAATCATCCGCTCCTGCGGAAAAGCGATTCGCGGCGTACCGAAGGTTGTAGGGGTCTAGTTGCAACACAGATAGATCACCCTTTTTTTGTCCGTAATTATAGCAAAAAAAGCCAACTCTCTGAAGCGGGAGAGTTGGCTTTTTGGATTCCGTTGCGTTTGGATACCTACTGCTTGGTCAGCCCTTGCACTTTCGTCAACTCGGCTTTCAGCGACGCGTCGAGGGTTTGCATCAGTTTCAGCGCTTCTTGGTTGTTCGCTTCGATCTTGGCGGCGATGTCCTTGATCTTCGCGGAGTCGGCCGTCTGGACGGCGTCGTGGAGTTGCTTGTGCAGGTCTTTGCCCGTCTTGCGGAGGTCTTTCAGCTTGGTCATCGAGTCTTCGGAAGACTTCAGGTCGGCTTTGATCTGCTTCTTCAGATTCTTGTCGGTAGAAGTATCCGCGAGGTCTTTGAGTTGCTTGTGCGTTTCGCGGATCGACTTGCCGGTTTCCCATAGCTGCTTCTTGGTCGCTTTCATCGCTTGGAAATCGACGCCGGAGTCCTTGATCGCCTGTTTCTGCTGCTCGGTCAACTGAATCTTCTTATGCTCGCCTTGGTGCCCGTGCTCTTGCACCTGCTGAGTTGCCGACGGGGTCTGCTGCGTCGTGGAAGCGTTGTCATCGGTCGCTGCAAACGCCGCCGCGCCGCCTCCCAGTGCCAAAATCGCCGCCAACGTTGTGCCTGCGAGAAGTTTTTTCATAACCGTATTGTCCACCTTTCGTCATGTAAGTGAGTTCCTCTTGACTTCAGGTTACCCACCGAATGTGGAATAAATATGGAAATGAAATAGAAAAAACAGCCCCGCCAAGGAGCTGTTTTTTCTGAATCGTCTAGTTCTCATGCCGACTGCCTAGTGAGTCCCGAAAGGCTTCGTCTCGCCCATGACCATCTCGCAGTACTGGGTCTCCGTTTTCAAGAGACGCGCGACCTCTTCCAGCCGGTCGCCGCTGCGGAACACCGCCAGCGTCCGCCCGTTTTGGACTTCGTTGCACGCTTTGGAAATCGAGGCTTCCGGAATGCCGTAGGAACGCAAACGGTCTTCCACCGTCACCATCGTGCGCTGATGGTTGGTGCCCGGCAGTACATTCAATTGCGGTGCTTCGATCTCGCCTTGCACCGGGGTCGTATCGGACACGATATTTTGGATAAACGGCGTCACGCCGGGGTAGAAGCCTTCGAGGCCGTCTCCATTTTCGTCCCCTTTGTTTTGCAGGTAGAGCACCGTGAAGTCGTTCATCCCTGCTTTGAACAAGTTCTGAACAGAATCATGAGCTTGCTGGTAACTCGAAAACGCAGCCAATACAATCGGTTTTGCCATTTGAGTTTCACCCTCTCTCACACGATTGCTTCTAGTATCTGTGAGAGCGCGGTTTGCTATTCTCGAAACGGCAGCTCACTCCCCGTTCGCCTCTTCCCAAACCTTGGTCCAGCGCGCCCGTGCTTCCGGGTCGAACGGGCCCTCCTGCGCTTCGAACAGCGCGACCAATTCGGCGGTCGCTTCGGCGATTTTGTGCAAGATGTCGGACGGGTACTTCATCGCGTGCGCATGCTCGGTCAACTCTTCTTCGTCCACCACTTCGTACACGCCGTCGACGCTTGCGATCAGGTCGACATCGTAGTCGATGAACTTGTACAGATTGCGCTCTTCTTCAAACTCCACCGGGCTTGCCACGTTGCAATAGTACGCCGTTCCTTCCTCGCGGCAGAGAACCGCGACGTTGAACCACTTCTCCGGGTGCACCCAATAGATCACCGGAAACGGGCTCGACCACTCGCTGCCGTCCGCTTCCACGACCGGCGTGTGGGGCTCAATCCACATCACGCCGCGTTCACCCGGCAGCTCGTACAACTTCACCCAGCGCCGATGCTCCCGCCCGTCATGTTTGTACGCTTGCATCCAAACCTCTCTCATGCGAACTCCCATCTCCTCCAGAAATTCTCCCTATCTTTCCTCCGTGCCGGCTGATAGAATGATATCTTGTTGACATAACAAAAACTCTGCCAGACGAAGGAAGGTGCATCTCGATGTTGACCATTCTGACTGTACTGCTGCTCATCGCCGTCCTGATCTCTGCCGTCCTCGGTTATGCGCATTGGAACACGTTCCGTCCGGTGGTCCGCGAAGTCGAGATGACGATGGACGCGCGACTGGGCGACCGCGGTGAACTGCGCATCGTTCAGCTTTCGGACTTGCACATGGAACGCCAATCGATCAAACCGGAGCTCATGGCGAAGATCATCGCCGACAGCAACGCCGATTTGATCGTGATGACCGGCGATTATCTCGATAACTACGACAACCTCGACAAATTCATGCTCTACCTCGACGAACTGAAAAAAGTCGAGCCGCAGCACGGCATCTGGCTGGTCTGGGGCAATCACGACCACTATCTCGGCGAGCGCATCGAAGAACTGGCGGAGCTGATCACCGCCAAAGGCATTCGCGTGCTCGCCAACGAGTGGGACTGCATCGAATTCGACAACCAGCGTCTGAACATCATCGGTATCGACGACTTCTGCCTCGGCAAGTCGGACATCGCGCGCTCGTTCGACGGCGTGCAAGACGGCTGGAACCTCGTTCTCTCGCATGACCCGAACATCGTGCTGCATCTGGAAGAGCATCATAAAGTCGACTTGCTCCTCTCCGGCCACTTGCACGGCGGGCAGTTCAAAGTCCCGGGCGCTTTTAAATTGTTCCCGATGGGAGAACTCCCGAAACACAACGTGGTCTCCGGCCTGCACATCGTCAACGGAAAAAACGTCTACATCTCCGACGGTATGGGCCAAGCGGCGTTCAACCTCCGCCTCGGCACCCGCCCGGAGATCACCGTTCACACCTTGCGCGCGGCGTGAGGTGTTTTTTGTAGATGTAAGAAAGCACGCGGAGAGAGTCTTCCGCGTGCTTTTTTCTGCTTAGAAACCGGTGGAAATGTACTTGATTTCGAGGAACGGCTCCATGCCGTAGTGACCGCCCTCGCGGCCGAGGCCGGATTGCTTCATGCCGCCAAACGGCGCTTGCACCGCGTTCGCCGGCATCGGATCGTTCAAGCCGACGATGCCGTATTGCAGGCCTTCGCTCATGCGAATCGAACGGCCGAGGTCGTTGGTGTACACATACGCAGCGAGGCCGTAGTCGGAGTTGTTCGCGCGCTCCAACACGTCTTCCTCCGTTTCAAACGTGAAGACCGGAGCGACCGGGCCGAACGTTTCTTCGGTCGCGATGCGCATCTCTTCGGTGACGCCGGAGAGCAGGGTCGGCTCGAAGAAGAAGCCTTGCTCGCCGTGACGCTTGCCGCCGCAGACGACGGTTGCGCCCTTCGCGACCGCATCTTCGACGTGCAGGGTCGCTTTGTCGAGCGCTTGTTGGTCGATCAGCGGACCCATCGTGGTTTCTTTCTCCAGACCGTGGCCGAGTTTAAACTGCTTCGCGATCTCTTCGGACGCCGCTTTCACGAAGTCTTCCGCGATGTTTTTGTGCACGTAGACGCGGTTGGTGCAGATGCAGGTCTGACCTGCGTTGCGGTATTTGGAGTTGATCAAGCCGAAGACCGCTTTCTTGATGTCCGCATCGTCGAACACGATGAACGGAGCGTGGCCGCCGAGTTCAAGCGATACGCGCTTGACGGTTTCCGCTGCGTTTTTCGCGATCAGTTTGCCGACTTCGGTGGAGCCGGTGAACGTCACTTTGCGCACGCGCTTGTCGGTGGTCAGCATCGTGCCGATCTCCGCCGGATTCGACGTGGTGATCAAGTTGATCACGCCCGCCGGGATGCCCGCTTGTTCCGCCAATTCGACGAGGCGAACGGCGGTCAGCGGCGTTTGTTCCGCCGGTTTGAGCACGACGGTGCAGCCTGCCGCCAGCGCCGGAGCGACTTTGCGGGTGATCATGCCCGCCGGGAAGTTCCACGGGGTGATCGCCGAAACCACACCGACCGGTTGTTTGAGCACGGTGATGCGCTTGGTCGGCTCAAGATGCGGGATGGTTTCCCCGTGTACGCGCTTCGCTTCTTCCGCGTACCATTGCACGAAGCCTGCCGCGTTGATCACTTCGCCCTTCGCTTCCATGAGCGGTTTGCCCATTTCGGACGTGAGCAGCGCCGCGATCTCGTTGCGTTGCTCCATGATCAAGTTGTACCACTTGTAGAGCATTTGCGAACGCTTGTGTGCCGGAGTTGCCGCCCAAGCCGGGAACGCGCGGTGCGCCGCTTCAATCGCTGCGTCTGCATGAGATGCGTTGGCGTCGGCTGCGTGGCCGACCACTTGACCCGTCGCCGGATCGGTTACTTCAAAAGTGGAATCGGTTGCGATCCACTCACCGTTTATGTAGAGCTTGCTGGTCGTTGTCATAGTCGAAAAAGCCCTCCTTTATTGTCTTCACAATGAATGTCAGGTGTGTTGGAGAACGAACACCGGATATCCCCGCTCCCACCACTTGAGCAGGATGGCCCACCGCTCGCGTTCTCTCTCTGCACTGTTACACTTCTCGAATGAATCCGCTTTCTCCTCCACGATTTTCAGACATTCCTCAGAAGGTTGTAAAAAGTCGAGGAAATGCCCCGCACAGTGCGACAGAACGAATTCTACGCCGTCAAACACCAACTCTTGCCCCCGCTTGTAGTCGAACACGCCGCCGCCCGCGCAGAACGCGCTGTCCGCTTCCTCCAGCAACGCGCTCTCCTTGATCTGCGGCAACAGTTTCGGATGCAGAGTTTGAATCGACTTCTTCCACGCTTCGCCCTCGGCGTCGTCGAGCGCGATATGCTCGGCGCCAAACGTCACCGGGTCGAGCGAGACGATCGGAACGATCGTGTACTTCACCGCCAACCACCTCCAAAAAAAGCGCAGCCCTCCCGCGAACGAGAGGCTGCGTTGTACAGTTGCTTTTGTAGCAAAAAGCGGTTACTTTTTCTTGCCGATGACTTTCCCGGTGCCGGACGACGACTTCGGCGGCGTGACCGAACCTTTGGACGAAGAAGAAGACCCGGACGACGAAGAAGATCCAGACGACGAAGACGAACCCGATTTCGAGGAAGAGGACGACGAAGAACCGCTGCTGCCGGAGCTGGACGGATAGCTGTAGGACGAGCTCTTCTTGGGGTACGACTGGCTCGGGTATTTCGAGTAATAGTGATATTCCGCATAGCCGTGGTACGACGGGTACGAACGGGAGCCCCAGTTTGACCCGAACATGTTGCCGATCAGCATCCCGGTCAGGAACGGCGACAAGTAGTTCGGATCGTAGTGCTTCTGCACGTATTCCTTGGTGTCAACTTCGATCAGCGAGTCGCTTTGCTTCTCGCCGTCTTCTTGGACGTGGATGATGTCGTTGCCGTAGACGAGGAACATGTCGTTGTCGTCTTGCTTGGACATCTCATCCGGTTTCTGTTGGTCGGCGATCTTCTTCGCGACATCCGGCACGCTGGTGTTCGCGGCGCGGTAGACTTTTTGCATGTTCGAACCGGTGCCGTCTGCGCTCTCCAGGCTGTATTTGTTCTTAATGTAATCCTGTGCGCTCATGCTGGCGCTGGAACTGCCCGTGGAGCTGCTTCCGCCGCATCCGACCAGCACCAAGGAACAGGCGAGCAGCACAGCTGTCATTTTGGTTGCTGTTTTCTTCATACCTCACGCTTCCCCCGTTTCTACTCCCCTTAATTCTCCCACGTTACTCACAGGTTTGGCAAGACCTGTATGTAAGTGGAATTTAGATTGAGCAAATTCACTCCGTAAAAACTTCCTCTCACAAATCCCCCACAGCGATGACGTCACCATGTACAACCCGATGGCGACAGGCGCTTTCCATAGAAAAAACACCATCATCACGGAAACGAACAGAATCGGCACGATCTTGGGCATCACCGCCGACACCGTCTCATCCGGCGGAATCAGCGGAACGAGCGAGCCGAGCGCGCTGACAATCCCGATCACAAACGGCATGATGTGCGCCGCATCCGCTTGGTTCAGCGCGTGCGCCCACGGCAGCAACACCGTCGTGATGTCGCTTCCAAAGTGGGTAAACACCGCGTAGACCGCCGCAAACACCGGCATCTGCAACACCAATGTCCCGAGCATCGAAAACGGGTTGAACTTGTGCTCAACCGTCAGCTTCATCGCCGCTTCTTTGAGCTTGTCAGGGTCGTCCTTGTGTTGTTTCTGCACTTCCTTATACGCTTTCGAGAAGGCGCGGTTGCGGTGCGCAAACCGCGCTTGCCGGACTGATAACGGGAACAGGCACACCCGGACGATCAAGGTCAGCAGGATCACAGCCAATCCCCAATCGTGCACCGCGTTCTCGATACCGGCCAGCACCGGCCGCAGAAGACTTGCCAAGTACAAAATCGGTCCCCAGTTGCTCATCTCCGTTGTTCCCTACTTTCGTCCTGATCACAGTTGTTAGGATCAAAGTCAGCGCTTGCGAATCACCCGGCCTGTGCCGCTGGAGCTTTTCGGCGGTTTGACAGACGGAGTGGTGCGGGAGGGCGACGTATACGGCGGCGTGTACGTGCCCCCGCCCGTCCGTCCCCGATACGTCGGATCGTAGCCGACGCCCGTGTACCCGCCGCCTCGATAGCTTCTCCATCCGCTGCCGAAGATGTTGCTGAGCAGCGACGCCGCGAGAAACCCGTTCAGGAAACTCGGGTCATAGTTTTGACGGACGAATTCCTTGGTGTCCACTTCGATCAGCGCGTCTTCCTTCTTATTCGGGTCTTGTTGGACGTGGATGAGAGTTTGCGGATAGACGAGAAACATCCGCTCGGTGCTTTCCTTGGACATCTCATCGGGCTTCTGCTCGTCGGCAATCTTCTTGGCGACATCGGGCACCGTTTGCCCCGGTGCCCGGTAAACTTTCTGCTGCGTATCGCCGGAGCCTTTGACGTCCTCCAGCGCGTATTGATTCTTGATAAAATTTGCTGAGTTCTCCATTCCACAGCCGACTGTAAAAACGGTGAGTGCCAATGTGAGTGCGATCGTTCTCGTCAGCCTCTGCATGCGCAAGAACCCCTTTCAGGATTATTCGCTGCCCGGGAGAATCATGACTTCGCTCGGTTTGACTTTGCCGCCGACGCGAATGATGATCTCGCCGCTTTGCCATTCAAACAGCATCGCTTTGCCGTCGTCGGAGAGATGCATCCACCAATAGACGATGTCGTAATGGTTGAACGCGCTGGCCCCTTGCACGTTGACGGTCGCTTCGCCGCGTGCCGCTTCAAAGTACGACTCGTCGTCATAGATCATCTCGTGGTTGATCTCTTCCGGATTCTCCAAGCGGGCATCGAGTGTTTCATAGAGAAAAGCACGGATCGACTCTTTCTGCTCGACCATGAGGTAGCCGTTTTTCGGGCCGGACAGCACGTATCCGGTCTTGACCTGACCGCCGCTGCGGTAGGTGGTGATGCCTACTACTTTATAATCCTCCAAGTCATACGAAACGATGTCACCGATTTGCAAGTTCGTCAGGGTGCGTTGGACGACTTGGGTGCCCTCGTTTTGGTTTGCTTTCCAGATATTCTTGATCCGATCAAAAACGCTCATCGTGGAATCGCTCCTCGCTCCAAATAAAGTTCTGCTAGTTAGCTATACGAATCAGTTCGGCTCCGGTTGCACAAGTTCCTGTCCTTTTTTTGGCGGACTTGCCGTATAGATGAAAATCAGTCACAATAGGATCAGGTATACATACATGCACAAAGGAGATTGAACATGAATCAATTGTTAGCCGGTAAGAAATTTCTCATCATGGGCGTCGCCAACGACCGCTCGATCGCTTGGGCGATTGCCAAGCAACTGCACGAAGCAGGCGCAACTCTTGCCTTCTCCTACCAAGGCGACCGTTTGGAATCCCGCGTGACGAAGCTCGTGGAAACCACGATGCCGGGTTCTACGATGGTTCAGGTCGACGTGACCCGCGACGAGGAAGTTGCAAGCGCATTTGCTCTGCTCAAGGAACAATGGGGCACGATGGACGGCCTCGTTCACTCCCTCGCATTTGCCAAAACCGAGGAGCTCGAAGGCAACTTCGTGGATACGTCCCGCGAAGGCTACCTGCTCGCGCAAGACATCTCGGCGTACTCGCTGGTCTCCTGCTCTCGTTATGCGAAAGACATGATGCCGGAGGGCGGCACGATCATCACCATGACCTACCTCGGCGGCGAACGCGTCGTCGCGAACTACAACGTCATGGGCGTGGCGAAAGCAGCGCTCGACCAGAGCGTCCGCTACCTCGCAGCCGATCTCGGCCAGCACAACATCCGCGTCAACGCGATTTCCGCAGGCCCGATCAACACGCTGGCAGCCCGCGGCGTGCGCAACTTCACGTCGATCCTGCCGCAAGTGGCGGAGAAATCCCCGCTCAAGCGCAACATCACCCAAGAAGAAGTCGCCAAGACCGCGCTGTTCCTCGCGTCCGATCTCTCTTCCGGCATCACCGGCGAGATCATCCACGTCGATGCCGGCTACCACATCATGGGGTAATCGATTCAACTCTCTTCTACTTGTAGATGCCAAAAACCGTCCAGCCCTCGTGGCAGACGGTTTTTTTTTTTTTTCAAAGCCGGATCTTGTCGGGGATGATCTGCGAGTTGGAGCGGATGCGGTACACGCGCTCGCTCTCGTCATAGTCGATCCGCAACGGCTCGTCGATGTAGAAATAGGTCGCCCGGTCCACGACGACGGTCAGCCCGTCGCCCTGTTCGAACGCTTCGTCGCCCGCTCTCGGCTCATCCAGAGCCAAGTCATACTGGTAGGTCGCGCTTCAGCCGCCCTCCATCTCCAGCAAAAAACGCACTGTCACGCGCCCGGTTGCGTCGTCGCGCCATCCGAGCAGTTCCTGTTTGGCGCGTTCGGTGACGGTCACCATGCTCATGAAGAATTCCTCCTCTCAATCTTTCGGATAGGGTGTCTCCCGGCGGCACAACCTAACCGACAGGAGGTGAGTGTGCATGTATGTAGGACGCACGATGGAACAACTGCAAAATCTGCCGTACGCACAGTGGTCGATGGAAGAATTGGCGTACCACCGCGACGTGATGACCAACTTGCAAGATTGGCTGAACGAAACCGGAATCTCCACCCTGACCAACGTGGAGGAAGAGATTCAAAACCGCGGCGGTTTTCCGAAGTACGGCGGCGATTATGACGGTCATGGAACTACCATACACTATGATTGATCCACGTGCCAGACGTGGGTTTTTTCTTTGAGCTTTGTGAACATCCTCGTGCTGATCGGGCTTCTATGGAGAAGGAATTCGACGAAGATCGTTATCAAGGCCTCCACGACAACAACTCGTCGATTTCGGCGTAATCGTAAAAAAACCGCCTTCCCGTTACGGGAGGGCGGTTTTTCATCGTATCGGCAGTTCGCTTCGTGGTTGCGCCGGAAGAAACCGCCCTCCCTGCGTGAGAGAGCGGTTTTTTCTAGTTGATCATGGGGAGGCTCAGGATGAGTTCCGCCCCTCCGCGTTCGTGGTTGCGGGCGGTGATCGTGCCGCCGGATTGGTCGACGATCGCTTTGACGATCGCGAGGCCCAGTCCGGTGTCGCCCTTGTCCCCTTTGTAGAAGCGGGCGAAGATCTGCTGCTGGTCTTGGTCGGGGTTCACGAACCCCTCTCCGTCGTCATGGACGGAGACGATCAGTTGCCCGCCGTCTTGACGCAACGTCACGGTCACGTGCGAACGGGCATGTCGAACGCCGTTGCTGAGCAAGTTGATCATCGTCTGCATCAGCTTGTCGCCGTCCGCATGCACCCTGTACTCACCCTCGCCCAACACGTCGATCACGACGCCCTTCTGCAACGCCAGCGAGTTCACGCGCGCCACAGAGTCTTCCACCAGCGACGTGAACTCCAAGTCGACCGGTCGGAAACTGTCTTCGAGCGTCTCCAACTTCGAGAGGTAGATCAGCTCGTCGACGAGCTTTTTCAACCGCACCGCTTCTTGCGAGATCACTTCAAGCCCCGTGTTCGCTTCCTCTCCCGTGAAGATGCCGTCCTTGATGCCCTCCGCATACCCCTGAATCGCCATCAGCGGCGTCTTCAACTCATGCGACGCGTTTTGCAAAAAACGCCGCTGCCCCTGGTCGTACCGCTTCAACTCTTCGACCATCGAAGCGAACGTCCGCGACACGTCCTCCAACTCGTCCCCCGTCTGCACGATCGGCGGCGGTGAGAAATCGCGCTTGGCGAGACGGCTCATCTGGTTTTGCAACAGGCGGATCGGCTTGGCAAGCGACCGGGACAACCACAGACCGAGCACCATCACGACGACGCTGGTGATCAGAAACCCCTTGAGCAGCGACTGAATCAAGTCCTTGGTCACCAGCCGGACGTTCTCAAGCGGTGTCAGAAACACGGCGTCCAATCCCTTGTACTGCGCTTGCGGCATGTTCATCGCGTGAATCAGGTACTGGTTGTTGCCGACCTGCTGCACCGATTGCAGCGTATCGTTATCCGACCCGTCGTTGTCGATGCCGGCAAGTGACACCGGGAAGAGATCTCCCACTTGCAGCCCTTCAACGTTGGTCGCTTCGACGCGGCCGGTTTTCTGGTTGACGATGACCACGGCGAGGCTCATCGTGCGCGTCGCAAACTGGATGCGCAGGCGCGACGCTTTCTTCGCCAATTGCGATTGGTCGTCGTTGCCCGTCGTCAAATCGATCGTGTTCAAAAACGTCCCCGCTTCGTACTGCAGCGAACGAAACGCTTCGTCGGTGATCGCCTGCTTGACCAGCGCGTAAAAAAGCACGCCGCCCACGCTCAGCGCCACCACCGCAATCAAAAGATACGAGAGGATCAGCTTCTGGCGAATCGAGGAGCGGCGCGTCATGATTCTACTTTGTAGCCGTAGCCCCAGACCGTTTTGATCTCACAGTCGGAACCGGCTGTCTTCAATTTCTTGCGCAGGCGCTTCACGAGGTCGTCAATCGCCCGCTCGTCGCCTAGATAGTCATAGCCCCACACCTGCGTCAACAGCTGCTCGCGCGTGAACGCTTTGTTGACGTGGCGGGCGAAGAAATAAAGCAGGTCGTACTCTTTGGTTGTCAGCGGCACATCCTGTCCTTGACAGACCGCCCGGCGCTCGTCCGGGTACAGGGTGAGGTCGCGCAGCAGGAGTTCGTTCGCTCCCGTGTTCTCCTGTTGCGCCGCTTGCTGGAGTCCGACGTGGAAGCGGCGGAAGACCGTCTTGACCCGCGCCAGCAGTTCGCGCGGCGAGAACGGTTTGGACAAGTAATCGTCACTCCCCAGTTCCAAGCCGACGATGCGGTCGATCTCGTCATCCTTGGCGGACACCATGATGATCGGAATCTGGCTTTGCGCGCGCAGCTTGCGGCACACCTCCAACCCGTCGATCCCCGGCATCATGATGTCGAGGATGAACATGTCGGGCTTTGCTTCTTCAAACGCCTGCAACGCCGATTCGCCGTCGCCAAACCCGCGAACGTCATAGCCTTCCGCTTCCAAGTAGCGCATGACGATTTTGCGGATGTTCTCATCATCGTCGACTACGTAGATTTTCTTCTTGGTCTCTTCCATGAGCTATCCTCTCCCGACGAACAGGTCTTACTGCTTCGGTTTGATCTCGCCCATCGCGCGCAACACGCGCTTGCGGATCATAAAGCCAAATCCCGCCATCAAGACCGCTACGGCGAGAAAGACAAACGCTTGGTTCCATCTGATATAGGCAATCGAGATGCCAACCCCTGCAAAGGACGCCATGACGATCAACGTCCAGATGAAGAAGAAGATCTGGAATTTTTTCGCCATCGGCGATTTGTAGATGAGAGACATGATGTGTTTCACTCCTTCAATCACATAGAAAGCAAGATACATAGGTATCATACCATAAAAAAGCCCCTCACTGAAAAAGTGACTCACCGTACAGACAACGACGCCGGGATCAGGTACTGTCTTGGTTAAGTACCCTTTCGAAAGGAACGATACCACTATGAACATTCTCATCGTTCTTCCTCCCAACAATCCCTCCGGCGGCAACTGGACGTATTCGGGCCGTCTGCAGCGGGGGTTGGAGCCGCAGGGCATCCACATCAAGCGTTTGGCGCTCGATGAGGTGACTCCGGAGGATTATCAAGCGGCTGATATCATTCACTCGTACAACGCGTATTTGACGGGGCGTCAGGTGGCGCCGATCGCAAAGCAATATAGCAAACCGATGGTGTTGACGATGACGGGAACGGATGTCAACGAGCATCTCAAACATCCGGAGACTCGACCGAGCATGGTGGAGGCGGTGGAGTATGCCTCTGCGATCGTCTGTTTGACGGATGCGGCTGTGCAGAATCTGGCGGAGGTGTATCCGGCGGCGAGCGGCAAGGCGATGACGATCAACTTGGGCATCGATTTGCCGCAGGGCGCGGGGAAGTCGCGCGCGGACTTTGGCATTTCCGACGATGAGTTTGTGTTCCTGCTGGTGGCGGGGATTCGTCCGGTTAAGCGGCCTTTGAATGCGTTGGAGCCGTTGGCGAAAGTTCACGAGAAATTCCCGCAGGTGCGTTTTTTGTTGGCGGGGCAGAATTTGGATGCGAAGCTGTTTGCGGAGATTGAAACGGCGTTTGGGAAGCACGCGGAGTTTGCCCGCTATCTGGGTGGAATTCCGTATGAGGAGATCGCCGATCTGTACCGGGCGGCCGATGTGGTGATGAATACGTCGTCGTCGGAAGGGCTGTCTCATGCCCTGCTGGAAGCAATGTCTCTGGGGCGCGCGATCTTGGCTTCGAATGTGCCGGGGAACCGGGATTTGATTCAGGATGGGGTGAACGGGTTCCTCTATTCGGACGGCGATGAATTGGTGGAAAAAGCGTCCCTGCTTTGCACGGATGAGGCGGCTCTCGTGAAGGTGAGCGAAGGGGCGTTGGAGACGATCCGCGAGCATTATTCGCTGGAGCGCGAGTTGGCGGCGTTTCGGAAGATGTATCAGGATGTGGTGGAGAAAAAGGTCTGCGGGGCGAAGTGATAAGGACACAGGCTTGGCTGGGCGGCAGCTGCGGTTATTCTAGAAAGCCCCTCCTTCGGCGAAGGAGGGGCTGTTGTTGTTCTCTGGAGTTGTTTTGTGGCTTAGTGAATTGCTTTTTTGCGGAAGCGACCGCCGGTCACGTCGGAGACGTGCTCGATGGCGATGAACGCCTGCGGGTCGATTTCCAACACGATGCTTTTTAGTTTGGCAAGCTCCAAACGGGT
This sequence comes from Tumebacillus flagellatus, assembly GCF_000714935.1. GTDB lineage: Bacteria > Bacillota > Bacilli > Tumebacillales > Tumebacillaceae > Tumebacillus > Tumebacillus flagellatus. The sequence continues at coordinate 20,848 of NZ_JMIR01000003.1, forward strand.
GACGATGACGTAGAGCAGTTCTTTGTCTTCGCCGGAGTAGCCGCCCTTGCCGTAGATGTGCGTCACGCCCCGACCCAGACGGTACTGGATCGCGTCGGAGATATCCTCCGGCGACTCGGCGATGATCGTGACCGACTTGGACTGGTCAAGACCTTCGACGGTGATGTCGATCATCTTGAACGCGATGTAGTATGCGATCAGCGAATACATCGCATGGTCCCAGCCGAACACGAACCCGGCGCTGCCGAGAATGAAGATGTTGAAGAACATGACGATCTCCCCGACGGAGAACGGCAATTTGCGCGTCAGAAGGATCGCCACGATCTCCGTTCCATCCAACGATCCGCCGTAGCGGATGATCGTACCTACCCCGATCCCCATCAGCACGCCGCCGAACACGGCAGCCAGCAACGGGTCGACCGTCAACGCTTCCACCGGCACGAGCAGCGAGACGAACACCGACATGAACGCAACGCCGATCAGGGTGGTCACGGCAAATGTCCGCCCGATCTGTTTGTACCCGATCAATAGGAACGGGAGATTTAACACGAAGAGAAACAGTCCGATCGGCAATCCGGTCAGATGACCCAGGAGGATCGAGATCCCCGTGATGCCGCCGTCAATGATCGAATTCGGAACTAGGAAGATCTCCAGCCCCACCGCAAAGATCAAGGAACCCAATACGATGAAAAACATCCGTCTCAGATGATAGGATACGGGTTGGCGCTTGTGCGCCCGAGCGGTCCGTACTTGCGCGGCTGCTCCGTCTCCGATCGCCGCCGTGGCGGAGGTGTGTTCTGCTGCGACTTCAACTTGTGTCTTGGTTTGGTTGTTCTCTTCCATTTCTCTCTCCCTTCTGGTGCTCCATCTGTTCCGCCGTGCGGTCCAGATGACGAGTGATCAAACTCTTGGCTAAAACGGTGTCTCCTGCACGCATCGCTTCGTAGAGCGCGCGATGCTCGTCAAGGAGACCTCCCGCCCGCTGTTCCTCCATCCAAGCCTGCCGAATCACGCTTCGAATCGTCTCGGTCAAGGTGTTCATGAGGTTGTGCAACACATGATTGCCTGATGATTCCGCGATCGCGAGGTGAAATTGCAAATCGGCTCCCACCCGCTCTTCGACCGTCTGCTTGCCGCTCACCGCTTCCATGCGCATCAAGGCAGAGCGCACAGGTGCCAACCGCTCTTCGCCTTGGCGGCGGAAGCGCTCGATCGCCATCTCGACGGCGCCGATCTCAAGCAGCGAGCGCACCTGCAACAAACTGCGAAGATCGCCGCGCCCCAGCAGCAGCGCGGCGTTCATCGGCTCGGTGACCATCGTCTGCACGTCGACATTCTGCACAAACGTGCCCTCGCCGTGGCGCAGGTCGATCAATCCCATCCCGACCAGCGTCGAGAACGCCTCGCGCACGGTCGGACGGGACACGCCGAACTCACGCGCCAAGTCGATCATCGGCGGCAGTTTGTCACCCGGTTGCAGGTGGCCTTGCTCGATCATCCGCTTGATTTGCTCCGCGACTTGCTCGTATGTTTTTTTCGACTTGGATCGGTTGGTTTTCACGGGGCGTCCCTCAGAGCTTTCAGAATTTGATATCTCTATTATACACGAGTTTTACGATAGGAACGTCACCAATTGATGCGCGATGGCGCGATGTCCAGCATCGTTGGGGTGAACGGGCAAAATCGGCGAACGCAGCGCGTCTTCCACTCTCCCCGTCCGGTAGCCGGAAATCAATTCCGGAGCCCGTCCGTCAATCGCGGTTGCCGTGGGCGCGAGGAGCACGCCCATGCGTTTGGCTGTCTCCGCCGTCACCGCGTTCAACGCCGCCACGCCCTCGACCGCGACTTTGGAATTCGGAAACGGATTGTACTGCGTGCAAAGCACGATACGGCCCGCACAGACCGATTTCAGCCCCGTCACCAACGCTCCTAAATTGCGACCGTACTGCGCAAGTGCAGCTTCCACAGAAGCAGCCGGCGCCCCGCGCAACACGCGCAGTCCCGCAAACGCCAAATCGTTGCCGCCGATCCAGACGGTCACGACAGAAGCTTTGCGCAGCGGGCACACCGGATTTCCAAGCACGGCCGCTGTCAGGTCGCCGGAGGTCCAAGCCGGCTGTGCCACTACGTCCAACACGGTCCCGCCGTGCTTCACGCCCGCCTGACGAGATGCCAAATTTACGTAGCGATGCGACGGTGAGCTCGCATTCTCCCCGTAGGTGATCGAATCGCCCAACGCTGTGTAGCTAAGCATATGATGTCCCTCCCTTGCCGAAAAAAAATGAGTTCTCTCTGCAAGATATGGGACTCTCCTCCACTTTGCTTGGACGCTGCCAAAAACGACCGGACCCTGTGCGTGTCCGGTCGTTTTTTCTGCCAACTTCTCGTTACCCGTTGAGCGCCCGCAGGTGGAACTGTTGCCGCCAGCGCGCCAAATCGTCGGCGCGCGATTCGCTGGTCTCCGGGTGCACGGCGTTCGTCAGCACGACGGACGTGGTTTTCGTCATCGGATCGCACCAGATCGAAACCCCCGTGCCGCCTGAGAGCCCGAACGAATTCGACGGGGCCGCCGCTCCGACCGCACACGCGTCTCCCGCCAGTTCCCAGCCGAATCCGAACCGCTTCCCGCCCGCTTCGGCGTGCGCCGACGTCGCCAGCGTCACCAGCGTCGCATCAAAAAACCGCTCCCGCCGCACGATCCCTTTGCGCACCCACAACTCGGCAAACTGGTTCAAGTCGGCCGCCGTGGAAAACAGCCCCGCATGCCCGCCGACGCCGTCCAATCCGTAAAACGCGTTGCCGTCCAGCACTTCTCCGCACACCGTGTTGCCCCGCCACGGGAAATCCGTCCCGTCGCACACCCGGCGCTCCTGTTCGTTGCCGATCTCCGTCGCGGCGCACTCTTCGGCGGGCAACCCCTCGCCCGCAAACGAAGTCGCGTGCATGCCGAGCGGATGGAACACCAATTTTTCGCACACGTCCGAGAGCGGCATGTCCCAGACCCGCTCCAGCAAAAATCCCAACAGCATGTAGCCCAAGTCGCTCTGCATCGCCCGCGTGCCCGGCGCCGTCTCCAGCGGCGTGTCCGCGAGTTGGCGCAAGTACGCTTTCAAGCCGCGCGCCTGCAGGTAGAACGGCTTCCAGCCGGGCAGCCCGGAGGAGTGGGTCAAGAGATGGAACGCGTTGATTTGCGCTTTGGTGTAGCGGTCGATGCCCGTGGCAAACTCCGGCAAGTAGCGAACGACAGGATCGACCAGTGAAAGTTTGCCCATCTGCACCGTGCGCAACGTCGCCGGCATCGTCGCGACCACCTGCGTCAACGCCGCCAAATCAAAGCGCGTGTCCAACTGCATCGCCCGGTGGTTCGGCGTCAATTCCGCCGCGCCGTGCGCCTCGTAAAAAACCGGCTCTCCCTGCATCGACACACACGCGACCACACCCGGAAACACTCCGCGCTCCAACCCTGCTCCAATCGTCCTCCGCATTGAAATCCGTCTCCCTTCACGAAATCTAGTGTTCTGATTTCTATGAAGCGAGCAAGAAAAAAAGACCAAGCCGCGCGGGCCGGGTCTTGGGATCGCAAGAGGGAAACCTATTGTTGTTCGCCTTCGTACACGCGAGCAACTTTGGTCATCAGCTTGGAGACGTCCGCATCGTTCATCGGACGGCCTTCGCGCTGCAGCTTTTCGCCGATGCGCTCCAGTTCTTCGTGGAGAAAGCGCAGAATTTCGTACTTGTTGCTGCCTTGCTTGACGGAGATGGAGTTGGTTTTGAGCTGGTCGACGAACGGAACTTCGTTGTTCTCGTTCGGCACCGCGTTCGCCACCGGCATCGACTTGTCATAGATGGCTACGATGCCCGCGTTGTTGACGACGAAGTAGATCGAGAAGTACGGGTTGTTCATCGAAGTCGGGCCGAACGCGAACGTAGCGGAGACGCAGCGCTCCATGGATTTGATGTCATAGTTGACTTGTACAGGCGGGTTCATCGACATTGGGTTCATCCCTTCTTGAGTGACGGTATCTTAGCAAGCGGAGTTGGGACCCGCTTCGTTAATCACCATAAAGCTGTCTTCGTACGAATCGTAGTCCACGGTGATGCTCTCGACAAACGACGCGGCAAACGCGTCGATGGCGAACTTCAAGCCGCGAACTTCGTGAAACTTGTCATGCTCTCTTGGTTCATCCAGAACCAAACGAAACTTCATGCCGCCTCAGCCGGGCGAAACTTGTACGCGGATGACGACTTCCTCGTCCGCTTCTTCCTTCAAGATCTCCTGGATTTGCTCCAGTGCGAGATCGGTGACTGCGATCATGGGCAGTACCTCCTCTGTGTCGTTCTAGTTTGATTTTACATAGTTTTCACGATTCATTCAAATGGATACGACGAATGCTTGGTATTCTAGAGTCAGAAACCATGGCAAAGGGGATGTTCTCATGGAAGGAAACGCAAGAAACTGCGGGGTTACGATCCATCAACGGTGCCGGGCTCCGTACCTGTTAGGGTGCCTCCTGCCGCATACCCTCATCCGTCCGGACCGGTTGCTTTCCTCGTCCCTTGAGGCGCGCGTCACCTTTGCAAACGGATTTCCGGCTCTGGAACTGCACGCGGGCATCACCGACCTCAAAGGTCATCTCCACCGCTTCCAATTCGTCGTGTCTTATCTTACGCACCAAGAATTCATCATGGCGCTGATGGAAGCGTCCACGCTCTACCTGCTCACCGGCACGGATCACCCCGTCTCGCTCGACCAGCGCGTCCACGACGGCGGCGTTGCCGTGGAAATCACGGAAGCCTTTCGGGAGCAGCTGCAGCGTCCCGTGTTGGTTCGCCAACACGCCTGACTCTAATATCCGCCTTCGTCAAAAAGCACTCGGCCGCGACCGAGTGCTTTTTTTGATCTAGATCAGCCCGCCCAGTTGCTTGACGACCTTCTGGTGGGCGACGGGGAATGCGTAGGATTCCAACTCGTGCAGCGGCACCCATCGGACGTCCTCTGTGACGCGCACCGTGCCGGAGAGCAGCGCGCACTCAAACACGCGCATGTTCCAATGCAGGTGGCTAAAAGTATGTTCGACTTGCGCAAACAGGTGTTTCGGCTCCACGACGACGCCGAAGTCTTCGCGCAAGTGTTGACGCAGCGAATCTTCCAGCGACAGCCCCTCCACGCGCTCGCCGCCCGGAAACTCCCAAAGTCCCGCGAGCAATCCCGTGTCGGGACGACGGCGGATCAGCACCGCGTCGCCGTTGCGCACCAGCGCGGCCGTCATGTCGACCGGGCGCGGGGGTTTTTTCTTCTCTTTGACGGGCAGGTCTTCCTGCACCCCCTCGGCGAACGCTTGGCAATACGCTTGCACCGGACACGTCTGACAGCGGGGGTTTTTCGGTATGCAGATGCGCGCGCCGAGTTCCATCAGCCCTTGGTTGAACGAGGCGGCTCGTCCGGTCGGGATCAAGAATTCGGCGAGGTCTTCGAACGTCTTGCGGGTTTTCGGCTTCATGATGTCTTCTTCGATCAAGTACAGGCGCGAGAGCACGCGAAACACGTTGCCGTCCACCGCCGGAACGTCGCGGTCGTACGCGATCGACTGCACCGCTCCGGCCGTGTACGGGCCGACGCCAGGCAGTGCGCGCATCTCGTCGAGCGTGTCCGGAACGATGCCGTGGTGACGCTCTTTGACCACTTGCGCCGCCTTCTGCAAATTGCGGACGCGGGAGTAATACCCGAGCCCTTCCCAGTGCTTCAGCACATCGGCTTCCGGCGCGTCGGCGAGCGCTTCAATCGTCGGAAACCGTTCCAAGAACCGCTCCCAATAAGGAATCACCGTTTCCACCCGCGTCTGCTGGAGCATCACTTCCGACACCCAGATCGCATACGGGTCGCGCGTCCGCCGCCACGGGAGGTCGCGCTTGTTCGCTTCATACCAATCCAACAATGCTTTCCCGACTCCATCGCGAGTCGCCAATTTGTTCATCTCTGCGAAGTCCTCCGTGATGTGTACGCTTTACGCTCTGATGGCGTGACGACTTTCCAACTCTTGGCAGAACACCGAGACAAGCTCCGGGTCAAACTGCGTGCCCGCACAGCGGCGCAGTTCGCCAATCGCTGCCTCGATCGTCTTGCACTTGCGGTACGAGCGGTCGAGCGTCATCGCCGAAAACGAATCGGCAATCGCCAGAATCCGTCCCGCCAGCGGTATTTCCTCGCCGCACAAGCCGCGCGGATACCCGGTGCCGTCGTAGCGTTCATGATGGTGCATGACGCCGTCGCGCATCACCTGGCTTGTGTAATGCTTTGCGAGTATGTCGTGCGAGATCGTGACATGGCATTTCATCGACACATATTCTTCCTGCGTCAGACGGCCCGGCTTTTTCAAGATCGGGTCGGGGATCAAGACTTTGCCGATGTCATGAAATAGCCCCGCGACCCGCAACTCCGCCTGCATCGACTCCGGCAAACCGAGCGCCGCCGCGAGAATTCCGACGTACTCCGCCACGTCTTCGGAATGCTCCACGGTGTACGTGTCTTTATCTTTCAGGGAGAGGAGGTAGAGTTCCAAGATACGAGACGCGTTCTCAAGGAACGACCGATACGAAACCGTCCGGCGCTGCAGTTTCGCCACGCCGTCGTGTTCGGCTTGCTCCAACGCTTGCTGTGCGACTGCAACCAGCTCTTGGGCCGCACTCGCGTCGCGGGGATACTCCGCCACGCCGATCGAGACCGTCACCGGCAGAGCTTCTTCGTTTTTTTTTGCCAAAAAACGCTGTTCCCGCAAGCGTTGTTGCAGCCCCTCCGCGAGCAGTTCCGCTTCTTGTGCCGTCGTATCCGGCAGCACGACCAAGAACTCGTCTCCTCCGAAACGCCCGATGAAATCGCCGGAACGCAAAGCGCGGCACAACACACCTGCCACGCTCTTCAACACCAGGTCGCCCGCTTCATATCCGTAGTGCTCGTTGATCGGCTTGAAGTCGTCCACATCCAGAAACAGCACAGACACCTCGTGCCCTCCTTCATGCGCCTCCAAGACAGCCTGCCGCAACAACTCGTTGATTTTGCGGTGTCCGTACAGTCCCGTCAGCAAACAGTTCTCTTGGAAATCCGCTTGCGACGGACGCCGGCGTCGTTGCAACATCCGGTATTTCATCGAAACTCCCCCTTTCTTTTTACTTTAATTTTTTTCGTCAAATTACGACATGGTTTTCACTTATTCGATTTCCATCTATATTCTCCTGCCGCCTCTAACAGAAATCCCGATTCCCCAAAAATCTGAAGGTTCGGATTGACTCACCAACTTATCCCAGCTACTATTAGAGATACGCTTTGCCGCAACTTATGTATTTTACAATTTCAAGATATAGAGGAGGAGACGATCGCATGGTCTCCGTTTTGCGTATCGGAAGTTTCCGCTGCGTCTGGTTGGCGCAAATCTTTTCCGAAACGGGCGATTGGATTCGCAACATGGCCCTGCTGTTTTGGGTCTACCGCGTTTCGCATGGCTCCTCGCTCGCGGTCACGGTCATCACCGTGTGCGAGTACGCTCCCGTGCTGCTCGTCACGCCGTTTGCCGGCGTGTGGGTCGACCGCTTGAACCGGGTGAAGACGATGATTGCGTCCGATTTGCTCCGGGCGGCGGCGATGTTGCTGCTCGCGCTCGCCCTGCTCACCGATTGGTTGCCGCTCGCCTATCTGGGCGCGCTGCTCGCCGGGAGCTTTCAATCGTTTTTCGACCCGGCGCGCACGGCGGTCGTCGCCGGCATCGTGCCGAAGGAACACTCGATCGCCGCTACTTCTTTGACCCAAGTTACGCGCAATACGTTACGGGTCTTAGGGCCTATGATCGGTACCGGCGTGTTCGCGCTGTTGGGCGTCTCGATGTCGTTTGGCATCAACACGGTGACGTTCCTGCTCTCGGCCGTCTGTCTAACCGGCCTGCTGAGGCTCCCGCTGGCGTTTGAGCCGCGCCCGCGCCGCCGCATTGCGGCGGAACTCGGCGAGGGATTCCGCTACACCGTCGGACACCGGATGCTTCGTCCGATGCTGATCGCCGGGATGACGCTCGGCATCGGACTCGGTTCGTACAACTCGCTGCAGATCTTTGTCGTCACGTCGGCGCTGCATCTCGACGAGCGCTATGTGGCGATTCTCAACTCCGTGCAAGGCGTGGCGATGCTCACGTCCGCCCTCGTGATCGGCACGATGGCCAAGCGCCTCCAACACCGCCATAAACTGATCATCGCCGGACTGTTCCTGATCGGCATGGGCATCGTGCTCGTCGCCTGCGCGCCGAACTTGTGGGTCGCAGCACTCGCTCGGCTGATCGTCGGATTCGGCGGCACAACGCTCAACATCGGGCTGGCGTCGCTGATCCAAACGTTTGTCGCAAGTGAGTTCCTTGGACGCGTCTCGGGGCTGCTGGAGCCGATCATCATCGGCACGATGATGGTCTCCGCCGCTCTGGCGGGCGCGTTGCTGCGGGAGGTTTCCGTCGTCTGGCTGCTCGCGGGCAACGGCGCGATCGTGCTGCTGGCAGCCTTCGTCGCGCTGGTGTTGTTCAAGTCTGCGGAATCGGCATCCCCCGTCGCGTCCTCCACACCGGCGTCCTCGTAACTTCGGTTGCGACGGATGCTTTTTTTCTATACACTGGTGCACAGAAGGAGTGATTCGGCGCATGTTATTGGACCTCGGCACAACCGCCCCCGATTTTAAGATGGACAGCACCAAGGGTCCTGTCCGCCTGTACGACTACAAGGGCAAGAAGAACGTCGTCTTGATCTTCTATCCGATCAACAACACCCGCACCTGCCAGGCGCAGCTCTCCGCCGCCCGCGACGCGCTTCCGCAATACGCGGAACTCAATACGGTGGTGTTCGGCGTCAACCCCGGCAAACCGGAAAAGCACCGGAAGTTCGAAGCCAAGAACAACTTCGGCTTCCCGCTGATCTACGATGAACGCTGGCAGTTGGCGTATCACTTCCGCATCCCGACCCTGATGGGGTTCATGCAGGCGCGGACGGTCTACATCTTGGACAAGAACATGATCGTGCGCTACGTGTTCCGCGGCTCACCGACGTCACTTGAGCTGTTTGAGGTCATCCAAGGCATCAACGACGGCACCCTGCCGATCCCGGAGCCGCCGCAACCGGCTGACGAAACACCCGCCGCCAGCAAAAAATAAGCCCTCCCAAACCAAACGGTCGTACGAAAAAAAGCGGAGTCCGCACAGGACGCCGCTTTTTCATGACTACGATGCAGTTTTGAGCAACAGTCCCATCCTCCTGAAGGGCTTGGTGACGCTTTCACCGGTCCAACTTTTCGAAGAGACGTTCCAAATAACCGCAAAAGTTTGTTAATTCTTCATGCGAAAAGTCGCCCAGCATCTCTTCCGTGAATTCGTTGCGCGGGCCCTCGATCGCGTTCATGAACTCCTTGCCTTTGTCGGTGAGGAGGACTTTGGTAACGCGGCGGTCAAACTGATCCGGATGGCGAGAGACGAAACCGTCGCGCTCCAAGCGGTCGACCATGCCGGTCATGTTGGCTTTGGTGACGAGCAGGTTTTTGCCCAACTCGGTCATCGTCATGCCTTGGCCGCTCTTGCACAAAACACTGAGCAGTGTCCATTGTTGCTGAGACAGCCCATAGGCGCCTGCCAACCGAGGCGAGTTTCCATGCTTGATGAGCAAATTGTTAATACGAATGAACATATTAATCAAGTTCGCTCGTAACTCCTCGTCACGATTCAAAATATTCATCTCTTAATCTACCCCAAACCTGTTTTTTTATTTATGTGACATACAATATAATACCACACTTCGCCAAACGGCACAGCGTATCTTCTCAGAAAAAGTGTAAAAAATAAGCGCACGGGAGGTGGTAAACATGTGGGAAATGATCACTGACATGATGCCTCGTCGCAAACGCGGTCTCAACACCGTCACGGCGATGGTGATCGGTGCTGGCGTCGGCATCGCCGCTTGGGAAATGATGCGCCGCAACAACGTGGCGGGCGACTCCACCGACGATATGTCGCGCATCGCGGACTCGATGATGGACGCGATCGACATGGACTAACCCGAGTCCTGAGCAAGACCAAACGAAAAACCCCTGTCCATGCGGACAGGGGTTTTCGTGTTAATTTGTGACTTCGACGAAGATGCTGCCGTTGTCGGAGCGCACCGTCAGCGGGTAGGTTCCCGCTCCCATCTGTTCGGTGATCAGAGCGCCGGACTTGGTCGCGCTGCCGGGGCTTTGCTTCGTCGGGCCTTTGATGACGCCCTTGTTCGTCTCGCCGAGGAATTTGAGCGAGGAGTCCTTGGGCAGGTTCAGACTGACCTTCGTGTTCGTCGTCGTAATCATCCACGGCCCGGTCACAAGACCTGCCGCGAAACGAAATTCACCGTCTGTGACGGTGGCGGTCACCGCCGCTTCCAGATCGGTCACCGTCAGCAAGCCGTTGCGGGAATGCAGGACGACGTCGCCGTCCACCGACGTGATCGTCATCTTGCCGTAGTTGGCGGTGAAATCCAATTTCCCGCTGACGTTTTGCACTTGCACGTCGCCGCCGTCCGAATTCACGACGAGATCTCCGAGCACGTCGTTGACCGCCGCACCGCCTCCCTGAGCCGTGACGTTGACGTTTCCGGTCACGCTTGCGGCACTCACCTTGCCGTTTTGCGAAACGGCTGTCAGCGCGCCCGTGAGCCTGTCCACGGAGACCGTGCCGTTTTTGGTGGCGAGGTTGGCGTTGCCGTTGTAGTTCCCCACTGTGATGTCGCCGCGCTGCGTGCGAATCGACAACTCCGTGCCCAGAGGCACTTCCACGCGCAAGTCGACTCGGCGCGTGTCTTTCGTTTCGTCGCCTGCGGGCTTGTCCGCGCGAACGGCGACCGTCATCGTCTCGCCGAAATCGACCACGGGAGCGAGCGACAGCGCTTGCGTCTGCAACATCGCGTCATCCGTTCCGGTGACATGCGCGGTGCCCGAGATGCGCATCACGCGCTCCTGCGTCCCGACGACTTCGACTTTGCCAAGCGGGTTTTGAATCGCAACAACGCGCGTGTCTTGGCGCAGCGTCGCCGCAAACTTCGGAAGCTCGATGTCTTTTTGCGTGACGGAAAAAAGCGAAGTCGGCGTCGGAGCGGGCGTCGGTTCCTCCTGCGCTCCAACGGCTTCCTTGGTCGCTCCAAGGTAGAAGTTGACGGAGAACACAGTGACGAGGAACAAAAGCCCAAGCGAACGCCCGTCGAGCTTCAACCGTTCCGGCAGGCGCTTGCGTCGAATCTTATACACACTGTACACCAGTTCTGCCAACAGACCTCCCGCGACGAACGGCCAATAGTTCAAACTGCCCAAAAACCAATGCCGGTCGGTCGAGAACAGGTCCAGGAAAAGCAAAAGACCAAGTGCGAGCAAGGTGCACGCACTGGTCAAAGTTCCAACTCTACGCATGATTGCGTTCTTCACTCTCTTCTCTGGGCACAAACGAAATGTCCTTGCCCTTTAAAATCCAGAACCCGATCGCCAGCAGCACAAGCGCTGAGAGGAGTTCTCGTATCGTTCCCCTCACAGTGTAATCCATCGGGACCATGTTAAGCAAGTTGCTGACGATTCCCATCATCGCCAAGATCGCGAGCAACCAGCCGAGGTGTCTGTAGGTGACGAAGCGCATCATCTGCGGGATGACCGGTTTGTCTTCGATCGTCGCGCCAAGGTTAATCAAGGAGCGGTACTTCAGAGCGTCAAACTGGCTGTAGAACCACAGGATCGGGAAGCCGAGTCCCAGCGGGAACGTCACGACGCTCGGAATGATCGCCACGAGGAAGATCAGGCCGAAAAACAGCACCATCAAGTTCAACCCGCGCTTCTCCATGCCGAGGTAGTAATGCCCGAGGCCCGGCAGGCAGGAGAACAGCACGGTCAGAAATCCGCTCTTGATCGGACGGTTCAGGTCTTGGTCTTTGTCGCGGACGGCTTGCACCGCTTGTTGGTGCGGCGGCACGGAGGCGCCTGCTTTGCCGGCGGCTTGCAGTTCCGGGCGCACTTGCGGGCGCTCCGGGACGGCTTGGGCTTTGAGCAATTGCTCGGCGACGCACGACTTGCACAGCGCGTCTTCTCCGACTTCGATGATGCACTCGGTGCAGATCAAGTGATGGCAGACGCGGCATTCGCGCGCAACCGAGTGCTCTGGATGATAGTGGCAATGCATGGATGGTTCCTCCTCACTTTGTCAACTTGGCGGTCCATTCGCTGAACCAGGCGTGGACATTCACGTACATCGCTTCCGTGCCGGACGACACGGTTTCGACTTTGTTTTGGATGGTGTGCACGACGGAGTGGTCGCCGGCTTTTGCCGATTGGTACGACCCGAGCATCATAAACCCGGTGACGACCGCTGCGGTGACAAAACGCGTGAAGGCGTCGAGTTTCGGAGAGAAGCGGCGGCGCTTCGGCAGGACCGCGACGTTGTCGGGCACGCTCTCAGGCGCAACGGACACTCCAACAGACTCCGTGGCCGAAAGTTCCCCCATCACCCGGTCGGCAAATCCGACCGGCGGAAGTTCCAGTTCAAACAGCTCTTCCTCGAATCCGAGAGCCGCGACTTCTGCCAGCTGCTCCGCACAGAACTCGCAGACCTCCAAGTGCGCGTCGGCGAAATCACGTTCACGATCGTCGAGATCGTCCTCCAGATACCTGCACAACAGGTTCCCGCTCAAGTGGTTCATCCGCTTCTCCTCCTCTCAAGGCCGTGCGCATCATCTGCTTGGCCCGGTACAACCGGGTTTCCACGGTGCGCGGCGAAATTTTCTGATCTTCGGCAATGTCTTGGTAACTCATGTTCTGGAAGTGGTACATGACCAGGATGCTGCGGTACTTCTCCGGCATCTCCTCGATCACGCGCCGGACTTCCGCTTGGGTCTCCCGCCGGATCAGCGCTTGATCCGGTCGTTCCACCCCCGTGTCGGGAATCCACGCGGCCTCTTCGACCTGCGCGGTTTTTTCCTGCCGCACGCCGTGCTTGCGCTTCCAGTCGATCGAGCGGTTCGTGGCGATCTTGCAGATCCACGTCTTGAAACTCGCTTCTTCCCGGAAATCGCCGAGCGTCCGATAGGCTTTGAGGAATACATCTTGCGCAATGTCTTGTGCTTCGGTGCGATCGCGTACCATGCGGAGAGCAATCGTATAGACCAAGGACTGATACCGCTCCACCAGCAAGCGATAGCAGGTTTCATCCCCCGCCAGAACTTCGCGAATCAATACCAAATCGCTTGCTTCCTGCATGCGGTACCCTCCCTCCTCTCGTGATTGCCTGCTCGCACCTATACTGACGCAAGAGAAGTCGCGAACCCTTCATTTTTTAGAAAAAAATCCGGGAGCCTGATCCGCCCCGGATTTTTCGTGTTTTAGCTCAGCGCCGCAAACACCAACACCAGCACCAAGATCGTCAGCGCCGTGCCGGCCACGTTCAACAACAGCCCGGTCAACGCCAAGCCGCTGCCCTTCATCTCCACGGAACGCTGCTTCACTTGGCGGATCGCCAACGCCCCGAGGACGATGCCGACCGGACCGGTCAAGAGACAGACGAAGTTCAAAAACGGAACGATCGCCGCCAAGAGGGTGCATCCGCCCAGCACCACCGACGTGATGGCGAGTCCGGAAGTCGGTTTTACGCGTCGTACTTCAGTCACTACTTCTGCCAAACAAGGACACCTCGTTTCGAATGCTACTATTCTAGCATAAAGTATACGAAAAAAACGCCGCGCTTCCAATTGGAAGACGCGGCGTTTTCTGTAAGAACCCGCAGAGATTAACGGGAGTAGAATTCGATGATGAGGTGCTCTTGGACCGTTTGCGGCATCTCTTCGCGGTGCGGGAGACGAGCGTAGGTTGCAGCCAGCTCGTTCTCGTTCCAGTCGAGGTACGCCGGACGCGCCGGAGCGTTTTCGAGAGCTTCCTTGACGACGGAAACGTCGCGGGATTTCTCACGCAGCGAGATCACGTTGCCCGGACGGACTTGGAAGGACGGGATGTCCACTTTCGAGCCGTTGACGAGCACGTGGCCGTGGTTGACCAGCTGACGAGCGCCTGCGAGGGTGCGCGCAAAGCCCGCTTGGTACACGAGGTAGTCGAGGCGGGAGTTCAAGATGCGCAGCAGGTTTTCGCCGGTGATGCCCTTTTGACGAGCTGCTTCTTCGTAGTACGAGCGGAATTGCTTTTCCAGCACGCCGTAGATGAACTTGAGTTTTTGTTTCTCTTGGAGCTGAACGCCGTATTCGGAAACTTTCTTGCGCTTGGTCGGGCCATGTTGACCCGGCGGGTACGGACGCTTGTGAACCGGGCATTTCGGGGAGCCGCAAAGAGCTTGACCCACTTGACGGCAAAGTTTGTGTTTCGGACCAGTGACACGTGCCATATCTGTTATCTTCTCCCTTGTTTCTTAAATGGTGTTGTTATCGTGTAAAGCCTCGGTTTGCTCCATCTGCTGGAGCAACCATGCGACAGAATCGGTGATCTGTGCACCCGCTGTCGTCAGTTTTGACAACTCCTCTTCCGTCTCTTCGACGACAGCCGCGAGGAGGTAGATGACGTCATTCGGGGTAAACGCGAGCACATCCGGCTCACAAGTCTCCGACAATATTACAGGATACACTTCCGAACCTATTTTGACAAGTACCTTGGTATGTACGTGACAGCCGTTGCCTTGCCAATTCGTCACCAAAACGTCGACTTCCGCAGGAAATTCCCACTCTGTCAAAACGTGTTCAATGCAGTCGAGGATCGGTTGCGGGTCTTTGTAATGTCCAATGGCCCAAGCTCGCTGCTTGACCAATCCTGCGATGCGGTTTACACGCATGGAGACCACCTCATCCGTCTGCTTTCGCCCACTGAGAATGATTATCAATTACATTTCGTGTCCTCATTGTACCGCACGCTGAGGAAGTTGTAAACGAACATTTTTCAGGATTGCCAGAGCTTGGGATTAATATCCCTCTGTTTGGCGGAGGTGGTTTTTTTTGTTTTTGGCGAGGTAGGCGGCTTCGATGTCGTCCGGGGTGAAGCCGAGCCTCCCGCCAAGCGCCAGCAGTTCGGAAAAAAGCATGGCGTACGTGTCCGGAGAGGGGGTGGCAAGCGCGACGCAATGGGTGAGCAGAGTTTGGAACTGCGCGGTCAACGCCGTGTTGCGATCTGCGTTGACGTCTGCATCTCCGTTCGCTGCAAAGCGTTGCGTTTGCGGGATCGCGACGTCGCGGTAGCCGAGGTCGAGTCCGAGCCCCAGCACGAAATGCAGCGCGTCGACGTACTCTTCCAAGACTTTGGGTTGCGGCGCCGAACCTTTCCGGCTCCAATACTTGAAGCATCGCGTCTCGTTGGCGAGTTCGCAGAGCTCGACTTGCAGGGCGAGGAGCTTCTTTGGAAACGTCTCCTCCCGCGTCAATCCGTGCTCTTCGAGAATCCGTTGGTCCAGCACCTGTTGAATCTCATACAAGCGTTTGAAGTTCATGATGTCTCTCCTCGAAACAAAAAAGTAAGGAAGCCGCCGCAAGGCGACGCTTCCTTACTTGGACATTTTAAAGAACGAGCCGGTCGCGCTCCCGATGATCTTGCCTTGGTCGTCATAAACGCTCGATTCGAGCACGGTGACGGTGCGGCCGTTTTTTTGGATGGAGGTCTTGCAGGTAAGGGTGCCGTTTTTGGCTTCCTTCAAGAAGCGGACATGCAGGTCGAGCGTGACGGTGCGCACGTCCGTCCCGTTGACGCGGAAGCACGTTCCGCCCATGCAGGTGTCGATGAACGTGCTGAGAATCCCGCCGTGCAACATCCCGTAGCGGTTGGAGATCTCCGGGCGCACTTCCATCGTGTAGACGTACGCGTCGTCCTCTTGTCCGACATAGCGGTACGACATCATCTCTTCCACATACGCCAAGGGCGAGGTGTTGGAGCGGATTTTCGCTTCGAGCAGACGCACCATGAACGCTTGGTCGTCCTCCGAGAGCGAATCAAACATGGAAAGCACATGATCGCGATTCGTCAACAGTAACGCCTCCTAACGAACCGATGCTTTCGCCCAGTCTTCCACGTTCCAGACTTGGGTAACCCAGTCCTTGTAGAATTCCGGTTCGTGGCAGACGAGCAGAACGGTGCCGCGGTAGTTTTGCAGAGTTTTCGCCAATTCTTCCTTGGCGGCGACGTCCAAGTGGTTCGTCGGTTCGTCAAACAGAATCCAGTTCGACGGCGTCAGCATCAGCTTGCACAGACGCACTTTCGCGTGCTCGCCGCCGGAGAGCGCCGTCAACTTGGACGTGATGTGCTCGTTGCCGAGGCCGCAGCGGGCGAGGTTGGCGCGCACGTCTTGGTTTTGCATGTGCGGGAAGGCGTTCCAGACGTCCTCCAGAGCGGTTACGCCCGGAGTGGCGTTGACTTCCTGCTCGAAGAAGATCGGAGTCAGGTAATCACCGCGCTCCACTTCACCGGAAAGCGCCGGAATCATGCCGAGGATCGTCTTCATCAGCGTGGACTTGCCCATGCCGTTCATCCCGGTGATCGCGATCTTCTCGCCGCGCTCCAGCTTGAACGTCAGCGGCGGGAGCAGCGGACGGTCGTAGCCGATCACGAGGTCCTTCGCTTCAAACACCAGCTTCGAGGACAGACGGGTCTCTTCGAAGCGGAACGACGGACGCGGGTACTCGACCGGTTTGTCGATGCGCTCGATCTTGTCGAGCATCTTCTGGCGGGATTTGGCGCGGCCCGACGTGGAAGCGCGGGCTTTGTTGCGCTGGATGAAGCTTTCCATGCGGCGGATTTCGTCTTGCTGGCGTTCGTAGGCGTCCTCTTGCTGGGCGCGTTTGGCCAGATAGACTTCGACGAACTTCTCGTAGTTGCCCGTGTAGCGGGAGAGCTTGCCGCCTTCGAGATGGAGGATGACGTTGACCACTTCGTCCATGAACTCCACGTCATGGGAGATCAAGATGAACGCGTACGGGTAGTTTTGCAGATACGTCGTCAGCCATTCGATGTGCTCGACGTCCAGATGGTTGGTCGGCTCGTCCAAGAGCAGAACGTTCGGCTGTTCGAGCAGCAGTTTCGCAAGCAGAGTTTTCGTGCGCTGACCGCCGGAGAGGTCGGCGACGTCGCGGTCGAGGCCGACGGCGTTCAAGCCGAGACCTTTGGCGACTTCCTCGACTTTCGCGTCGATCATGTAGAAACCGGAGTTGTCCAAGCGGTCTTGGATATCGCCCATGTCCGCCAAGAGCTTGTCGTAGTCGGCATCCGGTTCCGCCATTTGCATGCCGATGTCGCCGAGTTCCTTCTCCATGTCGAACAGCGGCTTAAACGCGTCTTTCAACACGTCGCGGATCGTCATGCCCGGTTGGAGCGACGCGTGCTGGTCGAGGTAGCCGACCGTCGCGCGCGACGACCACTCCAATTTGCCGTTATCAGCTTGGAGCTTGCCGGTCAAGATGTTCATCAGCGTGGATTTGCCGGCGCCGTTTGCGCCGACGAGACCGACGTGCTCGCCGTTGAGCAGTCGGAAGTTGACATTGGAAAACAGGTTGCGGGCACCAAAGCCGTGCCCGATATCGTTAACGTTTAAGATACTCATCTCGTCCGTGATCCTCCTACAAAAATCGACCTCACACTAGTTTAACAGAGAAACCCCGCGGGAGGGTAAAAAAGTCTCACCTTTTTTCTTGAAAAAATGTACCTGCGCGCGCTCGGCTTGCCAACTGATTTTTCGATATACTACTTGAGAGTACCTATGAAAAGGGATGAACCCTGCAATGAACTTCAACTTGAGCGGCAACACGATTCTCGTCACAGGCGGCGCGTCCGGGATCGGACTGGCGCTTGCGGAGCGTTTTTTGAAAGCGGGCAACACGGTGATCAACGTCTCCTCCGGGCTGGCGTTCACTCCGATGGCGTCGGCGCCGGTTTACAGCGCGACCAAAGCCGCTATCCACTCGTTCACGATGAGCCTGCGCTACCAAGCGCAAAAGCAAAACATCAACGTCATCGAAGTCGCCCCTCCGGCTGTCAACACCGACCTCGGCGGCGTCGGCCTGCACACGTTCGGGGAGCCGCTGGACGATTTTGCCGACGCGGTGTTTGCCGGGTTCGAGCGCAACCAATTGGAAATCGGCTATCGAATGTCGGAGCGGGCGCTCCGTCTGTCGCGCGATGAGATCGACGAAACGTTCCAAGCGCTGAACGACCGCATCTCCGGCGCAAACCACTAAAGCTCGACCCAAAAGCAATCCAAAAAAGGAAGCCTCCACGCCGGTGCTTCCTTCTCTTCATAGCAAACGAATAAGGAAGCCTCCCGACCGGAGGCTTCCTTTTTCAGCCCTGCGCTTCGATCTACGGCAGTTGCCCGCCGTTAACCAAAGACACAAACGAATTGTAGTCCGCCTGCACTTGCGCGGAGTAGTTCTCGGCAAGTTGCGAGACGGTGGTTTTGAATTGCGGCCAGAGCGCGATGGCGTTCAGCGCGCCGTCTTCGAAGTTGTAGGATACATACGCGGAGTTGTAATCCTTGTCTGCGCGCGCATGGGCGTACGCCAGCGCTTGCGCAGAAGCTTCCGCGAAGTTCTGGAGGTCGGATTTGCTCTTGAAGTCCGCCGGGTCGAGACCTTTTTTCCAAGGGGAGATGCGGTGCACGAAGTAAGAACGGGTCGAACTCTTCAGAGAGCCCACATGGTCGTCGACGTGGTTGAGCAACGCCAAGTTTGCCGTGGCGGTGCGGGTGCCGTGGGTGGCGAATTGAGACGTGTACAGACTTTGCGAGACGGTGTGCACGTGGAAGAGGCTCGGCAGGCGCTCTTCTTTGACTTCCAGAATCACATCGTCGCTTTGTGACGTGGTTGCGCCCTCGACGAGGACGTAGTATTTTTTGACCCCTTGCGAGCCGAGGCCGGAGTTGAGGCGGACGGCGAGGTCTTTGATGTTGAAGTACGACGAGCTTTGCGTCGACGCAAACGACGAGACGCTGGACAAGTAGCTCGACCAGTTCGATTTCACTTCGGTGCTGTCCGTCGAAGTCGGCACTCCGAGATCGGGGTTCGCGAAGTTGAATTTGCGAACGCCGCCCGCGGTGGTCGTCCACTTCGAGAGCAACGTCGAGACGCTGTATTTACTTTCCACATCCGCGATCTTGTTGTCCATGAAACCGGTCAGAGCGGATTTGTCGAGGTAGAGGTCTTTTTCAGTGGAGTTTCCGTTGACGGCGCTCAGTGTGGATTGGTAGGTGGCGAGGAAGTCGCCGACCACGTCGCGGATGTCGGAATCGCTGAGCGACGCGCCGAGCTCCGGCTTCATCAACCACAGCGACGTCGAATAGCGCAGCAAGTCCCAATAAAACGGCCCGATGTACGACTCGTCAAAATCGTTCAAGTCAAACACAACCTTGCCGTTGTCGTTGTCAAAAAAACCAACGTTTTGCGAATGGAAATCGCCGGACAGCCACGTTTGCACGTTCGACGTGGTCTTCCACTGCGCAGGAACCGGAATCACGCCGGTGTCGAGGTCCGCGTAGTAGAGGTGGTTCGTCGCGCGGTAAAACGCAAACGGCGAAACTTTCATGTCGGCGTACTTCTGTTGCTTCAGCGCCGTGTCGCTGTAGAACGAGTTGGCGTTTTGGATCTCCGTCTTCACATACTGGGTGCGCGTCGATGTGTTCGTGAACGCGTCGGCCGGCTTGGCTTGAGCAAGCGGAAGCGCGGCGGTGAGCAGCACCAGTGCGGCAAGGTGTTTTTTCTTCATGCAGAGAGCCCTCCCATGTGGAATCTACCTCCACGATACTAGATTCACAACACAAACAGGGAGTTTCCAATAAAACAACAAAATACATTAACACGACCTCCACAAAGAAGCGCGGACTCCCGAGGGAAATCCGCGCTTCTCACTACTCCGATGGAGGTTTTTTCTCGACCAACCGCAACGGAGGGTTCTCCTCCGGGCTGTCTTCGTCCTGCTCGACGAGAAACTTCAACATCGCCAGCTTGTTGTCCCAGAACTGCTCAAAGTAATTCAGCCAGTCCTTCAACTCGCGGAGGTTGTCCGGCTGCAGTTGATAGCGGGTCTCGCGCCCGACTTTGTGATGCGAGACGAGACCGGCGTCGGAGAGGATGTGCAGGTGTTTGTTGACGGCGGTGCGCGAGATCGAGAAATGTCCGGTCATCTGCGCCACCGACATCTCCTGCTTCCCCAGCAACTTCAACAGGGTGCGGCGCGTCGGATCGGCAATCGCTTGAAAGACATCGACCTTCGCGGCAGACGACATTTACGCCTCGACGATGTCGCGCAACTTGTTGGCGACGATGTTGTCCCAACCCATGTCCATATGCCCGCGAACGACCGTATGCGGTTGACCGTGTTCCGTGGACATGTTCTCATCCCAGCCGGAGTGAATCAAGTTGAACTCGGTCTTGTTGTCGCCGAGGTCCTTCAATTTGAAGGTCAAGTGCCAGTCCTTGCCCCAGTCAAACCCGAGCAGATGCGGCGCGTCCAATTCGGTGACTTTGCAAGGCGACTTGCCGAATTGACCGGCTTCGAACGTGAATTCATAGCCCATCTCCGCTTTCATGTCGTTTGGCATGAACCAAGACGTGATGCCTTCCGCGGTGGAGACAGCTTTCCATACTTTTTCAATCGGAGCGTTGAAGACGACAACTTTCGAAATATCTTCCATTGGTAGAGTACCTCCAGCAGCAATCTGCGTTGTTGTTTTGACACCCTGAGGTGTTATTTCGATTATATGAAACCCATAGGTGTCACGTCAAGAGGGAGTCGGCAATGGAATGTGAAAATACCACATCGCGAACACCGTGCACGCCACGCACACACACCACGCCAAGAGTACCCGGGTGGCGTGCAAACGAATCGTGAGCAGCATCATCAGCCAAATTCCCAGCGACCAGAGGTAATTCCAGCCGTTGTGGTACGTGATCAAGTTCAGTTTATAAAAAACCCATTCGGGCACACCGTTGAGCAAAAAGAACGCCAGCACATACATGGCCTGCCGAGTCCAACGGAACCCAAACGGATAGCGGGCGAGATACCAAAGCGTCATCGGGATCAAGTGCAGAAACTGAATCTGAAAATCGATGAACACGTGATAATGAAACAGCAGATTCTCAGGATAGCGCCACAATCCTTTGTCGAAAGTAAGCACCAATTCAATGAGGTCCCACATGCAAATAAAGAGAGCAGTCGGATAGTGCTCCCGCCATTTTTTCCGTTCGCCGAAGAACCAAAAGCCGCCGACCCACATGAGATTCACGACGATGACGAACCCTGCTTTCACCCACTCCGACATCTTGCTTCCCTCCCGTCTGACGGGAATAGTATGCGCAACCATCTCATAATCAAGCGTGCGCCGGGCACGATGTGTTGAAATCGTAACATCTGCCGCTCCAGTTGCGGAAGCAGGAAAAAACCAAGCAGCTTCGGGTTGCTTGGTTTTTTCTATTGTTATTTCGAAAGATAGGTATCTATCTCTACCAAAATCCCCCTCGAACTCATACGTTATAGCGAATCGATTCCTTACCAGAGGGGAGTATCGCCCGTGAGAACGATCGTGTTTATCGGTTCCAATAAATCCGGCTCCAGCTGAGAAGCGATTCGAGCGGCGGAGAAACTGGGTTTTCTGACAGTTTTGTTCACGGACAAGGAGCCGTTTCTCAACGAGCGTTCCAGTTTCCCGGATGTCCACCAAATGATCTTGTGCGACCTGTCCGACCTCCGCGTGCTGGAACAAAACATCAAACAATTGCAGAACAACGGACGGCAAATTGAACTGATTGTCTCCTTCCTCGAATCACATGTCCACACTGCCGCGCTCTTATCGGAGAAATTCTGCAGGTCGATCCTCTCCACAGAGGCCATCATGAAGATGGAAGACAAGATTCTCACTCGAAAAGCTCTGCAACACACTTCCTACTGCCCCTACTTCACCACGTGGGAGCCCCAAGAATCGCTGTCCGCCTGTCTCCAACGCACAGCGAGCCGCCTGCCGCTCGTCGTCAAATCCCCCACCTCCACCGGCTCCAAAGACGTGCTGAAAGCGGAAACCCAAGCGCAATGGGAATCCGCCCTGACCAAGATGCGCACGAAGTTCCCCGACCAAAAACTGCTGATCGAAGAATACCTGGACGGCCCGCAATTTCTCGTCGAAGCGGTCGTCGTCGAAGGCGAGACACACATGGTTGCGGTGATCGAGCAGGACATTCGGTTGTTCTCTCGATTTATCGTCATGGGCTACGATGTACTGACCTATGCGGACATGGACCGGGAGTTTCGCGAGGAAATCAAGATTGCGGTCGACGAGATCGTGGAAGGTTTCGAGATGCGAAACGGAGCATTGCATCTCGAAATGCGCTATGTGAAGGGCGCGTGGAAGTTGATCGAGGCGAATCCGCGCATTTCCGGCGGTGCGATGAACCGGATGATCGAAGTGGCGAAAGGCATCAATTTGCTGGAGGAAACCTTAAAGTTTCTTTTGGGAGAAGAGCCGAATTTGACCATTCGGCAGGAGCGAAACACCTACACGCAATATGTGACGGTGAACCAGACCGGCATCTTGGAATCGGTGTCCGGACGCAATCGGGCGGCGCGGATGGAGGGAGTGGCCGAAGTGTTTCTCAAACCTCGCCGCGGGCAAAAAGTGCGCTATCCGGAGTCGATGGGGCATCGGTACGCGTATGTGATCGCCACCGGAGATTCCCGTGCACAAGCCCGGGAGAACGCACGACGGGCGGCACGGGAAATTCAGTTCCACACCCGTTAGTTTTTTTCAAAGGAGAGCGAAGATCGTGTGTTTGATCGGTTATTTGCACACTCGGAAAGACCCTCGCAAGATCGGCAAACTGTACGCGTTCGCCGCGACAGCTTTCGCGGAAGGCGAGACCCTGTTTTACTTCACGTCGGGGCGCGTGAACCTGGAGACGCGCACGATTCAAGGGCTCGTCTTGGAAAACGGTGACTGGGTGGAGCGGGAATTCCCATTCCCCCATGTCATCTACAATGACAGCAGCCCCGGCTCCGAAACCGGAGAAGAGATCATCGACGAGTTGCGGGAAATCATCCCGTTTACCAGCCACTCGGTCGGGGACAAGATGACGGTGTATGAGAAATTGATGGACGGCAAGACGTTCGCGTACTACCAGATTCCCTCTCGCGAAGTACAACATCCGGAGGAGGTGCTAGACTTCATGCGAGATCACCGCGAGGTGATCTTCAAGCCTGTGTGGGGGCATAAGGGGCTCGGGGTGGTGCGGCTGACTTCCTTAAACGGCGGTGAGCGCTACCAAGTGACCGAGCAGGAAGAGACAACGGTGGTCGAAGAAGCAAGCCTGCGCGAACTTTTGGCGGAACGGTTGCAGGAAGTCTTGCATCTGGTGCAACCGTTTATCCTCTCACGGACGAAATCGGGACAAGCGTTTGACTTCCGCATTCACGTTCAGAAAAACGGCGAAGGCCGCTGGGTGAACACGGCGACATACCCGCGCATCGCACCGCCGGGAAGCGTCGTGGCGAACTTGAGCAGCGGCGGGTATACGGCGATGCTGGAGTCGTTTCTGGAACAGGAATTCGGAGCGCAGGCGTTTGATATGCGACGGACATTGGAAGTGTTCGGGACACAGTTGGCGGCGCACATGGACGAGGTGTACCGCGAGGAGTTTGACGAGCTCGGCATCGACATCGGGCTTGATCAAAACGGGAAGATCTGGCTGTATGAAATAAACTGGCGACCCGGCGTGCCGCCGACGTTTTATCTGGAGTTGGACGTGGCGAGAAATACGATTCAGTATGCCGCTTATCTGGCGAAGAAGCATGCCAAACTGGTTCGATAGCCAAAAAGCAAGCATCCCGAGCGAGTTCCGGGAGCTTGCTTTCTTTTATATCGGAAAGGGTTCTCTGTAAGCTGAGGGTTTGTTACAGTTCGATGTTCTTGATCACGCGTGCCGGATTCCCGCCGACGACGACGTTGTCCGGCACGTCCTTGATGACGACAGAGCCGGACGCGACGACGACGTTGTTCCCGATCGTGACGCCGGGGTTGATGACCGATCTCCCGCCGATCCACACGTTGTCGCCGATGGTGACCGGTTTGCCGAATTCAAGCCCGGAATTGCGCTCCACCGGATGGAGCGGGTGTGTCGCCGTGTAGATGTGCACGCCCGGCGCGAGGAAGCAGTTTTTGCCGAACCGAATCTCGCAGACGTCGAGAAACACGCAATCGAAGTTCGCATAGAAATTATCGCCCACATGCAAGTTGTACCCGTAATCGCAACGCAGAGCGGGCTCGATGAAAATCGTCCCTTCGACGGTGCCGAACAGTTCCTTGAGCAACTCTGTTCTCCGTTCGATCTCCGTCTCTTCCGTCTGGTTGTACAGCCTCGTCAGCCTGCGCGCGTTCAGGCGTTCCTTGATCAACTGCGGGTCCGCCGCATAGTACAGTTCGCCAGCGATCATTTTTTCTTTCTCTGTTTTCATACTGATCTTGTCTCCTCCAAATCAATCCAGAATCGCTTGTTCACGTTGCCGTCTTCTTCGATGAAATCGACGTCTTGCACACCGCCGTTGTTTCGTATCGTGCGCTCCGAAGCAAGATTATCCGCATTGCAAACGACGAGTGCCTTGGGGATTCCCAACTCGCGGGCTTTCTCCAGAGACAGTGCCAACAGCCGGGTCGCATAGCCTTTGCGTCTTTCGGACGGGCGGATTCCATAGCCGATGTGCCCGCCGCAGTTGAACAAAAACTCTGTCAGCGAATGCCGGATGTTCACCGCACCGACGACGCGACGGTCTTCTGTGACCAGCCAATACGTCGAACCGGGAACCCAACCTTCCGGAAGATTGTCCGTTTTTTCGTCATCCTGCAACGCTTGCAACATCTTTGGAAAATCGGCAGGGTCCCTTCGGATGACCCACGGGATCATGTCTTCCCCGCTCGCCACCCATTCTTGATAAAACTCCACATACGCCTCCTGCAAGTCCGCAGTCGGCCTGACCAGTGACACGTTCATTTCCGTCCAGACTCCTTTCCCTTGCTGCTTACACGCTCACCGAATACAAGCGAACCCTCTCATCTCCGCCCGGGTACGGGATCAGCTGCTCAAACTGCAACCCCAGTTTCTCCAGCAGTTTGCCCGACGCTTCGTTCTCTTCGGACGTAAACGCCGCAATCCGGGTGAAGCCCAACACGGATTTGCCGTATTCCATCACGGCAGAAGCCGCTTCGTACGCATAGCCCTTGCCCCAGTAGCGCGGCAGAAACGCGAAGCCGACATCCGGATCTTCCAAAAAATCCCGCTTGGCAAAGCCGCAGATGCCAATCGGGATTCCGCCGTCCTTCAACTCGGTCAAGTAGAAGCCGTAGCCCCATTTGGCGTACTGCTCGATCGCCCCGCTTGCAATTCGATTGCGCGCTTCCTCCACGGTTCTCACGCCGAAATCGCTGATGTTTTGAATCCAAGACGGGTCGTTCCAGAGTTCCAACATGAACGCCGCATCTTCAACCGTTTGGCGGCGCAGGATGAGTCGTTCGGTTTCAAGTATTTTCATCTGTCATGGCTCCTTTGACTTTCACTTGTCCTCGGTCTTGCATAGAATATGTAAGAAATGAGGTGAGTCCGCCGTGAATGACACGTACCGATATGCGGTCGGGTTTCTTATTTTGCTTCAGGCTGCCGTATTTTTAAATCTTGGACAACCCAGAAACACCGTGACGCGATTTGCCTCCACTTTTTTTACGTTATTCATCGTGATCTTCCTCTTGAATCAGGGGAGGTTGGGCGGTTTCTACCTCTTGCTTGCCTTGCTTGCACCCGAGTTATCGAACCCCGCTGTGGTCGGACCCCTGTACATGCTTGTCTTTTTTATTTTACGGGATGGGAGGCAGTGATCCAATCCTGTTTTGAGCAAATTCGGACTGTCACCCTCGAAGGGTCGTGGGCGTATGGTGTGGATGTGAGTGTTTCCCGCTCAACACCCAAGAAAAGAGGGAGATTGCCGTGGCAGATAGACCGAAGATCAAGAAAGTGAAAATGGAACTCGTGCTCGACCGGGAGCAGCGCGAATGCCTGATCCAGATGCTCAAAGGCGACTGCGAGTGTGTCAGCCTCGACAACGTCTGTTTTGAATACTTCGAAGTCGAAGATATCAAAACCGACTGCTGCACATTCGAAGGCTTCGAATGCAAGGACGGCAAGATCAAGTGCCTGAAGATGTCAGCCTGTGAACCGAAGTGTTGTTGACAATCATCATCGTGGAAAGATTGTTATAATAAGGAATGGAATACAGAAATCTCATGCGACTGGAGCTTGATCACAGTGAAAATCACAACGTTTTTCATGTTTGAAGGCAATGCGGAAGAAGCCATCAACTTCTACACTTCGATCTTCGACAACTCCGAAATCCTGAAGATGACCCGCTATGGTCCGAATGAGGCGGGCCCGGAAGGCACTGTGAAACATGCTGCCTTCACGCTAAACGGACAGGAATTTATGTGCATCGACAGCCACGTGAAGCATGGATTTACATTCACCCCTTCCATGTCCTTGTATGTCACCTGTGACACAGAAGAGCAGTTGGATCGAGCCTTTGCGAAGCTGTCGGAAAGCGGCTCCATCCTGATGCCGCTCGCTTCTTATCCTTTCAGTAAAAAGTTCGGCTGGGTCTCCGATCAATTCGGCATCTCCTGGCAATTGACTCTTGAATAGACGTCGAAAACAAACCAGGGCAAGCATCCGTATGAAGTCTCGATGCTTGCCCTTTCCATTTACAAACTCGTTTCTAAAGCGATTACCAACCGCAAACAACCGAGCACAAGATCGTGCACAATACGCCCGTGTAGTAGGGGTCGTATTGGTCTTGGATAGGTGACGCTGCTCTTTCGGGTTTCTTCACAACCACGTCGAGATCAAACATATTTTCCATGTAAACACCCTCCTCAAGTACGATTTGTAGCTGAGTTCGGATTATCAGGGAGTCTCCCAATCGAACCAGCCTTATCTATACCATAACATAATTGAAATATAAAATTCAACAAAACTTACTGAATTACTTATGTGTGTAATGATTTAAACGCCAACTGTCTGTTCATCTCCTTGGCGCGACATCAAAAAAGCAAGCATCTGCAGTGTTCTGCTTCATGCTTGCTTTGGCCGCAATTTTCATATGGAATTCTGCTTATCGAAGGACGTCTTCTGTCGTCTTGATCTGCAATTTCTCTCCATTGGCGATGGCGTCCTTGCCGGGGTCCTTGACGTACGCCTTGCCCGCTTGGATGACGAGAGCGGAGGTGCCTTTGGGCAGAGTGAGGCCGAATGGTTTTTTGGCTCCGTTGCTCCATTGAGGAGGGCGTCGCGAGCCAGGTCGGACGCGGCGGCGACGGCGAGCTTCACGTCTTGCTTCTCCAGCAAGTCCTCAATGACCGCCGCATGCGTCCACGCCAGCAGCACGTTCAAGTTCTTCATCTTGCCGTACAGCTCGTTGTACTTCGCCGGGTTCATCTGCAATACCTTATATTTCCCATAGCAGATCTTGCGAATCTCCTCGGCCATGCCGGGGATTTTTTTTCGGTGATCTTCTTGGAATCGTCCACGCCGAGCGCCTGCAACAACGGCACCGCTTCCGGGTCGACGATGACACCCGCCGTCACGAGCGGGCAAAAAAATCCCCCTTGGCGGATTGATACAAATAGTACCGAAGAGGATAGAAGAGAAAAATTAGTGGTACACGATGCACCCCTTTTGTTTGAGGGTTTGTAGAATCTGAGTCTCTTTCAGGTTGCGATTCCAACGTAGGTCGAGTTTTTCAAGGTCGCGCAAATTCATGAGTGAACTTGGAAGCGTTTGCAATTCATTTCCTCGCAAGTCAAGCTCGATGAGATTTTGTAATTCACCGATCTCATCGGGCAGTTCGTTTATTTTGTTATTTCTAAGGTTTAGGCTTCTTAGTTTTTTTAAAGCACCTATGGACTTTGGTAATGTTCGTAACTCGTTGTTGCTTACATCGAGTATACGAAGCTCGTCCAGCCCCCCTATACTTGCTGGCAAGCGAAGCAACTTATTCCCATACGCATGTATTTCTCGTAACCCGCGTATGTTTGTGATTGATTCTGGGAGTTCTTCAAGATCATTGTTGTACATTCGCAATTCGATTAGGCTCGCCATTCTCCCTATGTTTTCGGGAAGTCTTTTTAAGTTGTTATCGGTTACATTCAAGTATTTCAGATCTATAAGGTCTGCGATTTGAATCGGGAGTTCTTCAAGCTGATTATTACTTAGATAGAGAAAGGAGTCCAACCCCGATAACATACCTATTTCCGCAGGCAACTTTCTCAACTTGTTATGACCCAGATCGAGCATCCTCAAATGGATTAAGTTTTTGATTAACTCCGATATCTCTTCGATTTCGTTTCCCGCATAATTGAGCACCTCCAGTTCTGGATGGCGGTAGACAACTTCGGGAATCTCTTTGATTTTGTTGTCGTAAAAGCTCAATTCAATAAGCGGGGTATTGCCTGAAAAGATTTCGAGTGGTGTCTTGGTGAGCCCTTTACTGTTAAAATTAAACCTCATCTCTCTCGCTCCTTGGCTAGTCATTATACATAAAGACTTCTTCTGTCGTCTTGAAATGCAGTTTTGCGACATTGCGAAGTGCTTCTTTCCCGTTCGATTGAACGTAAGTGCGTCCGACCTGCACAACCTGTGCATTTGCTCCCTTTGGGAAGGTAACGCCGTGTTGCTTCTTGGCATCTTGATGCCAGCGCAAGAATGCGTCCCGTGCCAAGATCGAAGCGGCGGCGACCGCGATGTTCTGTTCCGCCTTTGGGACTTGGATCAACTCAATGGTACGCCCTAACTTTTTCAGTCGGGTGTTAATGTACTTTTCGTCCGCGAATTTATCGGCAATGGCAAGTTTGACGTACTGGATTTCCAACAGGCTCTCCAACACCGACACATGCGCCCAAGCCAGCAACGAATTGAGATTCTTCCCCTCGCCCTTCATTCGCTCGTAGAGGTCGTTGTACTTGGACGGAACCAACGACAAGATCTTGTACTTGCCATAGCAAATTTTCCGTATCTCAGTAGACATAGACTGAATCTTCGCGTCGTTGATCTTCTTGCTATCATCCACGCCAAGCGATTGCAGCAACGGAACGGCTTCGGGGTCGACGATAACTCCAGCCGTCACCAAGCCACCGAAAAAATCCCCCTTCCCGCTCTCGTCTGTGCCGATCCACGGCTCTTCATACGCAAACTCAACATCCGGCAGCGGCTTTTTGTCCTTTTTTGCGGGTGCCGAGGTAGATGCAGCAGAACCGGCACTCCGCCCCTCCATCGCCGCCGTCACACTCTCCAACGCCGATTTCGCTTCACCGCCCCCGCCCTGCACGACGAGTTTGAGACCTTTCTTCCCGAAATAGACGTTCAACTGCGCCGTCGTCCCCCCGGCGCGCACTTTGAACTGCCGCCCGTACGGGATGTCCTTCTGCTCCAAAATTTCCAACCCGTTCTCCTTGCACAACGCCTCTGCCCGCTGACTTGCCGTGGCGAGATCCACAATCTTCACTCCGGTTCCTCCCTCGTTCGTTTCGCGCAATGTCTATTTCACCCAGTCTACCATGTCCCTTCTTATTCAACCACTCTGTTCACAATGTGTGCTCTCATACATCATGACCCTTTTTTCCGGAGAAGATATTGACAAAGTCGTTTCGAATGTCTACGATCAGAAACGTAATACCCCTTAATTCCAATTCGATAACTAGGAGATATATCAGAATGAAGAAAAAATTCACGCTTCTCGCAACTTCTGTCCTCGCTCTTTCCCTCGTCCTCACCGCATGCGGCACGTCTGACAACAAATCGGACGGCAACAACACCGCCGCGTCCGGCAACTTGCTCGACCAAGTGAAATCGGCCGGCGTGCTGAAGATCGGCACCGAAGGAACCTACGCACCGTTTACGTTCCACGCGGCGGACGGCTCGCTGACCGGCTTTGACGTCGACGTCGCAAGCGAAGTCGCCAAGCGCATCGGCGTGAAACCGCAGTACGTGGAAACGCAATGGGACGGCATGTTCGCGGGTCTCGACTCCAAGCGCTTCGACATGATCGCCAACGAAGTCGGCATCCGCCCCGACCGCCAGGAGAAATACGACTTCTCCGACCCGTACATCGTCTCCAAAGCAGCCCTGGTCGTCTCCAAGGACAACACCGACATCAAGACCTTCGCCGACCTCAAAGGCAAGAAAGCAGCCCAGTCCCTCACCTCCAACTACACCGACATCGCCAAGAAAAACGGCGCGGAAATCGTCGGCGTGGAAGGCTTCAACCAGGCGGTCGACATGCTGAATTCCAAACGCGCCGACGCCACTGTCAACGACAGCCTCTCCTTCCTCGACTTGATGAAGCAGAAACCGGACACCCCGCTGAAAAAAGTCGATGAACAAGCAGAAGGCGGTCAAAGCGGCCTCATGTTCCGCAAAAACAGCAAAGAACTCGTCGACGCTGTCAACAAAGCGCTCGCCGACATGAAATCGGACGGCACCTACCTCAAGATCTCGCAAAAATACTTCGGTGCAGACGTCTCCAAGTAAGGAGCCGACGCCTCTATGGATGACCGCAGTCAACGCATCCTCGAAATCCTGAGCTCGTCGTTCTGGCCGCTGCTCAAAGCCGGCATCGAGTTCACTGTTCCGCTCGCCATTCTCTCCTTCGTGCTGGGCCTCGCCGTCGCGCTGTTGACCGCGCTGGCCCGGCTGTCGGGGAACCGCGTGCTGTCAGGCATCGCCCGCTTCTACGTCTGGATCATTCGCGGGACGCCCTTGCTTGTGCAATTGTTTATCATCTTCTACGGCCTTCCTTCTTTCGGTGTCACCCTCGCCGCGTTCCCTTCGGCGGTGATCGGCTTCACGCTGTCGGTCGGCGCATACGGCTCGGAGATCATCCGCGCCTCCATCCAATCGGTTCCCCGCGGGCAATGGGAAGCGGCGTACTCGATCGGCATGACGTACCGCCAAGCCCTGCGCCGCATCGTGATTCCGCAAGCGACCCGCGTCGCCGTCCCGCCGCTGGCGAACTCGTTCATCTCGCTGGTGAAAGACACGTCGCTCGCGGCGGCGATCACGATGACGGAGATGTTCCGCGTGGCGCAGCAGATCACGGCGACGACGTACGAACCGCTGGTGCTGTACTCGGAAGCCGCTGTGATCTACTTGGTCTTCTCCACCGTATTGTCGTGGCTGCAAGGCTGGCTGGAAGTGCGCTTCTCCCGCCATGTGGCGAAGTAAGGAGGAACCGGGCATGATTCAAATTCGCAACCTGCACAAATCGTTCGACCAACTGGAAATCTTAAAGGGCATCGACCTCGATGTTCAAAGCGGTGAAACGGTCGTCATCATCGGCCCGTCCGGCTCCGGCAAAACCACGTTCCTGCGCTGCTTGAACCTCTTGGAGACGCCGACGTCCGGCGCGTTGACGCTTGCCGACCGCCATTTGCAGTTCACCCCCGGCCGGCCCGTCGCCAAAAACGAAATGCTCGCCCTGCGCCGCGAAACGGGCATGGTGTTCCAGAACTACAACCTGTTCCCGCACAAAACGGCGCTGGAAAACCTCATGGAAGGCCAGATCACCGTGCTCGGCCGCTCCAAGTCGGAAGCCCGCGAGAAGGCGCTGCGCCTCTTGGACAAAGTCGGCCTCGCCGACCGCGCCGACATGTACCCGCACCAACTCTCCGGCGGCCAGCAACAGCGCGTCGGGATCGCGCGGGCGATGGCGATGGACCCGAAAGTCCTGCTGTTTGACGAACCGACGTCCGCCCTCGACCCGGAGTTGGTCGGCGAAGTGCTGAAAGTCATGAAGGAACTCGCCCAAGAAGGCATGACGATGGTGATCGTCACGCACGAGATGAAGTTCGCACAGGATGTCGCCGACCGCGTCGTGTTCATCGACGGCGGCGTCATCGTCGAGCAAGGGCCGCCCGCCGAAATCTTCGGAGCGGCGAAGCACGAGCGGACGAGACAATTTTTGAATAAGCTGAGCCTCTAGGCGCTAAATTGAAGCAGGCGGAACTTACCGTCTGCTTTTTTTGCGGGAAATGCGATAAGATAGAGGCAAGAGAGAGGAGAGTGGGTTCATGACTCTGTTTACCATCATCTTGGTCTTCCATTTGCTCGCCGTCGTGGTCAAACTCGGCGTGCTGTTCTATATCCCCCGCCTGAAAACGGTCGAGCAAGTGCAAAGCTTCCTCGCCCCGTACAAAAAAATCGACCGCGCCGCCGACATCACCCTCTGGGTCTCCGCCGTCGCGATGATCTTGACGGCCGGCTGGCAAATTCTCTTGCAGCTCTGGCTGTTGGTCTCCATGCTGATCTACGCCCTGATTTTTATCATCGTCAAAAAAGTCATCCTCGGCCGCATGAACTCCATCGTGGAAACCAACAAAGTATTCGCCCGCGAAGAGATGTCCAAACTGCGTTTTGAAAACGCCTGTGTCATCATCACCGCCGTCGGTCTGTTCGGCGCAATCGGCTACTTGATGGCGAACAAGCCCTTTTAAGAAACTGCACAACACAGCATACAAAAAGACCCTCCGGCATGGAGGGTCTTCGTTCGTTTAGGATCGTTTTCGGCGGGCGTTCTCCCGACCGATCGCACCGGCCTTCTTCCAGCGTTCCTTCTCCGCGATTTGCGCGCGGACGTCGTTCTTGCGTTCGAGGTACGCCAGTTCGCGCTGGAGCTTCACATAGCTTTGGTAGCGGTCGGCGTCCAGCGTCCCGTCCGCAATCGCTTGCTGCACGGCGCACCCCGGCTCTTGGCGGTGTTCACAGTCGCGGTAGAAGCAGTTCTCCGCCAATTCTTCCACGTCGGAGAAACTGCCGGTCAGCGAACTTTCATCCGATTCCCAAAGTTGCAGTTCGCGCATTCCCGGAGTGTCGATCAGCAGGCCGCCCTGCGGCATGCGAATCAGTTCGCGGTACGTCGTCGTGTGTTTCCCGCGGTCGTCGCCTTCGCGAACGCCGCCGGTCTCCATGCGCTCTTCCCCGCAGAGACGGTTGACGAGCGTGGACTTGCCGACGCCGGACGAGCCGAGCAACGCCACGGTCTTGCCTTCACCCAAGTACGGAGCGAGTTGCTCCAAGCCTTGGTTCAACTCCGAGGACACAGCGTGAATCGGCACGCCGAACGCGACGCTCTCCACATCGGAAATCCGCTCCTCCACTTCGTCGCAGAGGTCCATCTTGGTCAAGATCACAACCGGAGTTGCGCCGCTCTCCCACGCCGCCACCAAGTAGCGCTCCAGACGGCGGACGTTAAAGTCGTTGTTGAGCGCCATGACGAGAAACACCGTGTTGACGTTCGCCGCCACG
This sequence comes from Tumebacillus flagellatus, assembly GCF_000714935.1. GTDB lineage: Bacteria > Bacillota > Bacilli > Tumebacillales > Tumebacillaceae > Tumebacillus > Tumebacillus flagellatus. The sequence continues at coordinate 54,217 of NZ_JMIR01000003.1, forward strand.
ATCTGTTCTTCCGTCACGTTGCCCGCGACTTTGCGCGAGAACTTGGAGAAGCGCGGCAAAATTCCGTGAACGGTCGCTTTGCGCTCCTCCGGACGGGCGGAAATCACCACCCAGTCGCCCACGGCGGGATAGTCCTCCCGGCCGAACGCGGTGTGCCGCAGCTTGCCGGAGACAGAAGCGAGCAAGTCGCCGTGTTCCGAATAGACGCGATAGAGATGCTTATGTTCGAGGGCCACGCGGGCCACCGTATAGTCAGCGTTGCTTGCAAACGGAGCGAAGTGCTCCATGAAAGTTTCGTTCCAACCCAGAGCTTGCAGGTTTGTAAAAGTCAATTGGGATTCCTCCAGAGGATGTGATCGATTGGGTCTTGCACAACAATCGGTCACAGAGTCATCCCCTAACCACACCAATTCCGAAATTAGAGGATGTCTGCAACCTCACAGTACTTTACAGATACGACAATCAGTTTCATCATCTTACATCACTCCTTCGGAAATGGTAGAAAAAACAGGTAAATTTGGATGTATCCTCTTCTTAGTATACCCGCTTTCGCACGATTTCGCCACTGTTGCAGAGTGTAAACTTTTTACTTATATTAGTAAGTGCAACCCATAAATCTCCCTTACTTATCACGAGGTGCTGTCATGAAGAATTTGCACAACAAGTTGATTTCGCAACGAGCACTCGAACTGGGCTATTCCTGCCGCCTGCTGGTGGAGGACGAAGAAGATTTTTTGGAACTTTCCAACGGAGAGCGCACGGTCATCGTGAACAAGACCCGCTCCCACCGCCTGCCCGCCGTCGCGGGGCTGATCACCAAGAACAAGCGCGTCTGCTCGGCGCTGCTCAAACGCCATGATCTCCCGGTGCCGGACGAGATTTCCGTCCGTTCGTGCACCCAAGAAGCTCTGAATTTTCTGGACTCTCACGGCACGGTCGTCGTCAAGCCCGTCGACACCAACCGGGGTGTCGGCATCACGATGGATGTGCGCACACCGGATGAATTGAAGCAAGCGATCCAAAACGGACAAGCGTACGGACGCGATTTGCTCGTGCAACAACAAATCCACGGCCGCGATTACCGCGTGCTGGTGATCGACGGCGAGATCGTCGGCGTTTTGGAAAACCGCCCGCCGCAAGTGACCGGAGACGGACGCTCTTCCGTGTACGAATTGATCCAAGCGCTCAACGCCGACCCCGCCCGCACCGCCGACAAGGACGAGTTCAAACCGATGCTGGTCGTGCAGATCGACGAGGAAGTCAAACGCATCCTCGCGACGCAAGGCTTCAGCCTCTCCTCCGTCCCTGCTGCCGGCACCACGATCTATCTGCGCAAAAACGGCAACGAGTACACCGGCGGCATGAACATCGACCGCACCGACGACCTTTGCCCGGAGAATGCCGCCATCTGCCTCGAAGCGGCGCGCGTGCTCGGGCTTGACGTGGCGGGGCTGGACATCCGCACGCCGGACATCTCGCGTTCAATGCGCGAGACGGGCGGCACGATTATCGAAGTTAACGTGCTCCCCGGCATGAACGGTCATATGTTCCCGGCGCAAGGCACGCCGAGGGACTCGATCGGGAAGTACCTCCAATATCTGTTTCGTGTCTCGTAAAAAAGGCACACTCCGTCTCAGGAGTGTGCCTTTATGTTTGCCTCTACTTGAGGTCTTTGAGCACTTCGAACAGTTCATCGTTGTCCGGTTGCTCCCCAATCGGGTGCACGTCGATGAAGCGAACGATGCCCTCCTTGTCGATGATGAACAGGGCGCGCTCGGAAATGCCGTCCTCGCGCAGAACACCGAACTTCTCTGCAACTGCACCGTGCGGCCAGAAGTCGGAGAGCAGCGGATAGGAAATCCCGCCGACCGATCTTTGCCACGCCTCATGACTGGGGATCGAGTCTACGCTGATACCCAGAACCTGGGTATTGTGCGCTTCGAAACGGGACAGATCGTCCTCGTACGAAGGCATTTGCGCGCCTCAGACCGGTGTCCAGTCGAGGGGATAGAACGCGATGAATACATTTTTGCCACGGTAGTCCGACAGGTTGACCGTGCGGTCACCGTGTGCCTTGAGCGTGAAGTCCGGTGCCTTGTCGCCGACTTTCAGCGTCTTGGTTTCGGTTGCGCCTTTGGGCATGTCATATCCCTCCTTGTTTCAATTCCTGCATCGTGTTCGATTTCGCTTGAACAGGAGACAGTCTGCCCGAAATTTCCACCGCCGATACGCGGTGTTCGCGACAGAAAGCGGTTAGCTGTATTGCGGGAGAACTTTCTTGCGCTTGTTCACGAACTTGTCCGCCCCTTGCGCCACGAGAGCGCCGTCGGCGGCAGCGATCACCGCTTGTTTAAGCGGCGTGCGGCGGGCGTCGCCCCCGGCAAAAATCCCCGGTGCGCTGGTTTCCATCAGCTCGTTGACGACGATGTAGCCGTCCTCGTCGCGCTTGACGGTGTCGCCGACCCAGTCGGTCGCCGGTTTGTTGCCGCCCGAGTAGATGAACACGCCGTCGCAGGGAATCGTCTCCGTCTCACCGCCCGACTTTTCCACGAGCACGCCTTGGAGCTTGCCGTTTTCCTCGCCGAGGATCTCGCGAACTTTGTGCCCCCTTAGAATCTCGATGTTGCCGTGCCCGTCGAGGTCGTCGAGATGGGCTTGGCCGCGCAGTTTCGTGCCCGGCATCAAGAAGTAGATCTTGGTGGCGAACTGCGCCAGCGTGGAAGCGTCCGACACCGCTTCTTCGTCATCGCCGTAGACGACGACCGTCCGCTGGTTGTAGAACGCGCCGTCGCATGTCGCGCAGTAGGAAACGCCGCGCCCTTCGAACAGGTCTTCGCCCTTGAGCTTGCTCGTCCGCCCGCGTGCGCCGACGGCGATGAACACCGACTTCGCTTTGATCGTCCCGTCCGCCGTCTGAATTTCCTTGATCTCGCCTTGGTCTGTCAGCCCGAGCACGTTCGTGCGGGCGAACGTCGCGCCGAATTCCTTGGCTTGGCGGCGGATGCGGTCGACCAGTTCCAGGCCGGTCAACTCTTCCGGCACGCCGGGGTAGTTCGCGATCTTGTGCGTGATCGCAAGCGCACCGCTGGCGGGCGCTTTGTCGAGGACGAGCGTTTTCAACTTGCCGCGCGCCGCGTAGACGGCGGCCGAGGCGCCCGCAGGCCCCGAGCCGATGCAGACGAGGTCATACGTTTCGCCCAGAATCTCGTCTCCCATCTTGGTAAAAATCTCCGTATCCAGTTGTTTTTTTTCCTCGGTGATCCCTTGCTTGTCACCGCCCGCCACGTTGGCGGTACCCTTGTCCTGCTCTTCGGTGATGCCGAGCAGGTCGCGCATCTTGTTCGGACGATAGCCGATGACCGGCGTGTCGTCCAAGAACGTCACCGGCGTGGAAAAAATCCCCCGGTCGTGCAAGTCGTTAAAAAACGCTTGGTTCTCCGTCACGTTGCGCTCTTCGTACTCCAATCCCCAACGCTTCAAGTCTGCCTTGATCTTGGCGCAGTAGTTGCAACCGGTCGCAGTGTAGACAACGATTTTCACGGCATGACCTCCTCTGGGTGAATGAATGATGCCAGTTGGACTCTCACCTCTTATCCTTCCTCAACCCCCAAGCCCCCAAACAGGAAAAAAGGACTGCTCAATTGAGCAGTCCCGCGTATTTCATCATGTTGAGAATCATCACGGCCGACTCGGCGCGCGAAGTGTTTTTGGTCGGAGAAAGCGTGCCGTCTCCGTTGCCGTTCAGCAGTTTCGCGGCGGAGAGCGCGTCGATTTTCGCTTTCGCCCACGGCGCGATTTGCGAAGCGTCTTGGAACGCAATCGGCGTGCCGCCGGTTGGGGCTTTGCCTTTGTATTGCAGGGCATTGTAGATCATCGCCGCCGCTTGGTTGCGGTCGACGAGGTTGTCCGGTGCAAATTGGCCGTTGCCAATCCCGGTCGCGATGCCCGCTTTGACAGCCGCTCCGACATTTCCGGCGTACCAGGCGTCCTTCGAAACGTCCGTATACGAAGCTGTCAGTTCCGGCTGCGGCTGCAAGCCGAGCGCGCGAACGAGCAGCGTCACCGCTTCAGCGCGGGTCAAGTTGCCTTCCGGATCGAAGTGCTGCGGGTCTTTGCCGCTGATCACGCCCTTCGTCGCCAGTTGCTCGATGATCGAGCGTCCCCAATGGTTTTGGATGTCGGCAAACGTAACCACCGTAGGAGTCGGCGGCGGAGTCGGGTCGGGTTGACGCTCCGCATACGTGCGGGCGGCATACACCGATTCAAACGTGGAGAAGTAGATCGAGCCGTGTACGTCAGACCCCGGGTTTTCCGCGACGATGTCGAGGAAGTCCAGTTTCAGCGGGAACTTCGCGGTGTCCGGCAAGCGGAACGTCACGTACTTCCACCCGTTGAAGTTGACGCGCGGCTGGTTCGTCGCTTGAATCGTCGAGCCGTCCGGGCGTTCAAACGACGCGACCAGTTTCAAGTTGGAGTTGTCTCCGTATACCCACACCCCGACGCCCATCGGGTTGACGGTCGCGAGATCGGCGGGGCTTGGAATCGCCACCGTGTCTTTCGGATAGAACACGAATTGCTTGAGCCCCGTTCCGGCGCCGAACGCGTAATTCGCCGCCAGCGACGCCGGGTTGCCGCCGTGAACTTGCGCAGTCGAAGCGCTCAAGTTGCCCACGTCGCCCCAACGGGTGCTGAGCGTCCATTCGCCGGCGTTCGCCATCGAGTTCAGCGTCTTGGTGACATAGCCGATCCCGAGCGTGGAGCGAGCGGTCACACTGCCGACCGTTGCGTTGACGGTGACCGTTCCTTTTTGATCACCCGCCGTGAACAGACCTTGTCCGTTGATCGTGCCAAGCGATGCGTCCGAGGTGGAGAATTTCACCCACTCCGGCTTCATGGCGAACTTCGAGCCGTGGAACGTGCCCGTGACGGTGAAGGATTGCGTTTCGCCGTTGCCGAGGTCAAGCACAGAAGGCGAGATTTGCAGCGTGTCGACTTGGTCGAACACGGTGACGGGAACAGCCGTCGTCGCGCCATTGGAGGCTGTCGCGATGATCTGCCCGCTTCCGGCGCCGTTGCCCGCCGTAAACGTGCCGTCTGCCGAGATCGTGCCGAGCGTTGCCGGTTCCACTTTGTAAGTGACCGTTTCGTTTGGCAGCGGGTTGTAATTCTCGTCGCGGACGTAGGAGGAGATCTTCTGCGTCATCGTCTTGAACAGCTCGACAGGATTGCCGTTGTTGGCGGTGACGTACGTGGCTTTGCCCGGAGCCGACGTGCTGTAGACGAAAAGCCCGTTCGCCACGCGGCGCTCCACTCCGTCAGACGGAGAGTTGGCGACGGTCGCCTTGGTATCGCCCGCTTGGCGCACGACCATGTCGGTCGAACCGCCGCCGTCGAGCAGCATCGCGTCGGAAATGCCGCGCGATGCGAAATAGTTCGCCATCTGCGAATAGGTCAACCCGATCGATTCGCTGGAGCGTCCGTCGACCGCCACTTGCAGCATGTGCCGGCCGTCCGACGTGATGCCGACGCCGGTCAGCGGACCGCGATAATTCGGCGTGGAATCCGGCTTGACCGGGTCGTTGTACCACGAGCCGCCCTTGAGCAAGATCGGGCCGCCGCCGATGGAATACTTGAGGTTGGAAGAGTCGGGATTGGTGCCGTACGTCATCTTCACGATGTCGCCAGGCTTCATGTTCCCCGTCACAAACGGAACGGCGTCCGTCCCTTGAGCGATCAGTTTGACATAGCCCGGATACGGCAGTTCCATCACCGTCTGCGCGGGCAGAATGTCGTGGACTTTGTACTGCCCGTCGCTCGGCAACTTCTCCAAAACGACGACGGTGGCGTTCGTGAGCATCTCCCAGAAGCCGAGGTCGCGGGTCATCACAATCAAGCCGTTCGGATAGCTCGCCGGGTGGACGTTCAGGCCGGAGAGATAGCGGTATTCGTTGTTCGCCGCCGTGATAAGGCCTGAGAATTTGTACTTGTCGATCACGATTTTGTTGTCGCTTGTGATCCCGAGCACCGCCGCGCTCGACGGGCTGTGAATCAAGTTGCCGTCCCGCGTCGACATGCCAAGCGCCATGCCGGAAGCCGACTGCTCGAAGTAATCGCCGTTCGTCCCGGCGACCGCGCCTGTGCGCACCGCCATCTGCGAAGTCGTTTCGTTGCTTTCGTTCTCCAGATTGTCGTGCGAGAGAACCGGGCGCACCGCCACGTTCGGGTCGGTGAGGTCGGTCCAGGTCTCATGGAGCACGATCGGACCGGAAGAGGTTTGGTAGCTGTACGTTTGGTACGTGACACCCTTAGTCACGATCATCTTCGGCGTCTCGGTGGAACTGATGATGGACGGCCAGCCGTAAATCTGCGCAACCGAAGCGGCAGAAGCGGGCTGGATTACCGCAGACGAGGTGCCGAAGATGAGCGCGAAACTCAACGCCCAAGCGCCGGTTCGCTTGAGTCCTTGCTTCCATAACATTGCTTCTCTCTCTCCCTCCAACTAGTGAATCGTTTGGTAGATTTCAGTCTACTATTGATTCTCGTTGAAGACCATAGGGAGATAGTCTTAAAAAAAGCACTCCTCCCGCAATCCGGCGAGTGAGTGCTTTTTTGATCGATTTAGCGTTTGGTTTCTTGACTTTCGAGGTATTCGATGCGCTCGGAAATCGTCGGGTGCGTGTAGCGGAAAAACTTCACGATCTCCGGCGGGTTCGGGTCGGAAAGCGACAGTCGGGCGAGCTTTTGGAACGAATGGATGCCCGACTCCGGGTTCTCCGTGACTTGCACGGCGTACGTGTCCGCCGACGACTCGTAATAGCGCTCGACGAAGTTCTCAAGCGGCGACGAAGCGAAGGAAATCACCGAGATCAGCAACAGCCCGAGCGGCACCGCCGACAGATCGTGCGCGTGCTGAATCTGCCAGTGCTCGCCCATCCAGCGCACGAGACGGCGGAACGCATGCGCGATCAAGTAGACCATCGCCAGTGTACCGGCGACCGTTCCGGCAAAGCCCCACAAGATATGATGCTTCACGTAATGCCCCATCTCGTGCCCCATGATGAACAGGATTTCGTCGTCGTTCAATTTCTGCAGCGTCGTATCCCAGAGCACGATGCGGGCGCTGGGCCCGATGCCGTTGACGTAGGCGTTGAGGGCGTTGGTTTTCTTCGACATGTCCACTTCGTAGACGTTGTCGCTCGGGATGTTCGCTTGGTGCGCGAGGTCGAGGATCTTGGTTTTCAGCTCTTGGTTTTGCAAAGGTCGGAAATCGTTGTACAGCGGGTCGACGACGATCGGTTGGATGATGATCACAAACGCCGTCAGCGGAATGGACACCAACCACATCCAAAGCCACCAGCGACGGGGGCTTTTTTTCAAGAACAGCCACGCCAGCCAGATGACGGGGATCGTCATGACGGTGTCGACGCCAAGCGAGATCAAGCTGTCTTGCAGCCATGCGCCGCCCGTCATGTTGGAAACGCCGTAGTTGACGTCGACGATGTGCTTGTACCAATCCAGCGGCATCTCGATCAACGTGACGAGAATTTGAAACAGCACGGTGTAGACGGTCGCTTGCCCAAGTGAAGATCGTGTAAATATCCGCACGGCTCGGTCGCGCATCTTCGCGGAAAGACCTGCCGCCAGCACGAAGAGGAGCACGACCCAATGGAAGCCGACGCCTGCGAAGTAGAGCGCGTCTTTGAGGCGGGAGTAGTCTTCGGTGCGCTGGTATTCGGCGGTGCTCATAAACGACAGCGGATTCGCCTCGTCTCCGGTCGGCGTCTGCACCACATGCCCGGTATCTTTGAAAACATAGTACGCCATTCCCAAACTTCCCAAGAGAATCAAGAAGCAGACGGGAAGTGTCAGATTCGCACGAATCGATTTCATCGCATGTCCCCCCTGGATCATCCTATTCGCAATCTCCGGTCGTCATTCATGGTAGGATAAGGAGAGGAGGTTGATTCCAATGTCAAAACGAGAAGTGACTCTCACTATTATTGTCCGTTCCACGGAGATTGACGTCAACGGGCATGTGAACAACGCCAAATATCTCGAATACCTCGAATGGGGCCGCGAAGAGTGGTACGAAGTGAACGGGCTGCATTACGATGTGTTTGCACAGATGGGAATCCAGACGGTCACGGTGAACATCAACATCAACTACCGCAAAGAGTGCAAGCAAGGCGACCAACTGACCATCACAACCGCTCCGGAACGCATGGGCAACACGTCGTATTCGCTCAAGCAAGAGATTCGCAATCAAGCGGGCGAACTGTGCGCCGACGCGGTGGTGACGTCCGTGGCGATGGACATTGAAACCCGCAAAGGAAAGGCAACGCCGGACACTTTGAGAGTGTTGTTTAACAATTAGATTTAGTGATTTGTGAATTGAAATTGAATGCTCTTCGTGTGATAATACTTGAGGTAGTTGCACAGAAAATTATTTAACAATTGAGGAGCAGTTGTTGCATGGAAGATGTTTTGACAAGTGCAGGAGAGCAGACGTTATGGTCAGGGCTGGCGAATCGGACGCAGAACGCGTTCCGGGCGGTAAGCGGTACACTGTACCTCACCAACCGCAAATTGTCGTTCGTCGTCCATCCGTTCGACTCGAACGTGTGGGGTCAGAACTGGAGCGCGGAACTTCACGAGATCAAAGCGGTCGACTTGCATCCGATCGATTTGAAAGACCTGTTCGGCGGCGGATTGCGCAAGCGATTGCGTGTGGAAATGGTCGACGGAAGCGTGGAGTTGTTCGTCGTCAACCATCTGGAGCGGGTGATCGCGCTGCTGAGACAACAGATCTGCTGATTGTCTCTTGGGCTTCTAATAAAAACATAAGAACTTGTAACAGGGCAGATACTACCACCGACTGTATGTACACGAGAGAAACGTGAGATGCAAGGAGGAGTTCTGCCGATGCGACGCATGTGGCTGATTTTGTTTGTCTTGGTGTTGGGAGTCTCCACCCCCTACGCTGTGAAGCGGTGGGAAGCGGGAGCGGCGGAGAAACGGCCGACCGCGCTGGAAGTGGTGTCAAACGGCGCCGTGCAGCCGTTGCAGGACGGGTTGTATTCGTACAAGGGCATCGACACGCGGCATGATCTGCAGTGCGTGGAGTACGCCGAGCGGTTTTACACGACGCTGTACCCGCAGAGTTTTCCGTTTCACAACTCCGGCCCCGGCGCGTATGACATCTGGGAAGGCGTGGCGGAGAACAAGGACGTCGGCGGTTGGGCGTCGCACCGACAGTTTTTTACCGCGTATGAGAACGGCACGACCGTTGTGCAGCCGGACGACATGCTGCTGTACGACCGCACGCGCGGCGGCGGCTGGGGGCATATCGCCATCATCGCGGAAGTGCACCCGGATGCGGTGGTGATTCTGGAGCAAAACTCCGGTCACGACACCCGCAAAGTGCTGCCGCTCGTCGAGAACCGCATCCTCGACCGCGGCGTCAAAGGCGTGATTCGCCTCAAAACCAAGGACAAGTAAGAGACCCTCCTGTTGGAAGGTCTCTTTTTCTACCTTTCGATCGGTTTGAAAAAAGTATGAAAAAACCGCCCGACTCTGCGGTGGGCGGTGGGTTGTGACTCGTCATGGTTACTCGTAATGGTGGAAGTTTCCTTCCGCTTGGTCGATTTGCTCAGCCAGTTCGAGGAAATCCTTGCCGTTGATGACTTCGGTGTCGTCCGTGTAATGAGACGGAAGCTTGCCGCGGTGTACCAGCTCTTGAAGTTCAGCCACTCTCATCCCCGTACGATCGGACAATTCAAACAGCGTGTATGTCTTGTCCTTCTGAATGCGATGGTTGGTCATGACACCATTCCCCTTCCACATGGTACTCTCACACAGTTTAAGATACCAAGGTGGCGTCGAACTTATGCTGGTGGAATCCTCAAGATGTATCTCTTAGTTCAGAACACGCGCACGTTGGAACAACGGGTCGTTCTGCACTTTCACTCCGATTTCCGGGTCGACGTTCGCTTTCGACGAGATCGTCCACGCGGCGAGTTTCGTTCCGCATTCAACCGCTTGCGTCAAACCAAAGCCGTTTGCCAACCCGTGCACGGTGCCGGAGAAGAATGCGTCTCCCGCCCCGGTCGTGTCGACCACTTTGACCGGCTCGCACGGCACGAAGCCGAACTCGTTGTTCTCGCGGTCGTAGAACACGCTGCCCTGCTCGCCCATCGTGATAACGGCCGTTCGCAGCCCGCCTTGGGTCAGTTCGCGAGCGGCCATCTTGCACTCCTCCGGAGAGGTCAGCGTCAAGCCGAGGAATTCCTCCGCTTCGGCTTTGTTGCAGATGAACAGGTTCAGTTGGTTGATCATCGTCTTGCGCTGCATCAACACTTCCAAGTTGCCGACAATGCCGTAGACCGGCTTGCCGTATTGCTTCGCCCAGCCAAAAATCTGATTGACGACACGCTCGCCGAGGTCGAACTCCAATACAACGGCGTCGGTGTTCTTGACGATCTCTTCGCCCTGTGTCTCCAGAAGGGTTTCCAACGGTTGCAAGTTCGGTTTTTGCGAAATGGAAGAAGCCAAATCTCCATCATAGTCGAGAACGGCAAGCCACATGCCCATGCCGCGGTCTGCTTTCACCACGCGGTTCGTGTCGATGCCGAGCTGCTGCAGATCGGCCACCACGGATTCGCCTTGGGAGGTGATGTCCACGGAGGACACAAACTCCACTCGGTTTCCGGCACGTCCGATCGCTTCCGCAACGTTGCGCCCCACGCCGCCGTTGGCAAACTCAATATTCCCTACGTTCTTGCACTCCGCGTTGATCTTGGCGTTTGCATAGCCTTTGATGTCTACGAAAACGGTCCCGATCACTGTAATCGTCAAGGTTTCGTCCTCCCTCTGTGTCATCCCCTATAGTAATTCTATTATACTGCGCCTTTCGACATAACCCAACATTTTTTTACACATTCTATAAATTAGTTTGACTCCCATCTCAACAAAAAGAACTCCCTCCGCTTCCGGAGAGAGTCCTTTTTCAATTATTTGTAGAGAACGACTGCGCCGACAGACTTGTTGCCCGCTGCACCGTTGACGCGAACTTTCAAGCCGTAAGAGGTCAGGTCGCGGCCTGCATCCGGCATGAACGGGTTTGCAAAGGACTTGGAGTCGTCAAACAGCGACTCGCCCGGCAGGCTCGGGTATGTCAGCGTTTGCACGCCCGGGTAGTTCAGGTTCAGACCGGAAGTCGGAGCGAGACCGAACGCCGCGTCTGCGATTTGGTAACGGGTCGATGCGGTTGCCCCGGTGCTCCAGACCATGTTCTGGCCGAGGTGAGCGTCGACGACGCCGAGGAAGCCTTTGCCCGGATGGGTGCCGGTCCAGTTGTCGGTGTAGGAATCGTCCACATACCAGACCACGAGGCCCGGATCGTAAGACATCAGGGACGCGCCGCGGCGCAGGTGCGCCAGACCTTGGTCTACGCCCGCTTGGTTACGCCATTCCATCAGGTAGTAGTGATCGGTGTATTTGTTGCCGTCGTTTTTCGTGAAGCCGTTGTAGGTGAACGCATCGGTCGCTTGCTCGCCGTCCTCGTTCAGAACGGTTTTGCCGTCTGCCGTGACTTTGATGTTGTCGACGAAGAAGCCGTCATAGTTCGTGCCGGCGTCCGTCGCATAACGGAAGCGCAGTTGGATTTTCTTGCCCGCGTATGGCGAGAGGTCGAACGTTTGGTTTTGCCAGCCGTTCGATTTGCCCGTGAAGCCCGGAACGGAAGAGATGATGTTCGGGTAGGACTGCGGGTCGATGTCGGAACGGGTGTTGGCGTTTGCGAGCGATTTCCAAGAAGCGCCGTTGTCGGTGGAAACTTGGACGAATCCGTAGTCCCACGCTTCTTCGATGTTGTACCAGGTATCGAAGTTCAGAGACGCTTGCGCCTTGCCGGTCAGGTCGACGGCGGTGACCATGTTGCGGTCGATTTTGTCGCCGTTGCCGCCCCAGAAATCATGCGCGCCGGAAAGCGGTGCGAGCATCGGGGTTTTCTTCTGCGGCAAGTTTACGCGCAACTGGGTATAGTTCTGACCGTTCGGAGAGTTCGCTTGGTCGAGCAGGAACTGTGACCCCTTGGTCGAAATGTCGTTCCAGTTGACGACTTTCTGAGACATCCAGTTGCCGCCGAGAGTCGCTTGGAAGAACTGCTTCGCCCACGGTGAGAAGCCGGTCGGTTCCGCGCCAGGGATGTCGCCCGCCCAAGAGCCGCTCGCCATGATCGACCAATAGCCGATCGCTTCGCCGGTGCCGGAGTAGACCGTGTCATACTCGTCCGGCAGTCCGAGGTTGTGACCGAATTCGTGCGAGAAGACGCCGGTTGCGCCGTCTTCCGGCATGACCATGTAGTCATAGAAGCCCGGCAATCCTTTGCCAAGACCGTCCGGATCATAGAAGACCGCCGAGCGGTGCGACCAGATCGCGTTGTTGCCGAGCTTGCCGCCGCCCGCTTCTTGGCCCATTCCGGAGTGAATCAGCATCAAGTTGTCGACGAGGCCGTCCGGCTCGTGCGTGTTGCCGTCGCCGTCGAGGTCGTGCGGATCTTCTTGGTCGTAGTCTTGCAGCGGAATGCCTGCCGCCAGCGCTGCGTCGTACACGTCCTTGACGAACTGTTTCGAGCCGCCTGGCGTGACGTTGTCATGGCCGCCCTTGGGGTTGTCCGCCCCGTAGTACGCCGCCGTGTGCGGAACTTTCAGCCAGCCGTACGCTTTGCCGTCGACGGTGAACGTGCCGCCCGATTGCTGGAGGTAGAATTGGCGCTGCGACACGAGGTTTTCGCCGTGCGGGCCGGTCAAGCCGTTTTTGCCGAAGATCATGTCTTCGTAGTGTTGCAGGGTGTAGTCGGAGTAGTAGTTGTCCGATTCGCCAGGCTTGATTTGGTTGTGCTCGAAATCTGCAAATTCAACCGCGAGAACGAGCACTTTTTTCGTTTGAACCGGGCCGGTGTAGGCCGTTTCTTGAACCGGGTCCGGCTGTTTTTTATAATGTCCGTTTTTGTTGCCGTTGCCGTTGAGCAGGCCGTTGTTGAAGCCCTTGAACTTCGATTGGGTCGCAGCGTTTTGCGCTTTGACTTGAGCGGCGAACGGATCGTTACCTTTTACGTCGTAGTCGGTCTTGCTTTTCAGTTGGATGTACGATTGGAGCGCGGCTTGTTTCTCTGCGTCCGTCGCGTCTTGGTTGATGATCCCCTGATTGATCAACGACTCAAGAAGTTTATCTTCATTGACAATATTCATGTCGATATCGCCGTGAGTGTCCGCTTGAACCAGAGCTGCCGATGCTGCTCCAGCGTCCGTTTGCGGTGCTGCGAACACGTTGCCGGTAAGCAGCGTACTTGCCATCATCGCAGTCGCGACGCCAGCAGCCACTTTTTTCTTTCTCTTTGCCATGTCATTGCCCCCTTGTCTTAGAAACCCTTTTATCTGTGTGGTGCAACGACAGTATAATTGACGGAAAATTTAGAGTCAATAGATTTTTATCAAAAATTTTTATATGTTTAAAATGTGTCTGATTTTTTATACCACACAATTTCCCTCGCTGAAATCTTGACGAAACTTCACTTTCTAGGCAATGTTGTAAGGGGAAGTACAACAGAGAGGATTCTTATATGAAAAAAATTCTACTGGGCGTCCTGTTGGCCGCCGTTGTGTTCGCGCCGCTGCATCTTCCGACCCAGACCAACGCGTTTCCCAACCAAGACAAGCATCACGCGATGCTTCGGTTAGAAGATGTCGGTCCGGGCGGGTCGTATGAAACACTGGACGACTTGGGCAAGCTGCGCGCGATTTTCGAATATCTGGAAAGTCAGCATGTCCCGTTTCATGTCGCGACCATCCCGCGTTCCAAACACATCCAACCGGACGGCACTTGGTATGAGAAGGGCATCGACGACCCGAACCCGGATGACACCGTAAAAGCGTTTATCAATCTGTTGCGCGACGCGCAAGATCACGGCGCGGTGCTCGGCATGCACGGATACACGCACCAATACGGCGACGCCAAGCGCTCGGATCACAACCAAGACTCGGGCACCGGCTTTGAGTTCAACGTCAAGGGGGCCGATGAAACCCTGACACCGGAGTACGCGTCGGACAAAATCCAAAAGAGCCTCGCCGCGTTCTACAAAGTCGGGTTCGTGCCCGGCTTTTGGGAATCGCCGCACTACAACGACACCCGCGAACAAGAGGAAGTGTTCCGCTCCTACATGGGGGTGCTCTACCAGCCGGACTTCCGCTCGCTGCGCTCGTTTAAAGACATGACGATGTACGAGACGGAGAACACGTTCGGCTCGCCGACGCTCGGGTCGGCGTACATTCCGGCTCCGCTGAAGTACATCACGGACGCAGCCAGCGTCACCAACGTGCTGAACCGCCTCGATACGTATCGCGGCCTCGGCGCGATGTACTACCATCCGTTCCTCGAATTCCCGTTCCTCGAACCGGTGCTCGGCAAGGACGGCAAGCCCGTCGTGCGCGACGGGCTCCCGGAATATCGGTATAAGTCGGGAGCGCCGTCCAACCTGCATCGGTTGGTCGACGGATTCCGCGAACGGGGATTTCAATGGGAATCGATCTACGACGTGTTGCCGTACACGCCCGCGCACCGCGTGGAATTGCCGCTGGGCACAGAAGCGCACGACCTGCTGCTCGGCCACGTCAGCGGCAGCCGTTCCACAGACGTTGTGGTTCGCGACCAGAATCGCATCCAAGTGTTCACCGGCAACTACGAATGGCCGCGCAACCGCACGCAACCGGCTGGGCGCGAATGGTTGAAGACGACGTTTGCTCCGTCTGAGCAATTCCTGCTCGGCGATGCCGACTCCGACGGACTAGACGACCTGCTGGCGTACGACAAAGCCAACGGCACCCTGCGCCTCTTCCGTTCGAACGGTTCGAAGTTCGAGGATGCCCGAGCGATCGGCACGCTGCCCGGCGGTTTTGATCTGGTCGCCATGGCGGATCTCAACGCCGACCGGCACGCCGACTTGCTGATGCGGCGCGGCGACGAACTCTGGTCGGTCTGGAACTCCAACGGCCGTTTTGCCGACGCGCGCAAAGTCACTTCCCTCCCGCACGATGCGATCGTGCGCTGCGGCGATTTCAACGGCGACAAGCGCGACGACGTGCTGGTATACTCGCCGGAGTTGCGAGAGATTCGCATCTACAGCCTCACGTCCAACAACAACGCATCTTGGGACGAGATCGGGCACACCGCCGTTCCTCATTCGGAAAAAACCACTCAGTTGCTTACCGGAGACGTCAACGGCGACGGACTTACCGACGTCACGATGTACGACCCGGAGAGCGGCATCTGGCAAGAGCTCGACAACACCGGGAGCGCGAACTTGAAGCCGCACGACAACCTCTACGGTCCGTGGGCGAGCGGCGAGCACACGGCGTTTGCCGCAGATTTCGACGGAAACGGGCGCAGCGACATCGCCGCGTTCGATCCCGTGCACCACACGCTCGACCTCTCGCTGTCGTTCCGCTCGAAGACACCGCAACCGTAACAACGAAATATGCAGTTCATGCAACAAATCAAAACATCCGGCCTTGAAATCTTCAGGGCCGGATGTTTTTTTATGCGATGTAACGCAAATGCAAGTGAAAACGGTTACGACGGAACCTCAATTCCGTTCACCTTCCGCCAATTGTTTGAACATTCCATAACTTCCGCATACAATGAACCCAACACGGGATGTCAGATTACCTGACACAAACTTTTCATCACATCATCTCATCGAGGAGCGTGATTCAAGTGAAGAAATGGAGATGGGGGCTCGCGTTGGCGGCGGCCGGGCTGACGATGCCGACGGCGGCGTTTGCCGACGACCCGTCGGTCACAGACGCCATCCGAGCGGTAGACGCCGTTTGGGTGATCTTGGCAGCCGTTTTGGTGTTCTTCATGCAGGCGGGATTTGCGTTGTTGGAAGCGGGCGTCACCCGCATGAAAAACGCCGGGCACATCGCGGGGAAAAACGTGCTGAGTTTTGCGATCGCCACGTTGGTTTTTTGGGCGGCGGGGTTTGCGTTTTCGTTTGGAGACGGTACTTCATGGATTGGCACGCACGGGTTTTTCTTGGATACATCGGATGACTCGATCGGCAACCTGTTCTCGTCGCTCTCGTTCACGGACGTGCCGATGGGCGCGAAGTTTCTGTTCCAAGCGGTGTTCGCCGGCGTCTCGCTTGCGATCATGTGGGGCGGGATTGCGGAGCGCGCGAAACTGATCGTGTACTTCGTGTTCGGCACGCTGTTCATCGGCTTGATCTATCCGGTCATCGCGCACTGGGTGTGGGGCGGCGGCTGGCTCGCAAGCCTCGGCATGCAGGATTTCGCAGGCTCCACCGTCGTGCATTTGCAAGGCGGCACGGCGGCGCTCGTCGGCGCGATGCTGCTCGGTCCGCGCATCGGCAAGTACAACAAAGACGGCACTTCGAATTTGATCCCCGGCCACAACACGGTCTACGCGGTGCTCGGCGTGATCATTCTCTGGTTTGGATGGTTCGGCTTCAACGCAGGCTCGACGTTCATGGCAAAGGGCACGTTCTTCCCGTATGTCGCGATGACGACGAACCTCGCCGCGGCGGCAGGCGCGGTGGCAGCTCTCCTCACCTGCTGGCTGGTCTTGAAAAAACCGGACATCGGCTACATGCTCAACGGCGTGCTCGCCGCGCTCGTCGCGATCACCGCGTCTTGCGCGTATGTCAAACCGTGGGCAGCGGTCGTCATCGGTGCGATCGCCGGCTGCTTCATGGTCTTCTCGGTGCTGTTCTTCGACCGCGTCGCCAAAGTCGACGATCCGGTCGGCGCCTTCTCCGTCCACGGCGTCGCCGGGATCTGGGGCACGCTGTCCACCGGTTTCTTCGCCGCTCCCGACCTCGTGGAGAAACTCGGCGTCGGGAAACCGGGACTGTTCTACGGCGGAGGATTTACGCAACTGGGCGTGCAAGCGCTCGGGTTGGTCGCTTCGTTTGCGTTCGTGTTCGCCGCATCGTTCCTCGTGCTCTACGCGATCAAAAAACTCGTCGGCCTGCGCATCTCCCGCGAAGAGGAGATCATCGGCCTCGACGTGTCGGAACACGGCGCATCCGGCTATCCGGAACAATTGCCGCACGGCGGAGCGTATCTGAAAGCCCGATAAAAGGGAGGGATCGGCGATGCAGCCGGATCAGGCAGACACCTGGACCTCGATTCGCCAACGCCTCGATACGGCGGAGCGTCTTGACGACCTCCGCCGTCTGCGCGAGCTCATGCCCGGCGTCGCCGAGCGCTGGTCGGTGCGCGGAATGCCGACGGCAAAGCTCTGCGCCATCGTCAATCTCTGGCACGACCTGCTGATGCGCCGCACCCTCGACTTCGCCTTGCAAGACGCGGTAAAAAACGGACTTGGCACACCTCCCGCCCCGTTTTGCTGGCTGGTGCTCGGCAGCGGCGGGCGGCAGGAGATGACGCTGCACCCCGATCAGGACAACGGATTGGTCTACCGGAGTCTTGCCTCCGATGAGCAGGGACGGATGCGGGAGGGGGCGTTTTTTCAACGGCTTGGCGAGAGGGGGAACGCGCGGCTGGAAGAGGTCGGGTATCCGTTTTGCGACGGGTTTGTGATGGCGGCGAATCCGCGCTGGAACGGCAGCGTCGAGCAGTGGAAGACACAGTTTCGCGAGTATGCGGACTTCCCCGATTGGAGCAACACGAGATTGCTGTTGATCGCGTCCGACGTGCGGCCGCTCGCAGGAGATGCGTCGCTTGCGCACGAGTTGCGAAAGTGGCTGGTGGAACAGGTGCCGCAGATGGCGTACTTGAAATGGCAAACGGCAGACCGCTGCCTCTCGCAGAAAACCGGACTCGACTTCCGGGATCGCTTTCGCACGGAGTTGTGGGGCGAGCGCGCCGGACAGTTGAACCTCAAGGACGGCGGGTATCTGCCGCTCGTCAACTCCGTCCGCCTGTGGGCGTTGGCGCACGGGATCGTCGAAACGAACACCGGCGGGCGGATTGCGGAGTTGGTCGCGCGCGGCGTCTGGACGGCACAACAGGCTCGTCCGGTGCAGGAGGCGAATGAATACCTGCACCACTTGCGGCTGTGGGGCAACTACGTCCGGCCCGATGCGTTGCCGGTCGGAGAGGTGTTGCCGTTGAAGTCGGTTTTGAAATCGGTGCGGGTGCTGCAAAAGCGCACCGCGAAGTTTTTTGTGAAACCCAGATCAAACGGATGAGGAGGAGGGGGCTTGTGTGGAGTCGAATCGATTTGGTTTTTTCCGTCGGTTTGTGAAAACTCCGCTGCAAGAGCTGCTGGCGTCGACAACGCAAGCGGAGATGAGTTCCCAGGCCCTCTTTCGGCACACTTTGCGGGAAGCGAAAACCAAAGCGGCGTGGGAGATGCGGCTGACGGACGTGCGGTTTGTCGTCGTCGATACGGAGACGACCGGGTTCCAGCCCGGCGACGACGCGCTGCTCTCCATCGGGGCGGTGGAAGTGTTGGGACACCGCGTGCAGCGGAAAAAACTGAACTCGCTCGTCCGCCCCGACCCGCCGCAAGCGATTCCGCCGCACGTCGTCCAGTTGACCGGTCTCACCGACGAGGCGGTGGCCGCCGCGCCGCCGCTTCGGGACGTGATGCTGTTGTTTTTACAATTCGTGCACGATGCCGTTCTCGTCGCCCATCATGCCGGGCACGACATGCGCTTCCTCAACGCGGGGCTGAAAAAAACATACAAAGCCCAGTTCCCCCACCGCGTCCTCGACACGGTGGACGTCGCCCGCTGGCTGCATCCGGAGTTGACGTCGTTCACGCTCGATGAGTTGCTGGCGTTGTACGAGATTCCGGTAGTCGGGCGGCATACGGCGATTGGAGATGCGCAGATGACGGCACAGTTGTGGTCGTGCTTCGTCCAAGAAGCGTTGACGCGGGGCGTTTCCTCGCTCGGCGACTTCATTGAGCAGGTTGTCTTGGCGAAAAGAGCGTAGTTTCACTTCCTGTGGAACGGCGCTTTTTTTTGCGCGGGTTGGAAGCGGTGCAACGCTAGTAAAAAAGAGTCTGCCAATGACGGCAGACTCCTTTTTTAAAAAGCAAAGTTAGCGGTGCAAGACTCCCGTGTACTCGGACGCCGCACGAACCGCTTCCCACTCGGCGTCGTCTTCGATGTCGCGCAGGGTGTACCAGTCGTCACCGAGGTCGTCGAGCTTCATGAGATAGCCTTCGCGCTCGTCGGAGAGGCGCTGCGCCAACAGATAGCGGGTGTTGTTCACGGCGAACAGTTTGACGATGTCGTAGTCAAACACCCCTTGGTCGTTGATCTCCAGATGCAGTTGTTGCCCGACGAGGTTGTCGAGGTTCTCCTCCATCAATCCAATCTCGTTTCTCATCGCGATCTCTCCTCACTTCATCTTACGCAGCGGCAGCAAACTCACCAGCTCCGCTTCCTGCAAAGCCCGCAGGTCTTCAATCGCCTGCACCGAAACGTGCTCATCGGCATCGGCAAGACCGTAGTACGGGAGCAAGATGCGTTCCCGGAAGCGTTGAAGTTGCTTTTGCACCTGCGGCTGGCGGTGGGCTTGGTGGTGGCAGGGACCGTCGAGACAAATCCCGTTGTCCGCCGTGCCAAGCCCCCCTTGCGCGCGCGGGAGGATGTGGTGCACTTCCCGACCCGGCCGCCCGCAAAGCACGCAACGTTCGCCGTCCCGCTCCCGGATGTGCGCGCGCACCGCCGGATTGAAGTCGTTGCGCTTCATCAGTTCCGCCCGTTGTTCACGCGCTTGTTTGCGGGTGGACGTCCGCTCTGCCATGCGCTAGTTGCGGACTTGCAAGAGCGCCGCGCCGATGACGCCCGCGTCGTTTCCCAGTTCGGCCAGCGTGATCGCCGTGCCCGCCGTCACTCGCGGCAGAGCATAGCGCGCAAACGCGTCCTTCAATTGGTTGAGCAGCGTCTCTCCTGCCGCCGCCACGCCGCCGCCGACGACGATGACTTGCGGATTTAACGTGCAGCCGATGTTCGCCAGCGCAAACCCCAAGCGGTCAATCGCGTACGCCACGACTTCTTGCGCGACACGGTCGCCGCGTTCCGCGTGTTCGAACACGATGCGCGTGCTCAGGATTTCTTCTTCCTTAAGCGTTGTTGCTTCACCCGCAATCCGCTCCTGCGCCGCCGCCACGATGCCGGTTGCCGAGGAGATCGTCTCCAAGCACCCGATGCGACCGCAATTGCACAGTCGGCCGTTCGGGTCGATCGTGATGTGGCCGATTTCGCCCGCCATGCCGTTCGATCCGTGCACGATCTTGCCGTCGACGAGAATCCCGCCGCCGACTCCTGTGCCGAGCGTCACGAACAGCGCGTCATCAAAGCCCTTGCCGCCGCCTGCCCACGTTTCACCAAGGCCCGCAGCGTTTGCGTCGTTCTCGATCGCCACCGGGATGTTGTCGCCCAGGCGTTTTTTCAATTCGTCGACGAGCGCCACGTCGTACCAACCGATGTTGACGGCGCGCTCGACAAAGCCCGTCGCAAAGTCGATAAACGCCGGAACGCCCACGCCCACGCCCGCTACGTCGTCAAACGACCAGCCTGCGGATTTCGCGAGATCGCGAACAAATTGCGCCATCCGATCGAGCATGTGCGGTGTGCCCTGCTCCGATTCGGTCGGACGTTCTTCTTTGTAGACGATCGAGCCGTCTTCCAAAACGGCAGCTCCCTTGATCGTGGTGCCGCCCACGTCGAGTCCAATCCATTTGCGCATGATTTCCATACCCCCCTATGTAAAAAGAAGCCACATGAAAAACTTCCATGCGGCGTTGTTTTTTACTTGCCGTAATGCTCCAACACGGTCAGCACGTACATCGCGTGCGACCAAGTCAGCGGCACGACCCAGCCCGGGCCGCCGTGATCCTTGTCGACTTGCTCCGGCAAGAGGCCGGTCGCCGTCTGGTTGTCGAGCACCCATTCGAGCACTTCTTGCACGGTTTCACCGTCGTTGCGGCGGTTGGCGTCCAATCCCAGCCACAGCGTGCAAAGTACCCACGGATTGCCTCCTGCGTAGTGGTCGTCCTCGTAGCGGCGAATGCCGCCGACGCCCTTCTGCGTGCAGAGTTCGCGCACCGCTTGCGCCGTCGCCGTCACAGACGGATGTTCCGCGTCAAACAGCGCGAACGGGTACGACATTCCAAGCAAGGAAGCATCTACAATTGTATCATAGTCTGCAACGAAACGGTCATAGCCATGCTCGTCTTGGACGGTGTGCACGCCGAGTCCCGCTTCCTTGCGCTTGTTGTATTCGTGCTCCGGGACAAAGAGGTTAACGCCGCGGTACCAGCTTTGTTTCTCCACGTTGAACAGCTTCTCGACTTCGCCGCGGATCGTTTCCGCCGCGGAGGTATACCGCGAAGCTTGCTCCCCGTGTCCGAGATGTTTCGCGGCATCCGCGACGGCAAACAGCGACGCCGCCACCGCAGCAGACGAGTAGGTGTGTTGCGCGAATCGCTCTTCCCACAAGTCCATGCTCGCTTTGGGCATGCCGTTCTCCGCCAACGTCGCCAGCAGATGTTCCGCCCCGCGCTCCATCGACGGGTAGCAGACTTTGAGGAACTCTTCGTCGCCGGTGATCAGGAAGTGCTGCCACATGCCCCAGAGGATCGAAGCCGGTTCGTCCGCTTGGTAGCCCCACGCCGGCGCGAGGTCGCCGTTCATGTAGTGACGGTGATCCCACGAGCCGTCCGCGTCTTGCGCTTTCATCGCCCACTCGTAAAACTTGCGGCCGATGTCGTGGTAGCCCGCCATGTCGATCGCCGTGGTGATGTAGCCCGCGTCGCGTCCCCAGCAATAGCCGTAGCCGCCGCACTTCGTGTAGAACGGGTCGAATTCCGGCGCCGCGATCAAGCCGCCGTACACCGCGTCCGCCATCAGCGAGAAGACGAGCAGCGAACGACGGTACATCGTATCGACGCCCTCGATGCCCGTGGCAATCCGGCGTCCGCGCGCGAGGAAGTCGGCCGCCGCTTGCTCTGCCTGTTTGCGCAGCCCGTCCGCGCCGATAACGCGCGCGGACGTGAGCGCCGCCGCCGCTTCGTCACGGTTGTGACCGAACGCGATGAAGATCGGGAACTGCACGGTCTCCCCCGGCTGCAAGGTCGCCGTGAACACTTGCGCGCCGTCGGAACCGAGCGTCGTCGCCGGGCCGCTGTAGCCGTTCAATCGGCGGTTGTGCAAGCTCTGCGCCACGTTGCCGACTTGGAAGCCGAACGGTCGATCCGCCCCGCCGATCAACGCCCAATACTTGCGGCGGTAGTGGCCGATCGCGTGCGTTTGGTTGTCATAAAGAACCGATTGGTAAATCGGGCTCTCTTCCATATGAAAGTCGGTCGTGTACAGCAGATCGACGTCCAACGCTTCCGACCCGTTGTTGGTCACGTGGTACTGACGCACGATCACGTCCAAATCGGCCGCCGCGAAATCGTACGACACAACGCCGACCGGAAGCCCCGTCGAAGAGTACGTCGTTTCCACCACGTTGGTATCCGGGACATAACGCTGTCCGTGCACAAACGCGCCGCCGTTCAAGACGTGCAGTTCGCCCGCGCCGTTCAGGCGCAGGGCGGCTTGCGTTTTGTTGATATGTTGGGCATAGTCGATGGTCGGCCAGAACGCGCGGACCAGTTCGCCGCTTGCCGTCAAGCAGGCGAGAATGCGTCCGTTGCCGATCACGGAATCGATCAGGTAGGGTTTGGATTGGATATCGGTCATGGTCATCTCCCTTTATGAACTTCGCATAAAAAAAGTCACCCCTCCGTCCAGGGGGAGTGACTCTCGATGCAGATTAGAAAATCGCAACTTCGGTCTCGGCGTTGAAGATGTGGATCTTGTCGATGTCGAGCGCCAGGGTGAAGTTCATGCCCGGCTTGACTTCGCTGCGTGCTGCCACGCGCGCGACCATCGATTGACCCGCCGCTTGCAGGTAGACATAGGACTCCGAGCCGAGGTTCTCGACGACTTCGACGCTTGCGTCCACTTTGGAATCCGGGAAGGTTTCCAAGAAGACCGGCTCGTCGTGGATGTGCTCCGGACGGATGCCGAGGATGACCGTTTTGCCGACGAGACCCGCTTCCTTCAGAGTGGCGGTGCGGCCTTCCGGAAGCTTGACGTTCAGGCCCGGTGCGCGGAAGAACAGCACGCCCGCTTCTTCGGTCAGCTCGCCGCGAATGAAATTCATCGCCGGAGAGCCGATGAAGGACGCGACGAAGACGTTGTTCGGGTGGTTGTAGATCTCTTGCGGCGTGCCGACTTGCTGGATGATGCCGTCCTTCATGACGACGATGCGGTCGCCCATCGTCATCGCTTCGGTCTGGTCATGGGTAACGTAGATGACGGTGGTTTGCAGCCGTTGGTGCAGTTTCGCGATCTCCGCGCGCATCTGTACGCGAAGTTTCGCGTCCAAGTTGGACAGCGGCTCGTCCATGAGGAAGACTTGCGGTTCGCGGACGATGGCGCGGCCGAGCGCCACGCGCTGGCGTTGACCGCCGGAGAGCGCTTTCGGTTTGCGGTCCAGCAGGTGCTCGATGTCGAGAATCTTCGCAGCTTCGCGAACGCGGCGGTCGATTTCTTTCTTGTCGATCTTGCGCAGTTTCAGACCGAACGCCATGTTGTCATAGATGTTCATGTGCGGGTACAGCGCGTAGTTTTGGAAAACCATCGCGATGTCGCGGTCCTTCGGGTGCACGTCGTTGACGACGCGGTCGCCGATCCACAGCTCGCCGTCGGAGATTTCCTCCAGACCTGCGATCATGCGCAGGGTGGTCGATTTGCCGCAGCCGGACGGGCCGACCATGACGACGAATTCCTTGTCCGCAATATCCAAATGGAAGTCCTTCACCGCGACCACATCGCCGGTGTAACGCTTATATACGTGTTTGAGCTCTACTTTTGCCATTGGGAGGTCACTCCTCGCTCCATGTATTTGGTACTTGTAGTGTAGCTCTTAGCGGACATTTCTACCATTGGGCATCTTGAACAAAACCTCTCCTCCGCTTTTGGTCAAGATGCCCGACGCAACGTCAGCGCCATCCACAGCGTCCACGCTTGCAAAGGTTGGCGAACATCGTACCCGGTCAATTCTGCGATGCGGTCGAGGCGGTAGAGCAGTGTGTTGCGGTGGATGTACAGCGAACGGGCGGTGTCGGCCACCTGCTGCCCGTGCTCCAGAAACGCAAACACCGTCTCGCGCAATTCGGATGAAAGCCCGGCAAACACATCCTCCGGCAACACCTCTTGGAGAAATTGCGCTTGGATGTCGGAAGGCAATCCGTGAAACAGCCTCGAAAGCCCGAGTTTGCGGAAGTCGTGCACCCGCTCCTTGCTTCGATAGAGACGTCCGGCGTCGAGCGCAAATTGCGCTTCTCGGCGCGCATCCGGCAACTTGCTCCACGTCTCGACGGGCGCGGAAAAACCGGCGCGAAACAACGAGAACAATTCCGCTCCCAACGTGTCCAACCATCCGGAAAGCTCTTCGGAAAAAAACAAACCTTCCATCATCTCCTGCGTATTCGACGGCTCCAACGTCTCCTTCGCCAAGACACGAGGACGCCCGCTCCCAGGTGTTTCGTTCGTTTCCTGCGCAGGCAAGAGCAGATAGATTCGTTTTTTCCCATCGGTGGCGATGGCGCAGGGCTCGACGCTGACGAGTTCACGTAACATCTCGACAGCGTCAGCCAGATCAGCCGGCTCCCCGCTGGCAGAATCGCGTTCGACGGTGATCACACATGCTCCGGCAGCAGTCTGCCAACCTGATGTTTCCAATGCGTTTGCAAGGACGGCGGGGTCGGGCTCGTCCGCGCCGGATAGCCAGCGTTCGATCACGCCGCGCTCTCCCCCGCGATCCTCAAGCATTAGGTCGAGCAGAGCACCGACGGCGGGCGGCAAGTTTACTTCGGGGACGAGCAGGACAGACTGCCCGTCCAACGGAATCTGCCAGTGCCCGGTACGGCGAAGAGGCCATTCCCCTGCCTGGGAATGGCCTGTTTCGACCGTGCCGTATGGAAGTAAGATTTCCGCCAACTTTTTGTTGTCGAGCATATTCAAACCTCCTGCGACTCGGAGACTTAAGATACGGCAGCTTCCACTCCTTCAGACGGAGAGTTCGAAGACGTGACGAAGCCCATCTTCTCCCATCTGCGGGAACGCCAGCGCCAAAGCATAAACAATCCGCGGAACCACTCGTCGGCGGCAAACGCAATCCACATGCCGAGCAGCCCCATGCCAAAGTGGATGCCGAGCAGATACGAAAGTCCCGCCGAGATGCTCCACATGGACAGGATGCCCATGTAAACGGGAAACTTCGCGTCCCCCGCGGCGCGCAACGACGCGATGACAACGAGGTTAAACGTCCGACCCGGCTCCAAGATCAGCGTCATGAGAATCAACTTCGACCCCAGTTCGATGATTCCTTGGTCGGTGGTGAACAGCCCGAGCAACTGATGGCGGAAGAGCGAGAAGATTCCCGCCATCAGCACTGCGACGACGAGCGCTACTTTGAGGCTTCGCATGCAAGCTTTGTACGCTTCGTTTTTTTGTCCGGCTCCGACGTAGTGTCCGACCATGATCTGCGTCGCTTGCCCGACGGCAATCGAGAACAGGAACACGAACATCATGATGTTTTGCGTGTACACTTTCGTCGTGAGCGCGGCGGTGCCAAGCGAGGAAATGAAGTACGTGATCAACACTTGTGAAGCGTTGTACGACAAGTTTTCGCCCGCAGCCGGCACGCCGATGCGCAAGATGCTCGTGAGCGCATAGCGCGGGAAATGGAGAAGCGCGCGAAACGGCAGGTCGCCGTTGACCCGCTTATAAAGCAAGATCGCGATGGCAATCAACCCGACGGTGCGGGCGAACGCGGTCGACATCGACACCCCGGCGACGCCGAGCACCGGCAGATCAAACGGGCCGAACAACATAAAGTAGTTCCCGACCACGTTGAGGATGTTCATCCCGATCGTCACATACATCGCGTCGCGGGTGAAGCCGTGACTGCGGACGATCGAGCCGATCGTCATCATCACCGCGCCGACGAACGAGAAACCGCCGACGATGTGGATGAATGGCATGGCGAAGTCTTTAAGTTCGGGCGGCAGGCCCATCCAGCGCAAGAACGTATCGCCGAACAGGAACAGCACGCCGCTCATCAGCAAGCCGAAAATCAAGTTGACGGCGATGGCGACGACAGCGACTTCCGACGCTTTTTTCGGTTCTTTGGCTCCGAGAAACTGCGAGACGACAATCCCCGACCCCATCGCGACAAAACCATACAACACGATGACAATACCGAGCAGTTGGTTGGCGACCCCGACAGCCGCGACGGCATTGTCGGAGAAGCGGCTGAGCATCAGCGTGTCGGCGTTGCCCATCAACATCTGCAGGGTAATCTCAATAAAAATCGGCCAGGTCAGCGCAAACAACGAAAACTTGCGCACCGTTTCTCCTGTTTTCGTCAAGAATCTCAACCTTTCTAGGTCCGAAGTAAGGCAACCCCAGTATACACGGAATTTGTCACATCGGGTATCTGCATTCGCTATTTCCCCGGAAATATGTCGAAGAAAAAAGCCACCCAGAAGGTGACTTGTCGGATACTTGCTTATGATCCTATGCGCGGTCTGCGCGGGTCAATGCCGCAAATTTTTCCTCGTCCAAGCCGAGGATCAAGTTCCCGTCATGTTTGACGATCGGGCGTTTGACCAGCGTGGGTTCGGTGGCGATCAGTTCGGCGAGAGATTGCTCGTCCATCGCGTAGAGTTCGTCCTTGCGCTCTTGGTACACCGGCGAGTTCGGGCGGAGCAGGTCTTGGACGGTCAGCCCGAGGGTGCGGGAAATTTCAAGGATTTCGGCGGCGGTGAGCATGTTTTCTTCCAAATTGCGCTCGACCGTTTCCGTGTTGGCAAAAATCTCGCGGGTCTTTTTGCTCTTGGAGCAGGTCGGGTGGTAGATGACTTCGATCAAGGGCAGGGCCTCCTCTTGGTTATTCTGCAGGAACTTCGAGTACAATTTTGCGATGGCGCTGGAGAAGTTCTTGAGCAATGACTTCTTCTTCGTCGGTGAAACCGAGATGGACGATTTCTTCGATGGCGGAGTGGTTGAAGACGAAAGTTTTCTCCGGGTTGATGAACCCCTCCGGATAGGGTACCCCGACATAGTCGAATTGTTCGCCGGTTTCTTCTTTGTTCAGGCAGCGTCCGTAGATCATCAGGCGCTTGGTGCCGCGGTGCAGGCGGACGAGAGTGCCAAGCGGTAGGTAGTCGGTTTCGAGTTGTTGGGTCATGGGAGTGCAGCTCCTTTTTAGTAGTCTTCTTCGATGTAAAGATCAGGGTGACGACGGATGAGGATGTAGCGGTAGATCATGACGACCGCGAAGGCCATCCACACAAGGCTCATGAGATACAAGATACCGACTCCAAGCAGCGCCCCTTGCCAGTGGAAGAACGAATAAACAACATGGCCTACCAATACGCCAATCGAGCTGAAGCTGACTATTAGTTTATAGTTGACTCCCCCATCAAAAAAAGTGCCCCGTTTGACTTTCCCTACAACGTAAGAGCAGGTTGCAACCAGCCCTAATAGTACCCCTACAACGAAAACAATCCCGTAGAATGGCGAATGCAAATTCTGTCCCGAGTAGAGAAACTTCTGAATCAATACAAGATAGCCAACAGAAGCAAAGGCAGCAAATACGCCTAAATACAAGCGAGAGGCAATCTGACGTTTCTTGGGATTGATGATGATCCAGAGGGCGAAGAGATGTAGCAGAATGATGGGCGGCACCAAGAGATTGCGGTAGAGTTCTACATAAGGATCTGCATAAATAAACAGCAACATTAAGATGTCCACAAAAAACACCAAAAAGAAAATTACGGCACCACGCAAAGAGGAGAGAGGGAGCGAATGATTTAGAAACTCAGACAGCGAACTGATATCCACTGTGCTGGAGTTGAGAGATTTGACAAGGTCGTTCGCTTCTTTTTTGCTGATATCAAAAAACTTGGCAAGTTCATCAGCGTCTCGTTTTTTCATGTCAATACCCTCCTTGGTAATACATATAGCTTCCTGGAGGATACACGCTGCTTTGCACATCCCAGCCACACTTTGTCAAATTACCGACTGAGTCGATCGCTTCCTCCAAACCGTCTTTCATATGATCGCCGATCGATTTGCCATTCACATAAGTTCCGTCGGTTATCAATGAGCAGAAATACCCGACAGCGAAACCTCCAACGGCTCCAAGCAACGTGCCAATCGGGCCTCCAATCGCTGTCCCGATCGCAGCACCGGTATACGTCGCTGCTGCCATCGAAACTGCACCAACTCCGACATCTACAGTGGCTTCCGCGACAATATGACTCGTGCTCTTGCCCTCTTGAATGTTTTCATAGAGATGAGTCCCTGTATCAACCGCGATGCTTGCATATCCCATAGCTGTGCCGAATCCTTTGATATCTTTCATGGCTTGCATCGTGACAACTCTAGGTTCTGCAACTGTCATCGCCTGTCGATAATTTGGAGATTTGGGCGTGTAAGTACCATGCCCTTCGATACCTTTCAATTGCGGATTATTGATTTCATAAAAAGTACCTTTCTTTAATTTATAACGTTTGGCACCATACCCTTTCTTGTAATCTGCGTACCCATTAGCAACATCCTTCAAGCCCCCTGCGTTAGCAACCGTTTTCGAGAAACCTACCAAAGGAGCCGACCAGTCGATATTGAAAGCTTCATCATACGATTTGAAACAATGCAAATTCTCCACCATACCCGAGAGATCGTTAAAGGAGTCCTCGGCACTTTTGTTCGCTTGGAATTCAATCGTTTGCGATTCGGCAACGAGCGCAGCGCGGCGATTCAGGTAATAATGAAGATCGCTTCGATAGGAAGCTCTCCGTTCCGGATCATCGGTGCTGTTGATGCAATGATGCAGATAGTCGATCTCTCCTTGCAAACTCTCCGACTGTTGAATCAAGCTGTTCACCTGATCCAACTGTCCCGCCAACGCATTCAACGTCCCGGCGATTTTTTCAAAAATCGTTCCTGCTGTCCGCAGATCTTCGAACATGACATCGGACACAGCCGAAAAACGGAGCGCCGCGGTACCCTTCCATTCCTCCATCGTCTGGGTCTGATGCCCCTTCAACCGCGTCACTTTCGCGGCAAAATCTTGAGAAGCCCCGCCAAAGCGATAGGCGCCGTTTCGAATCGCATACGTGTCTGAGATACGTGTCATCACATCCAACCCCCAACAACACAACCAGTAATCTAACTTGAATATAGCAAAATTTTACCTATTTAGGAACTCCTATAAAAACACTGTTCAAAAAAATACCCCGCTGCAACAGCGAGGAACGTTAGCGAAATTTAGTAAGATCGGCGCTTTCTCCTTTTCCTTTTTGAAGTCTTCGCGGCGTTTGACAGCCCCGCCGCAGCTTCCATGATCCACTCCGGGTTCTGCCGCATCCACTTGTACTCCCGAAAATTCGTAAGCGCCGTCGTCTGTAAACAGAACGTCAAGAAGAGATACGCTCCCGCAAACCATCCGTACATCCCCCCCCCCCCAAAACACCGTGCGCCCCAAAAACGACAAGGCCCGCAGCGTAGAGGTACTTACGGTATGTTTCAGCCCCTCGCCAACGCCAAACCCACAGGAGCACATACACCCCTCCGGCGAGGTAGCAATACCACAGCGTCCTCATCCCTTGCAAATCATAGACAAGCTTCATCGTGAGGATCAGGTACCCTGCCGAAGCAACCGCCCCCAATATCCCTTGGAACAACTTGGCTCCCACCCGCTGGCGACCTGCCGTCATGTACAAGCCGATCCCCAAAACGTGCAAGACAACCAGCGCCGGCACCGTCAACCAAAAGCAGAAATAGGTAAACGGAGCCCAGATCACCACCGGAAGCCACGAAAGATCCAGCAGCAACAGCACCGTCACGAGAACAGTCCGCTGCGCACCGGGATCATAAGCAAAACGAAGCCGCTTCGCAACGCTCGGCATCCCTTCCTCCCCAGGCTCGGATTCCGCCTTCGCCCAAGGTCTGCCAAACCTCACATACTCCGGATGCTGCCTCATCAGCCGATAGCGGAACACTTCCGCCGCCGCATCCGTCATGAGAAACCCGACGCCCCAGAACATATCCAGCACCAGCTCGATACCCGGATTCCCTACCCACTGATACATCAAGAGCTGTGCCAACATCCCGGCACCGATATACAAATGGATCCCTCGGTACGGAAATGCCTCAAAGCTCCGTCCCTCTTTGTAGAGTTTGCTCGTGTACGCTCTCCGCACATGCCCGCGATAGATCCAATAAACACCGCCCGCATACCAGAGCAAACTCACCACCGAGTAGTGCGGAAACGGAACATCAATGAAGTAATAGTTGAATTTCTGCTCCAACACCCAAATTCCGTATACCGCCACAAACCCATACAATCCGTTAAACAACGTGTACAGTTCCTTGCGCTCCCGATGCATCCACAGCCAGATCGCAAATGCGTGCAGCAATACGATCGGCGGAAGTAACAGATCCAGATACAACCGCGCCACCGGCTGGATAAACAACAGAGGAACCAAGAGGAGATCCATTGTCCACACGACCAACAGCAGCGGAAGATGCGGTTTGATGTCTTCTCGTTTCTGAAGGTATCCCGCCAAGTACCCCGATTGAATTTTCTTCTCCGCCAAAACCTTCCCCCCATACCCCAAACTTTCTGTCTCGAATATGTATAATCTAGCAAAATCGGGCATAGACTTCTAGCAACAGACTACATAAGGGAGTGCAGCCCAATGAAAAAACCTCAATCGAAAAATGCCCTCATTCTCGCGTTCATCCAAAACCGCATCTGCGAAAACACCCTGCGTCAATCCTTGAAACAAGCCCGATAACGCCACTCTGCCCGCAAGCAAAAAAAGAACACCAACTGCTCATTTAAGCAGCTTGGTGTTCTTTTTTGTCTGCCGCGCGTTGGTGCGAGGAATTCGAGCGCGCGGAGTCCGGACGGCATGTGCGTGCCTGATTATTTTTTGATCAAACCGATTTCGACCAGACGTTGGTGCAGGAAGCCGCCGGCGGTGATCGCCGGGTACTTCTGCGGGTTCTCTTCCGTCACGCAGGACGGGATGACGTCGAGCACGCAAGAGGAGTACGGGTGGACGAAGAACGGCATGGAATAGCGCGAGGTGTTCTCCCCCTTCGGATTGACGACGCGGTGCGTGGTCGCCGGAATCACTTCGTTGGTGATGCGGGAGAGCATGTCGCCGGCATCGACGATGATTTGGTTCTCTTCCGCTTCGACCGGCAGCCATTCGCCGTCGCGGGTCAGCAGTTCCAGACCCGAAGCGGTCGCCGAGCACAGCAGGGTGATCAAGTTGATGTCTTCATGTTCCGCAGCGCGCACCGCTTCCGGGTCCATGTGCGGCTCAAGCGGCGGGTAGTGGATCATGCGCAGGACGGAGTTGCCTTCGTGAATCATGTCGGAGAAGAAGTTTTGACGCAGATCGAAGTGAATCGTCAGCGCTTCCAGCATGTTGCGGGCAACGCGCTCGAGTTCACGGTAGAAGGAAAGCGAGTCTTTGCGGAAGTTCGGAATCTCTTCCGGCCAGACGTTCTCCGGGTAGTCTTCATAAAGAGCATGGCCTTTGGGAAGCTCTTGGCCGACGTGCCAGAATTCCTTGAGGTCGCCGACGGTGCGGTTTTTTGCGTGTTCTTTGCCAAATCCGGTGTATCCGCGTTGGCCGCCGGAGATTTGACCGTACTTGTTCTTGCTCTCAAGGTCGAGACCGAACAGGTTCTCGATGTTGGTGTAGTTTTGGTTGATCAGACTCGGGTCGATCCCGTGACCTTCGAGGATAATGAAACCGCAATCCATCAGACCGGCTGCGAATTCTTCGGCGAAACGACGGCGTTCTTCCGCCTTGCCGTGGGTGAAATCTTTCAAGTTTAAGGTGCGGATAATCGTCTTGCTCATGGCGGCCTCCTTAGCTGTAAGCGCTTACGATTGGTTTCGTTGTTTCTTTTCCATTAATAATGTAGCACGGCGGGAAGAGGTCTGACAACTGACCTCTTGCAAAAAAAGTAGGACTTGCATTTGCGAGGTTTCGTTGTTATACTAAGTTTTGTGTTTTTACCTTGCTCCTATACAGGGGCCAACAGTCCAAAAGGAGGGCTAACGATGAGAGCCTATGAAACTATGCTGGTCCTGAAAGCGGACCTCGAAGAAGCTGCTCGCGATGCAGCCATCGAGAAATACGAAGGCGTCGTTGCGAAGGAAGGCGGCACTGTTCTTCCGACCACGAAGCTCGGCAAACGCCGTCTCGCTTACGAGATCAACAAGAACCGTGAAGGGTTCTACGCGCTGCTGAACTTCGAAGCGAACACCACGACTCCGGCTGAACTTGAGCGCCTGCTCAAGATCGACGAGAACGTACTTCGCTACCTGACCACCGTCAAAGAACAGTAATCCCAAATTCCGGAACAACGAGGAGGAACGAATCATGGCTGAACAACGTGAACAACGCGAACATCGTGAACCGCGCGGCGGCTTCAACAAGAAGCGTCGTGGCAAGCGCCGCAAAGTCTGCAACTTCTGCGTCGACAAAGTAAACCACATCGACTACAAAGACATCGGCCGTCTTGGCCGTTACGTTTCTGAGCGTGGCAAAATCCTGCCGCGCCGCATCACCGGCAACTGCGCAGCTCACCAGCGCGCTGTAACCGTCGCGATCAAGAACGCTCGCGTCGTAGCTCTGATGCCGTACACCAGCGAAGTCTAAGATGTGAATTGGAAAGAGGAAGTGGCTTACGGGTCACTTCCTTTTTTTATAGGCTCACCCTCAGAACTTGTCGCTCCTTGTCGTAATGTGTAGTTGGGGGGATGAAGAGATGACAAACATCGATTTGTTGAAGGATACAGTTGGGAAAACGTTACGAACCGCGATGGGAGAGCTTGGATGCCCGGACCTGCCGATGGGGTTGTTTTCGGACAAGCAGGTTGCGTTTTTACGTGAAGGAATTCAAGATTTGCCGGCAGACGACCTCGAATTGGAACGCCTGCTGATCGAAGGAGCCGCGAACGGGAAAGTGATTCGTTCCGGGCAGACTCCGTTGGGGCAGAATTTGTTTACCGTTCGGTTTCGTGTGAAGAACGTCGCATGTGTGATGACGTTTGCGTACTACCGCGACGAATGGGCGCTGCATCATATTGAAGCGTTGCAGACGCGCTTTCGAGAGTGGAACCGCTTGCTGTTTGGCGGGGTGATCGGCTCGGTTCTGACCGCCGTGGTCACGTTCGTGTTCTGGGGGACCGGCTCTGGGGATCTGGTCGCAGAAGCGAAGGCGAAAGGCTATGTCGTGATGACTGAGCAGCAGTACGAAGAGAATCTGGGTGGTAAAGAGGCGACTCCGGCTGCGGGCGCTTCAGCGGGTGCAGATGCGAAAGCTCCGGCGAAAGAGGCCGGTTCGACTGCGAAGACCGCCGAGACGCTGGAGTTCACGCTGGGCGATGGCGCGCCGCTGGATGATCTGCTCAGTTTCATGAAGGACAAAGGGTTGATCGACGATAAAGCGGCGTTCAGTCAGGCATTGACGGAGCGCGGGATTGATACGCAGATCAAGCCGAAGACATACGCGTTTAAGAAAGGGATGTCGCAGGAGGAGCTTTTTTCAGTGCTCCAGAATTGAGGCATCACCGAGTTTGGGAAACCGCCGTTGAATGCGAAACGGCGGTTTTTTGGCAACTGTTTATAACAAATCGAGTGTTGCTGCACGTGTAAATTCTCTGCTAGTATTAGGGCACAGGGTGACTCTCTCCACCCGAATTGGAAGTTTCGCATCGATACGTCCCGCCTGTACGGGGGCTGTTTTTCACCACCAACACGTCAAGGGAGAGATTGCTACCATGTTTGCCGCCGACAACTCACAACAAAAACCGACCACGGAAGACTTGCTCTACCACCTCATCGGCATGGTGTCCCAGCTTCAAACGGACATGACACAAGTGAAGGCGGACATCCAGCGCCTCGACCACAAGCTCAACGTCGTTCAAGTCGAAGTGGCAGCGCTGCGCGAGGAGTTTACGGAAGTCCGGATGTCGATGGTCACCAAAAGCCAGTTGGCTTCCATCTTGAACTAATCTCTTCACACGCATCAACACGCATCAAAATAGCAAAGGCACAAGACCCCGCCGGGACTTGTGCCTTTTTGCGCATCATTCCCCTTCCCCTGTCGCATACTACCCTCAATAGAATGGAAAATTGAGGA
This sequence comes from Tumebacillus flagellatus, assembly GCF_000714935.1. Lineage (GTDB taxonomy): Bacteria > Bacillota > Bacilli > Tumebacillales > Tumebacillaceae > Tumebacillus > Tumebacillus flagellatus. The sequence continues at coordinate 88,514 of NZ_JMIR01000003.1, forward strand.
GGATTTGCCGTGCCTGTGATCGCTGGAGTCGGAACCGCCGTTCCTCCGCACCTCATCACCCAAAACCAATGCCGGGACTTCGCTCGCCGACTGTTCGGCGGAGCGTTTCGCGACATCGACCGTTTGTTGGCCGTCTTCGAATCGGCGCAGATCGAAACCCGCCACTTCGCCGCCCCCATCGAGTGGTTTGAAGCGTCTCACTCCTTTGCGGAAAAAAACACCCTCTACCTCACTCACGCCGTCAAGCTCGCCGCCGAAGCCATCCGCGCCTGCTTGCAAAAAACCAACCTCGCCCCGGAGGACATCGACCACCTCGTGTTCGTCTCCTCCACCGGCATCGCAACCCCGAGCCTCGACGCCCATCTCTTCAACGAGCTCGGCCTGCGCCAAAACCTCAAGCGCACGCCGATCTGGGGACTCGGCTGCGCAGGCGGCACCGCCGGTCTCGCGCGCGGGTATGATCTCGCCCTCGCCCACCCGGGCGAAACCGTTCTGGTCTGCGCCCTCGAACTCTGCGGCCTCACGTTCCTGCACGGCGATCGCTCCAAGAGCAATTTGATCGCCACGTCCCTGTTCGCCGACGGGTGCGCCGCCGTCCTGCTCTTGGGAGACGACGCCGCCCGACAACACCCTGAGCTCGCCGAAAACGCCCCCCGCATCCTCGGCAGCGCCTCCACGATCTGGCCGGACACGATGGACGTCATGGGCTGGGATGTGCAAGAAGAAGGCCTCAAAGTCGTGTTCTCCAAAGACATCCCGTCGATCGTCGAATCGAAGATCCGCCCGCAGATCGAGCGCTTTCTGCAAGACCAACAGCTCAGCCGCGCCGACCTGCGCGCGTTCATCGCCCACCCCGGCGGCATGAAAGTCCTGCAAGCGTACCAAGAAGCGCTGGACTTGCCGGACGAGTTGCTCCACTACTCGCGCACGATCTTGCGCACGCACGGCAACATGTCGTCTTGCACCGTGCTGTTCGTGCTCGCGCAAGAACTGCAAAAACCCCATCAACCGGGAGAGCACGGCCTCGCCCTCTCGCTTGGCCCCGGCTTCTCCTGTGAGCAGGTGTTGCTCCAATGGTAAACTGGTTTCTTCTCATCGTCGCGTTGGTGGTCGCCCAACGCCTCGGCGAACTGCAACTCGCCAAACGCAACGCCCACTACATGCGCGCCCTCGGCGGGTATGAAGTCGGAGCGCAACATTACAGATGGATCGTGCTGTTGCACGTCGCGTTTTTTCTGTCGTTAACGGGCGAAGTGCTGGAGCGCGGGCGGTTGGACCAGCCGCCGTACTTCGCGCCGTTTGCATTGTTTATGCTCGCCCAAGTGTTACGGCTCTGGATTTTGCGCTCGCTCGGGAAGTTTTGGAACACGCGCATCTTCGTGTTGCCCGGAAGCGAACCGGTGTGCCGGGGGCCGTACCGCTTCATGAGGCATCCGAACTACACCGTAGTCGCGTTGGAACTGTTCGCCCTGCCGCTCGCCTTTGGAGCCCCCGTGACCGCCTTCGTATTCTCCTTCCTGAACGCCGTCGTCTTGCGCGTGCGGATTCGGACGGAAGAGCGGGCGCTGGCGGAAGTGACTGCCTACGGCGAGCAGATGGGCGCCCTGCCGCGCTTTCACCCCTTCGGCAAACGCTAAACAACGAACCCATGCCAAAAAAGCCGCCCGGCGCACGGCACGGACGGCTTTTTTGCTGGAGGTTACTCTTCGCCTTCCGCCGGCGCCGCTTCGACGGCGATGGAATAGGCGTCAAGCAGGGATTCGAGCACATACGGCTCCGGGATGCCGACGAGCTCTTGGTGCTCGCCTTCCCCTTCGACCTTCATGAGCAGCGTGTCATCCTCGTTGACGAGCAGGACGTAACTTTGGTCGTTCATCTCCAAAAGCGCTTCCACGCCAAACTCGCGCTGTTGTCCCTGCGGGTCTTGAACCACGATCACATCTCGCATCATCGTCAACACCTCCCACGACTAGAGTGCCCGAAAAGGAGCTTGTCACTCGTGAAGCGTTAGGCGGCGACGCGCTTCGAAGCCCAAAAGCCTGCCGCCGATGTGGCGATGACCGAGACGATATGAAAGCTGTACGTCGGCAACGACAACGGTTCCACCCAAGCGGCGACGAGGTTCTCCTCTAGAATCATCGAGCAGCCCGTCCACGTCAGCACGGCGACGCCCGCGAACATCAGCCACGGGAAGCGCGTCAGCAAGCGCACGATCATCCCGCTGCCCCAGAGGATGCACGGAATCGAAACCAAGATACCGAACAGCAACAGCATCATGTTGCCTTTGGAAATCCCGACGATCGCCAACACGTTGTCCACCGACACCACCAAATCGGCCATCACGATCACATACACCGCTTGCATCAAACCGCCGCCCCGGCGCATGTCCTTCATCTGTTCATGATCGCCGAGCAACTTGAACGCGATGTAGAGCAAGAAGAGGCCGCCGATCAACTTTAGAAACGGCGTGCTGAGCAGCACCACCGCCACCAGCGACAATACGATGCGCAAGCCCACCGCGCCCATCGTGCCCCAAAAAATCGCGTTCTGACGCAGTTTGTCCGGAAGATGACGAGTCGCCAAGCCGATCACCAGCGCGTTGTCCACCGACAGGATCGCGGAGACCAGCAGAATTTCCAAGCCGAGAAACAGTTCTTGCACCGACTCTCCACCCCCCAAGGAAGTTGTCCTCTGTTCTTACACTATTCGGGGAAAGAGCGGAACATGCGGATCGCATAGTCGCACCAGTCAATCCATGTCTGGATGAAACGCATGCCGAAGTCGAGCGTCAGCGTTTCGCCGATCAACTCATACGACGGCGGCGCGTCCGCAGACCCGAGGTGGAGTTCTCCCCACTGTTTCATGGCGTTCAGCACTTCGACGTGCGTCTGCCGCGATGCTTCCAGGTACTGAACGGCTTGATCTGGCGGGATCAGATGAAACAGCGAGACGCGCAAGAGAGTTTCGTTTTTCATGCTGGGCGGTTTCGGGGGTTCCGCCATCCAGCCGAGCAAGTCTTGCAGGCCGTGGTCGGTGAGGGTGTAGACTTTTTTGTCGGGACGTTCGTGCTGTTGCACGAGGTCATACGAGACGAGCCCTTCCTTCTCCAGCTTTTGAAGCTCGCGGTAGATCTGGGTGTGGTGCGCGTTCCAAAAGTGGGAGATGTGGCTGTGGAACTTTTGGGTCAAATCATAGCCGGTGAGATGTTCTTTGGAAAGCAGGCCGAGAACGGCGTAGCGCAGTGCCATGCAGAATCCCCTTTATTATTTATGTATACAAACATTATACAAATCCATTGCGAAGCTGTCACATCAATGCTAAGATAGTATTGCCTTTCAATATGTGACTATACACATAGTACATCAGATGAGGAGAGGGTGGAACCAGCGCATGAATTTTTTGACCCGTATTTCGTTGAAGAATCCGGTGGCGATCTTTATCTTGTCTTTTTTGCTGATCGTCGGCGGTCTCTTCTCGTTCCAGTCGCTGAAAGTCGACCTGCTGCCCAACATCGAGTTCCCGCAGTTGTCGATTTCGGCGGTCTATCCGGGCGCATCGCCTGAAGATGTGGATCGGCAGGTCACCAGTGTTTTAGAGAAACAACTGAAAACCGTCGAGGGCGTTGACAAAATGTCCTCGCAGTCATTTGAATCGATGGCGTTGATCCAGTTGGAGTTCCCGATCGGGACGAAGATGGACGACGTCACGCAACAGGTGGAAACGCTTCTGCGCAACGCCCAGTTGCCGGAGAAGGTCGAGCCGAAAGTGGAACGGTTTTCGTTCGGTTCGTTCCCGGTGCTCAACGCCGCCGTTTTTGCCAAGGACGGGCAGAACGCGCAGCAAGTGCTTGCGGACGACATCCAGCCGGAACTGGAGAAGATCCCGGGCGTAAACTCCGTCTCGGTCGGCGGGACGGAATCGCAACTCGTCAACATCCAAGTCAACAAGTCCGAAGCGCTCAAGCGCGGGCTCACGCTGTCCAAGATTCAAGACGCGATCAAAAGCAAGTTCGTCTCGATGCCCGCCGGGTCGGTGGTCAACGATTCGATTCTGATCCCGATTCGCGTGGAAGAGCAACTGGCGACAGTTGCCGATCTGGAGAATCTCAAACTCGACGTGCAGGGCGCAACGTCCGCTCCGACGGCAACGGCCGGCGGCATGCCGGGCGCGGGCGCCGGTCAGCAAGCTCCGGCCCCTGTCTTGCTCAAAGACATCGCGACGATCAAAACCGAAACGGCGCGTCCGGAAATCACGCGCTTCAATGACAAGGTCGCCATCGCCCTGGCGATCACCAAGAAGCAAGACGCCAACACCGTCAGCGTGGTCGACCAATCGTACACGGTCCTCGACAAGTTCAAAGACAAAATCGACTACTCCATCGTATTCGATCAAGCCGACGGCATCAAGAAGTCGGTCTCGTCCCTGATCCGCGAAGGGTTGCTCGGCGCCCTGTTCGCCTCGCTTGCCGTGCTGTTGTTCCTGCGCAACATCCGCGCGACGATCATCGCCGTGCTCTCGATTCCGCTCTCGCTCTTGGTGTCCTCGATCTTCCTCGCCCAAGCGAACATCACGCTGAACATCATGACGCTCGGCGGCATGGCGGTCGCGGTCGGGCGCGTCGTCGACGACTCTATCGTCGTCATCGAGAATATCTTCCGCCGCTTGAAGCACAACCCGGAAGGCCTCGATAAAAAACAACTCACCCTCGCCGCGACCCGCGAGATGCTCAAAGCGATCACGTCGTCGACGCTGACGACCATCGTGGTGTTCCTCCCGCTCGGGTTTGTCGGCGGCGTCACCGGCGAGTTCTTCCTGCCGTTTGCGTTGACGATCGTCTTCGCCCTGATCGCGTCGCTCGTCGTCTCGATCACGTTGACGCCGGTGCTTGCGAACTTCTCGTTTTCAAAACTTAAACACGAGGAGCGCGAAGGCAAACTGCAAGCATGGTACGGCCGTGTCATCGAAAGCTCGCTGCGCCGCAAGTGGCTGGTCTTCGTCATCTGCATCCCGCTGCTGCTCGGCTCGTTCGCGCTGGCGGGCAAACTCGGCTTCGTGTTCCTGCCAAACGAGAAACAAAAAACGATCATCGCCAACGTCGCACTCCCCGCGTCCACCGTCATCGACAAGACCAACGCCGTGTCGCTCGACGTGGAGAAGATGCTGCGCGAGCGCAAAGACACGATCCAAAGCGTGTTCGTCGGCGTCGGTTCCCGCGACTTCACAACGGGACTGAAGAAGGAAAACACGTTCCAATACTACATCTCCCTGAACGAAACGGCGGACACCACCGCCGAAGTCAAAATCCTGAGCGACAAGATCAAGGAGATCGTCGGCAAAACGTCCGACAAAGCCACGATCACCGTGCAAGAGATGTCGACCGGAGGTCCGCCGACCAACAACAACGTCGACATCGACCTCTACTCCTCCGACCAAGCCAAACTGCAAGAGGCTGCAAACTTGGTGCAAGATCAGATGAAAAAACACCCGGAACTCAGCTACATCAAGTCCAACCTGCAAGACATGCAGCGCCAATGGGTGATCAAGATCGACAACGACAAAGCGACGGCGGCGGGCGTCTCCGGCTACACCGTGCTCGGTCTCACCGCCGACCAAACCCGCCCCGTGTCGATCGGAACGCTGCAACTCGACGGCCAAGACCGCGACGTGCAACTGTCGTATGACAAACCGCTCGCGTCCAAAGCCGAACTCGAAGACCTCACCCTCTTCGGCACGCACGGCCCGGTCAAACTGCGCGACATCGCCTCCGTCCAAGAGGTGGACACCGTCTCCGCCATCCAGAAAAACGACGGCAAAGTGTTCGCCCGCGTCTCTGCGACCGTCGAAGGCAACAACGTGCAAAAAGTGTCGGCCGACGTGCAAAACGATGTAAAAACCAACGTCAAACTGCCGGACGGCGTCTCGCTTATCACAGGCGGCGGCTCCGACGAAACGACCAAGACGTTTGAGCAGCTCGGCCTCGCGATGGGCATTGCCGTCGGTCTTGTCTACCTCGTGATGCTGTTCACGTTCGGGCAAGCGCGCATCCCGTTCGTCATCTTGACCTCGCTGCTGTTCGTCCCGACCGGCGCGCTGATCGGACTCTACCTGACCGGCGAACCGGTCTCGATCTCGGCGATGATCGGCGTCTTGATGCTGATCGGGATCGTCGTCACCAACGCGATCGTCCTCGTCGACCGCGTCGGACAAAACCGCGGGGACGGCATGCCGATTCGCCAAGCGTTGGTCGAAGCGGGCAAAACCCGCCTGCGCCCGATCTTGATGACGGCGTTTGCCACGATCTGCGCCCTGCTCCCGCTGGCGTTCACCGCCGCCGAGGGCAACCTGATCTCGCGCGGCCTCGCCGTCGTCGTCATCGGCGGTTTGACGACCGCGACGCTGCTCACGCTGATCATCGTGCCGGTGATGTACGAACTGTTCTTCCGTCGTCAACACAAACGCGAAACCCAACAGGCACACTAGCAAAAAACGACGCCAAAAAGACGCCCCCGCGTGGAGGCGTCTTTTTTCGTTTAAAGGTGTTTCTCGTCCAGTTCTTGCAAGAACGCATCCAGCCATTCCAGCTCCGCTTGGTGGTGCAGCCATCCGTTTTTGAGGATGTGCAGGGTGCTCCAATGCGCCGGTTCCTCTGTGCGCGAGAGCTCCTGCGCCAGTTGGTCGCGAAGTTTGGCGATGTGCTTGCGGCGTTTGAGCAACGCTTTGCGGATCGCCGCGACCTCTCCGTAGCGGGCAAACAACAGAGCGGGATAGAGCGGGTGAACTTGCACCGACTCGCTTTCGAACTGCTTTTTCAACAGCTCTTGGAAGCGTTCCCGGCCTTGATCGGTGATGCGGTAGACGGTCTTGTCCGGACGTCGGCTGTCGTGGACGACCTCCTTGACCGCGATGTCGCCGCGCTTGAGCAACATCTCGAAGTTGTAGTAGATCGTCCCGATGTTGAGCTTGACCACCCTCTCCATCGTCCGCTCGCGGAGGATTTGCATCACTTCATACGGATGCAAGTCTTCCGAGCAAAGCAGGCCGAGGATCAACAGGGGGACCGGGGTTCGCGCTTCCCTCACATCGATTGGGTTCCCTGTTCTTGCTGTTTAGCCGCTTTGCGTCTGTGGTAGCCCAGTTCCCCGCGGTCTCCTGCCACAAAGCCCAAGATCACACAAACGACCGCAAGGCCCAGAATCGCCCAGAAGATCAGATCCACGCCGTCACTGAGCGCCATTTGCAGCTTGTGATAGAGCTCTTGCGGAATGTTCTGCCGGCCGGCTTCCGAGAAGATCGAGTGCGGGTCTTTGAGCAGAGCGAGTTGCTCCGGCGGCAATTTCGTGCCTTGCAGCGCCGCTTCGGTGGTGTTGGAGATCTTCGTGTTGACGATGATCGAGAGGAAGGAAACGCCCATCGCCATGCCGATGTTGCGGAAGAACGTGATCAACGAAGACGCGATGGAGACTTGGTCTTCGCGGACACAGCCTTGCATCATCGCAATCGGAATCGGGAACAGCGGACCCATGCCGAGGCCCAAAATGACCATCGCCCAAACCACGTAGGAGCTGGAGGTGTCCAGACCCAGTCGGGTCAACATCCACGCTCCGATGATCATGATGATCGAACTGACGATTTGAATCGGGCGGTATGCAAAGCGCTGCATCAACGCGCCGCAAGCCCCCGAGCCGAAGATCAACCCGAACATCATCGGGGTGACCAAATTGCCCGCCTTCGAAGCGGTGCCGCCGATGACCCCTTGAATGAACAGCGGGATGTACGACGAAGCGCCCAGCAAGACTGCCCCCTGGAAAAGCGCGGTGAAGTTCGACGAGACGACTCCGTTGTCGCGGTAGAGATAGAGCGGAATGATCGGGTCTTTCGCCCGCTTTTCCACAGCCAAGAAGACGATCAACAGCACGACGGCGGCCGCCAGCAACGAGATGATCTGCCAAGAGCCCCATTCATACTGACGACCTGCCGTAGCCAGTGCGTACATCAAAGACAAAATCGAAAGAGTAAGCGTGAAAGAACCGAGGTAGTCGATGTGAACTTTCTGAGAGGTATCACGGGTTTTGAGGTTTTTGTAGAGGACGAAGATGACGGCGAAGGAGACCAACCCGATCGGGATGTTGACGTAGAAAATCCAGTGCCAGGAGAGGTAGTCTGTGAAGTAGCCGCCGATGGTCGGGCCGATGGCGGACGAGAGCCCGAAGATCGCGGAGAAGATGCCCTGCATTTTCCCGCGCTGTTCACGAGGGAACAATTCGAACAGCATCGCATACGTGATCGGCATCATCGCGGCGGCGCCAAAGCCTTGCAGCGCGCGATAGCCGATCAATTGCTGCATCGAGTCGGCCGTCCCGGAGAGCAGGGAGCCGAGGATGAACACGAGCACGCCGAACAAGTAGAACTGTTTCTTGCCATAGAGGTCTGCGAGTTTGCCAAAGATCGGGATAAACGTGGTGGAAGTCAGCAAGTACGCGGAGAAGACCCACGAGAAGATGTCCAGACGCCCGAGCTCGGCAACGACCGTCGGCATCGCCGTGGATACGATCGTGTTGTCCAGCGAAGCCATGAACATCCCCAGCGCCATCGCGGTGATGATCAGCCCGCGGTTGGACATTTGCGGTTGACTCATGAAGAAGCCTCCAATCTTATTATTCAAATTTGAGTACCTGTCTACGTCTATCCTACTATGTTTAGTCGAAAAAGAAATATGCCAAAAGTCAGTTATTAAGTAAAATTGCAATACATTAAAATATATTCTTACAAGAAATCATTCTCAGAAAAAAGGGCAAGAAAAAAGGCCCCCGGTTGCCCGAGGACCTTTCACATTTGTAGGCGATAGCTTACAGCTTGTTAACGTTTGCAGCTTGAGCGCCGCGGTTGCCGGTTACGATCTCGAAGGAAACGCGTTGGCCTTCTTCGAGGGTCTTGAAGCCTTCGCCTTGGATTGCGGAGTAGTGAACGAACACGTCGTCGCCGCCTTCAACGGAGATGAAACCGTAGCCTTTTTCAGCGTTGAACCATTTAACAGTACCTTGTTGCATGTGTGAAATACCTCCTGCGCGTTCTGATGAACGCGGTGTTACCACTTGTTCGCAATTCTGTTTCAAGCATCCGTTGAAGCAAGATTGGCAAATGGCTGTCTCCTAGACATTTTTTATGATACCAGCAGTTTCCCGATTTGTCAAACACATTGTTAGATTTTGTAAATTGACTCGTACTTGGTTTCGAGGTACTCGATCAGATACTTCGGATTGATTTCTTCGCCCGTCGCGTCAAAGATGATTTGCGCCGGTTGGCGGCTCTTGCCGTAGCGGTAGACGTTTTCGATCAGCCATTGTTTCAGCTCCGAGGTGTCGCCGGCAGCGACTTTTTCGCGGTAGTCCGGAATCGCGCGGGCAATCGCCGCTTGGAACTGCGCGGAGTAGATGTTGCCAAGCGAGTACGACGCAAAATAGCCGAACGAGCCGCCCGCCCAGTGGATGTCTTGCAGGACGCCGGTGGTGTCGTTCTCCGGTCGGATGCCGAGGTACTCCTCCATCTTCTCGTTCCAGATGCGCGGGAGATCGGCGACGGCGATGTTGCCGTTGATCAGGTCTTTCTCGATTTCGTAGCGGATCATAATATGCAGGTTGTAGGTCAACTCGTCGGCGTCCACACGGATCAGGGACGGCTCCACGAGGTTGATGGCGTCGTAGAACTCGTCGACGGAAACGCCTTCAAACTGCTGCGGGAAACGAGCTTTGAGATCATCGTAGTAGCGGCTCCAGAATTCGCGGCTTCTGCCAATCATGTTCTCCCAGAAACGCGATTGCGATTCATGGATGCCCATCGAGGTGCCGGTCGCGAGGAACGTGCCGATCAAGTCCTTGGAGATGTTCTGTTCGTACATCGCGTGCCCGCACTCGTGGATGGTGCCGAACAGCGACGATTGCATGTCGTTCGGGTTGAAGCGCGTGGTGATGCGCACGTCGCCCGGGTTCAAGCCGATCGCAAACGGATGCGCGCTCTCGTCGAGGCGGCCCGCTTCAAAGTCGTACCCCAACTGGGTGAGGATGAATTCGCAGAACTTGCGCTGATCGGCTTTCGGGAACTCTTGGTTCAAGAAGTCGCGGCGGACTTGTTCGCGCTCGGAAATTTTCTTGACGAGCGCCACGGTGCGCTCACGAAGCGGCGCGAAGATCGCGTCGATTTTCGCCACGGTCATGCCCGGCTCGTATTGGTCGAGCAGCGTGTCGTATTTGTTTTCGTCGTAGCCCCACAGCTCGATGAACTCGCGAACCGTATCCACGATTTTCTCCAAGTGCGGGCGGAACGATTCGAAGTCGTTCTTGGCTTTCGCTTCTTGCCAAGCGTATTCGGCTTTGGAGGTCAGCACCACGAAATCTTGGTACTTTTGCGGCGGGATCTTCTTGGAGCGGTCGTATTCTTTCTTGCGTTCGAGGACGGAAGCGCGTGTGATCTCGTCAAGCGTTTCCAACACGTCCGGCTGGGTCAATTCGGCGAGGTATCGGCCCATCTCTTCGGAGACGCTCAATTTGAATTGATCGCCGGAGAGCATGCCGACGACTTCCGAACGCTGCTCCACGCCTTTCTTCGGAGTGCCGGTGCGCAGGTCCCAGAACATCAGCGCGGTCGCTTCTTCCAACTGCTTCATGCGTTTCACAAGTGCTTTGAAGTTCTCAATCGTGGTAGCAGACATTTGTTCCTTCCCCCATCTATGTAAGAATACTCCCAATGTACAGTGCCGTGTCGGAATTGTCCAGCAATAACAGGAACTTCCCGCCAAGGAAAAAAAGACCGCATCCGCCGGGGACACGGTCTTTTTCAAGTAAGAAGTGTTACTTCAAGAGGTCGTGAGAAAGCAGATAGTCGATGTTGGCGTTGAGCACGGCGGCGGCGTTGTCGGTGAGTTGGCCGGTCGTCACCCCTTTGTTCAAGATGTCTTGCAACTGCTTGAGGTGTTTCGTGGCTTGCGTCGTGTCTCCTTTGGTCAAGAAGCTTTGCACCGTATCGAGCTTGGCATCGATCGAGGTGTGGATGCCTTTGTTTTTGATCTGCTTTTCGTCGTCCAAGCGCGCGGTGAGGTTCTTGATCGTCGGGATCGACGTCTCGATGAGGAACGTTTGGTTTTGTTCCCAAACGTTGCCCGCTTTGTCGATGACGCGCGCCAAGATGCGGTGCGCGCCAAGGCCGAGCGGCAGAGCGTTGATCTCCGAGCCCGACGCGATGCGGTTTTCGTCCAAGATGAGGTCTTGAGACGCGATACCCGACACCGTGTCGGTGCCGGTCAGCGTGAAGGCCAGCGACCCGTCGATCATGATGTTGTGCACGGACGGCCCGCCGCTTTGCGTGAGCGTGGCGGTCGGAGCGGTCTTGTCAATTTTGACGGTGATCGTCTTGGCGTCTTCCACGTTGCCGCGGTTGTCCACCGAACGGTACGCGAGCGTCGTCGTCCCTTCTGTCGTCAACGTGAGCGGCGCTGTGTACGGCTGGAACGCCCCCCCCGGCGTCTGTTGGACTTCGATGCGGGCGACGCCGCTTTGGTCGTCCGTGGCGGTCAGCGTGACGGTGACGTTCTCGCGGAACCACCCGTCGTTGCTCGGCGAGCCGGACAAGCCAAACGACGTGACGGGCGGCACGACATCCACTTGCTCGAAGTCGTTCGGTGCCGTGACGCGCAAGAGGAAGCCGGCCTTCGCATTCGACGAAACGCCGGAAATGGTCACCGCTTGTCCCTCTCGGAACGGGAACGCCGTCTGCGTAAGTCCCGTGCGCGCGTCGACGCGAACGTGCGTGGTCGCTCCCGCCGTGTTCACCGCGTCAAATTCAAACGACCCCGCCGGCTGCGACGACGTGATGTTTTTGATCGTGACGTTTTGCAACGTGACTTGTTGGCCTTGATTTTGCTCGCTAAGCGCCGTGACGACCGTTCTGGCGGGCAGGTTGGCAGTTCCTTTTTTTCCATATAGAGCGGGTTGGAGATTTCCAGTTCGTTGTTGTACGGCACGATCGGGCCGGCGACGAGCACGCGGTCGCCCGGTTGATATCCGCTGGTGTTTTGGTACACGTAGACTCCTGCGGTGTCGTCTTGGATGTAGAACGCTTGACCTCCGTAGATGCCGGGCGGTGTGGTCACCACGCCTTCCACGGTAACGACGGTATTCGCCGGACGCGTGCGGGCATCGGAGACGGCGATCTTCGCCGGGATCGGCGGCTGGTCTTTGGGCAGCGCTTCCGCCGGAACGTCGCCGAGCGTGACCGTTTCCGTCTTCAGCGCGTTGCTGCCTTGGCGCAAGCGCAAAGTCGCGCCTCCGGTCGCACCCGGTTTCAGCTTCAGCGTCAAATCGCGGACGGCGTGTCCGAACCCGTCGGCCGTCAGCGCAAACGGCGCGCTGTATCCATAGGAAGCCGGGTACGTGCCGTCCGGGTTCTGCACCATCCCGATCTGCGTGCCGCCTGCCAAGTACACGCCGATGTTGAAGTTGCTGACCGTCGAGCCCGGCGAGAGGTTGTCGGCAACCACGCGGATTTGGAACTCCTGTCCGTTGTTCGGCAGAGTGGCTTGCTTCACCGTGGAGTACGTCGGGTTCGCAGCCGTAGCTTGCGCGGAACCGTAGGAGCCCGCTTTGAACGTCGACGGGTCGTACCATTTATAGCCCGTCTCCGGCGGCGCCCACGGTTCGGCAGCCGGTTCGGTCGTCGCTTGCGGAGTTTCCATCGGCAAGAGTTGCGTCGGCTGATCGAGCGGGATGCCCGCTTGTTCGAACGAAGTGTAAGATTCTTTTTTGGCGAGCCAGTTCACGAGGTTGACGAAATAGGCGGCGTCGTTTTGTTCTTTCCACCCGTCGTAGGTGGTTTTCGGCTTGCCGTTTTCTTCTTTCAAATATTTCGGCGTGGCGTCTTCCACCGGAGAGGAGTCGCCGATAAACGCCGCTTTGCCCGCTCCGACTTTGGCGATTGCGGAGAACGGACCTTCTGCCGTGCCCCCGCCGGAATAAACGCCTTGGTCGACCGCGCTCGCCCACGATTCGTTGGTTTGCGGCAGATAGACGAGGCCCTTCGCTTTTTTCGGATCGAGGATGGCGAGCGTGGAGCCTGCGTGCATCGCCACGGCGTTCACGCCTTGCGTGATGCCAAACGATTGCTCCGGCGGCACGATGTTGGTGGCGTTGATGTCGCCGAGCGCGTTATAGCGAAAGCGCACGCCGAAGTTCGTCGCCAGCCAGTCGGAGCTTTGGACGTTTTGCATGGCGGTGGAATTGCGCTCTTCGTCGCTCATGCCTTTCGCCGGATCGTCCCAGGCCCCGCGCCGGAAGCCGTTCATGACTTCGGAGGCGTCCCAGCGGTTTTTGTTGCGGTCGGCGTTGTAATGGTCCGCGATGAAAAAAATCGAACCTCCGCCTTGGACGTACTGGAGCATCGCTTGCTGCTCCGACACTTTATAAGGAATGTTCGCTTCGCCGATGACGAACACGTCGTACGGTTGCAGATCGGCGAGCGTGATGGCCGTGGTTTTGCGCAGTTCTTTGACATAGTAGCCCGCGTTGGCCAGGCCGTTGGCGAAATCGGAGAAACCGCCGTCGATGACCCAGTCCGCCGCTCCGGCCGTTTGGCCGTGCGTGTTGTCGAAGAGAATTTTTTTGCCTGCGTTTTCGTTGCTGACTTTCGGGTTCAAGTAGGGCGCCGGATCGTTCGGGCCCTCGGCGTGGACGCTGGCAGCCGGAATCAGCGGCAGGGTCAGCGTCATGGCGAGCAGCGCAGACATGGCAAGCCGTAGAAACTTCACTCGTAGATGCACCTCCATGCGGATTGCAAGATGAACGTAGTATCTGCAGTGAACAAAAAAACCCTCTCCCAGATTGGGAGAGGGTTTTTTTCACTATTGGAGGTACTTCATGGACTGCAGCGCGCGGAAGAGGATCGTTGCGCTCTGGGCGCGGTCCGCTTGCTGTGCCGGAGAGAATTGTCCTGCGTCGGTGCCTTTGATGATGCCTGCAAAAACGGCATAGGCAGCAGCTTCCTTCGCCCAGCCTTCGATTTGCGTGTTGTCTTGGTACGCGGAGAGGTACTGCGCTTGTTCTGCAGCGGTCAGCGATTTGGTCGCGCCGGACAGTTGCAGCGTACGGTAGATCATCGCCGCCATCTCTTCGCGGGAGATCTCTTGGTTCGGACGGAACGTGCCGTCTTCGTAGCCGGAGATCAGGCCGAGATCATGAGCGGTTTCCACGTTCGCCGCGTAGTAGGAATCGCCTGCCACGTCCTTGAAGGTGGAAGTTTCCGCGTTGCTCGGGAGCACGCCCAGCGCGCGCACCAGCAAGGTGGCGAAGTCGGCGCGGGTGACTCGCGCGTTCGGGTCGTACGTCGTGTCGGATTTGCCCGAGACGATGAATTTGTTCGCGAGGGTGTTGATCGCGTTCAACGCATAGGAGTCCGCGTCCACGTCGGAGAACGATTTGTCACTTTGCACGACGGTGTAGATCATGTTGCTGTGTTGCTTTTGGAACGTTGCTTGGGTGGAACCGTCTGCCGTGTTGAACACGGTCGGCACCGGATAAACTGCTTTGGTTTGCGGGTCGATCATCAGGCCTGCGAGGTGCCCGTTGCCCACGGAGGACGCGGAAGCCGGCAGGGTGACGGTCGGTTTGAGCGCCAGGTCTAGGCTGTGTGCTTGTCCGTTGGCGTCGGTTGCGGAAACTTCGACGGAGATCGGGTTCACGAGTGCCGCGGCCCCTTTGCCCAGTTTGGACGTTGCGTCTGCCGCCGAAGCGGAGTCAAGTTGGTTCACTTTGACAGAAACTTTCGAGGAGTCGAGAGAAAGTCCGAGCTTCTCGAACGCTTGCTTCACAGCGTCAACCGGAAGAGCGAGCGTTGCCGCGTCCGTTTTGAGGACGAGGCTCGAACCGGATTGAGCGGTCAGCGCTTGGAACGCTTTGGCGTCGAGTTCGGTCACGTTGCCTTGGCCGGTGAGATCGATGGTGACTTGCTTGCCGTTTTTCAGAGCGTCGGTGATCAACTCTTCCAGTTTGGTTTCGTTGATGACCGCTTTGCCGTTGCCCGGGATGACGAGTTTGTCATCGTTGGTCGGAGCCGGGTCTTTTTCCGGTTCCGGATTCGGAGTAGGCTTCGGGTCCGGGGTCGGCGTCGGGTCCGGAGTCGGGTCCGGAGTAGGCGTCGGGTCCGGGGTCGGGTCCGGAATCGGAGTCGGATCCGGAATCGGATTTGCGAGAACCAGATCACTTGCTTTCGTGGTGCGCAGCAGGAAGCCGTTGTTGGTGATCGAAGCTGCCCCGCTGATGTTGATGACGTCGCCCGCTTTGAAGTCCTGCAGGAAATTGTCACTGGTGTAGCCCGTACGGGAGTCGATGCGAACGTGCGTCGTGGTCTGATCAGCCGCGACCACATCGAATTCGATGTTTTTGAAGCTGTCCGGCGTGCCGATGTTCTGTACGGTCACTCCGTTCAATTGCACGTATTGCCCTTGGTTGGTGGCATTCACCGCGTTGACAACAGCCGGAGACGGAGCGCCTTGGCTTGCCTGAATCACGTTGACAGAACCTGCCGTCATGTTGCCAAGTTCCAGCTCTTGGTTGAAAGAGGTCAAATCGCCCGTGACAGACACGACATCCCCCGGGTTGACAACCGTGTTGCCTTGGTAGACGTACATGCCGCCGGTGCCGTCTTGCATGTAGAACGCTTTGCTGCCGTACAGACCGGACTTGGTCGTGACGGTACCTTGAAGCGTGACGGTGTCACCCAAGGTTTTCGCACGTGCCGTACCGACCGGGATGGCGAAGGAAGTCGCAACCGCAGCGCTCGGATCGAGCGTGATCGCTTTGGTCAGCACCGCGTTGCCGTTTTGCTTGATGCGGAAGTTCGCAGCACCTGCCGTCGCTGCCGAATTGATCTTCACCCACAGATCTTTGTAGGCATGCCCGTTGTTGTCATACGTAACGCTAAACGGTGCGCTGTACGCATACGACGTCGGGAACGTCTGCCCGCCGTCGACGCTCACTTTCGCAATCTGCGGAGTGCCTTGGTACAGGCCGACGGTGATCGAACTCAACGTCGTGCCCGGTTGTCCGCCGCTGAATTGCAGACGAACCGGAATCGGAGTGTCGGTATTGGCAAAAGCAGACGGCAGATACGCGTCATACTTGGCTTGATACTGGATGGTCGCACCGCCGTAAGAGCCCGGTTTGAATGTGGATTGATCGTACCACTTGTACCCTGCCACCGGTTGCGACCACGGTTCCGCTTGCGGTTCCGTCGAGTCTGCCGGGTTTTCCATCGGCAAGAGCGGAGTCGGATTGTCCAACGTCAGACCCGGATATTGATCCAGAGAGGTCTTGTCCGTTTCGGCAGTGGCCAACCAAGAAACGATATTGTTCAAGAGAGTTGCATCGTCTTCTTCCTTGAAGCCGTCGTACGTCGTTTTCGTTTTGCCGGTGTCTTCGCGCAGATACTTCGGCGTCGAGTCTTCAACCGCCGATGAGTCGCCGATGAACGCCGCTTTGCCCATCCCGACTTTCGAGATCGCAACAAACGGACCTTCCGCGATGCCGCCGTTTTCGTAGACGCCTTGGTCAACCGCATTCGGCCACGCGTTGGCGGAAGTAAGGGTCGGCAAATACGCGATCCCTTTTGCTTTGGTCGGGTCCAAGATCGCAAGCGTTCCGCCTGCGTGGATCGCCACGCGATTTACACCGTTGGTGATCCCAAACGATTGGTCGGGCGGTACGATGTTATCAGCCGCCAAACCAGGTTTCGAGGTATCTTCGTTCGCTGCATGGTCGATCGCATTGTAACGGAAGCGAATCCCGAAGTTTTGTCCCAACCAGTCAGACGACGTGACGCCTTGCATCAGAGAAGACGCCGCTTCTTCCGCGGTCATCCCTTTGGCCGGATCGGTCCATGCGCCGCGACGATAGCCGTTGTACACTTCCGAACCATCCCAACGGTTGACGTTGCGGTCTGCGTTGTAATGGTCGGCGATGAAGAAAATCGAACCGCCGTTATTCACATAGTCGAGCAGCACTTGTTGCTCAGACGCTTTGTACGGGTAGTTCGACTCCGCGGTGATGAACACGTCATAGCCCGCCAGATCGTCTGCCGTGATCGGCGAACTCTTGCGCAGTTCCTTGACATTGAAGCCGAGGTTTGCCAGCGAGTTGCCGAAGTCGGAGAAGCCACCGTCGATAACCCAGTCGGCCGCCCCGGCCGTGTTGCCGTGCGTGTTGTCGAACAAAATTTTCTTGCCGGTGAACGCCATGCCCGCTTTGCCCGCGATGGTCGGAGCCGGATCGTTCGGACCCTCGGCATGTGCCGCCGGAGTCAACCAGAAGGTTTGCGTCGGTGCCGCGATGGAGAGAGCCAACAAAATCGGTAGTGCCTTTCTCCTGAATGCTTTCATTTTTGTTCCCCCATGATTGCTTCTTTAGTTGATTGAATTTCTTCAATGCAGTCTCTATTCTACCATCCTTTCGTGTCGAATTAAATCGAGTTTTGTAAAATATTTTTATTGTCTCAGCACAAAAAAGACCAAGCCCCGCAAGGGACTCGGCCTTTTTTGTAAAAAAATTACTTAACTCCGTTTGCCAGCAGATACGCCACTTGCGCGCCCAGCACGTCGCCCGCGTGAGCGGAGATGTTGCCGTTTTTCGCGTAGGAGGTCAAAATGCTTTGCAAGTCTTGCAGGTGTTTCGCTGCTTGATCCGGCTTGCCTTTGTCGAGGAAGCTTTGCGCGGTGTTCAGCTTCGCGAGGATCGATTGCTGAATGCCGTGGTTTTTCACTTCGCCGTTGTCAGCCAGTTTTTGCAGCAAGTTTTGCACGGTGGTCACTTTGGTGTCGACGAGGAAGGTGTACGACACGGTATTGACGTTGCCCGCGTTGTCGATCGCGATCGCTTTCACGGTGTGTGCGCCAAGGGTCAGCGTGGAAGCGTCGATCGCCGTGCCGGACGCGATGGTTTTGTCATCGAGCGCCAGGGTCAAAGCTGCCACGCCGGAACCGGAATCGGTCGCCCTCAAGTTGAAGTTGAGCTTGCCGTCTGCCAGAACGTCATGGATCGCGCCGCCGTCTTGGGTCAACTTGATTTCCGGAGCGGTGCGGTCGATTTGGATCGTGACCGACTTCGTTTCGGACACGTTGTTCGCATCGTCGTACGCGCGAACGTCAACCGTGTTGTTGCCTTCGGTGCCTACGTAAACCGCTTGGGATGCGCCCCAAACTGTTTGCCATTCGCCGCCGTTGAGGCGGTATTCGATGCGATCCACGCCCGATTGAGCGTCTGCTGCAGAGAGGTTGACTTTTACAGCTTGGTAGTACCAGCCGCTAGCCGTCGGAGCTTGGTCTGCTTGCGCGTCTACGGTCGGAGCGGTTTTGTCCACGTCGACGTAGTAGGTTTGCGCTTGTTCTACGTTGCCGTAGATGTCAACCGCGCGAACTTGCACGGCGTTTTTGCCTTCATTGGAGATCGAGATCGGACCTGCGTAGGTTTGCCACTGATCCGGAGACAGCGCGTATTCGATATGATCGACGCCGCTGTCGTCGGTTGCACTCAGCGTTACGGTCACGTCTTGGTTGTACCAGCCGCTTTGTTGCGCGGTGCCGTCCACGGAGAACGAGGTCACCGGAGCGGTGGTGTCGACGATTGCAAAGTCGTTCAAGCCGCGCGGTTTGAGTTGGTACACGCCCTTGAAGATCGCGGAAACGCCGGTGATGTTGACCGTTTGGCCTTCATGATACGGGAACGCGCTTTGGGTCAGACCCGTGCGGCCGTCCACGCGAACGTGGGTGGAGCCGTTTGCGTTCACTGCGTCAAATTCGAAGGAACCGGTCGGAGTTGCGGAAATCACGTTCTTGATCGTTGCGTTTTTGATCGTGACGAGTTGGCCTTGGTTTTGATCGCTCAGCGCGGTCACTTCGGTTGCCGCCGGAAGATCAGCGGTGCCGGTCTTCTCGATGCTGACGAGATCGGCAAGTTCCAACTCGGTGTTGTACAGCGAGGTCGTGCCGGAGATTTTCACTTTGTCGCCCGCGTTGTAGCCCGCGGTGCTTTGGAACACGTAGATGCCCGCCGTTGCGTCTTGCAGATAGAACGCTTGGCCGCCGAACGCGCCCGGTTGAGTGGTCACAACCCCCTCTACCGTGACGAGTTGGTCCGCGCCAGCCGCGCGTGCCGCAGAGATCGACGTGGTCGCCGGAACGACCGGGCCGTCCTTCGGCAGCGGCTCAGCCGCAACGTTGTCGAGCGTTACCGCTTCGGTTTTCAGCGCGTTGCTGCCTTGACGGATGCGCAGGTTTGCCGCGCCCGTGGAGCCCGGTTTCACGCGCAGGGTCAGCTCTTTCGTCGCGTGGCCTTTCGCGTCTGCCGTCATCGAGAACGAATTCGAGTAGCCGTACGCGGTCGGCCAGGTGCCGTCTGCGTTTTGGACTTGTCCGACTTGCGTGCCGCCGTTCAGGTAGATGCCGACGTTGATGTTGCTGAGCGTCGCCAGCGGCGCAAGGTTGTCCGCCACGACACGGATTTGGAAGCTCTGCGCGTTCGGCAGAACCGCTTGGTGCACGGAAGAATAGGTCGGGTTGGACGGAACCGTTCCGCTCGCACCGTAAGAGCCCGGTTTGTACGTCGAGGAATCCCACCACTTATAGCCCGGGTCCGGAGCGGCCCACGGTTCCGGTTGCGGTTCGGTGGAAGTTGCCGGATTCTCCATCGCCAAAAGTTTCGTCGGTTGATCCAGTTGCAGACCCGGAACTTCGGTCAGCGAGGTGTAGCTTTCCTTCTTCGCAAGCCAGTTCACGAGGTTGGTGAAGTAGAGCGCGTCGTCAACTTCCTTCCAGCCGTCGTACGTGGTTTTCGATTTGCCGGTGTCTTCGCGCAGATATTTCGGAGATGCGTCTTCAATCGGAGAGGAGTCGCCGATGAAAGCAGCTTTCCCAAGCCCCACCTTGGAAATCGCGGAGAACGCACCTTCTGCCACGCCGCCGCCGTTGTAGACGCCTTGGTCTACCGCGCTGGCCCACGCTTCTTTGGTCGGCGGCAAGTAGACGAGACCCTTCGCTTTGGTCGGGTCGGTGATCGCCAGCGTCGAGCCTGCGTGCATCGCGACAGCCGAAACGCCTTTCGTGATTCCGAACGCTTGATCCGGCGACACGATGTTGGTCGCGTTGATGTCGCCGAGCGCGTTGTAGCGGAAGCGGACGCCGAAGTTTTGCGCCAGCCAGTCGGAGCTTTGCACGCCTTGCATCAAAGCAGAGTTCGCTTCTTCCGCTCCCATGCCCGCAGCCGGGTTTGCCCACGCGCCGCGACGGTAGCCGTTGAACACTTCCGAGCCGTCCCAACGGTTTTTGTTGCGGTCGGCGTTGTAGTGGTCGGCGACGAAGAACACGGAACCGCCTTGGTTCACGTAGTCCAGAATCGCTTGCTGTTCGGACGGCTTGAGCGGAAATTGCGGTTCCGCCATCACGTACACGTCATACCCCTGCAAGTCGGACAGCGTGATCGGGCCGGCCTTGCGCAGTTCCTTCACGTAGAACCCCGCGTTCGCCAGCGCGTTCCCGAAATCGGAGAAGCCGCCGTCGATGACCCAGTCTGCCGCGCCGGACGTTTCACCGTGCGCGTTGTCGAACAAGACTTTCTTGCCTGCGTTCTCATTCACCACTTTCGCTGCGATGAACGGAGCCGGGTCGTTCGCATTCTCAGCGTACGCCGCCTGCGTTCCCATCACCATCGTCGGCAGCGGCAAAGCCAGCGTCACCGCGAGCAAGGTGTGAAACGAGCGTTTTTTAAAAAACAAATCATGCACCCCCCAGAGCATTTTGAAAATTCTTCGATAACACTGCTATTTTAGCATGAACTTACCTCCAAAGTGTGAAGATTATTAAAAAAAAGAAACTCTCCTCTAATGTGCGAGAAGAGTTCTCTTTTTGTGCTTGCAAAAAAGTCCCGATCCCGAACTACATCAAGATAATTGCCGCCACCGTCGCGGCGAGCAAACCCGCCATGACGGGCAGGAAGTTGCGCCTGGTCAGCGATTCCGGGTCGATGCCGGTCACCCCGGCGATGTCGAGCACGCTCCACGGAACCAGCGTGCCGCCTCCGCTCCAAATCGACGCGACCTGCCCGAGCGCCGCCAGCACGGCGATGTCGATGCCCGCCGGCGTGCCGAGCGCTTGAGCGAGGGTCCCGATCATGACCAGCCCGGAAAAACCGGAACCGTCAAGCCCGGCGATGATGCCGACGAGGACGATGATGATCGCCACCGGCACCGCGGAGAGCGGGACGATCGTCGAGAGCGCTTTGCCCAAGTCGAACAGGAAGCCCGGCGCGCCGCCGCCCAGCACCAGCGGGGAAATCTCCGGCGACCCGAGGAAGAAAAACGCCGCGATCGGAATCACCGGCGCGAAGATCTTGATCGCAAACTTGAAACCCTCTTGCAAGACATCCATCAAGACTTTATGCGCCTCCAGACGGTACTCACCGATTGCCATCAGCACCAAGAGCATCAGCCCGCCGCTTGCCCGGTCAATTTCGGCGCGCCTTGGATCACGAAGTCGCCGGAGAGCGCGATGCCGTGCCCGAACAAGTTCATCGCCGCCGCGATTCCGACCAGCGGCAACCCGGCGCGCAACGCCCCCGGAATCAACATCGGCCCGACGGTCATCGTCGCCGGCGTCGGCCAGAGGAACGCGGAGAGTAAGCCTTTGACAGCGCCGATGCCCCAATACGCGCCCGACGGTCCCTTGAAAAGCTTGCCGATCGGCCGCAGCAACAGCGTATCGGCGCCGATCTTCTCCATCAACCGCAGCAAGGCGATCATCAGTGCAATGATCAAGATGATGTCAAAAAGCGCTTTGCCCGCCGTCAAGTTCGCCGTAAACAGCGTCTGCCCCGCCGCGACAAACGAGCCCTTATACACCCACCCGATCAAGATCGTCCCGGCGACACAGACGGCGATCACGCCCCGGCGCAAAAACATCCCGAGGATGACCAACAGCACGACAGCCAGATAGATCCAATGCGAGATCGTCAATTCCACAGGTACTCCCCCCTGTTTTGCAGGCGTTTGCCCTTCCTTGGGAGCAGTCTATGAAATGGGCTCGGCATTGGTGCGGAAGAATGAAAACTTTCGCAATCCTTCCAACCTAAAAAATAGAGGGAATTTCATAAAAAATGCAGAAACTCTTACTGTTGAATGATTCTCGCTTATATCTGAGGAGGACAAATAGATGAACACCCTGGACGCGTACCTGCATCTGGCAAAATTTCTGCCGGAATTGCTGGTCAAGCAAGACCTCGCCATCTGGGCGACCGATGAAGAGAAATTCCTGATCTTCGACATTCACGGACGCTTCGATATCCCGATCAAACCCGGCGACCCGCTGACACCGGGCGGCACGCCCGCAATCGTCGTGCAAACGAAGCAGAAGATCTCCCGCCTCGTGCCGCGCGAAGTCTACGGCGTGGTCTGCCAAACGACCGCCATCCCCGTCGAGGGCGGTTGCATCGGCATCTCGCTTGGCGTTGAGAACGAACACACGCTGCAAGAGTCGCTGCAAGACCTTCACCACGCGTTTGACCAGATCGGCAACTCCGGGCACAGCATCGCCGACAACGCCGGCGGATTGTCCGATTTCATGACGTCTCTGTTGCAGACGGTCTCGCAAACCAACGACGAGATCAAGAAGATCGACAACGTCGGCAACTTGATCAAAAACATCGCCGACCGCTCCCGCCTGATCTCGCTGAACGCCCTGATCGAGTCGGCGCGCGCCGGAGAGCAAGGCCGCTCCTTCTCTGTCGTCGCCAAGGAAATGCAAAAGCTCTCCGAAGAGACGGCGAAGTCGATCACCGACGTGCGCACGACGCTTACGAACATCCACACGCTGTTCTCGCAAGTGCAGAACCTGATCCACGAAGCGGAGGGCAAAGTCCGCACGCAATCCGCCGCCACCCAAGAGATCGCTTCGGCGCTCGAAGAAGTCGCCGCCACCGTACGCGACATCGGGATGCTCTCGAAGTTGATCTAACCCTGAATCCCCAAAACAGCAGCACGCCAAAAAGTCACGACCCGATTCCCGAGGTCGTGACTTTTTTAGGGGCTGAGAAAGCGCCGTTGCCTATTCGCGTCCGAGATGCTTGCGCCACGAACCACTCGCAACCTCCCGGCACCCCCGGCTGTCGTGCCACACGTAGACCCAACCTTCGCGGTTGTGGTGCAAGTCTTTCACCTGCACCCGGTCGTATTCATTGTCCGGATGACCCGGGCCGAAATACTCTTCGAGCTCGTCAAACTTCTTGAGACCCGCGCCGGTGATCAAGTACCACTCCCCGACGACCTCGTACCCGTTCACATCGTCGAGGACGAGCGCGGGATAGCCGTTTCCCGTGTCATACAGACGACCGCGCAACGTTCCCGGTTGAACCGCTTTCAAAAACGGGGCGATGTGATGATGATTCCGCTCGCCCGCGAGCACCGACCCGTAGACGAATACGTCGAACATGCTGCCTGCAACTCCTTTCCGTCTACAGCTTAACCGCATCTCCCATCATAGCAAACTATGTTCGAAAAAGAATCCGATTGCCTCAAAATTTTGTGTTTTTACCGAAACGAAACAAAACCCTGGAGGGGGCCTGTCCCCGCAGGCCGTTCAAGCCCCAGATCGCCAAGCCCCCGGCGACTCCTCCGCACAGAAACACGAGCATCGGAATGCCTTGGTCCGCCCCCGTCTGAAACAGCCAGCCGCCCGCCCCTTGCGACAGCCCGCCGCCCACCGCCATCGCGACCGACGCAAACCCGAAGTACGTGCCGTACACTTCCTTGTCCGCGAGTCTTGCCGTCATCTCCGACCCGGCCGGTTCCATGATCATCGTGCCGATCGAGAACAGCAAAAAGCCGGTCAGAAACAGCCCCATCCCGCTCGCCAGCCCCAACACGACCAAACCGCACGCCGTGAAGCCGAGGCCGATCCGCATCTGGGTGAGCAGCTCAAACTTTTGCAAGCGTCGGTTGACGGGAACTTGCAGACACAGAATCAAGGTCGCCATGACCAGATTCACCAGCGAGACCGCCCGCACGTCGCCGGTGATCGCCACCACCTGCATGGGAATCGTCAAAAACGACTGCATCGACATGAAGTAGTGTCCGCACATGACCGCGACAAACAGCAAAAACGTCCGGTCGCGCAACACAATCCGCCACATGGAAACGAACGGCAACGGCTGGCTCTGCACCGTCACTTCCGGCATCCGAATCTGCGTCAACAACGCCGCTCCGAAAAACAGCAGCCCGCAGGCGTACGAGAGCAAACGGAAATCCAAGTTGATCAGCATGGCGCTGAGCGGTGCCGAGAGCGCAAGTCCTGCTTGCGCGAACACTTTTCGTGCCGCATACACCCGGCTCAAATCAGCGGGATCGGCCAAGGCGGTCAACGCCGCATCGCGCGTCGGCTCAAACATCGCGCCCCCAAGTCCCGACACCGCCGCCGCCGCGAGCAGTCCGGCGGGGTGGTCAAACAGCCCGAACATCGCAAAGCCGATGCCCCGCACGAGCATCCCGAGCACCATCAGCCGCTTGTACCCGACACGGTCTCCCACCATCCCGGTCAAAAACGTCAATCCCTGCTGGCTGAACTGCCTCGTCATCAACAACACGCCCGCCAAAAACGCCGTCCATCCCAAACTGTGCGTCAAGTAATACGACAAGTAGGGAATCAGCGCGTAAAACCCAAGCGACATCAAGAGGATATTCAAAAGCGTCAACGGAACGCCCTGCGGAAAACTGCGCATCCAATCCATCGGTTTCTTCCAATACATCGTTCCTCACCTCAACCTCATGCTACTAGGAGGAGGTTCGATTCGTAAAACGAAACTATTGAATAGGATCTATTCAAAAACTTGAACCAAGAAAGGTCTGCCCGCCTCTATGGAACTCGATCAAATCCGCGCCTTTCTCGCCATCGCGCAGACGAAGAGCTTTACCCGCGCCGCCGAACAGCTGCATGTGGCGCAATCGACGATCACGACGAGAATCAAACTGCTTGAGGAAGCGGTCGGCAAGCCGTTGTTCACCCGCGACTCGCGGCGGGTGGAAGTGACGCCGACGGGGTTGACGCTGCTGCCCTATTGGCAGCGGGCGTTGGACTTGTTGCAGGAAGCGGAAGTGTCCGCGCACCTGCAAGGCAAGTTTGCAGAGCGCTTCACGGTGGGGGCGCTGGCTTCGATCTGGCAATTCACGCTCTACCCGTTGGTCTTGGAATTTCGCAAGCGGCACCCGGAAGTGGCGCTGCGCACGATCACGGGGCATTCCAGCGACATCGTGCTCAAGATGTTTGACGGGCTGATCGATCTGGGGCTGGTGTACTTGCCGCCGCATCATCCCGATATCGAGGTCAAGCCGTTGTACCACGATTCGATCGTGCTCGTCGGACCTCCGGACTTCGATGCGGGCGTGGACGAGATCACGCCGGATCGGTTGCCGGACTTGCCGTTCCTCTTCATGAACTGGGGCTCGCCGTTCTCCGAGTGGTACGAATCGGAAGTCGGGCCGGGGTACGTGCCCTCGTGGCAGATCGACGATACGATGATTCTTGCACAGGCGATTCAGGCGGGAGAAGGGATCGGCTTCTTGATGGAGAATCTCGCCGACGACCTCGAAGCGAAGGGCGTTGTCAAAAAACTCCCCTTCCGCCCCCGTCAGCCCGTCCCCACCCGCACCGCCTACCTGATCTACCCCAAACGCAAAGTGGAGTCTCCTGTG
This sequence comes from Tumebacillus flagellatus, assembly GCF_000714935.1. GTDB lineage: Bacteria > Bacillota > Bacilli > Tumebacillales > Tumebacillaceae > Tumebacillus > Tumebacillus flagellatus. The sequence continues at coordinate 114,278 of NZ_JMIR01000003.1, forward strand.
CTCCACGCGTGGAAGCAGCTGTTCAACGAACACGCCGACCGCTTGCCCTAGATCAAAAAAGGAGATTGAGCCCCGCGCTCCATCTCCTTTTCTGTTCAATGGAAACATTCCGGTATCACTTCTGTTTCATCAGCTTCTCCATCTCATTGAGCTGTTCCTCGAACACTTTCATCGCTTGCTCGATCGGCTTGGGCGTGGACATATCCACACCTGCATCTTTCAAGATCTCCAGCGGCGGTTTGGACGATCCGGCCGCGAGGAAGTTTTCGCGGACGCGCTGCACCGCCGGTTCGCCTTCGTCGAGGATCTGCTTGGCCAACGCCGTCGACGCCGCAAACGATGTCGCGTACTGGTACACATAGAACCCGTAGTAGAAATGCGGCACCCGCGACCATTGCATCCCGACTTCCGGATCGGCGGCGAGGGTGTTGCCGAAGTATTTTTTGTGAATGTCGAGGTAGAGGGTTTTGAGCGTTTCGGCGGTCAGCGCTTCGCCCTTCTGCTCTTTTTCATGTGCGAGCTTCTCAAATTCCGCGAACTGCGCTTGGCGGAACAGCGTGCCGACGAACGTCTCCAGATATTGATGCAAGAGATACATCTTCTCGTCGCGCGTCGTCGCGTGCTTGTACAGCGACTTGAACATCAGGGTCTCGTTCATCGTCGACGCCACTTCCGCCGTGAAGATCGGGTAGCCGGAGTAGAGGTACGGCTGCTTCTGCTGCGTGTAGTACGACTGCATGGCGTGCCCGAGTTCATGCGCCACCGTCGAGACGTCGTCGTAATGCCCTTGGTAGTTCAACAGCACGAACGGATGGGTGTCATAACAGCCCCACTGGTAGCCGCCGCCCCGTTTGTTTTCCGTGGAGTAGACGTCGATCCAGTTGGAGTCAAACGCCTGTTTCAACACGTTCACATAATCGTCGCCGAGCGGTTTCAGACCTTCAAGCACCATCCCTTTCGCTTCTTCAAACGGGATGTAGCGCTGGTCGTTCGCCGAGATCGGCAGGTAGAGATCGTAGACGTGCAGTTGGTCGACGCCGAGCAGTTGTTTTTTCAAGTTCATGTAGCGTTGCAGGAGCGGCAAGTTTTTGTGCACGGTGTTGAGCAGTTGGTCATAGACGTCGGTCGGGATGCCGTTGGGCAGGAGGCTGGCTTCCAGCGCGGAGTCGTACTTGTGGACGCGGGCGGCGAAGTTGTTCGCTTGCACTTCGCCCGCAAACATTGAGGCGTAGGTGTCTTGGTAGTGCTCGATCACGCGGTTGTACAGTTCATACGCGCTCTTGCGCAGCTCCCGGTCGCCCTGTTGCAAGATCGCCGAATAGTTGCCCGGAGTGAGGTGAATGTCGTGCCCGTCCTTGGTGCGGAGCGTGGGAAACAGGATGTCTTTTTGCAGCATGGTGTAGATTTTCTCCGGGGCCTTCGCCATCGGATGCGTTTGCGCGAGGACGGCTTCCATCTCCTGCGAGAGCGTGTGCGGCTTCGTCTTCATCGCGTCTTCCAGAAACGGTTTGTAGGCGGCAAGTTCCGGTGCCGCGAAGATCGTTTTGACTTCCGCTTCGGGAATCGAGCACAGCTCCGGCATCACCCAAGAGGTTTTCTCGCCGACGAGGGTGGCGAGTTTTTCGGCGCGGTCGTTTAACGCTTGCAGTTTGGAGTCGCCGGTGTTCGTGTCAAAACTGAGCTTGGCGTAGACGTGCACTTTGTCAAACGTGCGGGAGAGGACGGCGTAGTTGTCGAGCATCGCCTTGACTTGCGCGGGGTTTTTCAGGTGGCCCCGAAAGCGGTTGAAGTCGCGGAGCAGGGCTTCGACTTTTTTGCAGTCTTGTTCCCAGGCGGTTTGGGACGGGTAGATGCTTTCGAGGTTCCACTTGTACTTGTCGGGCACGTCGCCGCGCTTGCGGTAGTTCGGTGCGCTGGCGGCTGCGGACGGTTCGCCGGCTTCCGTGCTGCGGATTTCGACCGCTGGTTGCCCGGACGGCACGGCGGCGTGCGTGGCGGAAGCGGGGACGTAGAGCGTGGTCAAGGCGATCAACATCGCCGAAAGCGCAGTCAACGATCTTCTCATCGGTCGCTCCTCCTCGGGGTGATAGTACCTATTGTGATTCCCTGAAATCCCCAAACCCATGTGGAAGAGATGGAAAAAAAGCCCCTCTCCGCCAAGGCTGCGGAAAGGGGCGTTTCAGACTTACTTGCCGTCGGCGATTTCGCGGACGAGTTGCGGGAGCCAGTCGTTCAAGTTGGTGAACTCGTATCCGGCGAACTTGGCTTTGTCGGTGTTCAACAGCCACGAAGCCGGGACGCCGTACGGAGACGCTTCGGCACCTTCCGCGACGAGAGCCTGCTTGCCGACCGTCTCTTCGATCAAGCTGAGCAAGTCGCGCAGAGAGATGGTGCCGTCAGCCGCGCCGTTGTAAGGGCCGGGTTGCTCGACCGTGCCGCACCACGCGATAAATTTCCCGGCTTCCTCCGACGTGATGTAGCCCATCGAAGCGTCGAGGTTCGGCATCCAGAACGGCTTCTCCTCTTGCACATGCTCGACGTGGAAATGCAGGCGGCGGGTGTAGTCATCGAGCCCGACGACGATCGGGATGCGAATCGCGACGACCGGGAAGTCCGCTTTTTGGAAAAAAACACCCTCTGCGTGGCGTTTGCCGTCCGCATACGAGAAGTTGGTGTACGGGCCGTATTGGATTTCGTGGCGGTACGGGTCGAAGTCGGACTCCGCGTGCGTTTCGCCGTTCGGGTCGTACACCGCCATCGTCGAGGTGAACACATAGCGGCCGACTTTGCCGGTCAGCACGTCGACGGCGTTTTGCGCGTCGTCCGGGCCGTAGCAGATTTGGTCAAACACGACGTCGTAGCTTTTGCCTTCCAGAGCGGACGAAAGCGAATCGCGGTTGAGACGGTCGAGCGTCAAGCGCTCGACGCGGTCGCCGAAGCCGTCCTCCGTTTGGCCGCGCGTGGCGACGGTGACGGTCACGCCGTCCGCGAGCAGTTTTTCCACGAGATGCTTGCCAAAAAAGCGGGTGCCTCCGAAGATGAGTGCTGTTTTCATCGGGTTGATCTCCTTTATCTGGGTGGTATTTCCATTGTACCACTCAAACGCAAGGTTGTGATAAGATCAATTTGTTAGGCATTTAAAGTTGAAAACAGGGAGAGATACCCGATGAGTCATCAGGTTGACCGAGAATTTAACGGGACATTTACGGAGACAGATGCCGCCGAACAGAAGTCGTGGATGATGCTTCAGGATTGGGCGGATCTGTGCTTTTTGCATTACGCGTTTGATCCGGACATGCTGCGTCCGCACCTCCCCGCGGGAATGGAGTTGGACGTGTTCGACGGTCGGGCGTACGTTTCGATCGTGCCGTTTTATATGAAGCGGATTCGGTTGCGGTTGGAGCCGGATTTCCTGTCGATGCACTTTGGCGAGTTGAATTTGCGCACGTATGTGACGGTAAACGGGCGACCGGGCGTGTATTTCTGGTCGATCGACGCCGATTCGTGGTTGGGGTCGGTGATGGCGAAGTTGATATATCACCTGCCGTATCACGACGCGGACATTGCGCTGGTGGAGAACGACGGAGTGTTTGAGTTCAATTCCGTGCGCGGCGGCGCCGGTCCGGTTGCGAATTTCTCGTGCAGATATCGTCCGACGTCGGAGGTGTTTGAGGCGGAGAGCGGGTCGTTGGAGGCTTTCTTGACCCAGCGGTTCTCGTTGTTCTCGACCGATGCCGAGGGGAATCTGTACCGCGGCGACATCGAGCACGGGACATGGCCGTTGCAACACGCCGAGGCGACCGTGGAAACAAACCTGCTGTTTGAAGCGGCCGGCCTTCCCCAGCCGCTCGAAGGGCCGAAAGCGTATTATGTGAAAGATATCGTCACACACTGCTTTGCGTTAGAGAAAGTGAAATAGAAAGAAACAAACCTCGGGCGATGTTGTACCCGAGGTTTGTTCGTTGAAAAGACAGTGGAACGTGAAAAACCTCGGGCCGAAACGGTGCCCGAGGTTTTTGTATTGGGTTGACCCGGTCGAGTTCGGACGGACGGCGTCTTGGACTCGGAGACGGGCCGTTCATTTTTTTCTTACTTGCGGGTGAGGCCGACAGCCGCTTCCACCTTGGCGAGGGTCGCGTTTGCGACTTTGTTCGCTTTCTCTGCCCCGGCGTCGAGGATGTCGTCGAGCTTGGAGGACTCGATGAGGTTGTGGTAGCGCTCTTGGATCGGCTTGATCACCGAAACGGCGAGTTCGGCGAGGTCGCCCTTGAGCGCGCCGTACGTCTTGCCCGCATACTCCGCTTCGATCTCTTCCAGCTTGCGGTCCGCAAGCAACGAGTAGATCGTCAGCAGGTTGGAGATGCCCGGCTTGTTTTCCTTATCGTAGCGAATCGCGTTGTCCGAGTCGGTCTGCGCACGCTTGATTTTCTTCACGAGGTCCGCTTCCGAATCGAGCAGCGAGAGGAACGCGCCTTGGTTCGGGTCGGACTTGGACATTTTCTTCGTCGGGTCTTGCAGCGACATGATGCGCCCGCCGACCGTCGGCAGTTGAACTTCCGGAATCGTGAAGACCTCGCCGAAACGGTTGTTGAAACGCTGCGCCAAGTCGCGGGTCAATTCGAGGTGCTGCTTCTGGTCCTCGCCCACCGGCACGATGTCGGTGTTGTAGAGCAAAATGTCGGCTGCCATCAGCGGCGGGTACGTCAACAGGCCGACCGGGATCGACTCTTCGCGGCCGCGCGCTTTGTCTTTGTACTGCGTCATGCGCTCCAGTTCGCCGACGTAGGAGATCGTCTGCATGATCCAGCCCAGCTGCACGTGCGCCGGAACGTCCGATTGAACGAACAGCACGACTTTCTCCGGGTCAAGCCCGATCGCCAAGTACAGCGCCGCCAGCGAGCGGGTGTTTTGACGCAGTGCCGCCGGGTCTTGCGGCAACGTGATCGCGTGCTGGTTGACGATGCAGAAGAAGCAGTTCTGTTCCTCTTGGACGGCCAAAAACTGCTTCATCGCGCCCAAATAGTTGCCAAGCGTAATCATGCCGCTCGGTTGAATCCCGGAAAAAATGGTTTTCATGACCTTCGCCTCCATAAGTTCTGCTCTCCGTTTTTCTGTCTGCACCCGGGGGTTATTTGCCGTCGAAGAGACCGCCTTTTTTATGTTGTTTGGTGACTTTCATCGCTTTCGCCGCAATTTCCTTGTCGGCACGGCCGAGACCGCGTTGTGCGGCGCTCTTGGATTTTTTTTCTTCAACGAGTCTGCGCATTCTCTCGATTGCGGTTTCGTTTTGCTCGCTCATGGTGTCTGTGAGCCTCCTCGGTTATTCGTTCGCCATCTCGCGGGCGCGGGCGTTGGTGGCAAGTACCGCGTCTTGCATCATCTCGGAAAACTTGCGCTCCTCCATGACGCGAAGACCCGCCGCCGTCGCGCCGCCCGGCGTGGTCACACTGTCGCGCAACTGTGCGGGATCGGCTCCTGTCTTCAGCATCGCCGCCGAGCCGTAGATCATCTGCGCGACCAATTTTCTCGCCGCGTCCTGCGGCAAGCCGTAGGACATCGCAGAGACTTCCAGCTCTTCGGCCATGCGGTAGAAAAACGCCGGCGCGCTGCCGGAGATCGCGGTGAGGTCGTGGACTTGCTGTTCCGTGCATTCCACCGATTCGCCGATCCCGGCGAGGATCATCTGCAGCGCGTCGCGTTGCTTGTCCTCCACGTGTCGTCCGCACGTGAACAGGGTGATCGACTCGCCGATGCCGGCCGCCGTGTTCGGCATGATCCAGACGACGGGAGTTCCTGCGGGCAGCAGTTCTTCCAACAGCCCGACCCCGATGCCCGCCGCCACCGTCAGCACGAGTTGTCCGTTCACGTACGGCGCAAGTTCGGTCAGCACGGCGCGATGGTGTTGCGGCGGCATCGCCAGCACGATCACATCTGCTTGGGGTGCGGATTCCCGCCAATCTTGAGTCACCGTGACGCCGTGCGCCTCGCGCATCGCTTGCAGACGCGCCAGGTCGGAGCGGTTCGACACGATGATCTCCTCTATGTAGTCCTTCTGTGTACGCAAAACCCCGGCAAAAATCGCTTCCGCCATTCGCCCGGCACCTATGAACAAGATTCGTTGCTTCCTCACAGCTCTGCCTCCCATCATTCTGGCATCATTATACTTTGCTATTGCGCAGAAAAAAAGTCTTCAGTTGAACTTGTAACTCCGTCTTGATCTGCGCAAATTGCGTCTTACGATGCCCGTTGGCGCCGGAAGCCTCCCAACAATTCCTAGTACATGGATTGTAGCATGGAACGGACATACTTTCACTGTCAATTCTAGAGGAAAGACGGGGATGCGAATGAACACCTACCACGACCTCGTGCGCCAAATCCGCAACACGTCCATCCGCATGGACTCGACGGACGACCTCGATGTGCTGGTGGAGGCGGTGGGAGACGCGCAGATCGTGCTCCTTGGCGAAGCTTCGCACGGCACGTCCGAGTTTTATACGTTGCGCATGGAACTGAGCAAAAAACTGATCGAGCGCAAAGGCTTTCAATTCATCGGCGTGGAAGGCGACTGGCCTTCTTGCTGCAGCTTGAATTCGTATGTGAAGCACATGGCGGACGCTCCAGAGTCTGTTCGCGACGCGCTCGGCGCGTTCAACCGCTGGCCGACGTGGATGTGGGCGAATCGGGAAGTGATGGAGCTGGGCGAATGGTTGCGCGGGTACAACGCGAATCGTTCGGAGCAGGAACGAGTGGGTTTTTACGGATTGGATATGTACAGTTTGTGGGAGTCGCTCGACGAAGTGGTGAAGTTTCTGGAAGAGACGAACGCGCCGGAGTTGTTCAAAGCGAAGCGGGCGTTTGCTTGTTTTGAACCGTATTCCCGCGAAGGGCAGACGTACGGGATGGCGGCGGCGTTTTTGAATGAGACGTGCGAGGAGGAAGTGGTCAAGCTGCTGACCTCGCTGCAGGAGCGCCGTTTTCAAGGTCGTCCGCAAAGCGAAGCGGAATTGAGCGCGGAGTTGAACGCGATGGTGGCGGTGAACGCCGAGCGCTATTACCGCACGATGATGCGCGGCGGAAGTGATTCGTGGAACGTGCGCGACACGCATATGGTCGATGCGTTGGAGCATCTGATGCGGTTTCACGGGAGAGGCGCGAAGGCGATCCTCTGGGAGCACAACACGCACATTGGCGATGCGCGGGCGACCGACATGGCGATGGACGGCATGCTCAATGTCGGGCAGCTGGTTCGCGAGCGGTACGGGCGGGAGACTTGCTATGCGATCGGGTTTGGTACGCATCGCGGTACGGTGATTGCGGCGCGCGAATGGGGAGCGGCGATTCAAGAGATGCCGGTGCCGGAAGCGATCCACAATTCCTGGGAGGACCTCATGCACCGCGCCGGAGCGTACAACCAAATCCTCATGCTCGGCCCGCGGAACCCGCACTTCCAAACCACCGTCGGCCACCGCGCGATCGGCGTCGTCTACCACCCCGAGTACGAACGCGGAAATTACGTCCCGTCGAAAATGTCGGAGCGGTATGACGCGTTTGTGTTCGTAGATGAAACGAAAGCTCTCCAGCCGTTGGCGGTGGAGAAGGTTTTGGTGTAAATCTAGCAAAAAGCACGGACCTCAACTAGGCCCGTGCTTTTTTACTCATCCTCATTTCGAAAATTCACAATTGGAAGTAAAACTGGATCAAATCCAGCCATCGTGACCACTTGGCTTACAGCTGCACGCAAGTAAGGATAAAGAATTGAAGGTGCATTATACTTCGCAAATACCTCTAAATCAGAGGGTTCAACTTGCTCAGCTACAAAATGACCTAATAGTGAGATATCAAGAGAAAAAGGCATTTCAGAATCAGAATCTTCTTCTCTTTGATTAATTTCACATAACATTGTGACGATAAAATCACCCGGATTTTCTTTATGAACTGCCCAACTACGGGTGAGATTTATGGAAAGATTCTCATCCTCTTGATCTTCGCCAACGTAATCACGATTTATTTCAAAATGAATGGAGTCAATTTTATAACTAATAAATCTAATCCGACTCTCTTCTCTCATGACGCAGCGACTCCTTCTCTACTTGTTACGACAACTCCTTGTTCAGATTCATTGTGCTTGTTTTGATAAGAGTACTCAATGCGTACTACAATTGAATCTCCACCAGATACAAACATCAAATCGCCGTTTTTTGGCATTGTTTTAATCGAAGCAGTTTGATAAGGCTTAAGGGTATGTGTCGCATCAGACCACATTTTCGTGTAAGGAAGCGACCCAAAATATTGATCGTACACGCGCTGAGTTGCTTCCACTCGTGCGGCCAATTGTTCTGGCGTTAGCGAACTATAATACTGATCAACTAATGCAATCAGCTCCTGCAATCTGCGATCATCCATGGTCACACACCCTTTCGAAACTTTTTATACACTCAATATTCTTCACGCAAATATGAATTTCGGTATCTGTGGTTAAGCCAGTTTGAAAGTAGTTCTGTAATGGAGCGGATTTGTTATAGATTGCTCTTATCATATCAAATTTCCCAATCAACCCCAAGTCTTCATTTTGCAAAACTTCTACCAAAGTATATGCAAGATGGTCTTGATTGCTTCTCAAATTCGGAAGTTTGTGTGAAGATTCAGAATTTAACCAACTCCATATACGATCCAATAACTCTCTACCATTAGCAGACATCGTGTCGAGCACACGGTTTGCTTCCGCCTCAAGTATGGAAGTATATACAACTGGATTGGGACCTCCCCATCTAGCTGCTAAAGAATCATCATCGTAGTAGTAATACCCGCCTCCTAGCCAATGCCATTTACTTGATGGGATTAACCCATCATCATCAATTACGTTTGCACGCGTTGCATCAGTACCATGATAACCTCTGAACATTTTAATCATCCTACCGAATCCCCATTTCAAACTCATATTCCGGTTAAGATACAATAATTCCTATGTTACTAAACAAATTATATTTTAAAATCAATTTTCCCGCAACTATCATTTTTGTGAAGTTCCACAATGGGAAGACTTAATTTTTCCAACTGAAAAGAATTAGGAATCGGCCATTTCATCTTTTCTCATCCTACGGCTTCATACTCAAACTCTGAACCAAAAACGCCTCCCCCCCAAAATGGGAGGCGTCTTTTTAATGATGCGCTGACCTCATTTCGTTTGCCTGCCAAAGAAAAGCGAATCACGAGCACGCTCATGGCGAAGACGATGTACACCGGCAGGTACGTCTTGGTGTCGGTGTCGGTGCCGTTGGCGATGCAGCCGAAGTCGAGTCGGGTTCCCTGCTGAACGCGGAATTTACGTCCCGTCGAACATGTCGGAGCGGTATGACGCGTTAATATATGTTGAGGAAACGAAGGCTCTGCAGCCGTTGGCGGTGGAGAAGATATTGGTGTAGCAAAATGACCTCCCGCATCCGTGGGAGGCTTTTTTTCTGGAAAGCAGGTAAAAAGTCCCCCTTTTCACCGCGAGTTCTCTCTGCTACACTCTCCCTAACGATCATTAGTTAGGGAGGTCCGTCCACCATGACAGCGACTGAAATCAAAAAAGTCGCCCTCTCCCTGTTTGCGGAGAAGGGTTATGAGGAAACAACGCTTGGCGAGATCGCACGGGAAGTCGGCATCAAGACGCCCTCGATCTACGCGCACTTTGCCAGCAAGGAAGAAATTTTCTGGTGCTTGGTCGAAGAGCAGACGGCGCTCTATGTGCAGCACTTGGAAGCCTCGTTCGCGCACGTCGAGGGAGCGGACATCGAAACCCAACTCTACTCCCTGCTGCGCGAGATGACTTCGTTCGTCGTGCAAAACAGCGAAACCGCTTCGCTGTACAAACGCATCTGGATGCACCCGCCTCTCCAGTTCAAAGACCGCATCCGCCGCGTCGTCACCGAAGTGGACCGCATGATCTGTTCCCGCCTCGCCGCCATCCTCGCCCAAGGCGTCGAGCAAAACATCATCCGCGACCAAAACCTCGAAGAACTCACCCAAACGTACCTCTGCCTCGTCGACGGCTACACGTTCGGGTTGATGTTCTACGACGACGATTCCTATACGCAAAAGCTGGACGGCATCTGGCGTGTGTTCTGGCAGGGACTCAAACGCTGAGAAAAAACACTCTTTCCCCTAAGGAGGCTGATTCCCCGTGGCCACTCTGCTTCAATACAAATGGGTCATCCTCGGCGTGCTCGAAATCCTCGCGTGGACGACGACGTTTCTCATGCTGTACGCCCGTTACGGGCTTCGCTCCAACCTGTGGTTTAAAATCTTCAGCGTCGCGTTCGCCCTCACCGGCGTGATTCCGCAAGTCGCCGTCGGCATCTTGAATTTCATCGCCAACCGCGAACTCGACCTGTTCACCCTGATCCTCGTCCTGCTGATCCTCTACGGCGCCACGCTTGGCAAAAAGCAAGTCCGCCAACTCGACGCCTGGGCGAAAAATAAGTTCAACAAAAAAAACGCCTCCCTCTCGTAAGGGAAGGCGTCTTTTCTACGAAGCGCCGACTGCTTTGCGCTTGCCTGCCAAGGAAAAGCGAACCACGAGCATCACGAGCACGCTCAGGGCGCTGACGATGTACATCGGCAGGTACGTTTTGGTGTCGGTGCCGTTGGCGATGCCGTGCACGGTGGAGAGGAGATAGAGAAGCGGGCTTGCCATGTGGAGTTTTTTCCAGACTGTTTGCCCGATCTTCGTGCGCAGTTCGGTGGTGAAGATCGTGAAGACCAAGAAGTAGCCCGCCACGATGCCAAACGCCATCGGGATCGGCTCCAAGTGCGACTTCAGCGGGATCAACAACTCCGCCCACGTGTAGTGCGAGTACGAATCGTACGCCAGCAAGATCAGGTGGAACATGACCAGATACACCGACCAGCGGGCCAGCGAGACGTGAGCAGCCGATGCCGCCGCGGCGGGCTTGCCCTGTTTGGTGCGAAGAGATTGATAGAGTCCGACCAGCACGGAGAGCGTGATCAAAATGTAGCTGCTAATGCCCGCCGCCCGCGTTAACGTCCACGCGTCCATCCAGGACGGCATCGAGATGTGGTAGAACGACAAAATCGTATTCATGGGAGTACCTCCTCCTCTAGTTCACAACTTGCACGTGGCGAGAGTGCTCGACGAACACGCCCTTTTGCTTTCGGCGTTGCAAAAATTCCGCGCCGCGTTTCGGACCGAGCAACAATGCTGTTTTCGCCCAGACGTCCGCTTGCACGGCGGTCGGTGCCGTAACCGTCGCCGACGCAATCGTCGTGTTCGACGGGCGTCCCGTGCGCGCATCGAGCAAGTGATGCTGCCACGCAGATCCCTGTTGCCAGCGGCGTTTGACGGTGGACGAGGTGGCGACCGCTCCGGTGCTCAGTTGCAGTTCCGCCACGTTGCGCTCCGGATCAAACGGGTCGGCGACGCCGATGTTCCATGGCTCTTGCGGCTGTCCGAACGCCCGCAAATCTCCGCCCGCGTTGACAAATCCGCATCCAAACTGCCGCAGATGCCGGGCGGCGCGGTCGACCGTCCAGCCCTTGGCGATGCCGCCGAGGTCAAGCTGCGTGCCCGGCTGGACACGGATGGCTTTCTGCCGGAGATCGAGTTGGAACGGGAGAACCGTCGGGAGAGGCAGTTCTGCGTCCGCTTCTCCTCGCGAGTCGCGCTTGGCGGGCAGTTTTTCAAACGAGTCGTCGTAGCCCGCCGTCTGCAAGTGGCGCAAGAGACCGGGGTTAAAAATCCCCTCTGTTTCGTAAAACGCATCCTCTGCCGCTTTCAACATCTCGCAAAGCATCGAGGAGATCGGCATCCAAGTGAGCGTGTCTTCCCCATCACCGCCCAACTCCGCCGTTGCGGATTCGAGACGGAAGCGGGGGCCGCTTACGGATTCGAGACGGGAGCGGGGGCCGCCCGACCTCTCTGCCACCGCAGCGTTGAGTTTGGAAAGCTCGCTGTCCGGACGAAAGCGGGAGGCGATCTCCTCGACTTGTTCAAACAGCAGTTGCACGTCGGTCATCAGCGTTTGCATGTCGGCCGCTTCCATCGGTTGTGCAGGTTGGAAGCAGACTTCGATGTTCGTGTTCATGGCGCGAAAGTTCGTTTTTTCCATCTGCACCTGCCTCCTTCTTCCTGATTAGGACCCGGATGTACGGGAGTGATTGCCGCCGCCTTGGCGCGGCGAGGTGAAACCGCCGAAGTTGCTGTTTCCTCCGAAATTCCGGCCGTTGTTCGGGTTCACGAACCCGCCGTTGCTGTCGCCGAAACTTCCGCTGTCATCTCCGTTCGGGTCTTGCTGCCCTTGATCGAAGCCGCCGGTGGAACCGTCAAACCCGCCGCTGTCGTTGTTGTTATAGTCATCGTTGCCGAGATAGCCGTCCGTGCCGCTTTTGCCGTCGTCGATGGTGGAGTTGTTTTTATTGGAGTTCGAATCGCTGTTGCCGGAATTCGAATTGCCGTTGTTGTTGTGGTTGCGCGACGGCGTGTTCGTCGCGGTCTGTTTGCTGTTGTCCGTGTTTTGGTTGTTGTCGACGTTAGCCATCGTGATTTGCCCGGTGAGCACGGAGACGAGCGCGACGCTCCCCAAACGGATGATCCAAGGTACCCATTGTTTCGGTTTCATCTATCCTTCACTCCTTGAGAGGGTTTGTTGTTTCGTTGTTGAGTTCAGTATGGAGCACGAGGATTTGATTTTTCTTTGTGCCAAACAAAAAAAGACCCGACTCGCATCGAGTCAGGTCTTTGTCACAGCTTTGTCAAAATACTTACCGCTTCTCCCGAATCAACCACTTCTGCTTGATTTTCAGATACCGCTCCATGTCGTGAATGAAGTGCAACAGCATCGCACGGTTCTCAAACTCATGGCGGTTTTGCGGGAGTTCATCCTGTTTAAACGCTTCCTGCAGCGCGTACAACTGGTTCAACCGGGTTTGCACCAGTTCCTTGGTACCTGGTGCGATGTACTTCGACATCTCATCGAGATAGTCGGCGACTTTGCGCCCTTGGTCATACGCCCCTTCAAACGCCGAAAGCGTCAGCATGATCCGCTCGATGATCTCAAACTGACGGCTGCGCATGAGGAAGTAAGCGTAATAGCGGGTCTCCACGCGCAAGACGTGGTTCTCAATGTCATGCAACGCCGTTTTCAACGCGTCGCGCAAAATGTCGGCGGTCTCCGTGATCTCCCGCCCTTCCCAATCGGTTGCGCCCTCGCGCAAGAAGCGGGCAATCTGGCGGAAGATCGTCTTGAAATTGCTTTCGATCTGGGTTTGGTACTTGATCAGTTCTTTCTCGCGGTTTGGCATGTACGAGTTCATCAACAGCGCCGACCCGATCCCGACGGCGACCAGCTTCAACTCGTTGAACACCATCGAAAGCCCGACGTGCTGCGCCATGAACATGTGCAAGATGATCACGCACGCCGTCAACACGCTGCCCTGCACTTTGAACAGCACCGCCGTCGGAATCAAAAACAGCAAGATCAACCCGATCACCCACGGATGAAATCCGATTAAATGAAACGCGAGCACCGCATACGTGATCCCGATCAAGCACGCGCAGAATCGCTCCCACGCATCGCGGTACGAACGCTTGACCGTCTCCCGCAAGCACAGGATCGTCAAGATCCCGGCAAATGAATAAAATTCCAACCCCAGCCAACCGGCGACATAGATGGAAAGGGCGCTGCCGAGCGCTGTTTTCACCGTGCGAAACCCGATTTTCACGGAGGCAATGCGTTGCAACATCTGGAAGAGTCCTCCTCGCTCTGGAACTTGTTCCTTCCAGCATATCACAACAGCGTTGCCAAGACCTCCGGGGCGCGCTTACAAAAGTGTGAATACTGATGCTCTCCGCCCTCTACAGCGCGAAACTCGGCATGAGGCACTTTTTCTTGAAGAATGTTCGCGACGGCGCGGTTGGAGTTCAGGAACTGCAACCCCGCCTCTTCGTCGCCCTTGCCTTCGTTGGTGCCGCAGTCCAGGTAGACTTTCTCCAACAGCGAGAGATCCGCTTCCCGCACGAATCTCTCCATGTCTTCCTGGTTGCGGTAATACGCGATGGAAAAACCCGCGATGCGGCGAAAGATGTGCGGATAGCGGCACGCCGCATACACAGTGATCGACGCTCCGGACGAAATCCCCGCCATACCCGTCCGCTCCGGCAACGTGCGGTACTTGCGGTCGATCAGCGGCTTCAATTCCTCCGCGATGAAGTCGATGTACGCGCCGCCCTTGCCGCCGCGCTCGTCGTGAAAGCCCAAGATCTGCTCGCTGAACGCCCCGTGTTTCCACGCGTAATACTCGTCGATGCGCTGCTCCGGCACTTGGTCGACCGCCACGACGATCACGTCCACCGCCCGCTCGTCCAAGTACGCTTCCAAACCGAGCGACACACCGCCGATCTCGTCTTCGTCGCGAAACACGTTTTGCCCGTCGTGCATGTACAACACCGGATACCGCGCGTCCCCCTGCCCGTAGCTTTTCGGCAGGTACACACGAATCTGGCGTTCTTGCTGAAACGCCGGAATCGGCACCAGAAATTTTTCCACCATCAGATTAGACCTCCTCGTAAAACGCCAGCACTTCGCGGGAGACTTCCGCCGGGAAATCGTAGAGCATGTTGTGCTCGGTGTTCGGGATGATTACGACTTTCGAGTACGGTTTGAGAACCGCTCGGCAACGGGCGATGAATTCGTTTTTATAAGCAAACGCGCGGTGCTTGGCTGCGGGTAAAAAAAGCACCGGGCACTGCATCTTCTCATACAGCGGAAGATGGCGGACTTGATAGAGTTCGGAGATCATCTTCACTTCGAGCGCCTTGGTGGTCTTGCGCCCGAACTTGCCGTTTGGAAGCTGTACCAACGCCGGGACAAACCCGTCGAACACGGCGCGCTCCCGCACGGCGTTCCACTTCTCGCCCCAATGATCGCGCAGCACTTGCACAAACTCGTCCGTCGTCGCAAACTCCGGCTCTATGGAATTTCCCGCCACCATCTGCAGGATCGTCTCCAACGCGACCGGCTCGCCCTGCGGTTGTGCCATGTCGTAGATCGCGCCGTCGGAGAGCGCGAGCGACCGTGCGCGCTCCGGGTAGTGCGCCGCCAGCCACGCCGAAACATGGCAGCCGAGCGACGACCCGACGAAATGCGCGCTCTCTATGCCCAGCGCATCCATCACGCCGATCACATCGGCGGCCATCGTCGCGATCTCATACCCCGACTCCGGCGCGTCCGAATGCCCGTGCCCGCGCAGGTCAATCCCGATCGCCCGATACGTCTCGGTAAAAAACGGAACCACGCCGTTCCACACGCACGCCGCCCCGTTCATAAAGTGCAAAAAAATCACCGGTTCGCCGCTGTCGCTCCATTCGTAGACAGCAAGATCGACGCCGTTGACCGGTATTTTTTTCATAGGAGCCCGCCCTCTCTCTTTCGCTCTCATTTCTGTGCTGATAGTACCATGATCTGGAAGACTTTGCTACCTACATTTGTGCACATCTTCACTTGTGGTTTTACGGTTGTAAATTATAATGAAATAAAACTGGTCAGTCACTTAAATTTCATAAGGGAAAAAGGGAGATGAACCAGCATGTGTGGAATCACGGGATGGTTGGACTGGCAGCGTGATCTGACAGAACAAGGAGCCGTCGTTACCGCAATGGCAGACACGTTGAAACGGCGAGGCCCGGATGCGGGAGGTCAATGGTTGTCCCCGCGGGTCGGTTTGGCACATCGCCGCTTGATCGTCATCGACCCGAACGGCGGGCTGCAACCGATGGTGTGCAGCGTCGGCGGGCGGGCATTTGCCATTACCTACAACGGCGAACTCTATAATTTTCTCGACTTGCGCCGCGAGTTGGAAGGCCGCGGACATGTGTTTGAATCGCGCTCCGATACGGAAGTTCTGCTGCGCGCCTATATCGAATGGGGTCCCGCCTGCGTGGAGAAGCTCAACGGGATCTTTGCGTTTGCCATCTGGGATGAGGGAGAACAGCAGTTGTTTCTGGCGCGCGACCACATCGGCGTGAAACCGCTGTTCTATGCGCAGCGAGGAAGCTCGTTCCTCTTCGGGTCGGAGATGAAAGCGCTGTTGGCAAATCCGCTCGTGAAGCCGGAAGTGGACATGGACGGTCTCACCGAGTTGGTGTCGATGGGCGTGTTCCGCACGCAGGGGCACGGCATCTTCCGGGGCGTGACCGAAGTTCTGCCGGGCCACTCCTTGCTCGTCACCCGAAACGGCGTGCGCGTGACGCAGTACTGGAAATTGGACAGCCATGAGCACACCGATGATTTCGCGGCGACGGCGCAACACGTGCGCGAACTGCTGGAAGACGCGATCACCCGCCAATTGGTGTCCGACGTGCCGATCGGCTCGATGCTTTCCGGGGGGCTTGATTCCAGCGGCGTGTCCGCCATCGCCGCCCGCGCATTCCGCCAAGAAGGGCGTCAACTGGACACGTTCTCGCTGCAATTCGTGGGCGAGGAGCGCGACTTCAGAGCCAACCCCATGCAACACGACCTCGACGCTCCGTGGGCGAAACGGGTCGCCGACGCATCCGGCACGAACCACCGCGTCATCTTGCTGGACACGCCCGACCTGCTGGACAACATCCTCGAACCGATGCGCGCCCGCGACTTGCCGGCGACCGGCGACAACGAAACCTCGCTCTACACCCTGTTCAAAAAAATGAAACCGGACGTCACGGTCGCGCTCTCCGGCGAATCGGCCGACGAAGTGTTTGGCGGGTATCCGTGGTTCTACGTGCCGGAGATGCGCAATTTGAACCTGTTCCCGTGGCAGGCGATCGGTGTCGGCAAAGTCGAGAATATCGTCCGTCCCGACCTCTTGGATCAGCTCAACCCGGTGCGCCACCGCGCCGAGCGGTACCAACAAGCGTTGCGCCAAGTCCCGCGGCTTGCGGGTGAATCGGCGGAAGACGCGCGGACGCGGGAGATCTTCTATCTGAACATGACAGGATTCCTCCCGTACATGCTGGACCGCAAAGACCGCATGAGCATGGCGGCGTCCTTGGAAGTCCGTGTGCCGTTCTGCGATTACCGGTTGATTGAGTACTTGTGGAACGTGCCGTGGGAGATGAAGTTCGCCCGAGGCGAAGAAAAAGGCTTGCTGCGTGAAGCGTTCTCCCATGTGCTGCCCGAAGACGTGGTGCGCCGCCGCAAAACCGCCTACCCGCTCAATCACAACCCGGCGTATCTGGAGGGTGTGAAAGCGAAAGTGCGTGAAATCGCGGAAGACGGCACCTCGCCGATCTTCGACGTGTTCAACCATGAAAAAATCCTTGCCTCCGCGTACTTTGAAGGGCAGTACGAAGCAGGCCCTATTGCGCTGAAAAACTACTACGAATACATCATCCAAATGGACGGCTGGATGCGCGAGTACAACGTGTCCTTGGTGTAAAACAGCAAAAAAAGCAGTGGAACGCGAGGGTGCGTGCCGCTGCTTTTTTTATAGCGTGTTGAGTCTCCTGCCCTTTTCTAACGCAACGCCTGCGCCGTCGAGCGAATCAAGCGGGTCAACTGCGTCGCCATGTATTTCGGCGAATACGCCATGTCGCCCTGCAACCACCACGCGACCATGCCGGTGTGCGCCGAGGAGATGTAATGCAGGAAGAAATCGAACGGCACCGCCCACTCTCCTTGCGGCGGGAGCAGGTCTTTGCGCTTCTGCATCGCCACGCGCATGACGTTTTCCAAGTAGAACTGAAAGCGCGGGAACCCGCGCTCGCTGAGCATCACCCGGTAGAAATCGCCGTTTTGCGCGAAGTGTTCAAACATCCGCACGAACGCGGGGGCGGGATCTCCGTCCTTGGGCAAAGGTTCCGTTTCGCCAAAGCAGCTCCGCAGTTCGTCCAACACCTCTTTGACCAGTTGGCGCAACAGGTCTTCTTTGTCCCGGTAGTGTTGGTAGAACGTCGAGCGGTTGACAGTGGCTCGCTCCGTGATGTCGCGCACGGTGAGGCGGTCGTAGCCTTTCTCCTGGATCAGTGACACCAACGCGTCACGCAACAGTTTGCGGGAGCGTTTGATGCGGGCATCGAGTTTTGCTTCCACGAGAATTCCTCCTGTTGTGTCTCATCTGTCGTATATTTCGCTGTTGTTGCACAAAATTCCTCATTGTGTTGGACATCCAACACTTGCGCCGATTTTGAGGGTTGTAATTCGATATGCGAAAATTATAATGAATATAAATCATCTCAGCCATTACATTTCAGCACAAGGAGAGAAGATTTTATGGAGACTAAACAACTGGTTCAAACCCGCGGGTCGAGCCTGATTCCGCCGATGGAAGAGTTCAACACCGAAGAGAAGCGGGCGAACCCGTTCCCGATCTTGAAAACCCTCCGTGAAACAACCCCCCTGCGCTACAACGAGACGTACGGCACGTGGGATGCGTTTCTCTACGAAGATTGCCATCGCATCTTGAAAGACCCCAAAACGTTCTCGTCGAGCTTCAACCGCGACAACCGCAACGTGGAGAACATCATCTCCGTCGACCCGCCGCGCCACCAAGAGTTCCGCGAGTTGGTCAACGGCGTGTTCACGCCCAAAGCGGTGGCGGACATGGCGCCGCGCATCCGCGAGATTCTGGGCTTTTTGCTGGATGCGGTGAAAGACCAAGGGCGGATGAACACCGTGTATGACGTGGCGGCGCCGCTGCCGGTCATGGTCATCGCCGAACTGCTCGGCGTTCCGGTCACCGACCGTCTGTACTTCAAGGAGCTCTCCGACACGCTTGTCACCGGCGTGGAAGACGCGTCGGAAGAAACCTACCAGCGCGTGTTGGCGAAGCGAAATCACGCCCGCGAGACACTCACCGATTACTTCCGCCACCATTTGAACCTGCGCAAAGAGCAGCCGACGGAGGACTTGGTTTCTCACCTCTGGTATGCCAACGCCGAAAAGCAAGTGCTGAACGAAGAGCAAATCCTGATGTTCTTGACCACGCTCTTGATCGCCGGGCACGAGACGACGACGAACTTGATCACGGCGATGGTGCGCGTGCTCACCGAGCACCCGGAGCTGCAAGAACGCCTGCTTGCAGAGCCGGAGCTGATCCCCGGCTTTGTGGAAGAGACGCTGCGCTACTATCCGTCTGTGCCGAAATTGATGCGCCGTGCGACGACCGACGTGGAAATTCGCGGGCAAGTGATCAAACAGGACGAACTGGTCAACGTCTGGATGGCGTCCGCCAACCGCGATGCGGCGAAGTTTGCCAACCCGGATCAATTCGACCCGACGCGCCAGCCGAACGCGCACATCACGTTTGGCTTTGGCAACCACTTCTGTTTGGGCGCGCCGCTCGCACGTCTGGAAGGGCAGATCGCGCTGGAAGTGATCGTGAACACGCTGTGCAACCTCGCGCTGGTTGAGGGTGCCAAGATCGAGCCGACGCCGTACCCGCTGTTCACGGCAGTCAAGGAATACCCGGTCACGTTTGAAAAAAGAGCCTGACACGCGACCGTTCATTTTTTACGAGAAAAAGGGAGATGACACAACATGTGCGGAATCACCGGATGGTTGGATTGGCAACGCGATTTGACAGAGCAAGGCAACGTCGTCACGGCGATGGCAGATACTTTGAAACGGCGCGGCCCGGATGCGGGCGGTCAATGGCTGGCACCGCGCGTGGGGTTGGCGCATCGCCGCTTGATCGTCATCGACCCGAACGGCGGAGTGCAGCCGATGGTGCGACAAGCGGGCGGAAACACCTACGCCATTACATACAACGGCGAACTCTACAACTTCCGCGAACTGCGACGCGAACTCGAAGGCCGCGGGCATGTGTTTGAATCGCGCTCCGACACCGAAGTGCTGCTGCGCGCCTACATCGAGTGGGGCCCTTCTTGCGTGGAGAAGTTCAACGGGATTTTTGCGTTTGCGATTTGGGATGAGAAGGAACAGCAATTGTTCCTCGGCCGCGACCACCTCGGCGTCAAACCGCTGTTCTATGCACAGCGCGGCAGCTCGTTCCTATTCGGGTCGGAGATGAAAGCGCTCTTGGCCAACCCGCTCGTCAAACCGGAAGTCGATCAGGACGGCCTGACCGAGTTAATGGCGATGGGCGTGTTCCGCACGCCGGGTCAAGGAATCTATCGCGGCGTGACCGAAGTGTTGCCGGGCCACACCGTGCTCGTCACCCGAAACGGCGTGCGCGTGACGCAGTACTGGAAGTTGGAAAGCCGCGAGCACACCGAAGATTTCGCGGCGACTGTGCAACACGTGCGCGACTTGCTCGAAGACGCGATCACCCGCCAACTCGTGTCCGACGTGCCGATCGGCACGATGCTCTCCGGCGGCCTCGATTCCAGCGGCGTCTCGGCGGTGGCAGCGCTCGCGTTCAAGGGAGAAGGCCGTCAACTTGACACCTACTCGCTGCAATTCGTGGACGAAGACCGCGACTTCAAAGCGAATCCGATGCACCGCGACCTCGACGCGCCGTGGGCGAAGCGGGTCGCCGACACGTCCGGCACGAACCACCACATCATCTTGCTCGACACGCCGGACCTGCTCGAAGACATCCTCGAACCGATGCGCGCCCGCGACTTGCCGGCGACCGGCGACATCGAAACGTCGCTCTACACCCTGTTCAAAAAAATGAAACCGGAAGTCACCGTCGCCCTCTCCGGCGAATCGGCGGACGAAGTGTTCGGCGGATATCCGTGGTACTACACGCCGGAGATGCGCAGCATCAACAACTTCCCGTGGACGGCGCTTGGCGGCAACAAACTGGAAGAAGCGGTGCTTCCCGACGTGATGGAGCGCTTGAACCCGAAAGCGCATCAAGCGATGCGCTACCAAGAAGCCCTGAGCCTCGTGCCGCGACTGGCGGGCGAATCGGCGGAAGACGCGCGGACGCGCGAGATCTTCTTCTTGAACATCGCCCGCTTCCTCCCCTACATGCTCGACCGCAAAGACCGCATGAGCATGGCGGCGTCGCTGGAAGTCCGCGTGCCGTTCTGCGACTACCGCTTGGTGGAATACATGTGGAACGTGCCGTGGGAGATGAAGTTCGCAGGCGGCGTGGAAAAAGGTCTGCTGCGCGAGGCCTTCTCGCACGTCCTGCCCGAAGACGTGGTGCGCCGCCGCAAAACGGCGTATCCGGTCACGCACAACCCGACGTACGTGAACGGCGTCAAGCAACGCGTGCGCGAGATCGTCGAGGAAGGCACCTCCCCGATCTTCGACCTGTTCGACCGCGACAAAGTCCGCCAAGCCGCGTACTACGAAGGGCCGACCGGCTCCGGCTTCGTCTCGTTGAAAAACTACTACGACCACATCATCCAGATGGACGCGTGGATGCGCGAGTACAAAGTCTCTCTGGTGTAAGAGGGCAAGAAGACACAAAAAAAGCAGTGGAACGCATTGGCATCGCAAAAAAGAGGCGCGAGGATAGGCTCCCCCTATCCTCGCACCTCTTTTTCCATGCCAGACACGAAACGCACTAAAACAACTCCGCCAGCAGCCTCGACTGCTCCTCCAGCTCTTTCGCCGCTTGTCCGATGCCGACGAACTCATGATTCGCCCGCTCGATCAGGCGTTTGGAGTCGACGACAGTGGATTGGGAGAGTTGAGTGCCGGCTTCGATGTTCTCCACTTGGCTGTTGATGTTCTTCACGCTGGTGTTGACCATCTCTGTGGTTTCTTGCACCCGTCGCGCCAGTTTGCGCACTTCGTCGGCGACAACGTTGAACCCGCGTCCCGCTTCTCCAACCCGTGCCGCTTCAATCGCGGCGTTCAGCGCCAGCACGTTGGTCTGTTGGGCAATACGGCGAATCGTCTCGACCAACCCGCGGATCGACTTGACCTCTTCCACGAGCAACGCGAGGACAGCCATGTTGTCTTCGGCGACGTCCACGCTTTTCTGAATCGCTTTCGAAAGATCTTCGCTTCGAGCAATCCCTTCCTCCGCGCGGGCACGCAGTTCGTCGGCCATGTACTGAAGACTTCCGGTGAGCTGAAGCGTGCTTTCCTCACGCGCTGTAATATCGGTCGCCACTTTGACAATACCGAGGATTTCCCCTCGCTCGTTGCGGACAGCCGTGTAGGTCGCTTCCAACCAGAGCAACCTCCCGTCCTTGGCGACGCGCTGAACCTTATCTTGTACCGCCTTGCCTTGGCGCAGATTCTTCCAAAACTCTTGGTAAGCCGGGCTCCCGGCATACTCAGACGTACAAAACTTCCGATGGTGCATTCCAATCATGTCGACGACACGATAGCCCATTGCCCTGGCAAAAATCTCATTCACCCACAAAACCTGTCCCTCGAGATTGAATTCGATCATCGCGAGCGACCGTTCCAACGCAGCGAAAACATCCAAGCGGTTTAACTGATTGTCCATCTTCCAACTATTCCTTTCCGGAAATTCAAGGCTTCGACCGAATCACCGATTCATGTATAGACTCATTATTGAGTGTAGATTCAACAATATTCTATAGATTCAACTCTGTCCGATCAGATCCTGCTAAATAAAAAGGAGTCCTTCGCGAGGAACTCCCTTATCAACCGATGATCTGCCGTCCTTACTTCCCGCTCTCCCGAAACGCGTTCAAAAACATCTTCGGGATCTTGGTTTCAAAACGCATCAGCTTTTCCGTGGTCGGATGTACAAACGACAGGACTCGCGCGTGCAGGCCCAGTCTTGCCATCGCCTTGCCGCTGGCGCCGTACTTTTTGTCGTTGACGATCGGATGGCCGATGTCTTGCATATGTACGCGAATTTGGTTTTTGCGACCCGTTTCCAAATTCACTTCCAGCAGCGAGAAGTTGCGGTTGGACTTCAGCACTTTATAATGCGTCACCGCACGCTGCCCGCCGTTTGGCGTCGGGCTGGAGTAGACCATGAGCGTCTTGGTTTCTTTCAACCACGAAGAAATCGTGCCTTCCTTCTTCTTCACTTGGCCCTCCACCAGCGCGATGTACGTCCGCTCTTCCACCGCGTCTTGCCAGTTGGTTTGCAGTTTCTCTTTCACCGCTTGGCTCTTCGCAAACATCATCACGCCGGACGTGTCGCGGTCGAGTCGATGCACGACGAAGATCCGGTTCTGCGGGTCGGTGCGGCGCACATGATCCATCAACTGCCGGTACGCCGTCAACTCCTCCGCGTCTTTCTCGGTGGCGATCGAGAGCAGCCCGGACGCTTTTTCAATCACGATCACGTCGTCGTCTTCGTAGAGAATCTCCACGCCTTGCATCTTGGCGGGCTCGGCGACGGGGGCTTTTTTCTCCCCGATGGAGACGGTTTGCCCCAGTTTGAGCGGATGATTATACGCCGTCACCGACACGCCGTCGACATGAACGTCTCCCCGCGCCAGCAGCGATTTGACCGAATTGCGGCTGAGGTTGGTGATGCTCTTCAGCAAAAAAGCCAACAGTTCCTCAGACTCCTGCACGGTGAACTGCTTGCTCTTCGGTTTGCTCTCGGGTTTGCCCGTTGCACGCGGCGTGCCGCTGTGGGTGTTTTTTTGAAAACCTCTCGCCATGTTGCGCTCCCTCTGCCCTGTTATTTTACAAACTTCTCAACAGGGAACCTTTTTTCATTGATTTGGTACTTATCTTGAACGGCCTTGGCGAGATCAATACCTTGTTGGTTGCAGAAGCTCAGCAGGTAGATCGCGATGTCCGCCACTTCCATCCGCACTTGCTCGCGTTTCTCGGCGCTCAGCTTTTCGTCCGCGTAGTCGTCGTTGTCGAGCCACTGGAAGTGCTCCATCAACTCCGCCGCTTCGATGGCGATGCTCATCGCCAAGTTCTTCGGACGATGGCCCTCTACATGCCAGTTGCGCGCTTCCGTAAACTCTCTCACCTGCTGTTTCAACTCCGCCACCGTGACGACGGCATCTCCCCGAACTTCGCTCATTCCACTCGCTCTCCCATCTGTTCCAGCATCTGTTTGGCTTGCCGAACGTTGTACTCCTTATCTTCGCGGCGCAACAGCTCGCGCACCGGCCCGATCCAGCGCCGGTCGTCAATCTTCGCGAGCGCCTTCAGCGCATATTGCCGCACCTGCGGATTGGTGTCTTCCAATCGCGGCACCAAGTACGGCACCGATTCCGCCCGCCCGATCTTGCCGATCGCGGAACACGCCATCCGCCGTGTCGTCACCGACGGCGAATTCAACATCTCGTACAGGCGCGGCAACTCGTCCGCTTTGCCCTGCTGACCGACGCGGTACGCTTCTTCGCCCGCCGTCATCGCGAGGCGCAGCGGTTCGCCGATGCGCGGGTCGAGCTTCTCCTCGGGAAACAGATCCATCAACACCCGTCCCCAGTTCAAACTCGCGAGCGTCACGTCCACCAGCGTCGGGTTCTTCGAGAGCTCCGGGTTGCAGATGTCGCAACAGACGCGCGGCCGCTCCGTGAGCGCTTGTCCAAAGTACCCCAGCACCCCTTCGCGTCGGCACAGCGGCGAGTGCAGCAGATCCACGACGCGGTTGAGCTTCCCGAAGCGGCGCAACTTCAAGCGTTCAATCGCTTGGAGCACGTCGCTTTTGCGCGAACGCATCCGCTCGACGTCCAACCGCAAGATCACGGCGTCGCCCGTCAGATCCAGCACCTCCATCGCGCCGATGTTCTCCCACTGGTGAACGAGCAGCGACAGCCGGTCGTCATCCAACCCCGGCCAGCGCGTCATCTCGCGCCACGAACCCCGAAACACGCCGCCCTCGCTGCTGTGCAACCGCATCAACTCAAACGCCGTGTCGTACTCCTGCTCCGTCGGAAACTCCCGCTTCAGAAAGTAATGATGGATCGCCCGGTCCTGCTCGTTGTAGATCGTCATGCACACCGACGGCAATCCGTCCCGCCCGGCGCGCCCCGCCTCTTGGTAATAACCTTCGACGCTCGCCGGAACGTGCAAGTGCACGACAAACCGAATGTCCGGCTTGTCGATCCCCATCCCGAACGCGTTGGTCGCGACGACGATGCGCACATGACCGGACATGAATCCGTCCTGCACCGCCCGCCGCTCTTCCGGCCGCAAGCCCGCGTGGTAAAACGCAATCGGCTCACCCGGCAGCGCCATGCGCAGATACCGCGCCACTTCTTCGCACTCGTTGCGCGACGGCGCGTAGACGATACCCGCTCCGTCCTGCTTTTGCAAAAACGAAAACGCCGCGCGGTACTTCGCTTCCTTCGTCTCTTCGCGCCGGAACACCAGCGCCAGATTCGGACGGTCAAACCCCGTGACGAACTTGCGGCAATTGAGAATCCGCAGTTGAATGAGGATGTCCTCCTGCACTTCCGGCGTCGCCGTCGCCGTCAACGCAAGGACCGGCACGTGCCCGATCTTCTCCCGCACCGCGCCGATCTGCAAGTAGTCCGTGCGGAAGTCATGCCCCCACTCGGAAATGCAGTGCGCTTCGTCCACGACGAGCATGGAAACGGGAATCTCCTGCAACAGCTGCAAAAACTCCTGGCTCCTCAGCCGCTCCGGCGCGATGTAGACCAGTTTGAACGCGCCGTGCCGAATGCCGGCGAGTCGGTTTTTCAACTCTTGAGGGGAGAGGAGCGAGTTCAGGTACGTCGCTTCGTCGATGCCGCGGCGGTACAGCGCTTCGACTTGGTCGTGCATCAGCGCCACCAGCGGCGAGATGACGAGCGTCACGCCGGGCAGGAGCAGCGCCGGCAACTGGTAGCACAGCGACTTGCCCGCGCCCGTCGTCATGATGCCGAGCACATGCTCGCCGTCCAGCAACGCCCGTATGATCTGCTCCTGCCCGCCGCGAAAGCTGTCAAAGCCAAAGTACCGCTTGAGCGGTTCGCGCAGATCAAGCTCAAGCTCCTGCATCTTCGTCCTCCTCCTCTCCAACCGCCATCTCCCATTTCAAGCGCGCCTGCACCAACGCCGCCGCCCGCTCTCGACCCTCTTCGGAAAAAACAGACTCCACGCCCCACCTGTGGAACCAACGCCGCAACTCCAACTCGTCCGTTGGGGTCAGGAAACGGCGCAGGTCGAAATCCGGGCGGGTGCGCGCTTGGTCGAGCAGCGATTCGAACGTTTCATGCGGCTCGCGTGCGAGATCGCAGCGCTCCGGCGTCCCGCGTCCGTTCAACGCGTCGTGTTCCGCCAACTCGCTTTTCACGCGTCCAAACAACGCGTCGCGTTCCTTCAACTCGTCCGTCTCGCGTCCATGCAACGCGCCCTGCTCGTCCCGCTCCGCCGCCAGCGCCGCCAAGAACGCGAGCAACGGCGTCCGGTTGCTGACGAGCGCTCGCAGGCGCGCATAGCCTTCGCGTTCCCACGAAAGCACCAGCGCCGTCTCCACGCCCAGATTCTCCGCCAAGCGCTCCTGCGTGTAGCCGAGTCCTTGCGAAGCACGCAATCCGCACAGCACCGCCGTCGCCAGCTGGGGTTCGAGGAGATTCAGCAGCCCGCCGACCTCGTCGCGTGCGCCGCGCGCGTACGCCCGCACTTCGTCCAGACGATCCGGCGCATAGCGCCATATCTCATGTCCCGCGAAACGCTCCAGCCACCCGGCGACCTCGTCAAACCAAGCGCCCTGCAACTGGCTGTGAAAGCGCCGTTCCTCCGGCGACCTCCATTCCCGTTCCACCGCTTCTTGCAAAAACTGCACGACGCCTTGCACCGCACGCGCAAAAAAATCCATCCGCTCATCACCTCATCTCTCTAGAAGATACCGCAGTTGCGCCCAAGAAGAAAGCCCCTAGAACGTTTCTTCCAAAAGAATCACCCTCGCGGCGGCGAGACGTCCATCCCCGACACGCGGCCCGTACCCGTTTGATCCAAAAAAGCGACCCGTCCTCTGTGGAGAGAACCGGTCGCAGGATCTGCTTCTATGAAATTCTTACGACGCGGTCGTCCCGGCAACCTTGGTCAGTTGCGTCCAGACGCGGTTGAGATCGAGCTCCGAGAGTTTTTCCTTCGCCGTCTCCATTTTGATCGAGAGGCGGCAGTCTTCAACGGTGTGCAGAAGCGGCACGTCGAGGACGATGGTGGCGAGCGTTTTGCTGAGGCGGGCGAGTTCTTGGTGCTCTTCGATTTTGTCCTTCATCTTGCCTTTCAGTTGCCCGAGGTTCTCGATGAGGTTTTCGACGGTGCCGAACTCTGCCAGCAGTTTCTTGGCGGTCTTCTCCCCGATGCCCGGCACGCCCGGGATGTTGTCGGACGTGTCGCCCATCAGACCTTTGAGGTCGATGATCTGCGACGGGGTCAAGCCCCATTCTTCAAACAGCGTTGCCGGCGTGTAGTAGTTCATTTCGGTGATGCCCTTTTTCATGATCGCGACGGTGACGTTCGGGCGCACGAGTTGCAGCGCGTCGCGGTCGCCGGTCAGCACGAGCACGTCGTGGCCTTCGTCTGCCGCTTTGTGCGCGAGGGTGCCGATGATGTCGTCCGCTTCGTAGCGTTCGTCCAAGTGCTGCGGGACGCCGAGCGCGTCGAGGACTTCCTTCGTCGTGTCAAACTGCGGGTGCAGCATGTCCGGCAGTTCGCCGCGCGTGCCTTTGTACTGCGGGTAGAGCTCGCGGCGGAACGTGTCGCGGGAGACGTCCCACGCGACAAACAAGTGCGTCGGCTGCATCTGCTCGACGGCCTTCAACAACATGTTCATGAAACCAAAAACTCCGTTTGTATACACACCGCGCGACGACTGCATGATCCGCCCGCCGTACGCGCTGGCAAAGTAGGCGCGCACAAGCAGGGACGAGCCGTCCACGATGAGAAAGTTGCTGTTTTTCAACAAGGGGTTGTCCTCCGTTCTAGTCACTCTGCCCACCATTATACCACAGAAAAAAACCCCCTCGCCGCAACCAAGCGTTGCCATAGGGGGGTTGTTGTTTTTCTGCACGCAAAAAATTATCGGCCGCGATACACGCCCGGACGCTTTTCCAACAGAGCGCGCACCGCTTCGAGATGGTCTTCCGTCTCCGTCACGATCGCCATATGCGACGAGACGAGGTCGAGCGCCGTGCGCAGGTCGGTGCGCTGGCTTTGGTAGGCGGCGCGCTTGATCAGGCGTACGGCGACCGGCGGTTGTGCGGCGATCTTGCGGGCGAGCGCGTACGCTTCGTCCAAGACGCTCTCTGCCGGAACGACGCGGTTGACGAGGCCGATGCGCTCCGCCACGTGTGCGTCGATCATGTCGCCCGTCAGCAAAAGTTCCAGCGCTTTCGCCATCCCGACGAGCTTCGGCAGGAAGTACGCTCCGCCGTCGCCCGGCACGATGCCGAGCTTCACATACCCTTCGGAGAATCGCGCCTTGTCACTCGCCACGCGCAAATCGCACATCAAGGCCATGTCGCATCCGGCACCGACCGCGTCTCCGTTGACGGCGGCGATCACCGGTTTGTCCACTTGTTCAAGCGTCAGCGGCACGCGCTGGATCAGCTTCCACAGCGAGTTTTTGCGGGCGAGTCCGGTCGAGTAGGTGTCGAGTTGGGCATCGCCTTGCGCGAGAAAGCCTTTGCCCTCGCGCATCGCCCGCACGTCGCCGCCGGAGCAAAACGCACGTCCCGCGCCCGTGACGACGACGGCGCGGATGTCGTCGTTGTCGCGGCACTCTTCGAGCGCTTCCACCCATGCCTCGATCATCGGCACGGAGAACGCGTTCCGCGCGTCCGGCCGGTTCAAGGTGATCGTGGCGATGTGGTCTTGCACGGTGAACAACAGGTCGCTCATGATTCTTCCTCCTCCCATCCGTTCAAGGTGTCGAGATCATCCACGATCTCCGGGATGAGAAACGTCGCGACAAAGTTTGGCTGCTCCTCTTCCGGAATCCAATGTCCGTCCACGCCAAGTGCCCGCAACGTGACGCGGAAGTGCGCCATCGCGATGCCGACGCAGAGGCGGACGGAGTTGGGAGCGCCGGGGAACAGGGGCTTTTTTTCCTTGTATTCTTCGAGGAACGTAAACGAGATCATGCCTTTTTTGTGATAGCGAACATGCCACGGTTGTTTGTTGAAGGAGGACGGCGCGACTTGCACCGCTTCCAAGGCGCGGAAGAACCAGCGCGGAGGCGTCTTGTCTTCGATGTAATGGATTTCCTCAAGTGACTTGCGTTTGCCTCTGTTGGTGCTGCCGAATTTGAACAGACCTTCATACAGCGACGCCATGCCGCCTTGCTTGGCGCTTCCGACGGCGACGACGGCGAGCACGCGCTCGTTCTGTTTCAGTCCGGCGATGCGGCCCGCTTCGTCCGGTTTGAAAAAACCGCCGACCCAGCAAGTCTCAAGTCCAAGCGCCGTCGCGTAGAGAACGCACTGTTCGCCCATGTACCCCGCCGCTTCGTAAAAGTACGGAGCGTCGAGGTTGGCGACGATCGCGATCAACGCCGGAGCGTTGGTGACGGCGCCGTAGGATCCGATAAAGCCTTTGAAGATGCGGGACGTTTGGTCGGTCCCTTCGACGAGCACGGCGCGGGTGTCGCTGTCGGGATACGGTTCCCAGCCGGAGTCGAGGAAAGTCTGAAGTTTTTGACGGGTATCGGCGGCGAGAGGCTCGCCTGTATAGGAACGGCTGCTGTGGCGGAGTTCCACCGCCTCGAACAGCGGAATGGCCTGTGTACGAGAAAGCGTGCGCTTGGGATTGGACACGAGAATTGGACTCCTCTCTATCGATAGGGGTTCAAGTCTAGTCTACAATAAGGTGGTACACATGTACACAGCGCTCCCCCACATGATCACAGCCGAAATGCGGTTGATCAACGGCAAGATGCCGGAGTTGATCCGCCCGACGAGGCGTCCGGCGAACGCGAGCGAGAGAAACCAGAGCAGGGAGACGAGCATGCACGCGGTCGTGAAGCCGGCTTTGTCCGAGCCCGCGTACGAGAGCGACGACGTGCCGATCACGCCGACGGTGTCGAGCAGGGCGTGCGGGTTGAGCAGCGAGACCGAAGCGGCGAAGAGGATTTGGCGCTTCGGGGAGAAAGCGACGGGCTCTTCCGTTTTTTCAGGCTGGTCGGCGGAGGCGGCGTTTTTCCACGTGAGCCAACCCATGTAGAGCAGAAACAACACGCCTCCGATGATCAGCAGCCAGCGCACCCAGTTCACTTCGAGCACCAACAGCGATACGCCGAACACAGAGAGCAAGATCAACAGCCAATCGCACAGAGTCGCCGTCGCCACCACCGGCAACGCTCGTACAAAAGCACTCTGCCGCGCTCCTTGGTTGAAAACAAACACGTTCTGCACGCCAAGGGGCAGGATCAAACCAAATGCCAGTAAAAACCCATGCAAAAATGCCAATGAATAACACCCCTTCAAAAAATAAACTGCCGCTGCGCGAGATGCATTCTGCAAAGCCGCACCTCAACCCCCTGCAAGCCAACAGCGCAGTCCCCCCTGCATGCACCCTACGATTTACGTACGGAACGTCTTGCTAATTGCTGCCCGCTCATGGCGAAAAAACACCCCGCCCACGCTGGACGAGGTGCTTTTTTCTATTCCGTCAACACTTTCTGGATAAACAGTGTCGTTTCCTTCGCGAGGTCGAGTTCCTTCACATCGTGAGACTCCCACTCGCCTTCTTCCTTCTTGAAGACGCGAACGATCGGGCGGGACGGCAGACCTTTGTGCTGGCCGACGACCATGCCGACTTGACCGTTATCGAGCTTGATCGAAACCCCCGTCGGATACACCGCCACCGAGCGCAGAAACTGCACCACCACTTCGTGGTCAAACTGCTTGCCCGCCAAACTCATCATCAATTCCGTCGCTTCATGCGGCAACATCGGCTTCGTGTCCTCGTTGCCCGCAATCAAATTGTCAAACGCGTTCGCCACCGCCACGATCTTCGCAAACGGATGGATCTCATCCCCCGCCAAGCCGCGCGGAAACCCGCTGCCGTCGATGTGCTCATGATGTTGCAAGCAGCAATGCGCCGCGATGATGGAGATTTCGTTTTTCTTGCGCAGACGCTTGTACCCGCGCCACGTATGCGCTTCGTCGCTCGAAATCCCCTTGGGCAGATCGCTCACTTCTTCCTTCTGCACTTTCTCCGGCAACTCGATTTTGCCGATGTCATGGAACATCGCCCCCATCGCCAAGTCGCTCAACTGCGCGCGGTTGAGGCCCATGTTCGTCCCGATCACCACCGACAGAATCGTCACGTTGATCGAATGCAGGAACAAACGGTTGTCCTTCGTCCGAATGTCGGAGAGCGACACGAGAACTTTCTTGTTCTTCATGATCTCGTCAATGATCGAACCGGTCGCCTGCGAAATCGTCTTGGTGTTAAACTCGCTCCCGCCTTGGATGTGCTGTACCGCCGTCGCGAAATTGCTGAGCGCTTCCCGGCGCGTGGTCTCGGAAACCACTTCCTCCACCACCACATCGGCAAAGCGCGCGTCTTGGATGAACAGCATCGAGACGCCCAAGCGCCGCAGCGTGCTCAACATCCCCACCGTCAATTGGACCCCCGCGTTCAGCAAGGGTCTGCCGTCGTTTGTATAGATCGTGCGCGCCAGCACGTTGCCGGGTTGCACCGTGTCCACAGATACATGTCGCATATGGGCAAATCCCCTTTGTAAGCCAATTCGATGACAAAAGTTCCTCTTTCTAATTTACCATATTATATGGAGCTTAGAAAATGCTGAACTTCAGCCGGGGATTTCATTAGTTTCTAAAAAAACAAACTATCTGCGCGCGACTTTGCCCGCCCCCGCTTGGTCGAGCGGCTTGACGATGATCGCGTCGATGTTGACGTGCTTCGGGCGGGTCGCCGCCCACGTCACGCAATCGGCGATGTCTTCCGCCGTCAGCGGCGTCATGCCCGCGTAGACGGCGTTCGCTTTTTCCTGATCGCCGTGGTAGCGGGTGACGGAGAATTCCGTTTCCACCATGCCCGGATCGACGGTGGTGACGCGAACCGGCTTGCCGAGCAATTCCTGGCGCAACGCGTCGGTGATGGCGCGCACGGCAAATTTCGATGCGCAATACACCGCGCCGCCCGCGTACGCTTCCCGTCCCGCGATCGAACCCAAGTTGATCACATGCCCGTTGCCGCCCTCGATCATATGCGGCACCGCTTCGCGTGTCATCAAGAGCAGCCCGCGCACGTTGGTGTCGAGCATCGCGTCCCAGTTCTCCGTGTCGTTTTCTTCAACGACCGGCAGCACGCCTTTGGCGAGGCCGGCGTTGTTCAACAGCAAGTCGATGCGGCCGAAGTGTTCCTTGACGGCGGCGACGAACGCTTTGACCTCTTCGGCGTGGCGCACGTCCAAACGCATGACGAACGCCTCTTGGCCGGTCGCTTCCTTGATTTCTGCGGCGATCGCTTCCAACTTGTCCACCGAGCGTGCGCCCAGCGCCACTTGGAAACCCGCTTCCGCCAATTGCAACGCGCTCGCCCGGCCGATGCCGGAAGAAGCGCCGGTGATCATGGCGACTTGTCCTTGCACTTTCAATGCCATATGTATCGCTCCTTGTTCTCGATCATCCTGTTGACCCTGCTCAGGTTTACACATGTAGTTTACTCCGACTCGTCAAAAAACTCCATCGTCGCCACCAAGTGCTGCAACAGCGGCTCGATGTCGTGGATGTTGTCTTCGTCGATCTTCGCCCGAAACATCAGCGTGATGCGATACCCGCCTCGGCCCGCTTCCTCACCGGGTTGGGTCATCAGCACCGTGGAAAGTTCGTGCCGGGATTGCGCCACTTCGCCCCAGACTTCCTCCAGGTAGTTTTCATAGACGGCGGCGTGCGCCGCTTTTTCCGGGGGCAGATCGAAGTGCAGCTCCAAGACGCAACCCGGCAGTTGGTCGGCGAGCCGGACGCGGCGGAGTTCGCCCGCAAAGTCGAGCAACCCGCTTTGCAGCAGGACGGTCGCTTGGATTTCACTGTCCGGTTTGCGGACTTGCATGCGAAACGTCCGCGACATCGTCGCGAGGTCCACGAGGTCCTCCCGACCGGACACCCGCAGTCTCTGGTCGTGGTCGAGGTCGTAAAGCGCCCCTTCAAAAACCACTTTTAAATTGTCATAGATGGTGGGATCGAACAATCGTTGTTCCTCCTTCTGGCCCGTGCGTGCTACAATCAGAATAACACGTTTTTCCATTTCTCTCGACAGGGGGACTCACATCATGAATTCGCGCCTGCAAGCATTTCTCGACCGTATGGTGCCACGATTGGCAGACTTACATAAGCTTTCCAATGAAGCGTATTGGCGAGCGACCACGACCGGACGCTCGGAAGACGAGGAAGAGTACGCCAAACTGAAAGCCGATTTGCTGAAACTGTACGCCGACCGGGAGGCGTTCGCCGAACTGCGCGAGATGCGCGAATCGGGAGCGGTGACCGACCCGCTCTTGGCACGCCAACTGGACGTGCTCTACCACAATTTTGCCGAGAACCAAATCGACGAGGCGGACATCGAAGAGATGGTGCGCCGCGAAACGGAGATCGAGGGGCGTTTCACCAGCTTCCGCGCGCTCATCGACGGCGAACCGGTTTCGGACAACCAGATCCTCGACATCATGACGAACGAGAAGGACGAAGCGAAGCGCAAAGCCGCTTGGGAAGCCAGCAAGCAAATCGGCGCACAAGTCGCGGAGAACGTCCTCTCGCTGGTCAAGTTCCGCAACGAAATCGCCAAGAAGCTCGGCTATGAGAACTACTACGTGATGAGCTTGCAGTTCCAAGCGATCGACCCGCAGGAGCTGTTCACGCTCTTGGAGCAGTTGGAAGTTTCCACCCGCGAGCCGTTTGCCCGCGTGAAAGCGGAACTCGACGCGGCGCTCGCCGAAGGACTCGGAATCGCGACGGCCGACATGCGTTCGTGGCATTACTACGACCCGTTCTTCCAAGAAGCTCCGGAGTTGTACGATGTGGAGTTGAACGCCTACTTCGCCGATCAAGACGTCGTCGCGCTGTCCCAAACGTACTTCTCCGGCCTCGGCCTCGACGTGCAAGGCATTCTCGACTCGTCCGACCTCTACGCGCGCGACGGCAAGCAACAGCATGCGTATTGCACCGACATCGACCGGGAAGGCGATGTGCGCGTGCTGTGCAACGTGACGTCCAACGACTATTGGATGTCGACGATGCTTCACGAGTTGGGCCATGCCGTGTATGACAAATACCACGACGCGTCCCTGCCGTGGCTGCTGCGTCAACCGGCGCACACGCTGACAACCGAAGCGATCGCCATGCTGTTCGGACGTCAGACCAAGGACTCGACGTGGCTGAATCGCATCGCGGGCGTTCCGGCGGAAGAAGCGCAAGCGGTCGCGGTCGATCTGCACAAGCAACTGACGCTGGCGATGTTGATTTTCATGCGCTGGGGTCTGGTCATGACCCACTTCGAGCGCGATCTGTATACGAACCCCGATCAAGACCTGAACACGCTGTGGTGGGACTATGTCGAGCGCTTCCAGCTCGTCCCGCGCCCGGAGAACCGCAACCAGCCGGACTGGGCGTCGAAGATTCACATCGGCATCGCGCCGGTGTACTACCAAAACTACATCCTCGGCGAACTTTGCGCGTCGCAGTTCTTGGCGGCGATGGAGCGCGACCTCGGCCTCGCGTCGCTCACCGAAGAACCGCGCGTCGGCTCCTGGCTGACGGAGCACGTCTTCCGCGTCGGCTCCCGCTATCCGTGGAACGAAATGATCGAAAAAGCGACGGGTCAACCCTTAAGCCCCGAGTTTTTCGTCAAGCAATTCGTGAACGCCTAACCATGAAAAAAGACCCTGTCCGCAAAGGATTGGGTCACTATTTTCTATAAAAAGACCCGGCCCGCAAGGGATTGGGTCACTTTTTTCTCAAGAAAAAGACCCGGCGATTGGTGCCCGGGTCTTTCTCGCTTACTTCGGCAGTTTTACGGTGATGGTGGTGCCAACACCCTTCTCGCTTCGCACGTCGAGCACGCCGCCGTGTTCGCGGATGATCTTGGACGAAACGGTCAGCCCGAGTCCGGTGCCTTCCGTCTTGGTCGAGTAGAACGGGCTGCCGAGGTTTGCCACTTCCTCCTCGGTCATCCCGACCCCCGTGTCCCGAATCGTGCACGACACATACGTGTCGTCTTCGTACGTGCGAATCGACAGCGTCCCGCCGATGTTCATCGCTTCAAATGCGTTTTGCATGAGATTGAGCAAGACTTGCTGAATCGCTTCTTTGTGCATGGAAACCGGCGTCAACTCCGCAAAGTCGGTTTCCACGTTGATGTTGCGCAGCGTCGCTTGGTTTTGCACCAAGATCAGCAAGCGCTCGATCACGCCGTTGACGTCCGCCCGCTCGCGGGTGACGTCGGAGGGCTTCGTCATCAGCAGGAAGTCGCGGATGATCTTCTCCATCCGGTCGACTTCCTCAACCATGATCCGCGTGTACTCGCGAATTTCCATATCGCCCTGCTCGCCCTTGAACTTGTGCTCAAACAACTGGAGAAAACCCTTGATCGACGTCAGCGGATTGCGAATCTCATGCGCCGTCGCCGCCGCCAGTTGCCCGACGACCGCGAGCTTCTCCGACTGGATGATCTCGCGCTGAAATTTCTTATCTTCGGTGACGTCGGAGAAGCAAAGCATCTGCCCGACCGGATGGCCGTCCTCGTCCAAGAGTACCGTCCACTCGAAATCGCCCAGAATGTGGTCGCCGCGTTTGAGTTCAAACACCTGACCGCCCGAGATCTGCGCGAACATCTCGTGCGCGTCTTCCGGCTCCAATCGCTCCAAAACGGACAGCACCGGTTGACCGATCAATTGCTGCTCCGAGTCGCACATCCATGCACAACCGCTCGGGTTGATTTCCTGCAATATGCCGTCCGTGCTAAACACCAAGATCGCACGTTTGTCAGACATGATCATATACCTGTAGCGCGAGTGCAAACTCACCGTCGCCACTTCCCGATCGAGATGCTCAAAGCGGAAGTTCAGCGTGAACAACGCCAAAACTCCGACTCCCAAGAGCAACGCGTGAATGGCAGTCGGGACGATGGGAATCGCGGAGACCTGGGTGAATCCCGAAGGAATCAGCCCCATCGCAGCCGATTTATGCACAGCAAACAACAGATACGAAAGCGCCAGCGCCAAGGCCACACCGGAAAAAATCCCCTCGATGGCCCGCAAGCTGCTGGAAGTGGAGTGCCGGCGTTTCTGCAGAAACAGCCACATGACTCCCCACCAAACCGCCGTGTTCAGCCAGTAGAAGCCAAAGGTGAGGATGGTCATACAATCCCTCCTACGCGG
This sequence comes from Tumebacillus flagellatus, assembly GCF_000714935.1. Classification (GTDB taxonomy): domain Bacteria; phylum Bacillota; class Bacilli; order Tumebacillales; family Tumebacillaceae; genus Tumebacillus; species Tumebacillus flagellatus. Next base: position 150,431 of record NZ_JMIR01000003.1, read on the forward strand.
GTGTCATTCCATAGGATAAGGATTCGATGCGATGTTGCCGATTTCCTGCGACTATCTAAATACTCTATACAATTTCTGAGAACCGGGTCTTTATCATTTAATACCTCAACTTGATCAACAAATTGCGTATTTGATCATCGTGCACCAAAACCTCGTCATAATAGCGGTTCGTGATCTCCGTAAGCGCCACGTCATGATAGAAGAAATCCAGAAAAAACTGCACGAACTGCGGCGAGGACGTCATCACGCCCTTCATCTCGCCGTTGTGGAAGATCGCCAGCAAGATACGCGATTCGTCGACGATCAGCAGCCGCCAGCGCTCCAGCGAGTGCCGCTCCCACTCCGGCACCGGAAACGTGGTCAGGTGCCGAAGTGCGGACGGGACGGAGCCGAGGGAGAGAGCTTCCACGCGCACGCCCTCCGCTTCCTTTTTTTCCAGATGAGGCTTCAGCCGCTCGAACTCGTCGGCCCAAAGCGAGAGCCGGATCGAGGTCGCGGCTTTTTGAATCCATTCTTCCATCGTCAAGAGCATCGAGGCATCTTCCTTGAGCATCCAGACGCGGTCGTCCACTTCGGGACGGTCTTCGCGGTAGGCGGTGCGCAGCTGTTCGACGTTTTGATAGAAGTTCTGGGTCAGCGCCTTGATCACGATCTCGATGTCCACCGCTTGGTATTCGCTTTTGTTGCCGGTCATCGATTCGAGGATGATGCCTTTGTCCACGAGACGGTGCAGAACTTCGTAGATCTTGCCGCGCGGGACGCCGGAATCCTTGGCGAGCGCGTAGCCGGTCATCGGTTTCCCGGCGTGGTGCAGCGTCTCGTAGACTTTGTTCTCGTAATCGGTGAAGCCAAAGCGCGTGAGCATGGAGCTTACATCTCCTGCGGCGCTTGCAGCCCGAGCAGGTTCAGCGCCGTGCGCAGCACTTGCACGGTCGCGGCGACGAGGTGCAGACGAGCAGCGGTTACCGCTTGGTCGTCGGCGATGACGCGGACGTGCGCGTAGAATTTGTTGAACGCTTGAGCAAGGTCGATGGCGTACTTGCCGATGATCGACGGGTCGAACTCGGTACCCGCGCGTTGCACGATGTGCGGGAAGTTCAACAGCATCGTGACGACCGCCCACGATTCCGCGCCTTCCAGAGCACCCGCGGGCAGTTGGATTTTTTCCGAAGCTGGTTCATAACCCGCTTTGCGCAGGATCGAGCAAGCGCGCGCGTGGGTGTATTGCACGTACGGACCGGTTTCGCCCTCGAACGTCAGCATGTCTTCAAGCGAGAAGTTGATGTCGTTCAAGCGATAGTTTTTCAGGTCGTGGAAGATGACCGCGCCGACCCCTACAGCTTTCGCGACGGCGTCTTGGTTTTCGAGGTTCGGGTTTTTCTCGGCGATGACTTGGCGCACGTCGTCGATCGCTTGTTGCAGCACTTCGTCGAGGAGGACGACTTTGCCCTTTCTGGTGGACATCTTCTTGCCGTCTTTGAGCATCATGCCAAACGGGATGTGGTGCATTTCTTTCGCCCACTCGTAGCCGAGTTTTTCCAGCACTTTGAACACTTGCTTGAAGTGCAGGCGTTGCTCGCCGCCGACGACGTAGAGCGCTTTGGCGAAGTCGTACGTGTCGTGGCGGTACAACGCCGCGGCAAGGTCGCGGGTGGCATAGAGGGTGGCGCCGTCCGATTTTTTGATCAGGCAGGGCGGCATGTCGAATTCGTCCAGTTTGACGACCATCGCGCCTTCGTCCTCGACGAGCAGTCCTTTTTCTTCGAGGAGGGTGACGACGCGGTCCATTTTATCGTTGTAGAACGCTTCGCCGTGCAGGGAATCGAAGCGGATGCCCATGAGTTCGTACGTTTTGTTGAACTCCTTGAGCGATTCGTCGCGGAACCACTGCCAAAGTTCGGTCGCTTCGACGTCGCCGTCTTCGAGCTTTTTGAACCATTCGCGCGCTTGGTCTTCGAGAGACGGGTCGGCTTTGGCTTCGTCGTGGAATTGCACATAGAGACGGAGCAGTTCCGGGATCGGAGACTTACGGACGGCTTCTTCGGAGCCCCATTTCTTGTACGCGACGATCAGTTTGCCGAACTGGGTGCCCCAGTCGCCGAGATGGTTGATGCGCACCGGGTTGTAGCCGAGTTTCGCGAGGATGTTCGCGAGCGCGTTGCCGATGACGGTGGAGCGCAGATGGCCCATCGAGAACGGCTTGGCGATGTTCGGGGACGAGAGGTCGATCGTGACGTTCGCGCCGTGGCCGAGATCGGCGGCACCGTAGGCGTCGCCCGCCGTGAGGACGTTCGAGATCACGTCTTGCGCGACCGCTTCTTGGTCGAGGAAGAAGTTGATGTACGCCCCGACGACTTCCACGTTGCCCACCGGAACGCCGGCTTCAGCGAGTGCCGGTTGGATTTTTTCCTTGAGTTCGGCGGCGATCATCGGCGGCGCTTTGCGCAGCGTCTTCGCCAGTTGGAAGCACGGGAACGCGAGGTCGCCCATCTTGGGGTCTTTCGGGGTTTCGAGGAGGCGGAGAGTATCGGCTTCCTCCAAGTTGGCAAGCGGCGCGATGACGGCCGCGATTTGGTTTTTGTAGGACATGGTTTGCACGCACCTTTGTTCTGAGATGGATAAAAATAAAAAGCTCTCGTCTCTAACGAATCGTTAAGAGACGAGAGCTGTTGCTCCCGCGGTACCACTCTTGTTGCTCTCTCCCGCATCGGAAAAAACCGAATGGGACGAAGAGCCGCTTTGCGCTGTAACGGGCTGACCCGGCCCCGCCTGTTCGGGGGGCGTCTCGGAGGTGCGCTTCTCCAGGCTTGCTTTCGACCGGGCTCTCACCATCCCCGGCTCGCTGGGTGTCACACAGGCTGGATACTGTCCTCGTCTTAGACGTTCTTGACTTATTATATCCATCCGCATGACGGTATGCAACTTTTACCGCCGGGGGAGTTGGTCGGGGGAGTCCGTGCGGTTTGTCCGGCCTGAACGATCCTCCGGGCGGAATTTCTGTTCCGATACGATTTGCGTGCGTTGCACATAACCGGAGTAAGCGCGGCGGAACACGCGGTACGTCCCGATCGCGACGGCGAGGTCGTCGGTGTAGCCGAGCAGGACGATAAAGTCCGGGATCAAGTCGATCGGCGAGAGGATGTAGACGAGTCCGCCGATGATCAGGAATTTATCGCGAAACGGAGTTTGCCGATCCTTGAACATGCCGACGAGGTTTTGAAAAAAAGAAGGTTTGCGATCCACGGAAATTTCCTCCTGCTGATAGGATGGGAGTGTGGGACATGAAGCGCAAATCGCGCGAGTTGAGTTCCATTCTGACACCGGAATTCTTCCGGGGCATCACGCCCCGTGAGGACTCCGTATCCTTCCACATGATCTTCACTAGTATGTACGTACAAGCCTGGCAAGAGTTGCCCCCGGCACGCGAATTCTCCGTACTTGTTACGACTGACCCAGTAAAAAAAGCCCCCTCCACACGAATGAACGTCGTGGAAAGGGGCTTTTTACTGATTATCAATTAAAACACTTTCGCCGCAAAGTCGGAGAGTTTGCTGAGCGACTCTTGCTCAACTTCCGCATGCAGGGAGTTGCCGTGGGAGTCCATGGTGACGATCGCTGCGAATCCTTCGACTTCGAGGTGCCACATCGCTTCCGGGATGCCGAATTCCATCAGGTCGACGCCTTTGACTTTCTTCACGCAACGCGCGTAGTACTGCGCCGCGCCGCCGATGGCGTTGAGGTAGACCGCGCCGTGCTCTTGCAGGCCCTTGAGCGTCTTCGGACCCATGCCGCCCTTGCCGATGATCGCGCGCAGGCCGAACTTTTTGATGATGTCCGCTTGGTACGGCTCTTCACGGGAAGAAGTGGTCGGGCCCGCCGCTTTCACGTGCCATTCGCCCGCTTCGTCCTGCAGCATGACCGGACCGCAGTGGTAGATCACGCCGCCGTTCAAATCAACCGGCGTGGTGTGCTCCGGCTCAATCATGTACTTGTGGAACGCGTCGCGGCCGGTGTGCATCTCGCCGTTCAAGATGACCACGTCGCCCACTTTCAGATCGCGAATCTGCTCTTCGGAGATCGGCGCTTGCAACACGACGGTGCGGGTGCCGGAATCGCCTGCTGCCGCTTCCTTCTTGGTGGTGTCGATCGCGTCGACTTCTTCCTTGTACTGCCATTCCTTGATCGCGCCGGTCTCTGCGTCGAGCACTACGCCCAGACGACGGAACGCCCAGCAGTTGTACGCGACCGAGACGTAGAAGGAAGCCGGGAGACGGTTCATCACGCCGATTTTGCAACCGAGCAGCGACACTTTGCCGCCAAAGCCCATCGTGCCGACGCCGAGATGGTTCGCCGTTTCCATGATGTAGTCTTCCAGTTTCGCGAGGTCCGCAATCGGGTTCACATCGTCCACGCGGCGGAACAGTTGTTCCTTCGCGAGCGTGTACCCGGACGTGCGGTCGCCGCCGATGCCGACGCCGATGAAGCCTGCCGAGCAGCCTTGGCCTTGCGCTTGGTAGACCGCGTGCAAGATGCACTTGCGGATGCCGTCGAGGTCGCGGCCCGCTTTGCCGAGACCTTCGAGTTCGGTCGGGAGCGCGTACTGGATGTTTTTGTTCTCGCAGCCGCCGCCCTTGAGGATCAGCTTGACTTCGATGTCGTCGCGTTCCCATTGTTCAAAGTGAATCACCGGAGTGCCCGGGCCGAGGTTGTTGCCGGAGTTTTCCCCTGTCAGCGAATCAACGGAGTTCGAACGCAGTTTGCCGAGTTTGGTCGCTTCGGCGATCGCTTCGAGAATCTGCTTCTTCATGACGATCTGGTTTGCGCCCACCGGCACGTGGATGTGGAACGTCGGCATGCCGGTGTCTTGGCAGATCGGCGACTCCTCTTCTTGCGCCATCACGATGTTCTCCGCGATGGTGTCGAGCGCCAGAGAAGAACGGTTGCCGAGCTCTTCCTCCAGACGAGCTTTGGTCACCGCGACGCGCACGTCGGACGGGAGGTTCGTCGAGGTTTGGATGATCAGGTTCAGCATGGATTCTTTGAATTGTTGCATTCGTCTATCCCCTTTAAGTAAGCGGGTGAGCCCCGCAGGTTCCGTACAAGCATCGTCTTTTATTATAAGACTGTTTCTGCCGGAACCGCAATGCAAGCTAGCTTACCGGTACGGGGTGATAGCGTTCGTGGCAGGGTCGTAATCCAGCCAGAGCTTCGTATTTGCCGTATCTTTGCCGTTGGCGGGCATGAGGCGGCGCTTGCCGCCTGAGCTGCTCGGAGAAATTTCATAGTTGGCCATGTGACGGGTGGTATCCAATTTGTACAAGACTTGCGGCGCCTCTTGGTCGTCGTGGAACAAGTAGAACGTCAGCGTCCCAGGGTCCGTGCCGCTTCCGGTATTCGTAACGCCCGGCGATGTAACAAACGCCGAAACGAGGTACGTGTTCTCGTCCATGTTCGGAAACACTTGGCCGATGTAGTTGATGTCTCCCTCTAACCCGGGCAGGAATTTGATCGAACGATGTTCCGCGTAGAGGTACATGTACGATTTCAGCACCAACGTATCGTTGCTCCACAACTTGTACACAAAGCCCTTCTGACTCAGCGAACTGAGCACGATGTTCTGCACGTTTGGATTGGAGACGACGGACGTGACTTCGCCCGTTTTGAGGTCGATCACCCGCATTTCACCGGCTCCGGTCCCGACCGCTTGGTCTTCCGCCACAAAACGAAACGTCATCTGATCGCGAGATTCCGCTTGCGCCAGCATTTTTTCCTGGTGCGTTGCGGTGTTGTATTGGATCACGCGGGCGGGTTTCATTTGTTTGTTCTCGTCAATGTACGTTAGCAACGCCTCTCCATGCTCCCCGTACACCCATGTATAATCGATCGGATCTTGGCTCAAACTCATCGGTTGGATGCTGTTGTCGCTGTCAATGAAGTACGCTTGCCCCGTACTGCTGCCCGCGGGGTACACGATAAACGCGAGAAACGGTCCCGTCATCAACCCTTTGACGGAGTCATCCGAATGCACGGTGAACACGTGGGTCGTTTTTTTGTTTCGCACGACGCTGATCCCGTTGCCCTCTCGCAAGATCTTCAAGCCGAGATCGTAATTGTCGTAAATCGTCTCCTGCTTCAAAGCCTGATCCGCGCTCGTCGCGGCATCCTGTTGATGCCCCAAGTAGCTCGGAACCGCCGCCACCCCCAGCGCCACGCAAGCCGCCGCCGCGATGCCGGTCAGCCACGGACGCCAGCGGTCGCGCCGGGCGAAACGACGTCCTTTTTTCACGACGTTTTGCCACGTGCGGGCTTTGGCGATCGCCAGTTCATGACCCGACGGCATCCCTTGTGTTCCCCGCAACGCTTCTTCCAAAGATTCAGGCAATTGGATTCGCTCTTCCATACAACTCTCCGCCTCCTTCTCTTTCCCAAACGTCACGCAACTTCAAAATCGCCCGATGGGTCAGCATCCGCACTTTCGCTTCGGTCATCCCAAGAATTACCGCGGCGTCACCCACATGAAAGTCGTGCAAGTAACGCAACACGACCACATCGCGGTAATGGTCCGGAATTTGCAACAGCGCTTCCCGCAACTCTTGTTGCAAGAGCATCCGCTTCCACTCGCCGTCGTCCTCCGTGAGCTCCGACCGCACATCCCGCTCGTACTGCTCGTGAATCTGCTTGCGGCGAAACAGTTTGCGCCACATCGAGTTCAAGTGGTTGTGCGCGATGGAGAACAGCCACGTTCTATACCCGCTCTCTCCGCGAAATTTCATAAAACTGCGATACGCTTGCAAAAAAATCTCCTGCACCAAGTCCTCCACATCCGCCCGTTGCTTCACAGTGTGGAACACATAGCGGTACACATCTTGGTAATAGGCGTTGTAGATCTCATAAAACGCCTGTTCATCGGCAGGCTTCATTTCGTCCCTCGCCCCCTCTCTGTACCGTTAGTGGTCGCGTCTACCACCCTTTGTTTCACTCACCCGGAAAAAATCCGTAAGAAATCAAAAAAAGAGACCGGACACATCCTCCGGTCTCTCCTCTCCCGTTATGCTTTTACAGACAACAGCGATTCGGCGATGCCGCGGACATCGCCCGCGCCCATCGTCAAAATCAACCCGCGCTGGTTGGATTTTTCCCGACGAATCCAATCGGCGCCTTCTTCAAGGTTGTTCACGACGATGACTTTCTTGCCTCGCGAGCGGATCTGTTCCGCCAACTCGAACGTGAGCGCTTCCGCTTCGTCGCCCGATTCCCGCGCGGATTGGAAGATCTTCACGAGCATCACTTCATCCGACAGCGTCAACGCCTGCGCAAAGTCCTCCAGAAACTTCTTGGTGCGCGAAATCGTGTGCGGCTGGAACACCGTCAACAGAGTATCGTCCGGGAACGACAGCTTCGTCGCCCGAAGCGTCGTCTCGATCTCGCTCGGATGGTGCGCGTAGTCGTCATACAATTCCCAGCCTTCAAACTGGCCGAGGTAATCGAAACGGCGGTACACGCCGCGAAATTCCGCAAACGCCGCCTGCACGCTTACAAACGGAATGTCCAACAGACGGGACACCGCGACAGACGCCAGCGCGTTCAGCACGTTGTGACGGCCGAGCGCGCGCACTTCGATCACGCCAAGCTGCGTGTCGCGCTCCCACACTTTGAATTTCAAGCGGCCGCGGCACTCTTCCAGATCAGTGGCGTAGATGTCGTTGTCAGGATCGAGCCCGAAGAACACGGTGCGGCCCTTCGTCTTCAACTTGCGGCACAGCTCTTGGTCGCCCCACGCGATCAGCGCGCCGTCCTCCGGCACTTTGTCCACGAACGTCTGGAACGCGCTGAACACGTCATCGAGGTCGCGGAAGTAGTCCGGATGGTCGAAGTCGATGTTGTTGACGATCGCAATCGTCGGATTGTAATTGTGGAAGCTGCGGCGGTACTCGCAAGCTTCCGCGACCAGATAGCCCTCCCCGTAGCGAGAGTTGCTGCCGATGTCATAGTTCTTGCTCCCGATGACGACCATCGGATCGAGCCCCGTCTTCAACAACAGGTTGGAGATCATCGACGTCGTTGTGGTCTTGCCGTGCGTCCCCGAGATCAAAATCGTGCGTTTGTCGTTCATCAGATGCCCAAGCTGCTCCGGATACGAATGCACCGGAATGCCTCGCTCCTTCGCGGTCTTGATCTCAATATGGTCATCTCCGTACGCCGGAGAGTGGCAAACCATGTCAACGCCCGTCAAGTTGTCAGCGGACGGGGTCACGATGCGGGTGATTCCGGCTCCAGCCAACAGAGCATCGGTGAAAAACACATCTGCGCTGTCTGAACCGGAAACATTCAGACCCATGCGCGCGTAGATCTGCGCCAGGGCGCTCGTCCCGGAGCCTTTGATCCCCACAAAGTGGATTTTCTGCATGCTGCGGAGACCTCCTCGTTCGAAGTCTAGTCTAAAGAAACTCAGTCTTTAGTATGGGCAATGTCACACGAAATTGCAAATAACGAATTATTACAATCCTTCGTACAACGGAAATTCAAAGCGAAACAGCACGCCCTGCCCTTGATCGCTCCGCACCGTGACATGAGCAAAGTGCTCGTGCATCGTGCGGTACACCATCGTCAGCCCCAAGCCGTTGCCGTTATCCTTCATGGAAAAAAACGGCGTGCCGAGCAGATGCAGTTTGGCGGCCGGAATCCCCGTGCCGTTGTCTTCCACTTCCACCACCAAGGACCGCCCCCGCCGATAATGGCGGAGGGTCAACACCGGGTCCTCGATGTCCTTCATCGCTTCCAGCGCGTTCTTGATCACGTTAAAAAACGCCTGTTTCAACGTCTCGCGCCGCCCGAACACCAAACAGTCCTCGTCGTGAAACTCGTACTGGACGCGCTTTTTGTACTGCTTGTCGTGAAACAGATCGACGGTGTGCTTCAGCAGCCCCGACATCTGCAACGGCGATTTCGGAGCGTCGGGCACCGGCGGCTTCGCGACGTCGAGCATCGACGAGATCGTGTCGATGCCGCGGTCGAGCTCCTCCATCGCGATGTTCAAAAACGCATGCGGCTGCACTTCGGCGAGCAGTTGCAAAAACCCCCGCGTTGCCGTCAGCGGATTGCGCACTTCATGCGCCACGCCCGCCGCCATCTGCCCGATGGAAGCGAGACGCTCGACGTCGAAGCGCTTCTTCTGCTCGTCGAGGTAGGAGTTTTTCAGCTCCATGTAAGACGCCATCCAGTTTTGCATGGCGAGCTCCACGTTGTTCGTCAGCTCCTCGGCGATCCGCAGACTCATCTCCAACGCAATCTGCCGCTCCTGCGCGTACTCCAGGAAAAACTCCTGCAACACCCGCCGGAACATCCGAAAGCGCTCAATCGCCTCTTCCGGAGGCACGTCTTGCACGGCGCGCTTGGCGCTGGTCTCGCGCGCCCACTCCAGCATCTGCTCCCGCGCCGAACCATAAAACGAAGCAAACACGATATCCAAGAGCTCCTCTGCTTCCTGCCGCAGCGTCTGCTCGTAAAACTTGTCTTCCATGTGGTAAAAAAAATTCTGGTTGTCCTCGTGACGATCCGTCCACCAGCGAAAGGTGAACTCCGAGATGCGCTCTTGCATCCGGCTGCGGAAGCCCTGCACGACTTTCAGCATATTCTCAAACTCCTTAATGTGCTCAGGCAATCAAACTGTGACGACTGTACCTGACATTATACCCCACGTGCGACACATTGGGACAATGGACGATTTGCCTCATTTTTAATTTTCTCAGTCTTTTTGCTTTGGGACGAACGGCTCCACATGGATCATCACGCCCTCGATCTCTTCTCTCGCCGCAAGCGTCCGTTCCACTTGATCGGTAAGTTTGTGACTTTCCTCTACACTGAGACCGGCGTCGACCGCGATCACGGCGTCCACGTGCACGTCGCTTCCGTGATGTCGGGCTTTCAACTCCCGCACTTCGCGCACGCCGTCGGTTCCCTGGATCAACGACCGAATTTCCCCCAACTTCCGCTCGTCGTAGCCGTCGCTGAGCGCATGCGCCGCTTCGTAAAAAATCTCATACGCCGTCTTGGCGATGATCAGGCCGACGACCAGCGCCATCACGGGGTCGAGCCAATGCCAGCCGATGCGCGCTCCCAAGATGCCGACCATCGCGCCAAGCGAAACCAGCACGTCCGCCCGGTTGTCGGCCGCCGCCGCTTGCAGCGCCTGCGAGTGAATGCGCTTGCCAAGCCGCGAGTTGTACAGATACACACAGACCATCACGCCCGCTGAAAAAAGCGCCGTCCACAACGAAATCAGATCCGGTGTCACCGGTTCGTGGCGGATCAAACTCTGCACGCCGTCCCAGAGCACGTCGAGCGCCACGCTCGCCATGATGAACGCGGCGGCAAACGTCGCAATCGTCTCGGCGCGCCGATGCCCGTACTTGTGATCGGCGTCGGCCGGTTTGCGCGCGATCTTCAAGCCGATCAACACGGCGACCGACGCGACGATGTCGGTGGCGTTGTTCAACCCGTCGGCAAACAGCGCTTTCGAGCCCGCCGTGTGCCCGACGAACAATTTCAACGCCGAGAGGAACAGATACGCGGCGATCGAGACCCACGCGCCCCGCTCTCCCTGCTTCATGCGTTGGTTTTTGTCCTCCGCCGTGACGGGCGATTGGACTGCCTCCGCATCGATCCGCCGAATCAATCTTCCCCGCTGCTTGACGCCGCTCAATGGATCACCCCGCCGTCATACGGCGCGTTGCCGTCGTGTTTGCCAAGCCCTTCCTCGATCATTTTGTTTTTCAGCTTGTCGACCAAGTAATTTCCGAGCATCTCGTACAATTCGAGGTGCGACATTCCTGCAATCCATTCCAGCATGTGCTCGCGCTCCAACTCCCCCAAAATGCCGCTGACGATGAGGACCGCGTCCTCCTCGTCTCCGACCAATTGGTCTTTGTACAGTTCATACATCTCGTCCACCAACTTCATCTGAGACCCTCCTTCCAACCCGCAGGGGTTTTTGCCGTAGTTTTCCCGAGAGGCTAAAATTCTTTCCCAGTAGTTTTTTGTAGGTTTGCGTATGTTGACGTAGTATTGCCACTATTCTAAATGCAGTCATTTAGGGGGTGTCCTACACACCATGATCCATTTCTCGCAGATCAACAAGCACTACGGTCAATTCCACGTCCTGCGCGACATCGACCTGCACATCAAACCGGGTGAAGTCGTCGTCATCATCGGCCCGTCCGGCTCCGGCAAATCAACGCTCTTGCGTTGCATCAACCGCCTGGAGACGGTGACGAGCGGAGAGTTGATCGTCAACGGAACCAAAGTCAACGACAAGTCGACCGACATCAACAAACTGCGCCGCGACATTGGAATGGTGTTCCAGCATTTCAATCTCTATCCGCACATGACCGTCCTCGACAACATCACGCTCGCTCCGACCAAAGTCGGCGGCCTCAGCAAGGAGCAAGCGTCCGAGATCGCCATGAAGTACTTGACCAAAGTAGGCATCCCGGACAAAGCCAAATCGTTCCCGTCGCAACTCTCCGGCGGCCAACAGCAACGCGTCGCCATCGCGCGCGGCCTCGCCATGAAACCGAAGATCATGCTGTTTGACGAACCGACGTCCGCGCTCGACCCGGAGATGGTCGGCGAAGTGCTCGACGTCATGAAATCGCTTGCTAAGGAAGGGATGACGATGGTGTGCGTCACGCACGAGATGGGATTCGCGCGCGAAGTCGCCGACCGCATCGTCTTCATGGACCAAGGCCAGATCTTGGAGGAAAACACGCCGGCCGAATTCTTCGACAACCCGCGCGAAGAACGCGCCCGCCAGTTCCTCTCCCGCCTCAACCACTAATCTACATCTGAAAGGGGTCAACTCCTGTCATGAAAAAAACTTGGAAAAAAGCACTCTCTCTGTTCCTCGTCTCTTCTGTCGCCGCGCTCACGCTCGTCGGTTGCGGCAGCTCTTCTTCTGATTCTTCCTCCAAATCCGGCGACACCGGCTCCAAAACCGGCACCGTGTCGTCCGCAACGCTCGACGCGATCAAGCAACGCGGCAAACTGGTGGCGGGCGTCAAGTACGACACCAACCTGTTCGGCTTGAAAGACCCGGCGTCCGGCACCGTCTCCGGTTTTGACATCGACATCGCGCACGCGCTGGCCAAAGACATCCTCGGCGACGAAAACAAAGTCGAATTCAAGGAAGTCACCTCCAAAACCCGCATCCCGATGCTCGACAAGGGCGACATCGACGTGATCATCGCGACGATGACGATCACCGAAGACCGCAAGAAGCAAGTCAACTTCTCCGACGTCTACTTCAAAGCGGGTCAATCCCTGCTCGTCAAGCAAGGCTCCGACATCAAATCGATCGACGACCTGAAAGGCAAGAAAGTCCTCGCCGTCAAAGGCTCTACTTCGGTCACCAACATCAAGCAAAAAGCGCCGGACGCGCAAGTTCTCGAATTTGACACCTACGCGGACGCGTTCACCGCGCTCAAAGCGGGCAAAGGCGACACGCTGACCACCGACAACGCGATCCTGATGGGCATGTCCCAACAAGACCCGTCCTTCGTCCTGACCGGCGGCCTGTTCACCGACGAACCGTACGGCATCGCGTCCAAGAAGGGCGATGACGAGTTCACCAAGTACCTGAACACCTTCCTCAAGAAGATCAACGACAACGGCGACTACGCAACGATCTACAAGAAGTGGTTCAAAGAAGATCCGAAGAAGTAAGCCGCAACGCTTCCCTACCTTTTTTCTCCTGACACAGGAAGGAGCATGAACGTTGTGCTCCTTCCTTTTTCCTAGAAAGGGGGAGATGATCCCAGATGATCGACTTCACGATCTTGACCGACCATTTTCAGGAATACATGGACGGTTTTCTGACCACTATCGAGTCTTCCGCGCTGGCGCTGCTCGGCTGTCTCATCCTCGGCACGATCATCGCGGTGTTCCGCATCTCGCCGATCAAGCCGCTGCGCTGGTTCGGCACGGCGTACGTGGAATTTTTGCGCAACATTCCGGTCCTGATCACCGTGTTTCTGTTTTACGCCGGCGGGCCCGTGCTGCACCTCAACTTAAGCGGGTTCGCGTCCGGGACGATCGGACTTGCCGTGTACACATCGGCGTTTGTGGCGGAAGCGATTCGCGCCGGGATCAACGCCGTTCCCAAGGGGCAGATGGAAGCGGGCCGTTCGTCCGGCCTGTCGTACATCCAGACCATGCGCTACATCGTGTTGCCGCAAGCGTTCAAAATTGTCATCCCGCCGATCGGCAACCAATGCATCAACTTGATCAAAAACTCCGCGACGCTGGGCGCCGTCGCCGGTCTCGACCTGATGTACCAAGCCGACATCATCAACTCCGAAACGTTCGACGTGTTCTCGACGTACATTTTTGTCGGGATCTTCTATCTCGTACTCACGATTCCGCTCAGCCTCTTGTTCTCGTACATCGAGCGCCGGCTGAACCGGGCTTATTAGAAAGGGGGCGCTGACACATGGACATGGACTTTGCCGGTGCCTTATCGCCTGCCAACCTCAAGTACATGATGCACGGTCTTGGCGTCACGCTGGAGGTTGCCGTCTGGTCGATCGTACTCTCCTTTCTGCTCGCCAACTTGATTGCGGTCTTGCGCTACGCCCGCATCCCGGTGCTCTCGCAGATTCTGTTCGTCTTCGTCGAGATCGTCCGCAACTTGCCGTTGCTCTTGATCATCTTCTTCATGTTCTTCGCGGTGCCGGATGTGTTGAAAATCAACATCACGCCGATTCAAGCGGCGATTGCCGCGCTGACGATCTTCGAATCGGCGATGATCTCCGAAATCATCCGCGGCGGTCTGAACTCGATTCCCAAAGGGCAGATCGAAGCCGGGCGCTCCAGCGGTCTGACGTACGTGCAGACGCTGCGCTACATCGTCTTGCCGCAAGCTCTGCGCAAGATGGTGCCGCCGCTCGTCTCCCAGTTCATCTCGCTGCTCAAAGACACCTCGCTTGCGATCATCATCTCGCTGGAAGAGCTGTTGCGCACCACGCAGATCGTCTACAGCCAGAAGATGAGCTACGTCTTCCCGGCGTTGATCTTTGCGGCTCTCGTCTACTTCGTGATCAACTACTCGCTTTCACTGGTCGCCGGACGTTTGGAAAAGAGATTTAATGTCTAGTCGAAAAGTTCTGAACAAGCATCTCCTCCCGTGGTACTATGGGAAGAGGTGCTTTTTTACGATTTGTTTACGTTCGGAGGAAAGTTCAGTGCGAAATCGGTATGTGCATCTGCTCTTGATCATGGCGGCCACGGCGTTTTTTGGCGAATTGAAGATGAACCCGTTTGACGATTCGTCGTTTCGCTTCTCGTTGGGGACGACCTGTTACTTTTTTGGCTTGATCTGGTTTCAGCAGTTGCGCGTGTTTGAAACCGGCGTGTGCGTGGGGGGTTTTTTGCTGCTGTTTCGGGTGTTCCTGTCCCACAACCAAGGGCACGGATGGGACGAAGCGTTGCTGTACCACTTCCCCTCCACCGTCTACTACATGCTGTTTGCGCTGGTGCTGACCTTCACGAACTTGCGGCGGCACTTGGAGAAGCCGTGGATGGTCGGAGTGATCGGCGCGGGCGGCGACTTGGTTGCCAACATCGGCGAGTTGACGCTGCGCGATGCGCTCGGGGCGCAGTACTCGTTTGATTTGCATACGTTCCTGATTCTGGCGCTGTTCGGATGTTTGCGGTCTTTCTTCGTCGTCGGGCTGTACAACATGCTGATGATTCGGCAGTTGCGCTTGCTCGGCGATCAGCAGAAAGCGCAGATTGAGCACTTGGTGCTGCTGAACTCCTCGCTGTACGAGGAAGGGTTCTACCTGCACAAGTCGATGGGCCACATCGAAGACATCACCCGCAATTCGTACGACCTCTACAAACAGTTGATCCAGCAGGAGAAAGCAGGCTCGCTTCCTCCCGGTTACTCCCGCCACGCGCTCTCGATCGCCGAAGAAGTGCACGAGCTCAAAAAAGACTCGCAGCGCATCCTGGCCGGTCTCGACAAACTCTTGCGCCAAGACACGATTGAAGAGCGACTGTCGCTTCGGGACCTGACGCTGCTTGTCGTGCAGGCGAACCGCAAGTACGCGGCGATGCACGGCAAAGAGATCGAGTTTCAATGGCTGTGCGACGTCAACATCGAAACCAACCGCACGTACGCGTTGGTCTCGATCTTGAACAACCTCGTCGCCAACTCCGTGGAAGCGATCGGGCACAGCGGTCGAATCGGGCTGGAAGTCCGGCTTGCGGACGCGTTTGTGGAATGGACGGTCTGGGACAACGGCCCCGGCATCCCCGACGAGGACGCCGCGTACGTGTTTCAACCGGGCTACACCACCAAGTACGACACGCAAGGCAATCCCTCGACCGGCATCGGCCTCTCGCACTGCCTCGATCTCGCCGCTTCGCTGTGCGGCAGTTTGGAGATGACGCGGCGGGCGGGTTTGACGCAGTTTTTGCTGCGGATGCCGACGTCAGAACTTTTACAAAAAAAACGAGAGGAGTGGATCTCATGAACTTCTATCTCATCGAGGACGACCCCGCCACCCGCCGCATGTTGGAGCGGATCTTGATGGACGGAGAGCTCGGCGACGTGATCGGAACGGCGTCTTCGGGACTGGAAGTGACGCTTGAAGACGTGCGCGGCGCCGACATCGTGCTGATCGACTTGCTGATGCCAGGCCGTGACGGCATCCAGACGATCCAAGACTTGCGCGGGCAGGGCTTCAACGGCCGCTTCGTGATGATTTCACAAGTTGAGAACAAAGAGATGGTCGGCGAAGCGTATCTCTGCGGCGTGGACACGTTCATTCACAAGCCGGTCAACCGCCTCGAAGTGCTCTCCGTGCTGAAGCGCGTCATCGAGCACATGCAATTGGAGCAATCGCTCTCCACGATTCGCCGCTCGCTCTCCGTGCTCGACGGGCACAGCGGGTCGGGGCGGGCGCTCGCGGCGGCGGCGAGCAAGGCGTTCGCCGATCACGCGCACGATGTGCTGACCACGCTTGGCATCGCGGGCGAATCCGGCTCCGGCGACCTCTTGAAGATCTTGGCGTACCTCCACGACCAAGAAGGCCGCTACGAAGTGCCAGTGCTCAAAGAACTCTACCAAGCGGTCTTGACCGGGCTTGAGCCTCGCATCTCCGACGAGCAGTTGCAGCGCGAGATCAAAGCGATGGAGCAGCGGCTGCGGCGCACCGTCTTGCAAGCGCTCGGGCAAATTGCGTCGATCGGCTTGACCGACTACGCCAACCCGACGTTTGAGCAGTACGCCCCGCGCCTGTTCGACTTTCAAGACGTGCGCACCCGCATGAAAGAAATCCAAAACGGGGAAAAAACCACGCGGTGCCGTTTAAACATCAAAAAATTCCTCACCGCGCTCTACACCGAAGTCAAATCGCGCAGTGAAGACGCATAATGTAGAGCAACGTAAAACAAATAGGCGGCAGGTTCGCTTCCGAATTCGGAATGAGCCTGCCGCCTAGGTTTGGGTTTCCATCAGCGTCTGATCCATGAGATTAGTGGAGTACCTCCGGGATGTCTTGGTCGAATGCTTCGCAGAGCATCAGTTCACGGCGCAATTCTTCGAGGCGAATCTTCGCGTCTCGCACCGCGTCTTGGTCGTTCGCCTCCAGCGCGTCGGACAGCGTCACCAATTCGTAGTCCATCTCCAGTTTCAGCACCGGAATGCGTTGCTCGATCTCCCGGCTCTTAAACGCACGAATCACATCGTCGCTCGTGATGCGAATCGGCTTCTCATACACGATTTTCTTGCGCGGTCCATGCAGCTCCATGATTTGCAGGGCCTCCCCGTTGTGAAATTTGGAAATCAAGATCGGACCTTCCGAGATCTGCTTCACGACGGCGTGCCCCTTGGTGCGGATCAATGTATATTGGAGGGCGTTGACCAGTCGCTTGTCTTGCAAGACCACCGATCCCTTCAGCACGAAGCCCCCCTCTGCCGGTTGGAAGTGAAACTCCTTCTTCTCAATGCCCGTGGTGGCTACGAGGACGACGTCTTCCGAACGATCCTTCCAATAGAGAGACACCCCGCCGGAAGCCAATTGACCTATAAATTGCTCCAAATCAGTCTTGCCAAGCACCAAGTTCATGTCGCAGTACTCAGCTTGATGGAAATGGTTCTGCATCTTCATCCCCTCCCTTGGTTTTATTATACTCAATATTCTGACTTTTTGCCAGTACAAAAGACCCACCTTTTTAGTGGGTCTTTCGGCTTTTTTTGGGTTTTTTTGCTTCGAGATTAGAAACCGTTTACAGCCTTGTAGGCGTTGACGCGGCCGTATTTCCAGTAGGTGCCGGTGCCGGAGATCGCGTCGGACGTGGTTTCCACGCGGCTGATGACGGAAGCGTTGGAGTACGCCAGGTTTTTCGACCAGGTCAGGGACATCAGGCCCGCGACAACCGGAGTTGCCATCGAGGTGCCGGACATCGTGGTCGTGCCGCCGCCCAGTTTCAGCGAGAGGATGTTGGAGCCAGGAGCTGCCACGTGCACCCAGGAACCGTAGTTCGAGAAGGAAGAGCGAGCGTCGGTTTCGGTCGTGGACGCGACCGCTACCACGTTTGCGTACGCAGCCGGATAGGATTTCGTCGTGGAGTTGGAGTTGCCTGCCGCCGCCACGATGATGACGCCTTTGCCGTACGCGTAGTTGATCGCGTCTTGTTGCGCTTGGGAGAACGTGCCGCCGCCCAAGGACATCGAGATGACGTTCGCGCCGTGGTCGGCCGCCCAACGGATGCCGGAGGTGATGTCCGAATCATAACCGGAGCCTGCGGAGTTCAGAACTTTGACCGGCATGATCTTCGCGTTCCAGTCCACGCCCGCGGTGTTCGTGGAGTTGTTGGTGAGCGCCGCCGCGATGCCCGCGCAGTGCGTGCCGTGGCCGTGATCGTCCATCGGGTTGGTATTGAGGCTGACGTAGTTGTACCCGGCGACGAGTTTCGATTTCAGGTCGGCATGGTTCAAGTCAACGCCGGTGTCGATGATCGCGATCGTGCGCGAAGTCGTGCCTTGGGTGATGTCCCATGCTTGCGGAGCTTGAATTTTCGGCAGATGCCATTGCGAGCTGTAGGACGGATCGTTCGGAGTCGCGTCGATCGTGTAGATAGCGTCTGCTTCTACCGCTTCGACGTCCGCGTCCGCTTTCAGTTCCGCGATATATTCATCCACGTGACCGGCCGGAACTTTCAGAACCGACCAGTTGCCGCCGATGTTGTGATCTTCGGTGAGGCCGTGCTTTTGCGCCACATTCGGATTTGCGAGTCCGGTCTTGGTTTTGACGAGGATGCGGTCCGGAGCTTGCGACTTTGCTTGAGACTTCGCTTGCGAGACTGCGTTGCCTTGCTCTGTGGATGCTGCAGACGCCACGCCCGGAACGACCGATGCGAGGACTGCAAATGCTGCCAGAGTGCCAACCAATTTCTTGTTGAACTTCGCCATTGTGTGAACCTCCCGTTTTTACTTTAAATTTTTGTGAGTGAATTAACCTCACACCCAAAGTATAAACGGGACACAATCTCACCTGCAATTTTGAAAAACTCCAATCTGGGGAGGTGACATCCGTTTTCTTTCC
Organism: Tumebacillus flagellatus; assembly: GCF_000714935.1. Lineage (GTDB taxonomy): Bacteria > Bacillota > Bacilli > Tumebacillales > Tumebacillaceae > Tumebacillus > Tumebacillus flagellatus. The sequence continues at coordinate 169,039 of NZ_JMIR01000003.1, forward strand.
GTTTTTTAATGATTTCTTCAAAATTCTCTAAAAGAAAATTCTAAATATTTTCGACAAACTTTCACAAAAAAAACACCCTGTCCATTACGGAAGGGTGCGTTTCGGGAGCGGGCGCGCTTCGAGGCGGTTGATCGGGACGCCCTGCTCGGAGAATTTTTGTTCGTACTCGGTCATGATGTTGCCCTCGGCCCACTCGGAGTTGTGCAGGTCGAGCGTGATCTTGGCGAGCTTCCAATCGTCTTCCGCCAAGGAGTTCAGCGAGAACTCAAACAGCGGGCGGTTGTCCGTTTTGAAGTGCAGGTCGCCGTCCGGCTTCAGCACTTCGCGGTACAGTTTCAAAAAGCCCTCGTGCGTCAAGCGGCGCGAGGCGTGGCGGTTCTTCGGCCACGGGTCGGAGAAGTTCAAGTAGATGCGCGAAACTTCGCCGGGGGCGAAGATGTCGTTCAAGCGCGACGCGTCGGCAGGCGTGACGACGAGGTTCTTGCCCGCTCCCGCCATCTCGGCTTTGTGCCCGACGCGGCCGAGCAAGAGGTATTCCAGCTCGATGCCGATGTAGTTGATGCCGGGGTTTTGCACCGCGTGTTGAGAGATAAACTGCCCCCGTCCGGTGCCGATTTCGATGTAGATCGGGTTGTCGTTGCCAAACAGTTCATGCCAGCGGCCTTTGTATTTCGTCGCCTCTTGGATGATCCGGCCTGCTTCGATGTACGTATGGTATTGTCGCAAAAACTTGTCGCGTCCGCGAATGCGCATAGGGTTGTCTCACCTTTGTCCAAGAATCATTGCCTTCCAGAATTATAGTGTCTGTCTGTAGTCTGTGCAAGGGTTTCCAAGGCAATGCTTGGTAGAGAACACAACTTTTTACGAGAGGTGCGGACGGAGTATGGTCAACGGATGGTACGGGTGGCCGCTGGAGCGCGTGTTGCTGGTGCTGCTGGGGCTGATGTACTTTGCGATTTTTGTGCAGGTCACGATCTTTCATTACCGCCAGAATTTCCGGCATTGGTCGATGTGGGTGCCGGTGATCGCCACGCCGATCGACGCGCTGGCGTGCGAGACGTATGCGTTTTGGACGCCGCAGTGGGTGTGGCTTGTGCTGACGATCCTGCTGGCGGTGTCGCTGGTCGCCGGGATGGTCGGCTCGTTTCTGCATTGGCGCGGCATCGGCGAGCGCGTCGGCGGGTACGAGATGCGCAACTTTCTCGTCGGGCCGCCGGTCGCTTTGCCCGCGATGATCACAGGGACGAGCGTGCTCGGTCTCGTCATCCTGTTCTGGAGGTGAGGTCATGAGCGAGTCCATGAGCGAGTCCATGAGCGAATTCGAACGTTTGCGGACGCACTACCCGAACTATGACGTGATGCGCGAACAGGAGCAGTGGGACGAGCACACCCGCGAGATCGTGCAGAAGCGGTTGGAGACGCTTCAGACGTACGCGAAGTTGACCGGCGAGGAAATTCAGCTGATCAAAGCGATGGCGGCGCTGTTTCTCGACGACAACCGGTCGGGGCTGTTGGCGTATGTGGTGAAGCATTTCAATGCGAAACTCTCCTCCGACATCGGCGAGGACCAGCGCAAAGTCGGCGTTCCGAAACAAAAGGACTTGATCAAGGACGGCTTGGCGGCGTTGGACGTGCTCGCCGAATCGGAGCACGGCAACGCGTTTGCCAAATTGTCGCCGGAGCAGCAGACGTCGATTCTTGTGGGGTTGGAGCGGGAAGTTTTGACGCTTCGGACGCGGGAGGGACGCGAATTGCCGGCGCGTGCTTTTTTTCAAAAGATGCTGACCGAGACGGTGAGCGCGTACTATTCACATCCGCAAGTCTGGTCGGAAATCGGCTACGGCGGGCCCGCCTATCCGCGCGGGTACTACCGGATCGAGTTCGGCTTGACCGATCCGTGGGAGGCGAAACGAGATGCCTGAGGAGCATGATCCGATTCACCATCATGTCTGCCACTATGACGGCGCGCGGTGGGACGATCTCGACCACCGCAAATACCCGCAGGAAGCCGATGTCGTGATCGTCGGCGCGGGCACGGCGGGCGGCATCTTGGCGTATGAGTTGACCAAGATCGGGCTGCGCGTCGTCGTGATCGAGGCGGGACCGTTTTGGAATCCGCAGAGCGACTTTGCGTCGGACGAGTTGTCGATGACGCACTTGGGTTGGCAAGACACGCGCCTCGTCGACGGCAACAACCCGCTGCGCATGGGGCACAACAACTCCGGGCGCGGCGTCGGCGGCGGGTCGGCGCATTGGACGGGTGTTTTTTTGCCGTTTCATGAGAGCGATTTCCGCATGAAGACTGTTGAGGGCGTCGGGGCGGATTGGCCGCTGCAGTATGAGGATCTGGCGCCGTTCTACAAGTACATCGCCAAGGAGATCGCCGTCTCCGGGCCCAAGTCGTTCCCGTGGGGCGCGTACCAGGGGCCGTTTCCCTATCCGGAGCGCGACCCGCTCTCGGCGAATTCGGAGATGTTTCGCCTCGGGTGCGAGCGCTTGGGCATCCGCTCGGTCGTGACGCCGCTGGCGATCAATTCCGCGCCGTTTGACGGGCGGCCGCCGTGCATCAACCGGGGGTTCTGCAACCAAGGGTGCTTGCCGAACGCGAAATATTCGTCGCTCGTGCATCATGTGCCCAAAGCGATTGCGCAAGGGGCGGAGTTTTTGACCGATTGCATGGTGACGCGCGTGGAACTCGATGAGCGGGGCCGGGCGCAGAGCGTGATTTTTACGCATGACGGCGAGGAGTATCGGCAGCGCGGGCGCGTGATCGTGCTGGCGTCGTTTGCGGTGGAGACGCCGAGGCTGTTGCTGAATTCGAAGACCGCGGGACACCCGGACGGGCTGTGCAATTCCAGCGGGACGGTCGGCAAGTATCTGATGCCGCATTCAAGCCATGACGTGTACGGGAAGTTTGAGCAAGAGATTCGGCTGTACAAAGGCACGCCGGTGATGGCGACGACGCAGGATTTCTATGAGACGCGGTTGGATCGCGGGTTCATTCGCGGGTATACGCTGCATGCGCACGGGGCGCGCCCGATGGCGATGAGCACGGGGTTGGCGCGCGATGCCGGCGTGTGGGGGCGTCGATTGCGCGAGACGATGCTCGACTACAACCACTACGGGCGGGTGACGATGGTCGGCGAAGTGTTGCCGGACGCAAACAACCGCGTGACATTATCGGACGAAGTGGACGAGTACGGGATGCCGATGGCGAAAGTGACGTTCTCGTATGGAGAGAACGACTTGAAGCTGATCGACCATGCGGTGGAGCAGATGAAGGCGATCCTCAAAGCGGCAAACGGCGAGCCGGAGTTCGTCGTGTCGGACACGGCGCATCTGATGGGCGGCGCGCGCATGGGGGCCGATTCGCAGGATTCGGTCGTCGACCAATGGTGCCGGGCGCATGACGTGCCGAACCTGTTCATCTGCTCGGCGGCGGTGTTCCCCACGTCCGGCAGCGGGAATCCGACCGCGACGGTGATGGCGCTCGCGGCACGCACCGCGCACTACATGATCGACGAGTTCAAACGAAACAACCTGTAGGAAAAAACGGAACTGTCCCGCGTGAACGGTGGCATGCTCATAAGGGCAAACGCCCTCATGTGACAGTTCCGTTTTTTACAAAGAAATAGGCAGACTCCCGAGTAGGAGCCTGCCTTTTTTCGCCCTTGAGATGGCGGGTGATTACTGTGCCGCTTTGCCGGAGAGGATGGTCTCGATCTCTGCGATGTCGTCTGTACTGAGTTGAACGTCGATCGCTTTGACGTTCTCTTCCACTTGCGACGGACGCGAAGCCCCGATGATCGCCGATGCCACGTTCGGCTTGCGCAGAACCCACGCCAGCGCGAGTTGCGCCATCGAGCATTCCTTGCGCTCTGCCACCAGTTTCAGCGCGTCCAACTTCGCAAAGTTCTCGTCGGTCAGGAAGCGGTTGACCATGTTCGCCGCCTCCGTCGTCGCGCGCGAGCCTTCCGGTGCCGCTTGACCCTTGGTGTACTTGCCCGTCAGAACGCCCTGTGCCAGAGGGGACCAGACGACTTGGCCGACGCCCTCGCGCTCGCACAGCGGGAGAACGTCCTTCTCGATGTAGCGCTCCAGCATCGAGTATTGCGGTTGGTTCGAGATGATGCGGTCGAGCAGCTTGCGGTCGGCAATCTGCAGCGCCTCTTGAATCTGCAACGCGCTCCACTCCGAAACGCCCGCATAGAGGATCTTGCCCTGCGTCACGAGATCGTCGATCGCACGCAGCGTCTCTTCCAGCGGCGTTTCCACGTCGAAGCGGTGGCATTGCCAGAGGTCGATGTAGTCCACGTTCAAACGCTTCAGCGAAGCGTTGACTTGCTCAAAGATATGTTTGCGCGACAAGCCGCGGTCGTTCGGACCGTCGCCCATCGGCCAGTACGCTTTGGTCGCCAACACGTACGAATCGCGTTGGTACTTCGCGAGCGCGCGCCCCACGACGATTTCCGCTTCGCCCCGGCGGTACACGTTCGCCGTGTCAAAGAAATTGATGCCCAGCTCATACGCTTTGTCGATGCAAGTCTCCGCGGTTTGGTCTTCCACCGTACCGCCGTACGTCAACCAAGACCCCAGCCCGATTTCCGAAATCTTCAGACCGGAACGGCCCAAGTTGCGGTATTTCATTTGCGTCATGTCAAGAAGCACCTCCGTATGTAAGAACTACCACTGTAGAGGATTCGCCTCGTGCAACCGTTTCCCCTCCCTACACTTTCGCCCACAGTTCCTTCGGGTTGAATTTGTACAGGTTGTCGTCCCGCGTCATATGCCGGTTGATGATGAATTCGCGGCGGATCGTGCAGGGGTCGTCGTGAAACTGCCGGATGTACGCGTCAAGCTCCTTCTCCGGATACACACGCTCGGCGTCGAGTCCGGCGAGGAGATGCTCGAAGATGAACAGTTTCTTCTTATGCTGACTGGGAATGTTCTTCAGCCGCCCGTCCTCTGTAAAAAAATCCCGCACCGCTTTCTCATACGCCTTCGGATATAACTCTTTCATCATTCCGGCTTCCCTCCATATTTCATGACCATCTAATTAGATAGTATTCGAATTCGCTTCTCTCTGTCAATGATGCTAGAATAAAAAACTGAAGCAAAGCGAAAGGAGTCTTCCGCATGCACGATACCCCGGAGAAGACTGTCTATGAAATGATGGGCGGCGCGGACGCGATCCGCAAATTGGTCGACGCGTTCTACAGCCGCGTGGGCAAGCATCCGGACTTGATGCCGATCTTTCCGGACGACCTCGGACCGGTTGCCGACAAACAGTACCTCTTCCTCACGCAATTTTTCGGCGGGCCGACGCTGTACTCCAACCAGTACGGGCATCCGATGCTCCGCGCGCGGCACATGCCGTTTGAAGTCACCCCGACCCGCGCCAAAGCGTGGCTGTCCTGCATGAGCGAGGCGCTCGACGAAATCGGGCTCAGCGGCCCGTTGCGCGAGTTCGTGTACGACCGCCTCACGCAGACGGCGTACCACATGGTCAACTCGCACGACGCGTAAAAAGCACAAAAAAACCAGTCTTACGCCCCGCTTGCAAGCAGGCAACGTGCGGCTCAGCCGACACACAGAAAAGGTCAGCCTCCAAATTGGAAGGCTGACCTTTTGCTGTACGATCGCATGTAAAGTCGCGCCCCCAAAATCGGCGGTCTGACTTTTTACGAAGGGTCCTCGTCAGGCTCTTGTTCTTTCAGACGCCCGACACGCTTCAAAGACTCCCGCAGCAGGAGTTCAATGTGTGCGTTGACGCTGCGAAACTCGTCGCCGGCCCAACGCTCCAACGCCTCATAGACCTTGGGGTCGAGCCGGAGCGGAAACTGCTTCTTGGCCATGCCGCATCCCGCCCGTCTAGTAGAGCGATCCGGCGTTGACGACAGGTTGGGCGCTGCGCTCCGAGACGATGGCGACCATGAGGTTGTTGATCATCGACGCTTTGCGCTCTTCGTCGAGCTCGACCACGCCCTCTCTCTGCAGTTTCTCAATCGCCATCTGCACCATGCCGACCGCCCCTTCGACGATCTTGGCGCGGGCGGAGAGAATCGCCGCCGCTTGTTGGCGCTGCAGCATCGCGTGCGCGATTTCGGCGGAGTACGCCAAGTGCGTCAAGCGCGCTTCCAACACTTTGACCCCGGCGATCGACAAGCGGTTTTGCAGATCGAGTTGCAGTTGCTCCGCGATCTCGTCCGGATTGGCGCGCAGCGTGAAGCCGCCGCGGTCGTCCAACGTGTCATACGGATAGTAACTTGCGATGTGGCGCAGCGCGATCTCCGACTGGATCTCCACGAAACGCTCGTAGTTGTCGACGTCAAACATCGCTTTGGCGGAGTCGACCACGTTGAACACGATGACCGCCGCGATTTCAATCGGGTTGCCGTCCACGTCGTTGACTTTCAGCTGCGACGTGTGGAAGTTGCGCACGCGCATCGAAACTTTCTTGCGCAGAGTCAACGGCATCGTCCACCAGAACCCTTCTTGGCGCAACGACCCCAGATAGCGTCCGAAGAACATCACCACATACCCTTGGTTGGGCTGGACGATCTGCAGCCCCGTCATCGAGAAAATCCCCAACAACAGGAGAATCACCGCTCCAATCGCGCCGGGCACGCCTCCGTTGACCCCGGAGACGATCGCCAAGACGAACAATGCCAGCACGAGCAAGACTCCGACGAATCCGTTTAACGCCCACGCTTTCCGCTCTTGCATGAACCCTCACCCTTTCCATGTCCGTTTCATTCTCAGTTTATTCTCAAGTGATATCATTATGATATCATACGAAGCCCCAAATCAAAAGTCGCACCCAATGAAAATAAGAAAAAACCACCTGAGCAAAGTCAGGTGGTTTTCCTTAAAGTGTATCCAGATGCCGCAAGGGTAACCTCAGCGGGAGGTGCGCGAGCGACTGCACATGAGGTGTATCACGGAAGTTACGCGAGCAACTGCGCGAGGGTCTCGCGGGAGTTCGTAAGCTTGTCCACATCGACCGTTGCGGAGAGCGCTTCGAGGATGCCTGCGAAGTACTCTTCCACTTCGGACGCCACGCCGAGCTTGCCGTCTTGGACGGTTGCGAGGAGAGCGGCGGTGTAGAGGTCCTTGAACCGGCGGCTTGCCGCATCGAGGTACGCTTGCACAGGAGCTTGCAGTTGCTTGTCCAACGCGTCCTGCATCCCCTGCTTGCCGTTGCGTTCAAAAAAGTCCTTGGCGGACTTGAACAGCCCCAGCGTGCTTTGGAAGTCTTCCGGACGGTATGTCGGCAGCGTTTCTTCAAACTCCGGCGTCTCAAACGAGCGCGGTTGGTACGGCTCCAACTCCAGTTTCGGCGCACTCTCGCGCACGGCGTCGCCCATGCGGTCGGCGAGGCGTTTCGCGCTGTGGTTGACGTGCTTCTCGACGCGCAGCGCCGTCGCCCGCATCTCTTGGCCGAGCGTGTAGCCGATGTAGCGCACCAGCTCGTCGAGTGCGGAGCGCAGCGCTTTTTTCAGATCGCGTCCGTCGTCTTGGAGCACGGCGGGGTTGAACGATTCCTTGAACATGTCGCCGAAGCGGAAGAACAGACGTTGCTTGACATAATAAAGCAACTCGTCGATCTCCTTCTCCACGGCGCGCTCTTCGGAGGACGTTTCCACCGCGTGCACGCCTTGCAGGGCTTTTTGCTTCGCGGTGTCGGCGGCGAGGAGTTTTTGCGCGCGCACGGACTCGTCTTCGTTGGCGGTGGAGATCAGGTCGTCGAGCGTCGTGACGGCGCGGCGGATTTCCGAGACCGCCGACTTCACGGCGATCTGGGTCAGCTCTTGGATCGTGAAGGAGAGGAAGTCCTGCTCAAACTTCGCAAGCCCCGACAGCGCGAGGGCTTCCGCTCCCGGCATCAGTTCGCCTTCGACCGTGTTGGTGCGCTGGCGGTAGACTTTCTCTGCGGAGCCTTGCAGCTTGCCTTTTTCATGCAGGCGGGCAAGCAGCGCGGTCTGCGAAGAGACCGGGTAGATGCGCGGCATGGAAATTTGGCAGGCGACGAGGTTTTTGCGGACGTGGTCGACGACGCCGCGCAGTTCGTCTTCGTCCTTCGCCAAGTCGGACGCGTTGACGATGAAGAACATCTTGTCCATCTCAAACGTGTCTTTGACGCGCCCGAGCTGTGTCAGGAAGTCGCGGTCGGCGTTGGAGAACGCGTGGTTGTAGTACGTCACAAACAGCACGGCGTCGGCGTTCTTGATGTAGTTGAACGCGACACCGGTGTGGCGGGCGTTAATCGAGTCCGCTCCCGGCGTGTCGACGAGCGTGATGCCTTGGGCGGTCAGCGGGCAGTCGTAGTAGAGTTCAATCCACTCGGCGAAGCACGCTTTCTCTTCCTTGGCGACGAACGCTTTGAACTCTTTCATGTCGACGAGCAGTTCGCTGCCGAGGTGCTCGCGAATCGGTGCGAGGCCCTTGGCGACCGCTTTGAGGAACGAGAAGTGCGGTTTCGCCGTCGAGAGCACTTGCGACGGGTCGAGTTTGGCGATTTCGTTGTGCGCATCGTCCAGCGTCGAAGCGGCGAGTCCGAACACGGCGAGCGATTGCTGCACGTCGGTCGTGATGTCGCTCTCCGATTTGATTTTCACGCGGACACTGCCGTGCGGGTATTGGTCATTGGGCGGCAGGATTTTGTTGATTGCGGCGGTGGTCGGGTTCGGCGACACCGGCAGCACCATCTCGCCCATCAGAGCGTTCGCAAACGACGACTTGCCCGCCGAGAACGCGCCGAAAAGCGCCACGGTGAACAAATTTTGCTCCAATCGTTCCGCGCGCTGGATCATCCCCTGCGCCATCGACTTGAGGCCGGTCAGTTCAGCGGTCACATCGGCCGCCGTGCGCAGGCGGGCGGCCGTGAGACCGAGTTGAGACTTGAAATCTTCCATCGTGCCTTACTTCCCTTCTTCTCCAGTCAGCACGCGCAGAAGGCGTGCTGTGTAGTCTTTTTCCACAGCTTCGAGGTCGGCGAGCGCTTGTTGTGCGCCCAGCAGGCTGTCAGCGGCGGCGAGTTGTTCGCGCAGTTGAGCGCCTCGCTCCTCGGCTTGGGCGTTTGCAATCTCCACGGCGCGTTCGGCAAAGCGCGACGCTTCCTGCCGGTAGAGTTGCTTGACCTCGGCGGAGAGGTCCTTGGCGTACTGGTACATGTATTCGTCGGAGGACAGACCGCCCTCTTTGACGACTCCGGCGAGGAAGTCCAAGTCGAACGACACGTGGAAGTGATCGTACACCGATTTCGCATACGCCTCGTCGCGGATGCCGAATCCCTCCGGCACTTTCACGAGCAGTTCGCGGATGTGCCAGTCGATGTTCGCTTTGACTTTCTCGGCGAGGTCAGCGTGCAGCGCTTGCAGGCGGCTCTCGATCTCCGCTTGCGTCTTGCGCGCGGAGGCGAGGAAGCCCGCTTTGAAGCCCGGTTTGCGGCTCTTCAGATAGTGGCCCGCCAGTTCGGTGGTCTGGAACGGCGTGATCTTGGCGTTGTCGAGGAGCGAGTTGATCTCCTTCTTCAAGCGTTCTTGCAGATCGAGCGGTGCAGCTTGCAACGCTTGAAGTTGCTCGCGGGCTGCTTCGGCGGTCGCGAGCAGTTCGTCGGCGTTCTCGACGGCGTCGAGTTGCGCTTGCAGGTCGCCGCGCTTCTCGGCGTTGGCCGCCGCCTGCACTTTGCGGTGCTCGTCGATGAGGTAGGCGGCGGAAGAGACGATGCTGTTGACCAACAGCGCGTCGCGTCCGGCGAACAACTCGCCGATTTTCTCTTGCAGCGCTTCGAACATGTTCTCTTCATGATCCGGCTCATGCAGCGTGGTAAAAAACAACCCGTCCGGCTCGATGCCCCAGTTGCCGAAGCCCTCGATCACCGAGTCGCGGTAGTCGTCAAACGACAGCTCAAAGTCCATGTGCTTGTCGATCTGGTTGACGACGAGGTAGACCGGCTTGCCGCGGTCTTTGAGCGTCTTGGTAAAGGAGAAGTTCAACTCCGATTGCACGTGGTTGTAGTCCATGACGTAGATCACGACGTCCGCCAAGTGCAGCGCCGATTCGGTCGCCACTTTGTGCGCGTCGTCGGTGGAGTCGATCCCCGGCGTGTCCATGACGGACAGGTTCGGGGCGAGCAGGTCGGACGGGTGAGCGATTTCAATCGATTCGACGGTGGTGCCGTCGACCGCGTAGTTTTTGATCTTCTCCAAATCCTTGGCGACGTCGAATTCGAGGTAGTCGCCGTCGGTGAGGTACGCGCGGGCAAACGACTCGCCGCCGCGAATCTTCACGACGTTCGCGGACGTCGGGATCGGGCTCGACGGCAGGATGTCCGCGCCGAGCAGCGTGTTGATCATCGTGGACTTCCCGGCGGAGAAGTGGCCGCAGAACGCGATGGAGAATTCGCCGGAGGTCAGTTTTTGAATCAAGTCGCGCATCTTCGCGGCGTGTACCGCATCGCCCGCACGCTCCATCTGCTCGGCGATCCCGCTCAAGCGGGCGTCAAGGTTCTCGTGGCGGACTTGCAGTTGCAGGGTCTCTATACTAGAGGTCATCGGAAAAACTCCTATCTATATACTCCGAAATAAAACTCTTCCGTAGATGATTCTATCATGGGTTTACAAGATACGCACGCAACAGCGGAAATGTGAAAAAAACAACAGTAGCAAATGCCGACAAATTGTGCCCCTTTCCCTCCGGTGGGCGATCGTTTAGAATGAGAAGGTGTCTTTTCTTCATGAAATAACTCAGTAGGAGTGAATATAGAATGGCAGACGTAACGGAAATGATCGAAACCGAAACTCCAAACGAAGAACTCGCCGTCGAGAAAGCCGAACGCAAGAAGCTGGAACTGGAAGACAAGATCCTGCGCTATTTCCAGAACAAAGAGATCGAAAAGGAACGCAAGGAAGAGAACAAAATTCTCTTCGAAGAAATCGAAGCGTTCTTTGAAGGCATGGAGGACGTCGAGGACGATCTCGTGCTCCCGTTGCCCAACGGCGAATTTGCCGTGCTGTCCAAGAAAGCGTATGTGAAGGACATTTTTGACAAGGACGCGCTCGCCAACGAGCTGCTGATCGCCAAGGACGAACTGAAAACTCCGTTTGACTACTCGATTCTCACGTCGCAGGGCAAACTGACGCCGGACATGATCTCCAAACACACCTCGACCGAAACGATCGTGAAGATCCGCTTGTCCAAGCGCAAGACCAAGCCCAAGAAGAAGAAAAGCGAGTAGCACGCAAAAAAAGCCCCGCGCAGCGAGATGTCTGCGAGGGGCTTTTTGGTGTTCTGCCGAACTTCCACTGAATCCTAGTAGTAGAAGACGGTGGAACCCGGGTAGTAGTAGGAGGTCATCCAAGACCAGGTCTTGCCGTTGTCCGCCCAGTAGTGGGTACCGTTTTGCGACATGATGTTCGTGCCCGGGATGGAAGAATCGTAAGAGCCTGCACGATATTGGGTTTCGAACATCACGCCGGAAGAGTTCAAGATGCCGATGCCGGACATGTTGTCAACAGCGGTCGTGGTTGCGGAGTAGCGGGAGTTTGCTTTGTACACTTGGGAGTTGACGGTGTTGTCAACGTCGCAGTTGGAGTATTTCGGGTGCAGGATGTGGTACCAAGCGTACATTTTGACTGCGATTGCGCCTGCGTTGAGGGATTGAGCCGGCCAGGAGCCGATCCACTCGTTCGGGAGCACGTCGATGTTGTAGTCATACCACGGAACGACCGATACGGAAGAGATCGGGTTCGCGGTGTTGTTGTTCGCGCGGATCCCAACGCGGATCGAGGTCGGCTTGGTGTACGCTTCCGGAGCGACCAGCGAATTTTGGTCCACGATCAGTTTGGTGCCTGCGGTTACAGCGCCCGGAGTTGCGTTGGACGGGCGTTCCGCCACGTCGACGCGGACGACTTTGCCGTTTTCTTTGACTTCTTTGACAGCCGGAGCTGCCATTGCGGACGATGCCATGAGCGACATCGCAGCGGTCATCATGACCAGTGCAGTTGCCTTTTTCATTGGTAGTTTCCTCCCTGTTCTCTAATGTGTATGTTTGTTCTCCGATCAAAGATCGGAAAGTGAATCCCCTAATGACGCATGCTGTCGAGCAGCACGGGCAGGTTCGGCGCCGGTTGAATCGCTTCGCCCTGCTTTTCTTGATAATCGGCAGAGACTTCCTTGAGCTTGTCCACGTGAGAGTACTCCACGATCTTATACGGAGAGTCTTGCTTTTCCCGCGCCACTTCGCACAGACGGTAGTTCTCGCCGTCGGAGTCGTTGTCTTCGAGCAGATGGTAGAGTTCATAGTTCACTTCGACGTAGAAGTAGCGGGCTTCCACGTATCTCGTGTCTTTCGGCGCTTGGTCTGTCATGTCGTAGATCCGCTTGACTTGAACCGTCTTGAAATTGCGAAGGGCAATTCGGTCATCCAGTTGGTAGACCCCTTGCATTTCCTCGCTCATCAAGTCCATCACTTTGTCGATGTCCTCGCGGTCCAACGCGTCCAAGTAATCCCACAGCACATTCTCCGCCAGCGACGTCGAATCCGCCTTCGTAAAGTGAAACTGGGTCTGCACCGGAGCCGCAGCAGCGGTCTGCTCAGACGATGTCGCCGATACAGGTTTCGCGCCGTCCGCGCTCTCCCCGCATCCTCCTGCGCCAAGCATTGCCACCAGACATGGCACCGTCAACCACCAGCGCATGCGTTTCATCTGTAACAGTTCTCCTTCCAAAGAAAATATTCATTCACAAATCAGACAAATGAAATAACTAACCCTCGATAACAATATACTACATTGATTACCTATTGTCTATTGATTTTTCAGGCTTTACACAATAAATAAAAAGAGCCCGACGAATCAGGCTCTTGCTTTGTGAACGGACCGGGGCAAGTTACTTTTTGACCCCGAGTTCGTGGATGATGCGGTTGTAGGAAACGGCCTGTTTGTAGAGCGGCAGGGCACGCGGGTTGCTTCGTTCGTAGTAGAAATCGGCAAGCAGCACGCAGACGTCATACGCCGGGATGACGGCGCGGTTTTGGTCGAACAGCTCCAATGCCTGCTCATAGAAGGCGGTCATTCGCTCTTCGTCACCGAGCAAACCGTACGTTTTGGCATGGAGCGCCAACATCCGTCCTTCGAGCAAATAGTGCAAGCCGAGCAACCCGCCTTCGCGAACCAGCTCCAGCACTTGGTCGGCGTACTGGAGGCTCGCTTCGAGATGGTTGGCTTTCTGCGCCCATTCCGCAAGGTTCATCAGCGGTTGGCACATCACGTATCGGTCGTTCAGCAGTTCGAAGGAAGTCATCGAGCGCTGCAAGTATTGGTGGGCCGTCGTCAGGTCGCCCTGTTCCATGTACCAGCAACCGATGTTGTTTTCCAGCGTCCCGATTTCATGGATCAAGTTGTTGCTTTGCGCTTCTTGAAGCAGCTCTTCCATGATCTTGCGGGCTTCCTCCGGACGTCCGAGCTTGTTGGCGAAGGCGGCTTGCATCGATTTCGAGCGGATGCGGTATTGGTGTTTGCCGAGCGCTTCCGCCACTTTGGCGGATTGGTCGGAGTAGCGGTAGCCGGTGCGCCAGTTTTGCATGTAGAACATGCAGTCTCCGATTCGGTAGAGCACGCGGGCGTAGAGGTCTTCCGCGACGGGCTCCACGCGCTGCAACAGCGTGTCCGCTTGCAGGTACTGCCGGAACGCTTCGACGAGGTCGCCGGTAAACGCGTACGCCCGTCCGTACTCGATCAGAAGATCAGCGCGCGTGATCGGGTCGAACTCGCCGCCGTCGGTCAGCGTCTCGCGCAGTTTTTCAAGCGCCGCTTGGTACTTGCGCTCCGTCATGTTCAAGAGATAGCATTCGTAGAGCACCGCTTCGGCGTGCAGGTCTTGGTAGCCCGCTTGTTTGGCGCGGGCGACAACCGAGCGGATGCGCTCGAACGCTTGTTTGTAGTTTTGGGCCACCGTGGCTTTTTTGGTGAGCTCAATTCCTTCGCGCAATTCGTCGCGGAGGGCGTCGGTGGTCCTGAGTTGTTCGACCGCCACGCCCAAGCGTTCCGCCATGATCTTCAGATGCTCCGCTTTGACTTGCGCTTTTCCGTTTTCGATTTTGGAGAGTTGCGAAACGGAGCAGAGTCCGTCGCAGAGTTCTTCTTGGCGCATGCCTTTTTGCAGGCGGTACTTTTTTAAGTTCTCGCCGATGTATTGCATGAGCTCTTGAGGTTCCGTCATGATGTTTGCATCCTCCTCTCCGACACCAGCCCGCGGCGGGCCTGTTCGAACCGATGGTTGTATTCGATCGCGGCGGGGATACGCCCCGGTCGATTTGCCAATCGGTATCGTTTCAAGTTTTCGCCGACAACGACGTGCACGTCTATTCACCCCAACCAACGGCCTCTTTGTATCGTTTTTCATAAGCAAACGCCCGGGCGTACATCTCCACCGCGTCCGGGTCGTTCTGCTCTTCCAGGAGTTCGGCGATCTCCACCGCCGTTTCGTAACTTTCCTCGTACGCGTGATGAAGTTCATAGCGCGCCAACGCGCTTTGGAGCCATTCGAGCGCTTGTTTGGTTTTGCCGCGACGCCTGCACAGCTTGGCGCGGATACGCTCCGTCCTCGACTCATAGAGATACGCGGCGGCCTTCACCGACGCGTTCAATTCCTGCACCTGTCGAAGCCAATCGTCCGCTCTGCCCTCTTGCCCCTCGCTTGCGGCGACTTCCGCCAATTCCACGTACGGCAAAATCGAAAGAAACGGGTGTTGGTCGATCACCAGTTCCAGATGCGTCACGGCGCGCTCCAAATAGAGCCGCGCTTGAATCAGGTCCCCGTCCACACGATAGAGCAGACCGAGGTTGACGCAACTCCCGCCGACTTCCGGCACCAATTGATTCTCTTCCGCTTCATGGAGGTTGCTGCGAAGCAGCGCATAACTCTGCTCCCTCTCTCCCATCCAAAACAGATTCAACGCCATCATCGTCGCAGTCCGCAAACGCCAGAGGTGCTTGGACTGCTCCCTCGCCAGCCGGTTGGCTCTGGAGGCGCGCTGATACGATTCGCGATAGTCTCCCAATTCATAGAGCAAGTCGCCGTGTTGGCAGCACAGGTCCAACTCACGGGGATGTCCGGGCGGGATCTCGCGCAACAAAGCATCCGCTTTCCTCAAACAGCGCAACCCCTCCGCTTTGTTTCCCCCGTGCAGATATGCCTTCCCCAGTTCACACCAAACTTCGCCCTGACGAAGCACTTCCAACTGATGAGGAGACGTTAACAGCCCGTTCAGCAAGAGCAGCGCGTCTTGCCAACGCAACAGCTTGCTGGACATCTGGGCAGCAAAAAAAGTCGCCTCCCCGCACAAGTCGTCATATCCGTGGGCGCGGGACTGCTCGATGACGGCGCGCGCCATCTCCAACGCCCGTTCTTGCTGCCGGGCGGCGGAAGCGCGTTCGGCGATCATCAACTGTTCTTGCAGCCGCTCCAGATAGGAATCGGACGTAAGCAGCCTCTCCACAGGCATGCCCAGCCGTTCGGCAAAGCGCCGCCACTGGTCCGGTGTGCCTTGCGCTTTGCCGTTTTCCAACTTGGAAAGTTGGCTGACGCTGCAAATGCCCGCGCACAGTTCCTCTTGCTTGAGGCCTTTGAGCAAACGGTGTTTTTTTACGTTTTGACCGGGAGTGAACGTCTGTCCCGCTTCTTGCGACAAACTCCTCACACTCCTCGTTCTTCATACGATTCAGACGATCAGTGGTTCCTCGAACTATTTTCTCCGTACTCTATTATACTAGGATGCTCAAATTAATTAAGTCCTGAAACAAAAAAAGCGCCGCATCGGCTTCCCTTGCGCACGACTCGGCGCGCGTGCGGGCGATGCGGGCTTGGCAGAGGTACTTGGCGCCGGGAGTTTCCGGCAAGAGCTCTTCTACGTCCTACAACCAGCGCTCAGCTTCGGCAAATTTACCCTCGCGATCTGTGCTTTGCCGGTTTGCATGTCCATCACCCCGCAAAAATCCGATCATATTTCCGGGCATATTGCAAAGACAGCCGATACATCTCCAAGGCTTCCGCGTCTCCTCGCTCCTCCAAGAGATCTGCCAGTTCGGCAGCCCGTTCGAACGCTTCACGCGGAGCTTGGTGCTCTTCGTAAATGCGCAACGCCTCTCGCAGATGCTGAATCTGCTCGGACGTTTTCCCCTGCCGTTTGGCAGACTCCGCCCAAATCTCACAAGCCACCCCTTGGGTCAGGTAAGCCGCGCCTTGCGGGGAGGACTTCAAAATCTCATCGGCGCGGGACAAATACTCCTCGGCCGTCCGATATTCTCCCATCGACACATGATATTTCGCAAAAATCAGGTACGGCATGCACCAAAAAAATCCATTCTGCACATCCTGAACCAATTCCATTCGACTCAACGATTTATGCAACACCTCACGCCCTTCAGACATTCTCCCCATCACAAGGTACGTAAGCCCGAGATTCGTCAGGTACAGCGCTTCCTGAAAAACAAACTGGTTCGCCGCCGCTTCTGCCACCACCGCCTGAAAGTGCTTGGCAGATTCTTCATAAAGCCCCAACTTCGAAGCGGCCGTCGCAACATGGCCTTGACACGCGATGCGCCACTCAAGCGAGTATTCCGGCTCCTGCGACATACGCAGGGCGATTTCGGCACAGCGAAGGGCTTCCCGGTAATCTCCCATCGTGAACAACTGATCGCTTTTCATGTAGTACAACTTCATGTACTTCGGGTCTTCCAGAAGGCACTCGTCAAATGCGGCTTGGGCCTTTCGGTAATACTGACACCCCTGCTCCACCTGTTTCATTCTCACATACGCGACGCCTAACAATCCCCACAACTCGAACCGTTCCACTGCGGAGAGGTGGCTGTCATACGGCAAAAGCTCTTGCAACGTTTCCGCTACTTCTTGCCATTGACTCAAGGCTTTATAGTTTTTAACCTCGTCCAAAACGACTTTCACATACAAATCTCTTCGTTTCTCCGGGTCGATGCTCTCCCGAAGACGCTTTAAGATCGCAAAAGACTGCTCCGGCTTTTTCAGATGAAAAGCTTTTCTGGAGAGTTGTATCTGTTCTTCGACTTCGTGCGCAAAAAAGTCTTCGCCCTGCAAGGCCCCCACCGGCACGCCAAACCGACTCGCAAATTCCTGCACTTGCGAATCGGTTGCTTGCGCTTTGCCGGTTTCAATCTTGGAAAGTTGGCTGACACTGCAAATCCCTCGGCACAACTCTTCCAATTTCAGGCCTTTGCTCAATCGGAATTGTCGAATCCGAGTCCCTATCATATCCCCCTGCACCCCCGTTGCTCTTATAAGAGGAGCGTTTTCTGTTCGGTTTCCAGCTCTTGGTCGAAGTCGATTTCGTAGAAGCCCGCTTCCATGACGCTCTCCGGGCGGCGCTCGCTCGATTGGATGACGGAGCGGCCCATCGCGGCGACCAGTTTCAGCGAGTAGACCACTTCAAACAGGTCGTAGATCGACTGCTTGTTGTGGTCGGACAGGCAGATCATCTGCACGCGGTTGACCCGCGCCAGTTGGAAGATGACCTGCAAGAGATGCGGCGACGAAACGACGCCGAACGGGTTGTCGGCGAGCAGGACTTTCGAGGCGTTGTCGAGGCCGGACATCTTGGCGCGCAAGTACGAAAGCACCGCGATGAACATCGCAAAGCATCCGGTGTACTGCTCGCCGCCCGACCATTTCATGATCTCCGACCAGTGGTCGTAGCGGACTTTCTCGCCCGGCACCTGCTGCGGTTTGAACACTTTGATCCGCGCTTCGGAGATCGGAGCGACGACGTTGAGCAGGTGTTTCGACGAAAGCTTGACGGTCAACCACTTCTCGATATCGTCTTCGTCCTCGCCCTTGGCGGACTTCTGTTGCAGTTCTTCCGTCAGCGCGTGGAGGTATTGCGACATCAGTTTGAGGCCGACGCCCGGCTCCCACTTGTCTTTGAGCTGGATGTCGATCGCTTGGACTTTCTTGCCGCGGTAGTCGATCTTGGTGTATTGGGCGATCGACTTCAAGTTGTCATAGACGCGCTCGGCGTGTTGGAGGCAGCGGTGGACGAGTTCAACCTTGGCTTCCTCCAACTCTTGGCGTTCGAGGTGCGCTTTCTCGACGTAGAGCTTCATCATCTCGAAGCATTTCTCAAACACGGGGCGTACCTGTTCGATGTCCGCCATGTCGCCCTCCGCTTTGGAGTCGATGACGGAGCGGATGAACTTCTGCACGATCTTGGATTCGTACTTGTCGATCGAGCGCTCGAAGCGGAAGAATTCGTCCTCCATCTCGCGGCGGCGTTCCTCCGTTTGCTTGGAGGTGCGCTGCAGCCCTTTGTCGAGTTCGTTGACGATGGCGGTCGGCTCGGATTCAAGCTTTGCCGCGCGGTCTTCCGCAAGATCGAGCGGGTCGCGCTCGATGGAATAGGCGGAGAGGAGCGTTTCCGTTTTTTGCAAAAGGGATTTGGCTTCTTCGCGGTTGGTTTGGATTTCGTCGAGCGCTTGCTCGTTGATTTTGCGCTGGTTCCAGAGGTCGGAGAGCAGTTGTTTCAACGAGTCGCGCAGGGCGGCGAGATCGGCGGTTTCGTCGAAGAGGTGCGGGGCGCGGTCGAAGTCTTTTTTGACTTTTTTCTCTTCGGTTTCGATCTTGCCTTCGATTTTTTTCTGGTCGGCTTGGAGGTCGGTGCGTTCGGTTTCCAAGTCTTTTTGCTCGGCGCGGGATTCCTTGAGTTTGGTTTCCCAGAAGGTCAGTTCGGACGCCGGGGGCAGCGTGGTGTGCGCCGCCAGTTCGTTAGGAGTGATCTCTTGTTCGTCGATGTAAGCTTGATTGAGCTTGATCGACTCTTCGTGGTTTTGGATCAGGCGCAGCAGTTCGTCGCGGCCGACCGATTTCTGGGCGAGCAGGCCGTCGAGCGATTCGAGTTTGCCGCAGACGGCGTCGTACGTCAGACCCTCTTCCGGCGGGAGCGGCGCGGGCGTGTCGGCGTCGCGGCCGAGGTATTGCTCGCGGGCTTTTTGCAGAGAGGCTTCTTCCGTTTCCAGCGCGTAGACGGCCGGGATCAAGCGGTTTTCTTGGTCGCGGGCGTCGTGGCGGATGCGGGATTGCTCCTTGAGGTCCGCTTGGAGCATCGCTTCCTGCTCTTGCTGGGTTTTGCGGGATGCTTCGCGGTCCGGGAGTTCGCCTGCCAAGTTGGCGAGGAGGTCGAGGACGCGGAGTTTGTCGCGCAGAGACGCGAGAGTTTCTTGGGTGTCCTTGACCGTTTTTTTCGCGTCGGTGATTTGCGTGCGCAAGTCGGTGACGCGGGTGGTCAGGGTTTCGATCGTTGTGTTTTTGTCGGTGATTTTGCGGTGCAGGGCGTCGCGTTTGGTTTGCCAGTCCGGCATCGGGTTTTTCTTATACGTCTCGAAGAAACGAAGCAGGTCGTCGGCGACGCCCTCGATGTGGCGGCGGGACTTTTCGACGACGTCCATCGTTTCAAAGAGGGACGCCATCTCCGTTTCCAGAGCGGTGCGGCGGCGGTCCAGCGCTTCCTGCGAGAGGAACGGAGAGTAGCCGCCGTGCAGGGAGACGTAGGCGGTGTCGGTGCCGAGGGACACGAGGGCCCCTGTGCCTTCGGCACGATCCCCTCGGGAGGATACCTCTCCCTGCGGGATCATTTCTTGCTCATGATTCCCATTCGATGAGATCGACTTCGATCCCTCAGGGATCATCAGAAGCGGGATGAGACTTTCGAGATATACCCCTTCCCAGTCCAGACGGGGATCTCTGAGTTTGCGCATGTCTGCTTCTGTAAGCAGGAGCGCGTACGGGAGCATCGGGTTGCTGCGAACATGATGTTCGCGGGCGGTCGGGTCTTGGGCTTGGAGCCATTGCGAGCCGAGCAGGGCTTCGATGCCCCAGTCGGAGAGCACGCTTTGGAAGCGCAGCAGCTCTTGCGACGGCACGTAATAATCCGCGTTGCTCAGCAGCGCTTTTTTCTCTTCCAACGCGCCCTTCTTCGCCGCCAACTTGTTGTACTCCGACGCATACGCTTCCCGCTTCTCCGTCAGCTTCAACTCCAAGTCGGCCCGCGACGCGTGCAAGTCTTCCCGCGCGAGGTCGACCAACTCCAGACGCGCCGCCAACTTCGAGCGCTCCGCTTCAAACAGCTCGATCTTGCCTTCCAGCTTGTCTTGATCGCGCACCGCTTTGCGCAATTCCTCGCGCTCGCTCTCGATCTGCTTCTGGGCGCTCTCAATCTCCGCGTCCCACGCTTCCACTTGCGCTTCCGTCTCGCGGACGACTTTGTTGCCTTCGAGTTCCTGCCATTTCAGCTGATCCCGTTCCGCCGCCGGCGCTTCGGCGATTTCGTCGCCCAGAGCGTCTCGCACAGCCGCTTTTTGCTTCTCAAACTGCTTGAACCAGTTCTCAAGCTCCCCGCCCGACTTGCTCAACTCATTCAAAAGCCCGGCGATGCGGTCGTGTTCCTTCTCCGCGTCCGCTTCCGCTTGCTTCCACGATTCGCGCTCCGCTTGCTTCGCTTTCAACTCCGCTTGCAGCGAATCGAGCTTCTCTTGCCACAGCGTCAAAAACTGCCCGCGATACGACGCCGCTTCCAGCAGCAAATCTTCGTTCTGCATGTCGAGACCCGCCAACGTTTCACGGTCGCGGGCGAGGCGTTTTTCCAGCTCTTTGATCTGGAGGAATTTCGGGATTGCCCGGTGCAGGCGGACGTTTTTCTCCGCCGTCGTTTCCTGCTCTTCCAACTCTTGCAGACGCACGGCGAGATCTCCCAACTTGCGCTCGGCGGCTCGGTACTCCGCTTGCAGCGCGTTCACGTCCAGAGACGCTTGCTTAAACTCTTCTTCGCGAATCTGCTCCTTGAGCGCTTGCACCACTTCCGTCAGCGCCGCCGCTTCTTCCTCGCGCTCGCCGACCATCTCTTGCAAACGGCTCTTCACAAACACCAGTTGGCCTTCCAGCGTCGTGCGGACTTTCTGCGCGTCGGAGTACGCCGCGACTTTGTCCACCACAGAGCGTCCGGCAGACTCAATCTCTTGGAACTCCTCCAGATTCTTCTCAATCTGCGGAATTCTAAGCAGCTTGTCTTTGTACTTCAGAAACGAATTCGCCAAGTCCTGCGCTTCGTTGTCATCTTGAAACAGCGCCTGGTCCACCGTCGGGATCAGCAAGTTTTCCAACAGCGACTGCTCCGTTTTCGACCGGGCGAAGAAGCCGTCCATCCCGCCCTCGGAACCGTTGGTCGTGCGGATCGACAGCCACTCTTTTTCATAGATGTGGTACTGCGCGAGGTGTTGGATGTACTTGCGGCGGTCGTGTTGCGAGAACGTCTGCACGCCCGACTCCTTGCGCAAGAAATTGTAATAATCGCCGTAGCCGATCACTTTCCCGTCGGCGACCAGCGGCATTTTGGCAATCGAGAGCTCGTCGCCGATGCGGTACGGATGGGCGTAGGTGAAATACTTCAGCTCCCCCTCTTCGTCCGCCGCTTTCGTAAAGCAAAAGCCCGTCAGCAAAAACTCACGCTCGCCGCCCGCCGAGTCGAGTTTCCATTCGACGAGGATGTGCCCGGTGTAGCGCTCGTGTGCGAGCAAGTCGACCATGCGGCGCGACCCCATGTTGCCGCCGGGGAGCTGGGTTTGCATGACCAATTGCAGCCAGAGGGTCTTGCCGCCGCCGTTAGCGAGGTTGATGAGGGTGTTTTTGCCGTGCAGTTTAAAAAGTTCATCGGCGTACTGCTTGCCGCCCTTGTCATATTGGATGTTGACCAGTCGGATTCGGTTGATGCTAGGCATAGAAGATCTCCTTTTGCTGGATCAGGGCGAGCAGTTCGTCCTTGCGCTTTTGGTGGGCGTAATACTTGCGCACCATGTGGTCGAGCTTGTCGGTCGGGTGAATCTCCGAATCGACCGCGACTTTGGCAAGGCCTTCCTCCTCCAAGAACCCCCACACTTTGAGGAGGTAGCTCACCCGGGATTTGTGCCCCATTCGCTGGTTGGTCAGCGTCTCGTCATACGCGGGCATCGAGTGCCAGTACTCCGCCACTTGGGAAAAATTGAACTCGTACTCGGCGGAGAGGTACTGCCCGTAGTCGCCGGTGCCGAGCATGTGGAGTTTTTCCGTGACGTACTGCTCCAGCTCTTCGATCGGGACGTACTGGCGGACTTTCGTGTTCAAGTCGTCCGAGTTGTAGAACATCGCGAGCGTCGCCAAGATGATGAAGTACGCGAGGTAGAGCTTCAAGCCCATCGAGACGTTGTCGTTGCGCAGGCCCATCTTGACGCGCAGCTCTTCATTGGAATAGCCAAACACTTTATTGTCAAGCGCCGGCGTGACATAGAGCTTGTCGCCGACGTGCAGAATTTTGATTCCGGCTTGCTTCTCGATCATCTGCGAGACGATTTCTTGGGCGACCGGGTCTTCCTTGTACGCAAACACCAAGTCGCGGTCTTTCTCGTCGGTCTCGCCTTTTTCCAAGAGCAAGATAAAAAGCTGGATCGCGCGTTCCACGCTCTCTTTGCTATACATACAAACCCTCCTTATAGAAGCGGAAGTTCGACACCGTCCACGTCTCTTCGTCGGCGAGGCGCAAGTGGCGTTCGCCCTGTTGCTCGACTTCGACCAGCACCGTCCCGAGCACTTCAAACTCCGGCTCTTCGTTCAACAACTGGACGAGCAGATACGGCAGATTGGTCTCGTCCGAATCGAGAATCTTCGCCCGCGTCTCCGAATCCAGCCGGAAGTTGATCGGGCTCATCTGGTGCAACTGCACGAGGAACGGGTAGAAGTCGCGGGCGTTGACCACGTCGTAGAGCTTCTCCGCGTCCAACGCGCCCAGAATGTCATGCAGGCTCAGCGATTGGTCGAACATCAGCGGCTCGAAGATCATCCGCAGATAGTCCCGGTAGCGGGCGTCGCGGATGTTTTTTAATTTGACTTTGGGGTCTTCCACGACGGGTTGCCATTCGTCGGTGGGGACGTCGGGCGCATCGGATGTTTTTTCCTCGACGATCTTCTGCACCGGTTGGGGGGCGAACGCTTTGTGCACGTTGAAGCGCTTGCGGATGTTCAAGCTCATCAAGGGCTCGATCAAGCGGCGCACGTTCTCAAGCGAGACATGGTTTTGCATCAGCGGGTCGAGAAACTCGCGCTCGAAGTTGACTTTGGAGCGGAATCCGGAGACGATGCCCTCTTCCAGCGATTCGAGCACCAACTCCTGCAGGTCGAGTTTGTCGACGAGCAGCTTGTTGTGCAAGTTTTGCACTTGGTTCAGGCGCTGCGACACTTCGACGAGGCGGTTGATCGCCATCTCTTCGCGCTCGCCGCTCTGCTTGCGCTCGAAGTTGTCCCGCGTCTCGCGAATCAAGTTGTTCAACTCCTCGAACATCTGCCGTTCCTTGTCAAACTGCTCCTTGATCAGCGAGAGCATCGCTTCGTACTTCGTCAGCGAGAACTGCGACACGTCGCGCTTGATCCCCATCTTCATCCGCTCGATCTCCTCGCGCAACTGCCGCACGTCGAGGCCGAGCGTTTCCACCGTGCGCAGCGCGTCTTCGAAGACACCCTTCTCAATCTGTTGGCGCAACAGCATCTGCGAGATCGAAATCCGCAGTTCCTTATACATCTCCCGCGTCTTGAACAGCAAATCAAGCCCCGCGTCGGAGAGTTTGAAGCGAATCTGACCGGAAGCGACGTGGTACGTCCCGTTCTCGATCAAGTGAAACACGTGCTTCTCTTCTTCGCGCGTCTCGATGTTGCGGTAGACAAACTCAAACGCCCGCCCGTCGTTGCGCAGTTGAGCGAGCATGTAGGACGCCAAGTCGCGGCTTTCCTCCTCCGTGATCTCCTGCCCGTACACTTCGCGAATTCCTTCCCGCAAAAAACGAGCCACGTCCGCATGGTCGCACTCCACGCGCCCGATCAGCATGTGCTCCAAAATCAACAGAAGCACGCCGAGGCCCAGCGCCATCAAGTCAAACTCCTGGTACTTGCGCAGTTCGCGCAGGCGAAACAGCGGCCAAAAAGCCGCGATATTTTTCATCCGGTCTCGAAACCCGGCCAATGCGTCGCGCACGTACAAAACCTCCATTCACGCACAACTCTTCATCCCCTGATTCTACTCTTTTTCTCGCCAAAAAGTCAGTAGTAACTTATAGAAAGTAAAAATATCGAACCATCAAGTTAAACATTGATAACAACTTCACATTCGGGTATAATCAATGAAACAACAAACTATCGGAATTAAGAATAACTAACACAATACACCAAAGAGGTGAAACTCATGATTCGCAGGCTTCCGCTGGTGTCGAAGTTGCTCTGTCTCTTGCTGATTCCGCTGCTGGCGCTCGGGCTCACGTCGTGGATCTCGCTGCGCAACTTGGACAGCATCTCCCACGACTTGACCGACGTGCTGTACGTGCACGACTACGGGACGCTCGATTTGATCTCGCAGGCGCAAGGCGACATGTACGACGCGCTGCTCGCCGAACATTCGATCTTGAACACCGAGCCGGACAATCCGCGCTTTGGACAGTTGCAAACCGCCGTCCAAGAACACGCGTCCGCCGCGCGCCAGAAAGTCGAAAGCGCCCGCAAACTCGCTGAGAGCGACAAACCCGACTGGGAGCGGTTCAAACACCCCAAGACCCAGCGGACGATCTTCCAGAACCTCGACGACTATGACAGCAATTTCTCCACGTGGGTGCAAGTGTCGAGCTCGATGATCGACAAACTCTCCAAACAATCGGTCTCCACCCGCTCCGAAATCATCGCCAAGATCGACGAAGTGGACTACACGTTCCAAGCGTCGCTGACTTCTCTGGGGGAGATGAAGCAGTTGCTCGATTCGGTCGCCTCCACCGCCGTCGCCGCCAAAGACACCTCGGAAAAAAACGCCGTGCAGACGATCCTCCTCACGATTGCCGTCGCTCTCGTGCTCGCCTCGGTCTTCATGGCGCTGTTCCTCGTGAACATCCGCTCCTCGCTGCGCCGTGCGCTCACCGTCATGGAGAAAGCGGCGCAAGGCGATCTCCGCGCATCTGAACAGCCGAAACTCGCCAACGATGAAGTCGGCAAGCTGGGAAACTCGCTGCACGACATGGTCAAAAACCTGCGCCTCTTGATCGAGCAAGTCACGCACACGTCCGAGCAAGTCAGCGTTTCCTCCCGCCAGATGACGGAGCACGCGGAAAGCATGCAAGAATCCACGACGCAAGTGGCGGGCGAACTGGAACAGTTGGCGTCGGGGGCCGATGTGCAAGCGGCGAGCGCCGATCAGATCTTCCTCTCGATGGAGGAGATGGGGCGCGGCATTCAGAGCATCGCGGAGAACACCGTCGTCGTCACGCAAGCGGCCGTCGAGACGGCGGAGGAAGCGGACAGCGGGCACGAATCGATCCAGCGCGCCGTGAAGCAGATGCACTCGATCTCGTCGGTCACCGACCGCTCCGCCGACAAAGTCCGTCGGCTCGGGCAGCACTCGTCAGCGATCGGGCATATCGTTTCGGTGATCACGAAACTGGCGCAGCAGACGAACATGCTGGCGCTCAACGCCTCGATTGAAGCTGCAAGGGCGGGGGAGCACGGCAGAGGGTTTGCCGTCGTCGCCGAAGAAGTGCGCAAGTTGGCGGAGCAATCGCAGCATTCCGCGCATCAGATTGAAGAGTTGATCGAGCGGATGCAGGAAGACACGGAAGACACTGTCCAGACGATGGACGACGTGATCCAAGAAGTGCACTCCGGCATCGTCGCCGTCGACCTCGCGGGAGAAGCGTTCCAGCGGATTCTCACCAAGTCGCACCTCGTCGCCGGTCAGATTCGGGAAATCACGTCGGCGGCGGAGCAGATGACCGCCACGACGGAGCAGGTTGCTTCCTCCTCCCAAGAATCGGCGGACATCGCGCACCTCACCGCGTCCCGCACGCAGTCGTGCGCGGTCACGGTCGAAGAGCAGATGAAAGCGATGGACGAGCTCTACCATCTCAGCGAACGCCTCAATACTACCGCCCAAGAACTCCAACACGTGCTCAGCCGCTTTGAGATGTAAAAAAACGCCGCCCCGCGTGAACTGTGACCCGCGGGCGGCGTTTCTTTTTTACTTCTTCTTCCCTTTGGACTTGCCGTTTTTCTTCGCCGGTTTTCCCGAAGCAGCGGGAGCCGGGCGGCGCGGTTGGCCGGGGCGGCGGTTGACGATCTTGCCTTGCTCCAAGCCTTTGGAGAAGATCTTGATCCCCAGCGCGTTCTCAAACTTGCGCATGATGAACTTCTCCTCCGGCGCCACGATGTTCACCGACAACCCGGATTGCGTCCCCCGTCCCGTGCGTCCCGCACGGTGGACGTAATGCTCCGCATCGGTCGCCGGATCGAAATGAAACACGTGCGTCACGCCTTCCACATCGAGCCCGCGCGCGCCGAGGTCCGTCGTGACGAGCAGTTGGAACTTGCCGTCGCGGAATCCGTTCATCGCTTTCTCCCGCTGAATCTTGGCGGCATCGCCGTGCATGCCCTCCGCCGTCAGCCCCATCTCGTTCAGTTCGCGCACCAGCCACCACACGCGGTCGCCCTCATTGACGAAGACGATGGCGCGGTTGACGTCATACGCCCGCACCAAGCGGCGCAGCGTGTCCGCTTTGTCCTGCTTCGCCGTCCCGAACCACACGTGGTCGATGCGGCCCATGTGCTCGCCCTTTTTCGCTTCGATGAAGACCGGGTCGTTCATCCAGCGCTTGGCGATGTCCTTCGCTTCCGAACTCATCGTCGCGGAGAAGAACAGCAGTTGGCGGTCGCGCAGGGTGCTGCCGACGATTTTTTTCACGTCCTCAATATTGCCAAGTTCGAGCATCTGGTCCACTTCGTCGACGGTGATCGACTTCACTTCATGGACTTTGAGCTTCTTGCGGCTTTGAATCTCCAAGATGCGACCCGGCGTGCCGACGATGATGTGCGGCTTGTCTTTCAACTTCTCCAACTGACGGTCGATGTTCGCGCCGCCGACCAGCGCCAGAGAGCGAATCTCCGTGCCTTCCGTCACCTCGCGAATCGCCGATTCGATCTGCACCGTCAACTCGCGGGTCGGTGCGAGCACGAGCACTTGCACGTCGCGCTTCGTCGTGTCGATGCGCTGCAGTTGCGGCAGGAGAAACGCCAACGTCTTGCCCGAGCCGGTTTGCGATTGCGCCACCACGTCGCGGCCCTCTTGCACCAGCGGAATCACGTCCGCTTGCACCGGCGTCGGGATCGTGATGCCCAATTTCTCAAGCGCTTGCAATTGATACTCCGGCAAGTTGTATGGAAGAAACGAGTTCGTTGTGTTCGTCGTCATGAAATAGCTCCTTTACCCAAAAACGTCTGTCTCTGCTATCATACCCCACTCGCGCCCAAAACGCCAAAAAAAGGCAGAGTTCCGCAAGGGATCTGCCTCTTTTCGCTATTGGTAGGTGACCGCTTGCTGGCCCAACTGCACCCACGCCTGCTGGAAAGCGGCGAGGTTGACCTGTTTGCGCGTGCCGTCGAGCGGGTCGTTGACGGTGACGGTGTTGCCGTCATAGCCGACGAGCAGCACGCAATGCTCGCTGAACGTGGCGCGCACGGTGCCGGTGGGAGACTTCCAGGTCACCCAGTCGTCCGTCGGGCTGAACGTGTCGGTCGTCCAGACGATCACCGGCTTGCCGTTGCCGACAGCGTTCAGCACGTCGTCAAAGCTGTGCCCCGTCAAATCGACGGCGCGGCCCGGCAAGTAGCGGCCCAGCTCTTCGGCGATCGGGCCGTGGTAGACCGAATACCCCCGGCCGCTGCCGGTGACGTCGCCGACGAAGCCGGTGTTCGGATCGCCCCACGAAATCGTCTGGCCGTTTGCGTCCTTCACTTCCGGCGTCGGGTCTTTGCGCACGTTGCGGGCGAGCTCGTTCTTTCCAACGGAGACACCCGCCGATTGCAACAGCATCGTCAGCGACGTGACTTCACAGCCGTTGTACAACTCCGGGTTCTGCGCGATGACCGGCACGTTCAAGACGCGGCTTGCCGGGCGTGTCGGTTGCGCGGCAGTCGAGACAGCCGACGAGTCTTTCGCATCGGAAGAGGCCGCCTTTTGCGAGTCTTTGGCATCGCCGTCTGCCGTTTGCGCATCCTTGGCATGTCCGTCTGCCGTCTGCGGGTCCTTGGCAGAACCGGATGCCGACTCCGGGCTTGGTCCTCCGCTCGATTGCTCCGCCGCACCTGCCGCCTCATGCGTTTTCGCCTCAGCTTGTACATGATCATTCCAAACGCTCCACGAAAGTCCGCCGATCATCGCGGCCAAGAGCGGAAGTGCCAGCCAATGAAAGCGGTTCGGTTTCTGCGGGTCTCTAGATGGTTCGTCTTCACGCACGGCGTTCCACTCCTTTTCTCGAGTTGCGTATCACTGATTTCTATTGTAACTCCAACAACAACTTCTGCGCTTCCTCTTGCAACGAAGAATCGTAACCTTCTGTGAGCACAGCCTCCAAAATCGACCGCGCCAGCTCCACTTCGCCCTGTTCCGCAAGCAGAGCCGACATCGTGACTTTGGCTCGTCCATACTGCGGGTTGAGCAAGATCGCTTGGCGCATCGACTCGACCGCTTCGTCGAGCAGATCAAACTGCGCGTAGAACACGCCTAAATTGTAGAACGAGCGGGCATGCGGGTGCTGGCGAAGCAGCGACGTCAGCGCTTTGTGCACCGCTTCCCAGTCCTGCGCTTGCCACGCCGTCTGCTGCACTTGCACGAGCAGCAGCAAATTGCCCGGTTCGCGCTCGGCGGCTTCCTGCAACAAGTGAAGCGCCGCTTCGACCTCGCCCTGTTGAACCATCCCCTGCGCCGTGCGCACTTCCGGCGGCATCAAAGCCAGCGCGGCTTCGCGATGATCCGCCATCGACGCGATCATCGGATAGGGCGGCAGGTATTCATTGTGAAAAACACCCGCTTTGTACGCGAGGTTGTCGGCGACGGGGTCGGCGATTTTTTTCAACACTTGCGAGAAGGGGTGCAGGCAGACGGTGCCAAACGACGTGATCATGTCGGGAAACGCCTGCAGTACGCGAAGCGGCGCGTGCATCATCCACACGGCGCCGCGATGGCGCGCCAACCACTCGCCCCAATACGCCCCCAGAAAATAATACAGCGATTCTTCCGCCGGTATGTCCGTCTCGGCGATGAGGTTCGCAAAACGTTCATACTCCGCATCGCCAAGCCCCTCCCGCACCCGCGCCCCGTCGAACAGCGGCCGCAAGTTTTCCGCAATCACATGCGCGTTCAAAAACACATCCAAGTGCGTCGCGTCCTCATCGTCGAGCGACAACGGAGCTTGAAACACCTCGTGCGCGATTGCCGCCAGCACGTCGGCCGCGCGGCGCAAGTCTTCCGCCTCCACGCTCCACCCGCCGACGGAGCGAAACGCTGCCGACGCTTCCCGCAGTTTCTCAAGAAAAATCCGGACGCCCTCCGGCCAGCCCTCCGCCCGCAGCGGCGGCGTTTCATAAAACAGTTTGTCCTGCTCCGATTCCAGCCGGACGTAGTCCTTAGGTAAGTTCATCATCTGTTATACCCCTTTTCCAGAACTAGTTCATTATGAAAAAATCCCATGTCGAAAATAGTTATTTAGGATTTCTATACTATTATTTATAAAATCTCTTTCCTTTTTCTGATAATCGAGTATACTACTGATAGAGGCCATTACATTTAAAAACAAACAGATAAAATAGGGAGGCTGTTCAAAATGAAATCTACCTTTGCAAAAGGCGCGCTGGCGCTGGCAGTAGCCGCAGCAGCATTTTCTTTCGTAGGTGTTGACGCAGCATCTGCAGCATCGCAAAACATCTCCGCAAGCATCACCAAAGTCGTCGCGGCCGACTACTACATCTACATGTCTTGGGGCGCAGTAAGCGGCGCTTCGAAGTATGTCATCAAAACTTCCAACTACCCGTCCGTTGACGCTTCCGACGTAGACTGGGCGACCACCACCGGCACGACGCTGACCAAGCAGATGGCAACCAACGTCGGCTACCGTTACTTCCGCGTCTACGCGTATGACAGCGCAGGAACCCTGCTTGGATACTCGAACCAAGTCGGTGCCGCGAAGTACCAAAGCGGTTCGGTCATCCGTATGAAAACCGACTCCTCGCTGACCTCTTCCTACCCGGCTCCGACCGGCACGAACTACACGAAGCCGGTTTGGTTCATCACGTTGGACTCGACCTCCAAAGCTGCGTATGTCTCGCCGAACTTCCAACTCGGTGAGTTCATCTCCGAAAGCACGATCACTTCGGGCATCGTTGACCCGATGATGGTTCAACACTTGCAAAACGCGCGCAACCGCAAAGGTTCCGCGATGTCGCTCAACTCCGGCTACCGCACGCCGGGCCACAACGCATCGGTTGGCGGCGCGACTTATTCCCGCCACATGTACGGCGATGCCGTCGACGTTCCGGCGACGACGACGTCCGACTACAACTACTACCAAAACCTGTTCGCTCCGGAAGGTCCGGACTACGTGGAAAGCTTCGCAGAAGCGGGCTACAGCCACTGGCACGGCGACTGGAGAAACGAAGTTCGCGACTACTCGAACTTCTAAGACCTGTGAGTTTTTTCCGAGCATGGCTCCTTTCCCCCTGGAGTCATGCTCTTTTTTCCATCATATCAGTTTGGACAGGATTGTCAGCAAATAAAAAACCCGCCGAGCTTTCGGCGGGTTTGTTCGGCTTACTTATAGAAGGCGATTGCATTAGGGGGCGGCCAAATCACAGCCGTTTTTGTTGTATGAACGGCTCCTGCTGCAGCTGAAATCAACAAAGCTGCCATCATACCCCCAAGTACCCACTTTTTCATGGTGTCATCTCCTCATGCTCTTTAGAGTCTTGTTATATTCCACAGCCTGCTTGTACAATTGCACAGACCGAACGGAATCAGTTTGAGAATAATACTCCGCCAATTCAACGGAAATTTCGTAGGCTTCATCGAGGACGTTGTGCTGGTGGTAGATCTGCACTGCCTCCAGCATCAATTCCTCGAACGATTGTACCTCGCCCTGTTCGAACTTAAGCTTCGCCAAAAAACGCAACGCCCCGGCACGCTCGCGATACGAACTGACACCTGCCTGCTCACAAAGCTGGAAGATTTCCCGCAGATAGTCTAGGCACTTGTCATGCTCGTGATGCAAAAACGCCACTTCCGCCAAATGCATCAACGGCATATAAAGATACAATCCTGCTTCCATCAAAGAAAAAACATTATAGGATCGTTGGAAATATTCCAAAGCGCGCCCAAATTCACCGCGTTCCTGGTAGATCTCTCCCAAGTTGTTGGAGATGATTGCGACATCGAGAAGCAAGGAGTTGCCGTTCGCTTCCTGCAATGCTTCCAGATAAATCTGCTCGGCTTTCTCCTCTTCTCCCAACAGCCGCAACGGGATGGCTTTCAGATAGAAGGCACGAATCCGGAACAGATGTGTGTTGGTGCTGATCGCCTCGCGCTCTGCTTTCTCTGCATACCGCAAACTCGCTCTATTATTTCCCATGAGGCTGTGGAATTTGGTTAACCCGCTGAGAACTTTGTACAGCAATTTCGAGTGATCCCCGTCACGTTCAAGAAACTCATACTCTTGATCGGCTCGCAGATAACAATCGAAAGCCGCCTGTTGATCGCCTGAAAAGTCATACGCTTCCCCCAAGATTAACAACGTCCACATCTTCTGGGAAACGGACTGAAAAAGTTCACGAGACAAGATGTGCCCCGCGAGCTTTATCACTTCTGCATGCGCTTTGTTTTCATACAAGAGGATAAAACACTTGTCATGAATCGCATCCACCAACACCTGCAAATAACCAAAGTCATCAGCCAACTTTATGACCTGCTCCAGTTGCTCCAGCGCTTTGGGGATGTTACGCGCGGTGTGATAGTCCCTCGACACCTGCAGCAGCTCTTTGAGCTCTTCCAAAATCGCGTCGCCGGATTCCAGACGCTCCAGAGGGACGCCGAGGCGGTCGGCCATTTGTTTGAGCATGGTGCGTTTGAGATAGGTCTTGCCGTTCTCGATCTTGCTCAACTGGCTGACACTGCACAGACCAACGGCCAATTCATCCTGAGTCATGCCCTTCAAGAGCCTGTACTTCCGAAGATTGTCCCCGATGATGCGGTTCCGCTCGTCTACATCCACTCCGACTGCCAAATCCTTTCACCTCATAGTGTTAATTTCAGCAATTGTGGAATAATTATAACAATCACGAACGTTTTTGTACATATATTCAGTCAAATTCAATTTGTATGCTTTTCATGAATTATACTGAAGAGCAATTTATGGTTATTAAAAAAGAACCGAGCCTGCGGAGGCCCGGTTCTTTTTTGACTTTGACGAAAGAAACTTAGTTCTTGCCTTCGACGTAGACGTGCTTGAGGTCGTAGGTCGGAGCGGAGACGTTGTTCTGCCAGCCCTTGACGTAGCCCTTGAGCACCATCGGAGTCGCGCGGAAGTAGACCGGTCCGACGACCATGTCTTGCATGAGCAGCTTCTCTGCGTCGTAGAGGTACTGCATGCGTTTCTTCGCGTCCGGTTCGTTGTTGGCGTTCTTGATGAGCTCGTCGTATTTCGGGTTTTTGTACACGACGTCGTTAAACGGCGAGTCGGACGTGTACATGTCGAGGAAGGTCATCGGATCGTTGTAGTCCGCGCCCCACAGCGACATGACGAGGTCGTAGTCGTGATTATGCTGGCGTTGGAAACGCAGCTTCGACGGTACGGATTCGATCTGAACGTCGATGCCGAGGTTTTGACGCCATTGTTCCTTGAGGAACTCCGAGGATTTCTTGGCGGTGTCGGAGTCGTCGGAGAGCAGCTTCAACGCCGGGAACGAGCTCAGGCCGGCTTCTTTGAGACCTTCTGCGAGCAGGTCTTTGGCTTTTGCTTTGTTCTCGTCACGCTTGACGACGTCGCCGTTGTCCTTGCGGAAGTCGCCGCCGTTGCCGTCGGAAACGCCGGTCGGGACGAAGCCTTGAGCCGGTTGCGAGCCGTTGGCGAGGATGACGTCAACGTATTGCTTTGCGTCAATCGCGAAGGTGAGCGCTTGGCGAACTTTGACGTTGGCGAGCGCTTTGTTTTGTTCGTTGAACTGGATGTACGCGTTGGTGAGTTCCGGGACGACGGAGTATTCCGGCTTGTCCTTGTAGCGCTCGACTTGGTCGCGGACGATGGTGAAGCGGTCGAGTTGGCCGGATTCGTAGAGGTTCTCCGCAGCGGAAGAGTCCTTGATGATCTGCCAGGTCGCGGACGCGAGCTTCACATTGTCTTTGTCCCAGTAGTTTTCGTTCTTCTCGATCTTGATGTCTTGCTCGTGGTTCCATTCCACAACTTTGAACGGACCGTTGTAGAGCACTTTGTCGGCGTCGCTGCCGTACTTGTCGCCTTGCTTCTCCACGAAGTCCTTCTTCTGCGGGAAGAAGATCGGGAACGCGGTTTGCGCCAAGAAGTACGGGCGCGGGGACGCGAGGGTGACTTCGAGCGTTTTGTCGTCCTTCGCATGAACGGCCACTTGGTCGACAGAGCCCTTGCCGGAGTTATACTCGGCGCCGCCCTTGATCCATGCGACCATGAAGGAGTACTGTGCAGCCGTCTTCGGGTCGAGGGTGCGCTTCCATGCGTATTCGAAGTCTTGCGCGGTGACGTTGGAGCCGTCCGACCACTTCGCGTCGTCGCGCAGGTGGAAGGTGTAGGTCAAGCCGTCTGCGGAGATGTCCCAGGACTTCGCGACGCCCGGTTGCGCTTTGCCGTCCTTGTCGATGCGGGTCAAGCCTTCGCCGACGTTGCCGATGACGAGGTTGGAGTTGGAGTCCGTGGTTTTGGAGCTGTCCAGCGTGGACGGTTCGCCTGCGATCGCGAGGTTGATTTCCTGCGCGTCGTTGGAGCTGCTCGACTTGCTGTCAGAGGAGTTATCAGAACCGCAGCCGACGAGCGCTACCGTGGAGAACATGGTCACAGCGATGCCGATGCCCAGCCATTTGTTTGCTTTCATAAGTTATCCCTCCTGAAGTGGGTAAAGTGCGTTGAAGTGTTGTGTTGTTGTGTTACAGACAGATGACGGTTGTTTCAAGATTCGGATGGGTTGAATATATCAAGTATTTTGAGGGTATACAATATGTTAGGGAAAAGTAAATATGTTTAGGGTATTTGGAATATTGGCGGTTGTTTGGTCAGTTTTTCAATTACGGTGAAGGTTGTATTAGAAATAGAAGTAAGCGGTTACACGACGATGTAAAAAAGCCTCGGTGCGCAGAATGCGGGCACCGAGGCTGATTCGTTTTTTTCAAACCCTTGCTTTCTCAAGCGCCAATTCGACGGCCCGCTTGGCATGGAGGTACGTGGAATCAAACAGCGGCACCCGCGCATGTTGGTCTTGCACCAACAGCGTGATCTCCGTGCAGCCCAAGATGAGCCCTTGCGCCCCGCGCTCCGTCAAGTCGTTCATGATCGCTTGGTACTGCTCACGGGACGTGTCCTTCACGACGCCCTGGCACAGCTCGTCAAAAATCACCGCGTTCACGACCGACTTCTGCTCTTCCTCCGGCACCAGCAGCTCGATCCCGTTCTCGGCCATGCGCTCGCGGTAAAACGGCATCGACATCGTGTAGTTCGTGCCGAGCAGTCCGACTTTGCTCATCCCCTGCGCACGAATCGCTTCTGCCGTGACGTCGATGATGTTGAGCAGCGGGATCGAAACCGCCGCTTGCACTTCATCGGCGATCTTGTGCATCGTGTTGGTGCAGATCAGCAGCAGGTCCGCGCCCCCGGCTTGCAAGGAGCGGGCCGCCTCGCTCAGGATAGAGGCTGCCTTCGCCCAATCTCCAGCTCGTTGGCAAGCGGCGATCTCTTCGAAGTTCACGCTGTAGAGGAGCACGTTCGCCGAGTGCAGCCCGCCGAACTCGTCGCGCACCAGTTCGTTGATGTGTTTGTAGTACAGCGCCGTGGATTCCCAACTCATGCCGCCTAAAAGCCCGATTGTTTTCATGTCGTCTCCTCCAGTTTCAAATGGTTGCTTTCACGATAACGGAGAATTCTCAGGACCAAAAGAGCCAATTCACGAGAAAAAAGCAACCAGTCGCCCGGGTGGCAGTGGTTGATTTTTTTCAATGAATTGGCTCTTTCTCTGTGCGGGAGGAAGACTTATAGTAAGGGGAAATAGAAATGTCAGGTCGGTGAGGTACTGCTATGTCGCGCAAAACACTTTACCAACAGGTGTATCACAAACTTCGCTATCTGATTCTGAGCGGCGAGTGGACGATGGGAAGCGCGCTTCCTTCGGAGCGCAGTTTGTCGTCCGAGTGGAACGTGTCGCGCAATACGATTGTACGGGCGTTTGTGGAATTGGAAGACGAGGGGCTGGTCTACAGCAAAGTGGGCAGCGGGCGCTTCGTGCAGCCGCTGCCGCCGGTCGACGCGCTGACGCCGTTTTGCTGGAAAGACCGGTTGCGGCAGGAGTCGACGGCGAAACCCTCGCATCTCACCGAGTGGAGCCGGATGTATAGCTCGAACTCGTTGATCAACTTTGCGTTTGGCGAGGGCGGCAACCATACGCTGCTCGCTTCCGACTTTGTCCAGCATGCGAGCGTGCAGCGGATCTTCACGCAGGCGTTGGCGCACTATCTCCTGCCGATCGAGGGGCATCCGGAGTTGCGGGAGTGGATCGTGTCGTGGATGGGCCTGGAGCAAGTGCCCTCCGCCGAGCATGTGATCATGACGTCGGGTTCGCAAGAAGCGCTCTATCTGACGGCGTCGATCCTCGCGAAGCCGGGCGATGCCGTGGCGGTGGAGATGCCGACGTTCTTCGGCGCGTTGCATGTGTTTCAGTCGCTCGGACTGCGCATCATCCCGATTCCCATGGACGGCGACGGGATGCGGGTCGATGTGTTGGAAGGCGTGCTGGCTCGCTACCGGCCGCGGTTTCTGTA
The DNA here is from genome assembly GCF_000714935.1 of Tumebacillus flagellatus. GTDB lineage: Bacteria > Bacillota > Bacilli > Tumebacillales > Tumebacillaceae > Tumebacillus > Tumebacillus flagellatus. The sequence goes on from NZ_JMIR01000003.1 coordinate 204,992, forward strand.
CACGGTTCCGACGTATCACAACCCGACGGGGCTGACGCTGTCCTTGCCCCGCCGCAAGCAGTTGCTGGCGTTGAGTGAGCGGTACAACCTGCCGATCGTGGAGGACGACGCGTACCGGCATCTGCACTTCGAGGAAGAGCCGCCGCCGACGCTGAAGTCGCTCGACACGCAAGGGAATGTCATCTATATCAATACGTTTTCGAAGACGCTCTCGCCGGGTCTTCGGCTCGGGTGGGTGTCGGCGAGCAAACCGTTTCTCCAGCAGATCGTGCGCCGCAAAGAGCTGATGGCGACGACGAACACGTTTGCGCAGTTGATGTTGCTGGCTTACTTGCAGGACGGGGATTGGGGGCAACATCTGGAGAAGTCGCGCCAGAACTACCGCTCGCAAGCGGAGGTGATGGGGCGCTATCTGCAGGAGTTCACCCCGCACGGGATTTCGTTCACGCCGCCGCGCGGAGGGTTTTATTATTGGGTCGCGCTGCCGGAAGGGATGCGGCCGCAGGAAATCTTGGAGGCGTCAATTGCAAACGGGGTGCTGTTTGCGACGGGGGATATGTTTCTGAGCCGCGAGACCGATCAGCCGTTTATTCGGCTGAGTTACAGCCATGAGCCGATTGAGCGGGTTGAGGAAGGGATGCAGAGGTTGGGGGAGGTTTTGGCTTTGGGGAGAGAGCAGCGGGGGTGAGGGTCGGGTAGGAGCCTGTGCCTAGCCCTCCTCCTTCATGGAGTCCGGGATCGCGTCGACGGGCCTTGATTTGTAGTAGGCGAAGAGGTCGATGGCGAAGCAGAGAATGGCAAATGTTGCGAGGGTGAGGATTTGCAGGTCGGTTAGGGTCACGGTGTGTACCTCTCTCGTTGGGTGTCCGGTGCTGGTTGGTAATTTAATGGTAAGTGTTTTGGGCGTTTTGGTCAATATTTACTATATAAAAACGGAGAAAAGGCAGATGACCCGGGGGTCGTCTGCCTTTTTGGGTTGGGTAACTTCATTCTGTTGTTTCAAGGGGAATCACATCGATCCGCAGGACTTCGGTGGCTTCGTCGATGTACGTGTTGTTGAGTTTGACGGCAAGGTCGCCTTGGCGTCGTTTCTCACGCCATTCTTGGAGTTCGGCGGGAGATTCGAGGCGGAGTTCTTCCAGAGTTGTCGCTCGTTGAAGTAGATAGTCTGTTGTCAGGAGGCAAGAGCGGACACTGGAGCGGTCGGATGCGATGGGCGGATGGAGTTGCTTCCATTCTTCGATCTCGAAGCGGACGTAGAGCTTGTCTTTTTTCTTCGGATCGGAAGGTATTTCCGTGATATCGCTTCGCTTGACCACATTCCATTCGCGGATGCGACCGATCCAGTGGATGCCGTTGTCGGATTTGAATTTTTTCTTTGAGAAATGGATGCCGATCCACTTCAAACTGCCGATTGCGTCCTGCTTCTTCAACTTGCTGAGCTGGATGTGGTAGAAACGATGATCTCTGTTGATTTCCCATTGCTCGCGAGTCCTCAAAGCACCGATGAGGACGTTTTTCGGGGTCAGTTTTTCTTGGAAGTATTCAGCGGTTCCTCGGGTTGGCGTCGCTCGTTCGTGTGCTTTTTCCGGCGAGTCTTGAATCAGTTCTTGTAAAAGCGTCTCGACCAACTCCGTCGATCCAGGGAGAAAAGGGAGTGCGCCCACGTTCACTTTTTTGATGCTTTTATAGAAGTGATGCTCGCGGAACTTGTCCTCGTCGTGGTACGGGAACAGGACGTACGCGCCGAACATTTGCCGCTCGTACGTGCCGTCGTCGCGGGATTCTTGCACGATGGCGTCGCGGTATCGGTGCATGGTGTTGATATCGTCCTCTTCTGGACCCAGCGAAACAGGGTTGATGCGGTACTTCGCGTCAAAAACGTATCTGTATTCCCGTTTGGTTCTTTCCCGTCGGGAGGCTTGCTTTTGGATGGTGAGCACGTTGTCCGGTTGTTGTGCCAAGGTCGGGACATTTCTGAACGGCGTGTTGTATTGCAGAGAGAACTCCTCACCCGTTCGGCGGTCGCGAAAGCGGGATTTCGCTTGGCGGGACTTGTCCAGATAAACGGAGAGTGATCCGTGTTGGACACGCACGATGTCTTGGGAGAGCAGGTCGTAGTGCTTCTTGAACAAGCTGTGGAGCTTGAGGAAGCACCAGTATTCGTAGAGTTGCGCCACGTCTTTCAGCGAGAGACGGAAGAGATCGCCTTGGAGAGAAAGACCTTTTTGTAAGAACAGGTAGTCTCGGTAGACATCTCGATATCCCGGTGCCATTTGCAAAACCAGCGTGAGCGACATCTGCCGCATCTCCCCCACCCCTTGCAGGAAATCGAGACGCAACAAGCGTTCAAGGTGTGTCTGCATGCGGTCGATCATGCGGAGCCAGTCGGAGGTGACGGCATCGGCGCGGGTTCTTTTTTGCGGCTTGTGGGTGTCGGAGATGCGTTTGCGCATGTCTTTGAGCTTGGCTTGAATGCGGCAGAGCGCCCAGCGAACGAATCGGTTTTCTGCCGTGTCGTAGTCGATGCGACGCTTGGTTTCCAGCAGTTTCACGGGCTGGTAGCGGGTGCCGTTGATCGAGAGGATGCCGTGGTTTGGATCATGTGCCAGCAAATGCGGACGTTTTTGCAGATAACGGTGGTTCTCTCGTCCGGCGCGTTTGACTTTATCGGCGAGGACCTCGCGACGTTCCTGTTGCAAACGGTGGTGCGGTGCATTTTGGATGCGTTCCACCGAGCGGACGAGATGATCGAAGATCCCGCGCAAGATGGAAAAAAACTCCGAGTACGTCTGCGGCTGGTTGGTTTGCGCGGTGCCGGTCGTCTGGTAGGTGGTACGCAGAAAGTCAAACGCGAGGTTGTAGACCTGCGCGTTAACGTCGTGGAGGATGTTTTGGTAGTCCTCTTTGTAGTCGATCTTGGAGGGGAAGATCTCCAAACGGACTTGGAGCAGCGGTCGTCCGTGTTCGCGAATTTCGAAGTCTGTGTAGCCGACTTCGTTTTTGAAATTGAGGATGCCGGTGAGCAAGCCTTTGCCTGTGCCGATGGGTTTGACGGCTTCGCGAAGCAGGGCGTTTTCGTGGTGGAACTGAAGCTCGCGGTCTGCGTCGCGGGCTTGGATGATGACTTCGTAATTCTGCTGTTCGTAGAAGCAGGGGTAGTGGCGGTTGTGGAGGGTGAAGTCGATCAGTTTTTGCTCCACGGGGGAGAACGATTTGAGTTCTTGTAGTTGCAAAGACTTGTCCACGAGTTCGACTTGTAAGGTAGCGTTCACCCACTCATCGCCGTCACGATGCAGATGCAACGCTTCGGCGGTTGGGTGGAAGGGCTTGCCTTTGATGTAGAGATCGAAGCGGTCGGTTCGCACCCAAAGGAGTTCCACGCTGTTGTTAGGAGAGCCAGAACGAGGTGAATCCATCCTCATCGAACCTCCGGAGCATAAATGCTATTTTCTTGGCACTTGCCACATATCGAAAATGATTCGACCATTCATCTTCTGACATCTTTGCTGGTTTGAAGATAAACTTATTCAGTTTCGAAGACGGGTTGTCTAGGTCTCCAAGATCAATGCTTTTTTTCGCAGCGAATAATAGAAGGTCGATCAATGTCTGTTTCACGTTCGTACTACTCCCTTGAACTCGAGGTAATATTTTTTGACAAAGTTGCATGTCAAAGGCAACAGTGTCCGAAAGAATTTTAAATCGATCATTATATGTCATGTAAAAACAAACTGCATCCCGCACTCGATAACCAATGTGAGACTGGATGGGTTCGAGGTATTTGTTTATCTGTTGAAGCCTACTTGATACTTCTTGGATCAAAGTGGTGTGATCTTCCACGTCTTTTAATGTAAGATAATCACTTCGGAGAAATGAATGGTCAACTTCAATTGGATGCGGACTTTGCAACGTATCGTCAAGAAAATTCAGGTCTTCTAGATTAATGTAATTGAATTCAATTGTATTGGCACGGTCTAATACCTTTTTGCTAAAAGGATGCGTCGTCTCGTCCATATTTACTGTACCAATGAAATAAACATTTTCCGGTATATGAAGTTCCCCGTAAGTCTCTCGATCCTCTTGTGACATAGACATCTCTGACACAACAGTGTGAGTCGTTATTCGCGATTTACCTTCGTCCTTCCACTCTTGCGTTTCAATTATGCTTAGCAAATCACTGAAATAGTGTTCGACACGCGCTAGATTCATTTCATCAAGACAAATGAAATAAGGCTTGTAGCTATTCGAAGGTTTGATTGCCTCATACAAAACTTTTGTGATTGTACCCGGCTGAAACTTACCTGATAGGTCAGTATACCCAATCAAATCGGAAGGATCGTTCCAGTCAGGACGAACAGGGATGAGATTGAATTGTCCATTGGCCTTTGTAGCGCCTAAGGCCTCCGCAAAGAGTTTAACAAGCTTTGTTTTACCTGTACCTGAGATTCCTGCAAGGATTACAAAGGGTTTTGTTTTTAATGATAAATAGAAGTTTCCGATTGTATGTTTGGGAAAGGAATAGCCTTGGGAACGGATAAAAGATTGTATGTTTTCCACTAATGACTTTACATCCTCATCCATAATTCTAAGGACCAATTGCTTTACCTCCACCAACTTATTCATCCTCAATAACTCAGGACTATTGCTTAGGACTTTCTTCCCCAACGATGTTATCCATAAAGTACCTTTACCATCGCCATCAAGTAACCCTTTTTGTGCTAACTCAGTACGAACCCAGAGTACGTCCGTCTCAAGTTTCGATTTACCACTTTGATTTTTCTCGTATCGTTCATCTTTTGTCAGTTTGTACTCACCGGCTATTGCATCATATACTTCCGTAATGCTATGAGTCGTTTCATCTTCCAAAACCTTCAGAAATGGTAAAGGAAGATCATTTCTTTTATACTTGGGATTTCCCATACGCTTCACCCCGAAAAATTGATCAGAAACTACTTATTATATTGTATCAATCGCTGGAATGAATCTCGACATATTTTCAGAATCTAAACGAGTGAGTTTACGCCTTCCCTTTATTTCACACGCAGTTATTTAGAAAAATTATCTTCTAATACTTTATGACCAAAACTTCGTTGACACGACCGCAAAAAACTCTAATATAAAACATGCAATCTCCGTTATGAAATACGAGGATCGAATAGTAGGCAAATCTTTCTATGATGTGTTTTTGATAGAACGTGTTTGTCATACTAGAGAAATCTCATGCAACAGTGGTACAATTCCAGTTGACAGTAATCTAATCGGCTAAGACAGGCCGTCATATATCTTTAATAGAAAAAATTAGGATGGTGAAATACATGCTTCGAAACATGCTAGATAGCAGTCATATACAGGAACGCATCCTTCAAATACAGGAAATGTACCTTTCCGATTCCCGCCCGTGGGTTGTCGGTTATAGTGGCGGGAAGGACTCCACTGTCGTTTGTCAACTTGTATTTCAAGCACTTCAGCAACTCCCCCCGGAAAAGCGACATAAAAAAGTCTACATCATTTCTTCTGACACCTTAGTTGAAACACCACTCATCATCGCAGCAATCAGCAAAACGTTGTTGAAGATCCAAACTACAGCTCTCCAGTTGGGATTGCCAATAGAAACTCATAAAGTCCGCCCAGAGTTGAAAAAGACATTCTGGGCTTCTCTAATTGGGAAAGGCTATCCCTCGCCTCGACAGAAGTTTCGATGGTGTACAGACCGAATGAAAATTGAGCCGGTTAATAAATTTGTTTTGGAAAAGGTATCTGAGTTCGGGGAGGTCATCTTGGTTTTAGGTATAAGGGATTCAGAAAGTGCCACACGTGCACAGGTCATGAGTTCCCATACTGTAGAGGGGAAAACGTTAATGCGTCACTCTACTTTAAACAATGCCTATATTTACGCCCCCATTCGCGATTTTGACCTGCAAGATGTTTGGGATTATTTGTTGGACTTCGAATCACCTTGGGGAAATGACAACAATGAGTTGTTGGAGTTGTATCAAAACTCCCAAGGTGGTGAATGCCCTCTTATCGTAGACAAAGAAATTAAGGAAACCGCAGGTTCTTGTGGCAATAGCCGATTTGGATGCTGGGTATGTACTGTCGTGGTACAAGATAAAGCCGTTATCGGTTTCATTGAGAGTGGAGAAGAATGGCTGCAACCACTACTCAATTTCCGTGATTGGCTCTCTTCAATCCGAGATCGTGAAGGAAGTCGGCAAACTCACCGGAGAGATGGAACCGTCTATTTTGTGGGACAAGGTGAAAATCGCCGGCAAGGTCATGGCCCCTTTACTTTGGACACTCGTAAAGAAATCCTTCAAAGATTGCTTGAAACTCAAAAGAAAGTCAAAAATCCTTACGACCCTGACTACAAACTCATTCGTGATGATGAACTTAAGATCATTCGTCACATGTGGATTGAGGCTGGCGATTGGACAGATAGCTTGCCTAAAATTTATCGGGAAGTAATGGGTGAAGACCTTGATTGGGAATATGATGATCGTCCCCTCTTTCAACAGGACCAAATTACCGATCTGGAGCTTTTATGTGATGAACATGATGTAAGTTTTGATCTGATCAAAATGCTTATCACTGCGGAGAAAAACTACAGTGGTTACAAAGTACGTCGTGGACTTATGCACGATATTGAAAAAGCACTGAACCAAGACTGGCTACATTATGGGAAAGTAGAAGGGTTTAAGGAATGAAACTACACAAACTAAAACTTGCAAACATCGGTGCGTTCTATGGAGAATACGAGTTTGACCTCTTTTCGAATGAAACCTCAAAGAATGTCATCCTTTTTGGTGGCCAAAACGGTTCTGGTAAAACAACAATTCTCGAAGCAATTCGATTGGCGTTATTTGGGCCGCTGGCATTTGGTTACAAGACCGACACATCGACATACTACGAAAAAATAAACACTAAACTGAATACGATTGCCCAAAAACAAGAAAGAGCTACTTTCAGGATTGAGCTCTTTCTGGAAGTAGTGGAAAACCTTAAAACCAAGAACTATACGATAATTCGAGAATGGAAAAGAATTGTTAGTCACATTCGAGAAGAAGTATTGATCAAATTAGACGGTATGCCTCTTGATGAACGTGAATCGGAAATCTTCCAAACGAAACTCAGAGAAGAAAACCCACCTCAATTATTCGAGCTATGTCTGTTTGACGGTGAACGTATCGCTCAGATAATTTCCGATGAAATTTTATCGTCTTACTTAAAAGATGCTGCCAAAGTGATGTTCAACCTGGACTTATTCGAAAATCTAGAAACAGATCTAAGTAATCTGATTAGACAAGATTCGATCTATGGCAGCCTGTCAAATGAAGAAAAACTCCTCTTTGAAACAAAGCAGAACCTAGAAGAGCTCACGCTTCGTGAAGAGGCTCTCATATTCGAACAGGAACAGATTACTCAAAGACTTGAAGAAACAGAGTCAATTTTATCTGAAAGCAAAAAGCAATTTGAAGTTCACGGTGGGCTTATTAAGGAACGTAGAGACGAGCTACTTTCCAAAATGAGCGCTCTGGATAAAAAACGCACCAAGATGATGGAAAAGACAAAAGAAGCCGTCACAACTTTACTACCATTTGTCTTAGTGAAGGATTTGGTCGAGGACGTTTCACAACAGATGAAAAATGAAGCTGTTCACGAGATCAGAAACAACGTAAGTGAAATGCTGACTTCCTCCCATATTTCGCAACTTGTAGATAAGTTAACTGAAAAGAAAATGATAACGACCGAAGTACCTAAAGACAAGATTTCAGAACAATTGTTTCAAGGATTTCTTGACCTTTTGTCCCCTAATGACACAGAAGAACAACCATTGCACCGTGCTTCCTCTCAACAGCGTGCAGAGCTTGATCTTCTGCTCCAGCAAGTTGTCGAGTTTAACGCAGATGATCTCTTAAAAAGCTACAAGACAAACGTTAAGTGGATAAAAGAAATCCAAGACATCCGGAAGCAAATAGATGAAAATGATGCAGACGATCTTATCAACTTATCGGAAACTATCTCGAAGCTCCAAATAGAAATAACGAAGCTACAGGCTCAACAAGATCATTATTCTGACGAGTTATTGCAACTCGCAACTGTAATCTCCGATCAACAGCATAATTATGAACAGCTCAAGGCTAAAGTGGTTCGTGCTAAAAAAGCGGAAAATGTTTTTATTATCACAAATCGTGTCCTTGATGTTAGTCGTTCGTTTAGATTTATGCAGATCAGAAAAAAGTTACAGGAAGTTGAATGGCAAGCTACAAAAATGCTACAATCCCTGTTCCGGAAAGAGTTGTTCATTTCCAAGGTCTCGATTGACCCTGATACATTCCAGCTCAGGCTCTATAATACAGAACACGAGGAAATTAACAAAGATATTCTCTCTGCGGGTGAAAAGCAAATCCTACTCCTATCTATCGTGTGGGCTATGGTCAAATGCTCTAAAAAACGAGTTCCATTTGTCTTTGACACGCTGCTGGGCCGTCTTGACCAAACGCACCGAAAGAGTCTAATTCAAAATCTCGTCCCGAATTGTGGTGAGCAAGTCATTATTTTGGCTACAGACTCAGAGATAAACGAAGAGGATTATAAAGTGTTTCAACCGCAGATAGCTCGGACCTACACAATTGACTTCAACACCTCTACGTCAACCGTAGACGTAAGTACGAACTACTTCATGTACTCAAATCAGGAGGTGACAAAACGTGAACTTTCGCCTCAGGACCTCTAGGAAGACTGCCGAACTACTAAAAGATTTACAGACCCAAACGAATATGACTCCAAATATTCTAGCTCGATTTGCAGTCTGTCTGTCTTTGAAATACAAACCCAAAGAGGGGGATGAGAAGAACAAAAAACTTCTTCTTACCCCTGTCAAGGATACTAGTGGACTTGAGTTCAATAGAAGCACACTCACCGGTCAATTCGACTATGTATTCAAGGCATTGATCACCCAACACTCAGGTCATGAGATTAGTGACGAAGAGTATTTCCCCGGTCTGTTCAACTCACATTTGGAAAGAGGAATTCACCTACTCAAAAACGAGTACCAATACGCAGGTAATTCAGAAAAACTTATCACAAACCTACTTTATCAGACTAAGGAGGTTGCTCAATGATCTACTTCGATAACAGTGCAACAACTCCATTACATCCAGAAGTTCGGGAAGCTATGCTTCCCTATCTTTTTGAGATTTTCGGAAACCCATCTGGTAAATATTACACTCAAGCTGAGCAGGCAAAAAAAGCTGTAGAAAATGCTAGGGTCCATGTTGCAACACTTTTAGGTTGCGATCCCGAAGAGATTATTTTTACCAGCGGCGCAACCGAGAGTAATAACATGATATTAAAGGGGTTCGCAGATTACTACCAGGCTGAGTCACCTCACATTGTGATAACTAAAGTAGAACACCCTTCTATTTTGGAAACAGCCAGATATCTCGCGCAAAAAGGCTATCAAGTCACGTTCCTAGATGTCGACAAGTTCGGTAGAGCTAACGTACAGCAACTAGAAAACGTACTTCCTCACGAACCTAGTACCCCGGTGTTGGTAAGTGTACTTTGGGGCAATAATGAGGTAGGTTCTCTAAATGATATTGCTACCTTCGCTAAGCTTTGCACCGTCAGAAAAGGCGTTGAAGAAGATAGGCCTGTTTTCTTTCACACTGATGCAACTCAAGTAGTTGGCAAGGTGAAGACTGATGTTCATCAGATCGGAATCGACTTCCTATCCTGCTCTTCTCACAAGTTGCATGGTCCTAAAGGAATAGGAGCAGCCGTCATTAAGAAGCATCGGTTAGGTTATAGACCTAAGCTAACCCCTTTGCTTCATGGAGGAGAACAAGAAGACGGTTATCGTAGTGGAACACTGAGCGTGCACAACATTGTAGGGTTTGGAAAAGCAGCTGAGATTGCATATCTAGAGTTACAGAAGACCAAATCCACGCTGAAAGAGCTCGAGGACTATCTGATTGACAGGATTGTAACTATGTTCCCTGATATCGTTCGGTTGAATAGCGACATACAAAACAAAATCCCTGGACTCATCAATTTGCAGTTTGTTGGGATTAAAAATGAGAAGTTGATTCGACAACTTTCAAACCATGTAGCCGTGTCAACTGGTTCCGCTTGCAGTTCTAGTAAGCCGTCTCACGTATTGCAAAGTATGGGGTTGAGTATAGATTCCATTCGTTTTTCGATTCGTATCTCTCTCTCAACTTTCAACACGAAGGATGAAATCGATCACTTTTTATCTCTATTGAACAGTTAAAAGGAGACGGGGTTCCCCGCCTCCTTTTCTTCAAATATATTTATCTAACCGGATAGTACCCTCATTATCAAATTCTTTCATTAATATCTCAATGCCACCGTCTGCAAACTCCTCAATTACTTTGAGAAGTTCGTCCGAACTTTCCGGCTCGGATTTCATGAGCACAATCCCTTTCACGACTTGTAAGTTATGAACATCAATATTTCCTACTGTACAAATATCATCTGGTTTTGGTCCCTCAGATCTCTTGTCCTCCTTTACCCCCACCAAACATGCGTAAGTGAACAATTGGTGCATAGTGTCGATCACCTTTTTATCGCGCAGCATTCGATAGAATGCAATATTCTTTGTATGGATTTTTTTCTTGTCTTCAAACCGATAAATTTCTTGCATTTGAATCCCCCCTAATCAACCTTAACAATTTGAGTCTTGTTCCAAATGCCATCTGCACGATCTTCAAGATGATATTCTCGATTAACAAAAGGTTTTATTATATCTTGATATTCCTTTCCTAAGTCGGCACCTGTTACCATAAAGATTACTTGTCTCCCAAACTGCGGTAGATAATTAACTACACGCTCGCGATGTTCCTCTGAAAAGAGTCCTACAGGATTGTCTATGATAACGGGGGCAACAGAATTTGTTGATTTATTTATACCGGCAATATACGAAAGACTAATTATTTTAGACTGACCCGTACTCGGATTTAGTGAACGACCTCTTTCAATCTCAAATAGGGAACCATCCGCATGTTCAATCATCAATTGGTATGTCGAACTAAGTTTTAAAGATTTATACTTTTTTGGTTTATTTGTAAGCTGCAGAAAAATTTCACTTGACCATTTTTCTACATCTTTCCTCTTTTGATCAATCAATCGCTCTTGATATTCGGTTAATGCTTCAACCGTCTTTCTAGCAAAATTCACCCGCTTTTCTGCCTCCTGCTTTTCCTTACTGACGGTGTATTTTGCTATTTCATTCTCTAATTCATTCAAGTCTTTGTTCTTTACTTCCATCAACGTATTAAATCGTTCGATTTTTAGTTCTGTTTCCTTACCTTTAGCCTCTAGCCTAGCGATTTCATCCGCACTTCTCTGAACAGCTTGCTCATTATAATTGCCAACTTCGGAACGTAGTTCTATCTCTCTTTCTTCAAGAGTATTGATTTCGCGATTCACTGCTACTTTCTTCGTACACAAATCGTTATACTGTGCTTTTGCATTAATGCTATGTTGAGCGAACATATCAATCCCTTGAATAGCCCTCTGCCTTTCAAGTGTTCGTTGCCACTCTACATCTTTATCTTTTAGTGACTCAATTAGATCATTTATGTGACCTATATGTTGCTCCGTAAGTATTTCTCCGCAAACACAAACATCACCCTTCAATATTTGTGACAAGAATTCTTTACTAGGAAGCACAGTAAGAGGTTTCCCTACCAATTCAGCAATAGTTGGCTTAAGTTCGTTCGCAAGGATACTCCCCAAAATCATGGTACCATTTTCACGAAACACCTTCATTTTCTCATCATCTAAAACCACTGCGCGGTCTCGAAGATCTTTTAGAGTATCACGTATTTGCTGGCGTTCTTCAATCTTCGACTTGATTTCCTCATATTTTTTAAGCTCGTCCTCGCGTTTTACTATCCTACTCTGAATTTCTTTTAATTCCTTTTTATGGATGGTAATATCATTTTCATACTGCTCAATTTCTGACAACAGACCTTGTCTTTTCTTTATCAACTCTGCGCCCTTGGTCTCTTTTACTAACAGGGCATCTCGACTATTTTCATACTCTTTAACAAGGGTACGAAAATCAGAAATAGCAAACTCAATCTCCTTTATTCCAAGGATTCGCAATATCGCTTCTTTGTAGTCTGCACCAGATGCAATGTTATAGGCGTCAATTTTCTCCCCATCGAAGAAGAAATACTTCGCAGCATCTTCATGAATAATTGAATTAATAAAATCATATGCTTCCCGAGGCTCATTATCCATCGCCTCACCATTTTTCCATATACCTAGTTGATGATCTAGATTTTGACTTGAAATTTGCCCTTTGATAATTCCTTTTGGTCTAATAGTCCGAGTAATGTTTAACTGATTCCCTTCATGTTCTGCAATTATTGATACGTAGGCTTCGTATTTTCCTTCTTCGATAGCATTCTGGTTAATCAACTCTTTCAAATCAGATCCTTTTTGGGGTCCATACAAACAAAACATAATACCATTAAAAAAGCATGTTTTTCCAACATCATTTGGTGCATATATGATCGTAACATTTCGATCCGCTGTCAAAGGAAACTCAAAACCTACCTCTCCATAATAAGCCATAAAGTTGTTCAAAATCATCTTTTTAATAATCATACCTCAGCTACCTCCTTAATGTTTTTTTCTACGATTTCTTTTAAATCCCCCATGATAGATCTCCTTTTTTTATGAACCTGTTTTCTCTCACACTCAATAATTTCTCTTAACCCTTCGTAGTTAACACCGAATTTATCCGACACTTCTTTCATAAGTTCCTCATTCATATCTAAGCTCCTCCTCAAAGTGAATAGGGATCTAGCCCTTGCGTCATGAGAAAATCGTCCAAATTTGTGATTGCGATGGTGCCGTTTATTGCATCATTCGCCATTGTTACGATTCGAGAATATTCCTTCGATATCACTTGTTTAGCTAACTCCAGCTCTCTAGAATCCCGCTGATCATATGGTGGAATTACAATAAAGTCATAAAGATACCCCCTGGTCTTTCCAATTGATTTTCGAAGAACTCTACCTCTGCGCTGTACAAATTCACGTAGAGATGTTGATGAGCTAATAAAGATAGCTGTATCACAAACAGGAATATCAACACCCTCATCAAGACACTTTACCGCTAGCAAAAACTTCCTGATACCCCTTTTAAAATCTTCAATCATACGTGGGCGGACTTTTACCGAGTCAACATGCCCCACGTATATGAAATATTCTTTGGAAAGCTGATCCAAAATTGTGGCGAAGTTTTGTAAATGAACAATTGAATCACCATATATCAAGGTACGTTGCTCTGGTCTGATACTAGAGATTATCTTCGGAAAATATTCACTTTTACTATCGGTAGTTTTAAGGATTTGTGCCCGTTGAGATAACATCTGTTCTAGACGAGATCGATCCCCGTTTTCCTGTTCATTTGAAGCAGTTAGAAATCGTAATCTTGCGATGTCATTCGATAGTCGAACATAATCTTCCCACTCGCCATTCGTAAGAAATACAGGGGTAATAAAATACTCATACTCAACTAGATACCCTTCACGAATCGCATCTTTTATCGAGAACTCAAATGACTTATGTTCGAAATAATCATAGATTCGCTCGGTACCCTCCTCGTCAAAGTTTCTGTCAGGTGTTGCACTTAAACCAATTCTCAATCTAGGTCGAATCTTGTCCATGAAATTTTGAACACTTACCGTGCCCATATTATGGGCTTCGTCGGCAATCAATGCAAAGCGTTCAGTAAGTATATACTTTAAATTTGACATCATGAAATTAGAAGAAGCTGCATTGTAGGTGCAAATAACAATTGTACGACATGGGATTCTAGCTTGTATCAAATCTAAGAACTGCGATTTCCACGTTGAGTTTGAGGACCCACACAGTAATACATAATCATCAGGGAAAAATAACTTAACATCACTCTTCCACTGTTGTAGTAAATCTAAGGACGGGACCATAATCAACAACAAATCCCATTTATTCTTAACAGTATACATAGAGTACAATGCCGCCTTCGTTTTCCCAGTCCCAGTCGCCATTTGAAACAAACATACTCCATCTTGCCTCAAGAAAGCTTGTAACGCCTCTTCTTGACATGGGCGAGCTTCAAACCCCAGCAGATTGTCAGCCATCGTATTACTAGATTCATATTGAAAGTATTCCGGTGATATCTGGATTAACTTTTCGCGGAATGCTTTCGGGAATTCAAATGTGTTAAACCCTACTAATTCACCTTCCCAAAGTCGTTCGAAATATCGCCTACGCGATTCAGCTCTGCTTGATACAGCCGAGTCCCAGCTACAATAGACTTCAAACGATTCAAAATTTCCACCCCAGCCTCCTACAGACTCATTATTAGAACCAAAGAAGACTACATGATCTCCTTTCTCATCGGTAAAGATTCCAACCTTGTCATGAAAAATCCCCGTTCCTTCTGAGCCTTCTACCCTACCTAAATCAGGCAATGTAATACGAATATCTAATCGACCACATTTAATCAACCAACAGAGGTTAGCCACATCGAAATCATTTCGCCTTTGATAAAACTCTTCAAACATAGTAAGTAGGTGCTCTTGTAACCATTGACGTTCTTCGTACCCAGATCGAATCAGATCTATATCTTCTTTTGACAATCTTACGCTTGTTATTAATCGCATTTTGCCACCTTTACGAATGAAAGGCTCCAACCCAATCTTTATTCTAGAGTAGATTGAAGAACTGAAAAATCCCGCTGCACGATCATAGAAAAGAGAGCTGGACAAACACGGAATATAGAATTCCTCAATCAGATTATCTTCACCAGTAATGTACTGATCCTTAAAACTTACCTCTTGGAGAGACAATAAGTACAACCTCCATTGTATTTGGTCAGATTAGCAAATCACTAATAGAGACTACTCCACAATTTTACAAGAGTTTGACAGTTTGTAACAAGCCTATAGGAATCTTTTCTGTGATATTTCATAAAAGTACCTAATTATCATCTATTATTGTAGACCAAATAACATATCCTTGAAAACCAATCACCCTTTCGGGTATAAAAAGAAAAGCGGGAGAATCCAATCGACTCTCCCGCAATCTTCCATCTTACGTTATCCCTCCGAAAGTTCCTTATATGTATTTGACAAGGTTACGATGCTCAAATACAGTTTCGAGGTCAAATAGCTAGGATGCTATCTATATTTATAAACTCATTATTAAAAAATAATCCAACCTACTTTACATGACTGTAATCCAGAGTGAAGATATCAACTGCCTTTTCTGCCATTTTTTCTTGTCGATCTTCTATCTGCTCAATTCCCCATGTAGCATAATTAGTAAGTTCATGAGTCATCAACATACTAGTATCATTTTGATAGACTCGTAGTTTATCTTCAAATCTGCGATTTCCAGCCTTCCCTTGGGGGGAAGGCCCTAATAGAGTCAGATTGCCAAGTCGATTCAGATATACGTCATGCTCCTCTTGAGAAAACTTATTTGCCCATTCTCCAACTTCATTTGACTTATCAAAGTCGATTACTTGCGGCAGAATATGTTCTACAGTTACATATTTTCGCTCAGGCGCTATCCACATTTCATTATGCAAACTATGTTCGTACTCAGCAAGGATGAAATACGTAGAGTAGCTTGAGTAGTTCACTGTGAGCAACTTCATACTCTCTTTGAATTCGGCATCCTTGGCGTGCTTGATAAACACTGCTGCAAGTTGGGTAAGATCATTATCTAAGTTTCGGGCACACTCACCTACTTCTTTTTCTATATTGGAAGGCTTTTCTTTCATAACGGTAATATATCTCAACAGGAAATTAAGGCACAATCGAGCTATTTTATACAATTTCGTCTCATCATTGTTAAATTTCCGAAATGCAGAAAGTAATATTGGATGTAACAAATCAAAGCCTAGAGAACGCATCTCCTCTAAAACTACGATTAATTTTTGATTCGTAAAACAGCCGTTGTGTGGATTGATTAAAGCACCATAGTATTGAGAAAGATTATGCAAATCCAGAATGAGGCGTTTTGCAAAGGAATAATCCGTCACTCGATCGCGAACTGATTTAAAAAGTCCCTGATGAGTCGTATGTTCGTACGTTGCAATCCAGTAATGGCGTAAGTATTTTTTCACTACAGAATTGTCAAGGGTACGAATCATATCAAGCCACTTATCCTTTAGTTCTTCAAAATCTCTGTGGTGCGCGCAATATTTGAAAAGTTTGTTTTTTATCAGATCAACCGACGAAAGCTCCAGTCCTCGGTCATTAAGAGTTTCGAATATAAGAAAAGCATCTCCATCCTGTTCTACAACAATCTCCACAACCTCGAAGTCTTTCAAAATAGCATCGTTCAATTGCTTTATCTGTTGAATTGCTTCCGCATCGTTCAACCCAGCAATTCGATCATCGATCTTCTTTTGGATAAATTCAAATGCTGTTTTTATCGATTTCGAGGCGTTAAATAATTTTCTATTTTCAAAACTCTTTACAATTGCTTCCTTTTCTGTCGCTTCCTTAGCCCAACCTTCTACAATGTACTTATCAAAAAACTCTCTGTTTACATCTCCTAATCGGAACTTAGAGCCAATTGTTTGACCGTCTTCATCTAAAAACTCCAAGTACTCTTTTAGCTTATTTCTCCGATGTTCAACACCCTCCATCGTACTAAAACGCGGCTGGCTATAGAGGTATCTCAGCACGTATAAAAATATCGCAACAGTTGTCATGCGTTGTTGACCATCGATAACTTCGATCACGTTGTCCGATTTTTTACGTTCTTCGTTGAATACAAACGTTCCGAAGTAATGGTTAGTCTCAGATGTGATAGTCACGTCTAAATCATTTAACATATCTTCCAGTTCATGTTTAGTCCAAGAGTAAGGACGCTGGTAGTCTGGGATTTCATAGGTCACTCGTTCAGCTAAAATTTTTTGCAGGTTTTTCCCATGTGCAGATATTTTCATTTTCGGGCTCCTATTCTCATTAGAAAGTACTTTAAAATTATATCATTTTGGGTTAGAAAAACTAAGCAACCTATCTTGTTTTTTATTAGGTATTTATTCAATGGTATAGCAAAGTTGGAGAAGTCTATACTGACTCTAGATAATATCTCCCCCCAAACCCCCCGCGCTCCTCCAACTTCTTTTTCCTAACCTCCATCAACTGCTCCTCACTCGCATCATGCACCTTTGCCAGCGCAAACAGCACTTCCATTACATCAGCCAATTCCTCAACGTTCCGTGCCTCAAGATACTCTTGCACTTCCTCTTGCAGCTTGGTGCGGAGTTCTTGCTGGTACTCGTTTTCCTCCAAAGTTCTATACACCGGTTTTTTGCCTGATTTCTCAATAATCGCCGGGATCAAGTCCCTGACCAATTTGTTATACGTCGCCATAAGTCACCTCGAGAAAATTAGTCCATCTTAACTATAACAAATGCCACTCTGCGGAGGTGTAGTTTTTTCCAGAGACAAGTCCTCATAACACAAATCACAGATTACATTGACACCACAACATAATTCGCATACCATAGAACTACAATCAACTTCGACGCACATAGAAGAAAAAAACCCTCACCGAGGTGAAACTTACATGCCAACCACCAACCCCCAAAACACCCCCACCCTCCAAATCGACCACTCCCCCGCCTACGAACTCCTCGTCAGCTTCTTCGCCTACACCCGCAAGACGCACCACAAATCCATGGACGCGGGCACTCCGTGGATTCGCGAAACCCGCAAGACGCTCCCCCCTGCCTTCGCCGCCCGACTCGACGATCTCGGATCGTCCATCTCCACGCTCTTCCACGGCTTTGACTTCCTGATCCACCAATGCCCGCCGGAGCACCGAACCACCGCCGCCGCCTTCCTCACCTGGGCCGCGTCCCTCCCAGTCGGCGATCTCTTCCAACTCCTCGCCCCCTACGTCGACGTCCCGGCGGACATCGTCTCGCTGCGGGACCAATGCGTAGACCTCCTGCACCACTGGAACGCCGAATACTTCCAAACTCTCGATCCCTCCATCCTCCAAGCCCTAGCCGCCGACGCCGAGCAAAAAAACACCCTACTCGGCACCCTCCCCGACATGGACGTGATCGAACTCGCCACCAACGGGGTCCGCTACGAAGTCACGCCGGAGCTGCGCACCATCTTGCTCGTCCCGCAATACCACCTGCGCCCGATCTCCACGATGACGAAGTACAACACCTCCATGTCGATCTACTACAGCATCGACCTGCCCGCTCCGGCGGACGGCGGCCCGGCACCTGCCCTCTTGCGCCTGACCAAAAGCCTCGGCGAAGAAAGCCGCCTCCGCCTCCTGCGCTTCATCGGCAGCGGCCCCGACAGCACGCGCTCCTTCACCGAAGTCGTCCAATCCGCCGGACTCTCCATGTCCACCGTCCATCACCACCTCATGGCGTTGCGCGGAGCCGGGCTGATCACGGCACACGGCGAAGGCAACGTCACGTACTACACGCTTCGCCGGGACACCGTCTCCCGTCTATCCCACGACCTGCTGTCCTACTTCCTCCCGGACAGCGCCGAATAGGAGGCCCCTCTCATGCGGGAAAAAGGGTATTGGTTCCTCGTCAGCGGCTTTACCGTCAGCGCACTGGGCGACGCCCTCGGCGTCCTCGCCCTGGAATGGCTCGTCTACCAACTCACCGGCTCCCTGCTCGCCATGGGCACGCTCGTCATGACCACGCAAATCGCCGAATTCGTCGTCCGCCTCGCCGGAGCGACCCTGCTCGACCGCATCGACCGCGTCCGGCTCATGGCATGGCTCGATGCCTGCCGGTTCGCCGCCTACGGCGGGATCGCCGTGCTCGCGTGGACGGACACCCTGCACATGTGGCATCTCTACGTCAGCGCCGCCCTCGTCGGCACCTGCACCGCCCTGTTCAATCCGGCGGGGATGGCACTCCTCCCCTCGCTCGTTTCTGAACGAGACCTCGTGCGCTGTCAATCCCTCCTCGACACGTCCATGACGGTCGCCATGCTCACCGGCCCCGTCCTCGGCGGTCTGCTCATCCATTTCGCGGGCCCCGTCGTCGGCATTGCGCTCAACGCCGCCTCCTTCCTGCTCTCGGCGCTGATGCTCGTCCAGATCCGCCGCCTCGTCGGTCGACAAACCCCGGTGCAAGCCGCCAAGCCCTCCACCGGGTACTGGAACGAGATGCGGGAAGGGATCGTTTTTTTCAAAAAAGTACCTGCCCTGTTCGTCATCATGCTCTTCGCCGCCATCGGGAACATGACCGGGGTCGCCGTATCCGCGATGTGGGTGCCCTACGTGCAAACGTGGCTCCACAGCGACGCCCTCATGCTCGGCACGTTCATGACGCTGTGCGGCATCGGGGCGGTCAGCGGCGGTCTGCTCCTCGCGTGGATGGGCGACGTCTCCAAACGCCGCCTCTGGATGCTCGGCAGCATCTTGGTCAAGGGCCTGTGCTTCGTGCTCCTCGGCACCGTCACGCACGTCTGGATGGCAGTTCCGCTGTTCGTGCTGCTCGGGTTGAGCGGGCCGTTCTTCGGGGCGATTTCGTCGGCGCTGTACGGGCGCTTGGTGCCCGCCCCCTTGCGCGGGCGCGTGATGTCGATCCGCCTGCTGATCGGCGGGTCGCTGCAACCGGTCGGCAGCGGACTGGGCGGCGTGGTGGCGACGATGTTCGGCATCCAAGCTCTCTTCCTCTCCGCGGGCGTGCTCGCGTTCGGCTGTGCCGCGCTCGGCGTGCTGTTGCCGATGCTCAAGGGCATCGACGGAAATCTGTCTGAGAAAGCGCAAGAAATCTCCAAAGAATTAGCGCAGACGGCGTGAAAACGTTTTTTATAAGTGTATATGAATTATCTATCTTTTGAATCATTCTAAAACCTTATGTTATACTTATGTCAACGTCTCATTTCCCCAAGTGAGAGCGTTCCCAACCCCCTTTAGACCCGGCGTTCTCCCCATTCGCCGGGTCGCTTGCTGTCCCCAAACGCACAAAAAAGAGAACGGGCAACATAGCCCGTTCTCTTTTTGTATTTTGCCGCTTGGCGGCAGGTATTACATCTCGATCGGCACTACGTTCGACACGACGATGCGCGTTTATACCTGTACTGTGCAGGGTGGAGGGTACAGGGACAGGAGATTCGTTTTTTCAAAAAAACCGAGCGCGGGGCCGTGGCTTAGATGTCTGCATTGATTCCAAGCTTCCTGAGACGCACTAGGTACAAAATCACGTCATTCCAGAAGCTCAGAAACCGCATTCTTTCCTATATGCAAAATTTCCAGCCAACGACCAAATGTCGCATATAACCTTTTTGAACAATATATATCAAACTAGAAATTTGTTCATTTTTATAGAAGGATATATGAATTCAAAATAGAATATTACATGCAGATCAAAATTACTTATTTGGAGGCAACTAGAAAATGTCGAAAACCCATTATGTACGCGCCGCTTTTCTCACTGCTTTTGCAGTAACTGCCAGCCTTAGCTTCATGTCGCCTGCTTTCGCTACAACACCAACCGATGGTAGTAAAGTAGTAATAGATCCGGGGTCCGGGGCAGCCTACTACCCTGGCACTTCTATTACAGCCAAACCGGGTGATATTCTGGTTACCAATAGCACTTCATCCTCTGGGCTTACTGGTCATGCTGGTATTGTCGTTGACTATAGTGGGAATGTTGTGTCCATTGCAGGTTCCGGTTACCACCCGACAAAGTACTCCGTCTCCACGTGGTTCTCGTCTTACCCGCATGAGAAGATCGTTCGTCATAGCAACACATCCACTGCCCAATCAGCAGCTAACTGGGCTTCCAGTTTCGTCATCAACTACAGTTACTTGGACTACTCACTTTCCGATCTTGCCTCTCCTTACAAATCAACATATTGTTCAAAAATCGTTTGGGACGCTTATTACTACGGAGCTAACTATACGCTTCCTTACTACTACGACACTTTCTTTGGGTACAATGCTTGCGCTCCGTATGACCTTGTTGGGGCTCCAAATACCTCTACTCTCTATGCGAATTTCTAAAAAAAGAGAGGTTTACCGCAATATGATATACTCATGTTGCGGTATATTTTATTTAAGGGAGGCAATTCCATGCCGTATGATTTGATTGCGTTTGGGGTTATGGTACTTCTTATTACCCTCCTAGTTGCCATGATTACAAGAAGTTTCAGAAAAAGAAAACCACTAAGTTTGAATAAATCCATCTCATGGCTTGCGTTACTGTTGCTTATCGTTGCAATTCCCTATTGCGGTCATACACAAACAAATAGGGAAATCCAAATGAAACACCTTCTCAATACCATCAATCAACAGTCCATACTATCTCCTGAAAGTGACAAAAGTGCAATTCATGAAATCTCAGTCATGACGAAACCCATTCGATACAGTCTTTTAAGAGAAGAGCTTCGATCCAATACATCCATTGGGGATAAGTTTTACGATGAATACCTTACCATCAACGGCCAGCAATACATTGTTACAATTGCATGCTACACGTTTCCACTTAGGTGGTCTGTATTTGAAACTTACTCTTTGAATGAAGTCAAAAAGTGATCTGCATCAAATCAACAGGGCATGAGAAAAAGAGGACGAGGCAACATGCCCCGTCCCTTTTTGTATTTTGCCGCTTGGCAGGTATTAGAGCTCGACCGGCACCACGTTCGACTCGACGATGCGGGCGGAGAGTTTTTCGACGGCGATGCCTTGCGGGAAGTTGAAGATCGGTTTTTGCAGGACGAGGTTCATGACGGCGTTGATTTCGGCGGCGGTGAGGTTCGGTTTCGGTTCCGGGATGACGAGTTTCGCTTTTTTCTTGGTGTCGGTGGTGAAGTACAGTTCGAGATCGCGTTTCATGGGTAGGGCCTCCTTGGTGGTTTTTTTTTTGGTGGTGAAGCTGTTTGGTGATCGGTTAGGCGCGGGTGAGGTCTTCGCGGTTTTGCAGTTGGATGTGGTGGAGCTGGTAGGAACTCAGGCTCGCGAGCGCCTCGCCGACGGCGTACACGTCGTCTTGGGTCGCGGTCGGTGCGATGCGGGTGTAGCTTTTGTCTTTGTACTGCGGCGCGCCTTTCTCGTCGAAGCCGGTTTGCAGGTGGAGCATCATGCTGGAGAAGCCTTCAGTGGTGTTGATCATCTGGAATCCCTCCTGGGGTTGTTTTGTCTTACACCTATACCGTGCAGGGAAGAGGGTAAATCAGGGACAGGAGGTTCGGTTTTTTGGAAAAAAGAACAGGGTTTAGATTGGTAGCCAATTGACATCCCAACATTTGGGTCTTATATAATACGTACAAAGGGGTGTTCTTCTATGAAAGGTCTCGGTAAGCTTCTACTTGCAACTACCCTCGGGTTCATTGCGATATTTTGTTATTTCTATATTTCGATCACAAGCAACCAACAAGCAGTTTTGCATCCGGAAGTTGCGGGTCGTGACTATTGGCTGAATCTGTTACAAACAAGCGCAGTCCCCTATGTATTTGCAATTTGTGTAGTGGGAGTGTTGGCGTGTGCTATTTCGGAAATTCTCCAACGTGTACAGGCGAAAAAGGTAACGAAATCAGAATAGCAAACATGAAAAAAGGACGAGGCATCGCTGCCCCGTCCCTTTTTGTATTTTGCCGCTTGGCAGGTATTAGAGCTCGACCGACACCACATTCGACTCGACGATGCGGGCAGAGAGTTTTTCGACGGCGATGCCTTGCGGGAAGTTGAAGATCGGTTTTTGCAGCACGAGGTCCATGACTTTGTTGATTTCGGCAGCGGTGAGGTTCGGTTTCGGTTCCGGGATGACGAGTTTCGCTTTTTTCTTGGTGTCAGTGGTGAAGTACAGTTCGAGATCGCGTTTCATGGGTGGGGCCTCCTTGGTGGGGTGTTTTTTTTTGGGTGGTGAAGCTGTTTGGTGATCGGTTAGGCGCGGGTGAGGTCTTCGCGGTTCAGGAGTTGGATGTGGTGGAGCTGGTAGGAGCTCAGGCTTGCGAGCGCCTCGCCGACGGCGTACACGTCGTCTTGGGTCGCGGTCGGAGTGACACGGGTGTAGCTTTTGTCTTTGTACTGCGGCGCGCCTTTCTCGTCGAAGCCGGTTTGCAGGTGGAGCATCATGCTGGAGAAGCCTTCGGTCGTGTTGATCATTTTCGTTTCCCTCCTGGGGTTGTTTTGTCTTACACCTATACCGTGCAGGGAGGAGGGCAAATCAGGGACAGGGCTTGGAAATATTTTGACTTCCCAGAATCTATACTTCTGTGCAATCTATCGTTATAATTGGTAGAGGTATATATTTATTCTAAGTTTAAAGACTGAGCATATAGATCCCTCAAGCAAGGGAGGTACTTGGCGCATGTCGACGATAGAAGTTAGTACGACCTCGGAAATCGGTCGGACGGCTCTCCCGCGGCGGATTTTGGAGTTGATGCAGGAGCGCGGCGATGCATTCACGATCCGTGGATTTTCTCAACGATTGGGGATCTCGCGGGAATACTTACGAATCATGTTGGCGGGCGATCGTCCGATTTCGCCGGCGATGACGGAACGGATCGCGCAAGGGTTGGGGATCACGGTCGAGCGGCTGAAGCAGACCGATACCCAGCATCTCGTCCAAGAGTTAACGACCGTCCTCGGGGCGAGCAAGCGGACGAAGCCGATGTTGCTGCGCGCCCGCGACATGGCAGAGAAATTGGTAAAAACCGCACTGGGCGCCACCGAACGCGCGTTGCATCTGAACAATCTCGGGCGTGTGCAGTTTTTTCAACAGGAATATGACGAGGCGCACGGGACGTGGTTGCAAGGGTTGGAGTACGCGAAATTGTTGTACGAGCAGTATGAGGAGAAAGATTTGCTTCATCTCATCACGGCGAATCTGATGCTGACGTATACGATTCGGAAAGAATTCAGCCATGTGGAAGAAATCTTGAGGCTCGTGGAGCAAGCTATGCCTGAGAACTCAATCGCTTTGGGGTTAGCTTCATCTACTAGAATGAATATGTGTTTGGAACTGAAGAAATATCGTCAAGCTAAAGAACATGCGATCTCTTCTCTTGAACATTACAGGCGAACGAACGATGATAGTCGAATTGCGAAGGCTATGATAAACATAGCTCACTGTGATTATTTACTTGGAGACTATGAAAATTCAGCGATTTCATTATCTTCGGCGATAGAACATGCCAAAAACTACGACTATACATTAGTCTTTGCCGTAAAAGAATATGTTAAGGTCCTGATAAAACAAAAGAACTATGAGAAGGCGGCCCAATCTATCGAGAAGTATGAATCTATTGCAAAAGACTATCCTGACATACACGGTAGGTTACTCATACTTTACACAAGGATTAAAAACGACCCCTCTTTTTCAATACGTATTAGCGATGATTCTACACGGAGTTTACAAGTCCGTTATTTCGCGTGTAAATGTTTGTTCGATTTTTATTCAAAGAAAGGTGACGCTGAAACAGCTCTGATGTACTATGAAAGAGCGCGCATATATTCAAATGCGAAAAGCGAATTTTTCGAAGAGGAGGGCTTCTAAATGAAGAAATCTTTCTTGATAGGACTTGTAATTATAGCATTGGCGGTAGTTGTTGGCGGAAGCACAACCATCACTAATAATGCTTCTGTAATCCCTGATGACCCGATGGGAAAAGCATCCTTGAAGCACTAACAATCCACCCCTCGTCACCCCTGACGAGGGCTTTTTTATTTCTCATTTGGATATTTCCATCCGTGGCAACTCAACTTATTACAAAGACCACCTCTCTCATCAGAGGTGGTTTATTATTTATACAAAAGTAAGCACCCCTTCCCCTTTTACATCATAAAAAAAGGGGCCACCCTCGAATCGGAGGACCGTCCTGCATGTTGATCAAAGCCAAGAAAACCGATTTCCAAAAAACCCGGGTTCTCGCCGGCTTCACCCAACGAAGCCTCGGCGAACAAACCAATCTCAGCTCCCCGTTCCTCTCCCAAGTCGAAAACGGAACCCGCAACGTCAGCGCCCCCAACGCCAAAAACATCTGCGAAGCGCTCGGCTGCCAATTTGAAGACATATTCGAAATCGTGGAGTCCATCACCCAAATACCCGCCCCTCAGGAGGAAGAACATGAACGCACACGGAAACTCTTCACCCTTAAAAGACTCAGCCGTCCTCGGTCCACTTCTTAAACGCTTGCGCCAAGCGCACGGTCTCTCCCAGCGCGATCTCGCCAAGGATCTCTGCACCTCCAGCATGATCTCCCAACTCGAAAGCGGAAGAGCCGCCCCGTCCCTCGACCTGCTCAATCAACTGGCAAAAC
Organism: Tumebacillus flagellatus; assembly: GCF_000714935.1. Taxonomy (GTDB): domain Bacteria; phylum Bacillota; class Bacilli; order Tumebacillales; family Tumebacillaceae; genus Tumebacillus; species Tumebacillus flagellatus. The sequence goes on from NZ_JMIR01000003.1 coordinate 230,289, forward strand.
GCTTGGAGGTCTCTCTCGACTACTTCTTCCAAGAACGAGACCTCTCCGCCGACACCCTGCGCGTGTCGCTCGCCAAAGCCCATCTCGCAGCCCGCCGGTACGACGAAGCTCTCCCGCTCTTGCAAGACTTGCTGAATTCGACCGACCCGCTGCCGGACCCTCTCGACACCGTGATGGACCTCTGCACGTGCTGCCTCCATCTCGGCAACACGCGCAACACCGAACGGCTCTTGCAATTCCTCAGCGAGCACGACATGAACGACGACCCGGACTTCCAAGCCCGCCTGCTCCACGTCCAAAGCCAACTGCACATCGAAGCCAAACGCTACCACAAAGCCATCCCTCTCCTCGAAAAGTCGCTCGCGATCCTCGACTCCCGAGCGAAAGCGTCGACCCTCCACACGCTCGCCCGCCTCTACACGGAACTGGGCGATCTGGAGAAAGCCAAAGTGTACTGCGAGCAAGCCGCAGCCGTTGCGGGCCCCGTGCAATCCCTGCTCGACCAAGCCGGCACCTACCTGCAACTCGCCAAAAACTGCCATGCCAAGCAACACTACAGCCAGTCCATCCACTACGCCGACCGCGCAAGGGCACTTGCCGAACTTCACCACCACCGCCTCCTCGCGGAAAAAACGAAACTCCAACAAGCAAGCCTGAGAAACAAACGCGACGGCCGGGAGTTGCTGGCGGAATCCGTTTTTTCCATTGAGAGCGAAATCGGGCGGGACGCGGCAATCCTCCAGTTCGAGAAAAAAGCCGCCGACCATCTCGCCGCAAACCAACTCTTCGACTACAGCGACGACCTCGCGCATCTCGCGTGGATTCTTGCAGACGAACAGGACTTCCACGGAGCTTGCAACCTGCTCCTCCACGCCCGAACGCTCACCCAACACGAACTAAAAAAGAGAGGGATTCAACTCACGTAGTTGAATCCCTCTCCCCGCTTATGAAATTTGCCCGCCGCCGACCGCAATATCCTGCCGCACGTCAACCGCCGTGCGAACGGCGACTTCCAGCGCCTTCGCGATATCCATCGCGCTCATGGACGGCTGCCCGGCGTGGCGCACGGTCTGCTCCGGCAGAAACGGGATGTGGATGAACCCGCCGCGCACGCGCGGGTACTTCGTCGCAATCAGGTTCATCAGTCCGTAGAAGAGGTGGTTGCACACGAACGTCCCCGCCGTCTGCGAAACGGAAGCCGGAATTCCGGCGGCGCGGATTGCTTGCACCATCGCTTTGATCGGCAAGCTCGACCAGTACGCCGCCGGTCCGTCCGCGACGATCGGCTCGTCCACCGGCTGGTTGCCGTCGTTGTCCGGGATGCGCGCGTCGTCGACGTTGATCGCCACGCGCTCCACCGTGATGTCCGCACGTCCTCCCGCTTGCCCGACGCAGATCACGACGTCCGGTTGCACGTCCCGCATCAAGCCGTCCAGCACGGCAATCGACTTGTGAAACACAGTCGGAACTTCTGCCGTCACAACTTCCATTCCCTCGAACGACTTGCCCCGCAGCAGTTTGACCGCTTCCAACGCCGGGTTGACCGGCTCTCCTCCAAACGGGTCAAAGCCTGTGACCAACACTTTGCAACGCGTGCCTTCCATTCCAAATCCCCTCCCTAGAAACTAAAACGTAAAGCCTAGAACATCATGAAGTACATCAGGAAGATGTTCACGACCAACAGCAGCAACGCCGTCGGCACTTGCGCTTTGATGACGGCATTCTTATCCGGCAAGTCGAGCAACGCCGCCGGGACGATGTTAAAGTTCGCCGCCATCGGGGTCATCAGCGTGCCGCAATACCCCGAGAACATGCCGATCGCCGCCAAGATCGCCGGGTTGCCGCCGTGCAGGTGCACGAGCAACGGCAGGCCGATCCCCGCCGTGATCACCGGAAACGCCGCGAACGCGTTGCCCATGATCATCGTGAACAGCGCCATGCCGATGCAGTACGCCGCCACGACGAGGAAGCGGTTGTCGACCGGGATCGCCGACGAAACGAGATCGGAGACAACTTTGCCGACACCCGACGCCACGAAAATCGCGCCGAGCGTCGCCAGCATCTGCGGCAGAACGGACGCCCAGGAGACAGCGTCCACGAGACGGCGCGACTCTTGCAGGGCGCGGATGCCGCGGTCTTTCGTGATGAACATCGCCGTCAGCAACGCCAGCAGAGCGGCGAGGCCGAGGGCGACGAGCGTGACGTTTTTCGGATCGAGCAGCGGAGTGCCGCCGATGGTGACGTTTTTGACCCACACGGCACCGATGACGGTGATGAGCGGGATCATGAGTGCCGGAACGAACAGCTTGTTGCGGATCTTCTTCGAAGAGGCGAGGCGTTGATCGGCGGTCGCTTCGTCATACGCGCCGCCGCGCACGCCCTTGAAGCCCGGAATCAGCACCAACAAGATGACGAGGATGCCCATGTACATCGGCGGAATCACTTTGCCAAACAGGAACGTCACCGCGTACAAGCCCCAGAACAGCGCGGTCGAGAAGCGTTTCGGGTTGGCTTTGTCCTTCAAGGTCAGGAACGCGACGACGGCGAGGAAGATCCCGGCGACGTAGTAGATGTACTCAAGCGAAATCCACATGGCTTACACCCCTTCCTTGATGTTCGAATCCTGTTGGTTGTTCTGGGCAGCGGCCGCGAGTTCGCGCTCGATCTTGCGGTCGAGCAGGATCACGCGCACGCCGTGGATGAGGAACGCGCAAACCGCCGTCGGAATCCCCCAGACCGCCATGTCCAGCGGCTCCAGATGAATGCCGTTCTGATCAAAAAACCCCTTCATCAACAGAATCGCGCCGATCGCGATGAAGATGTCCTCGCCGAAGAACAGGCCGACGTTGTCGACAGCGGCAGCGTGGGCTTTGATTTTTTCCCGAACGCGGTCGTTCAGGGCGCCGAACTTCGTCTCCGCCGCGCCCTCCGCCATCGGGGCGATCAGCGGGCGCACCATCTGCGCGTGGCCGCCAAGCGAAGTCAACCCGAGCGCCGCCGCCAGTTCGCGGATCAGCAGGTAGAGAAACAGGATGCGGCCGGTGGTCGCCGCTTTGACTTTGCGAATCAGGGCTTGCGATTGCTCCTTGAGCCCGTAGCGCTCCAACAGACCGATGACCGGCAACGTAAGAATGAACAAGGACATGTAGCGGTTGGTGACAAATGCGTCGCCGAACGTGGTCAGGATCTTCTGGATCGACAGGTGACCCGCCAGCCCCGTTGCGAGGCCCGCCACCGTGACGACGAGCAAGGGGTTGAAGCGCAAAGCGAAACCGATGATGACGATGGCAATCCCGATGAGTGTCAACATGTTGTCTACCCTCTCTCTGCGTTCGATTGTGGATTTCATGATGCAGGTCGGTGCAGGTCGGTGCAGGTCGGTGCTAGTGAGAGACCGCTTGAACCGCAACTTCGGATTGCTCCAAGAGGCTGCGAATCTTGCGGGCAAACTCCAACGCGTGCGCGCCGTCTCCGTGCAGGCAGACCGTGTCCGCTTGGATGGAGATGTCCGCTCCTTGGCGGGAGGTCACTTTGCCTTCCTTGACCATGCGCAGGACTTGTTGGACGGAGGTGTCTTCGTCGGTGATCAGCGCGTCCGCTTGCGAGCGCGGGGTCAGCGTGCCGTCTTGTTGGTAGGTGCGGTCGGCGAACACTTCGTGCGCGGTGCGCAGGCCGATCGCTTCTCCGGCTTTGACGAGTTCACTGCCGGAGAGACCGAAGAGGATCAGGGTCGGATCGACTTTGTAGACGGCTTCGGCGATCGCTTCGGAGAGGCGGGCGCTCTTGGCGGCCATGTTGTAGAGGGCTCCGTGCGGTTTCACGTGTTGCAGGACGCCGCCCTCGGAGCGGACGAAACCGTACAGCGCGCCGATCTGGTAGACCACCATGTCGTACGCGTCGCGCGGCGTGATGTCCATGTTGCGGCGTCCGAATCCCGCGAGGTCCGGCAGGCCCGGATGAGCGCCGATGCCGATGCCGTGTTCCAGCGCGCGGACGACGCTCTTGCGCATCGTCGCCGGGTCGCCCGCGTGGAATCCGCAGGCGAGGTTCGCGGAGGTGATGTACGGCAAAATCTGTTCGTCGACGCCCATCTTCCAGACGCCAAAGCTCTCTCCCATGTCACAGTTCAAATCGACGCGATGCATTGAGGGTGCCTCCTTGGAGTGTTTTTTTACAGCGTCAGGGCGCGTTGGAGCATCTGGAGACCTCGTTCGCGCTCCAGATAGAGACGCTGCGCTTCTTCGACGGTGATTTCGGTGAAGCGGAGTCTGTCGCCCGGCTTCAGTTGAGCGAGCACGGGCAGGTCGACGGCGGCGACTTGCGCGATCTTGGGGTAGCCGCCTGTCGTCTGCCGGTCCGCCAACAAGACGATCGGGTTGCCGCCGGGAGGCACTTGGACGGTGCCGAAGGTGACCGCTTCGGAGATCATCTCCAGCGGAGCAACCAGTTGAAGCGGCGGACCTTCGATACGGTAGCCCATGCGGTCGGACTGCGGGGTGACTTGGAACGTCTCCGCCCACAGCCGTTCGCGGCTCTCCGCGTCGAAGGCGTCGTACTGCTGCCCTCGGGTGACGCGGATCACAGGCTCGTTCGAATAGTCAGGAAAAAGTTCCCATGAGATAAAGCGGTTCCGTGGTAGCGCGGCAAAGTGTCGGGATGTAAAATCGTTTGGTTTGGCGATTGTCGGCGACACTGTTTTCTCGCGGATGTCGGTTCCGTTTGCATGTGCTTGCGTTGCGACACCGTTTGCAGTCGCCAGTGCAGAGTCTGCTTCTGCCTGTTCGTCTCTGTCCATACGTACGTGCCCGCAGGGCAGCCTATCCCCCGCTTGCAACGCCCTTCCTTCAAACCCGCCCATCTTGCCGCGAACGAACGTGCTTTTGCTCGCCAGCACGTCCGGGACGTGGAACCCTCCCGCGACGGCGAGGTAGGCGCGGCACCCGAATTTCGCGTAGCCGAACTGCAACACGCTGCCTGCCTTCATCGGGAAACTCTGCCACTCCGGCACAGGCTCTCCGTCCAGCGTCGGCGCGAGATGCCCGCCGCAGACCGCCGCGAGCAAGTCCGTTTCCGCGCGCAAAGTCGGCCCTTGCAGCGTGATTTCCAGCGCCGCCTCGCCCTGAACGTTGCCAACCAGCAAGTTCGCGGTGCGCAGCGCAAACGAATCCATCGCGCCGCCCGCCATCACGCCGTAGCGCTGAAACCCGTATCTCCCGAGGTCCTGCAACGTGGTGAGCAAGCCCGGTTTGATCACCTGCAAACTCATCGCGACTCCTCCTCCCAAGCGGCAAACTCCCGCTCCGTGATCGGGCGAAACCGCACGATGTGCCCCGCTTGGAGCAAGCTCGGCGGATTGCGGTCCGGCCGGAACAGCGTCAGCGGCGTGCGGCCGATCAACTGCCAGCCGCCCGGCGTCTCCATCGGGTACACGCCGGTCTGCTGTCCCGCGATGCCGACAGAGCCGACCGGAATGCGCAGGCGGGGTTCGGCACGCCTTGGCGCGGCGATTCGGTCCGACAGCCCGCCGAGGTACGGGAAGCCCGGCGCGAACCCGATCATGTAGACGAGGTACTCGCCGCCCGCGTGAATCTCGATCACTTCGTCCGGCGTCAACCCGTTCAGACGCGCGACTTCTTCCAGATCCGGGCCGTGCGCGCCGCCGTAGCAGACCGGAATCTCCACGGTCTCCGCCGGGCGGTGTTCTGCCTGCTGCAACGTCTGCAACAGATGTTGCAGATGCGCGGCGACTGCGTGATAGGGCGTTTTTTTAAAAAAGCACGCTTCTGCCACCCGCACCGGATCGTAGAACACCGTCACGGTGGTAAACGCGGGAACCGACTCGATCAACCCGGCAAACGGATGCGCCTGCAACGCTTCCGTGAACGCCGCCACGCGGTGGAACACGCTCTCCTCAATCCCCGTTCCCAATTCCACCCGCACGGCGCACTCGCCGAACGCGGTGATGCTTCCTGCCAAAACTTCGCTCATGTTGCTCTCCACCCCAACGCCATGGAAATTTCCTGCGCGCCTTGCACGCACGCCTCCACCAACGGCGGCAAGTGCTCCGCTTGAAAGCGCGACGTGGGACCGGCGATGCTCAGTCCCGCGATCACCAGCCCGCTGTGATCGCGAATCGGAGCGGCGACGGCGGAGGTGTGATCTTCGAGCTCCGAATGGCTGACGGTGTACCCCGTGCGCCGCGACTCGTCGAGCACTTCGCGCAAGTGGTAGCGGTCGGTGATCGTCCCGCTGGCAAACGGCAGCAATTCTGTGCGGGCGAGGTAGCGTTCGAGCTCCTCTTCCGGCAAGTGTGTCAGCAAGATGCGCGGGCACGCTCCGGCGTACATCGGCGCCCGGCGTCCGACTTGCGTATAGACGCGCACCGGGTGATTCGTGTCCAACTTCTCAATATAGATGGCGTCTCCGCCGTCGGGAATGATCAGATTCACGGCCTCGTCGACCTCGTCGCGCAGCCGCTTCATGATCGGCAACGCAACATGGCGCACTTCCAAACGCTCCGAGACCAGCTTGCCAAACTGCAAAAACAACAGGCCGAGCGCGTACTTGTTATCCGGCCCCTTCGTCAAAAAGCCCATGTCTTCCAGCGAGCGCGCCATCCGGTAAACCGATGTCTTGGGCGCTTGCAGCAACTGGACCATCTCCGTCAAGGTCAACCGACTGTTCGTGAGGAACAGGTTCAACAACTCGACCGATTTGACGACCGTTTTGTTTGTGGACGTTTCTGTGAGCGGCATGGGGCTCACCTCCGTTCCGCATATCGGAATCAAAGTTCCAAGAATCGAAACCCTTATCTAAATAGTACGAGTAGTTTCGACAAATTACAACCTTAGATTCACGAAAATTTCACAATACCCAACATCGGCAAAAAAAGGGAGCCCGCACCGAGCCCCCTCCCCCCGTTATTTTTGCTTCCTCTTGCGCAACCAGAACAGCCACAGCGACCCGTAGACGATCAAGAAGATCAGCAACAGCACCGGGAAATTCCCGACCCCAAACACCAACAACCAAACCAAAAACTGCCCCACTCCGTTCAGGCTTTTGCCAAACTGCGTGGAGGTGCGCTCCCACACGCCTTGTTTCGGTTCCGTCGGCTTGGCGCTGATCTCGACGGTGACGGGAGTGTAGTCGATGCGGGTTTGCAGGTTGTTTTTTCTGCCTTGGGTCGATTCGATTTGCTCTTGGACTTTGGCGATCTCCTGCGAGATTTTGAACACGTCGTCGACCGTCTTCGCGTCGGCAAGCAGGGCTTCGCAGCGCGACTTCTGCGCTTGGAGCGCTTTCAGGCGGGCGTCGAGGTCGATGCTTTCGGCGGTCACGTCTTGGAGCGCGACTTCGGTGGACGTGACCGTGACGTCCGCCAACGCTTTGATCTGCTCGGTGAAGTCTTGAACTTTGGCGGCGGGAATCTGCATCACGACGCGCCCGTTCTGCGTGTTGTCCGTGCGCGTGGAGTTAAGCTCCGACACGTAGCCGCCGAGGTTCGTGCCCGCTTGCCGGATGAGGGCTTCCGTCCGGTCGTAGTCCTTGGCGGTCAACGACATCGTCGCCGTCGCGATCGTTTGCCGCGCAACGCTTGCGGCGGAGTCTTGCGCCGGGCCGGCGGCTTTCTCTGTGGAATCCGAAGTACGATTGGAGCACGCCGTGACGAACAAGCTCAGGCACAGCACGAGACACCAGAACCATTTGAACTTCATCGCACTCCCCCCTTCCTTCCCACTGTATGCGGGGGGAGAGCCGAACAAAATTATTTATCGAAAAGTGACAAAATTTTTGTCACTCCACCCCCATGAAAGAGACAAGCCCTTCGTAAAGGTATATCAAACCAAATTACTCCCTATATCAGGAGGTCTTTCCAAAGATGAAAAAGTTCGTTGCTGCACTCTCGATCCTGTCCGTTCTTTCTACCGCCGCTGTTCCGGCTTTTGCTGACGATCACGGCAAAGGTCACGGCAAGCAACAGATCAAAACGCACTTCACCACGAACACCAACATCAAAATGGACGACATAAATGGCCACTGGGCAGAGAAGTTTATCCTCGACCTGCTGAAGAAGGGCGTCCTCAACGGCGTCGACGCGCACCACTTCAACCCGAACGACAGCGTGTCCCGCGCACAATGGGCGGTCATGGTCACCCGCTACTTCGATCTGCAAACCACCGCAACCACCCAAGACTTCACCGACGTTCCGGTCAACGCTTGGGAGTACAAGTACGTCGAAGCGGTCAAAAACTACTTTGACGCGTACCGCGGTCTGAACGGCTCCCTGTCCTTCCACCCGGATGCTGCCGCCACCCGCCAAGACGTCACCGTCACGCTGGTCAAAGTTCTGACCGAACTCGACCCGTCCATCAGCGTCATGGACTCCGCTTCCGCAGAAGCGCTCTTGAAGCAACAATTCACCGACTACACCAAAATCTCGCCGGCACTCCGTCCGTACGTGGCAACCGCCGTGCAAAACGACCTGATCCACGGCGACGGCAAGGGCCACTTCAACCCGCTGCAATCGCTCTCCCGCGCAGAAGCGGCAACTCTGCTCGACCTGATGCTCCAAAACGGCATCGTCGTCGGCGACGACCAATCGACCAACCCGACAGACCCGACCGTTCCGAGCGATAACACGAAATCGCACGTCACCGACGTGACGACGCTCAGCTCCACGCTCGTCACCGCTGTGGACAACACCCAGCACAAACTGACCGTGCAAAACGGCCTGACCGCGTCCGCTCTGGAGAGCATCCTCAAAGTCGACGGCGGCAAAGGCACCGTGCAAGTGTACACCGACAGCACCAAAACCACGGCAGCGGCTGACGATGCGGCGCTGACCGATACGATGGTTGTCGAGGTGACCGCGCAAGACGGCACCACCAAAGTTGATTACACCATCGGCCTGTAAGTAGTAATCTGTACGCCGATACGCGCAAAAAGCACCCTTCACGAAAGCCAAACGTGAAAGGTGCTTTTTTTTTTCAGGTTCATCGTTTTAGTCGTCGAACTTGATCTCGTTCACCAGCAGCGAGGCGTAGTATTTCGAACCTTCGGGATTCAAATGCACACCGTCCGGGTAGAAAAACGACTCCTTGCCCGCGCTGCTCTTGTACCAATCCACGAGGGTGGTGTGCGGCGTGGAGGCGGCGGCTTCTCGAAGCATCTCGTTGACGGTGTTCTGCCACGGGCGCGGCACGCGGGTGTTGACGAGGATGATCTGGTCCGCCTGCCCGAACGACTGCAAGAGCGATTTCAGCTGTTCTTTGGTGAACGGGCCGTTCGTGCCGGTCGAGAGGATGATGCAGCTGCCGAGTTTGCCTTGGGCTTTCAGCTTCTCCACGACTTCCGGCATCTGCGCCGTCTGCCGTCCGATTTTCGCGTCGACGACGATGCCGGGCAACATGTCTTGCAGGTACGGCTCCGCATCGAGCATCACCGAATCGCCGAGCGCCGTGATGCCGCGACACGTATTGGCGGCCGGCGTCGGGATCGGCGGCCCGAACGGCACCTGCGGGATCTCTTCCGTCTGAGTTTGAGGCTCGGTCTCGATATGCGTCTGTGTCTCGGTTTGGGGTTGCGTCGGCACGACGGAGTAGGCGGCGGTATGGGTCGCCGGCATGGCGAACACCAAGCACGTCACGCCCAGCGCCACCGCCGCGCACGAAGCGACGACGGTGCGGTTGCAGCCGGCCGCGCGGTACCGGATCGGTTTTTCGATGAACTGATACGAGAGGCCGGAGATGATCAGGGTCGCTGCGAGTTGCCAGAACGCGCGCGTGAGGTCAAAGCTCTCCGCGTCGACCGTCGGCGTGCTCAACACGATCACGGGATAATGCCAGAGGTAGAGGCCGTACGAACGCACGCCAAGCCACTTGAGCGGCGTCCACCCGAGCACCTTCGCCAATCGGCTTGCCGGATGGGCGAGCATCGCGACGGTAAGCGCAGTGGCGACGGAGAGCACCGCGAAACCGCCGCGGTACAGGAAGTCTTGGTATTGGTTGGTCAGCCACACCATCAGCAAGACCGCGATCAATCCCGCGCCTCCGGTTGCATCGAGTGCGCGACGCGCTTTGGAAGAGATGTCGGCACGCAATTTGGCGCTCGGCCACAGCAGGGCAAGCGCCGCGCCGATCAGCAGAGCAAACGCCCGCGTGTCCGTTCCGTAGTACACGCGGCTCGGGTCGGTGCCCGGTTCATAAAGCAACGCCATCGCCAGCGCCGAAGCGGCGGCACCGAGCAGGATGATGCCCACGCGCCACGACGTTTTGCGGGTGAAGCGAAACAGCAACAGCACCGCAAACGGCCAGAGCAGGTAAAACTGCTCCTCCACCGCAAGCGACCAGAGATGCCCGAGCGGTGACGGCGGGCCGAAACTTTCAAAGTAGGAAACATGGTGGAACACCAACCACCAGTTGTTGATGTAGAGAACGGACGCCAGCACGTCTCCCGGCAAGGAGGGCGGCCGCACTTCCACAACCGACATCTCCCAGAACGCGACGCCCGCCAGCATCATAAGCATCGCCGGAAGCAGCCGCCTGATCCGCCGCAGCCAGAAATCCTGCAAGCGGATCGTGCCAAGCCGTTCCCACTGCGCGGCGAGTATGTCGGTGATCAAGTACCCGGACAGCACAAAAAACACGCCGACTCCAAGCAGTCCGCCGGGAGCCCATGAGATGTGCAGGTGGTACGCGATGACGGCGAGCACAGCCAGAGCGCGCAATCCGTCCAACCCGGCCATGTAGCGGCCGTGGTGCTTCTCTCTCTCAGGCATGCGCCCGACCCCCCTTATCTGTAGACAGAGTTCCCTAGTATGTTGATATTCTGCGATGATGGTAAACAACACAAAAATCTCAGGAGGGATTTGCTCATAAAAAAGAGCCTCGGTCTCACAACCCAGGCTCTCGTTTCACTGCTTATCGGCTTGCCGGTCTCTTCCGGTTGCCAAGCAGGACCAGCACCAGCTCGATCAAGATCGCCACAAACACGGTCAAGACTGCCGCCATCGGCAACGTATACGCAAGGAATCGGAGATTGAACGCATCGTTTGCAATCCCGCCCACAATCGCGACAATCCAAACGATCAGGGTCAGGACACCCCAGATGATCATGCCACGTTTCATATGTTTTTGACCTCATCTCTTTGCACTTTGTAGTCTCTCTCTACGATAGCAAATCTGCCCGCCGCTGAGTAGTCCGAAAGCACAGGAAACTGTGACTTTTTTTCCCCATTTTCGATAAAAAAAAACGGACGTCCGCGGTGGACGTCCTGTTGTCTGTCGGTCGTGTTATTGCTGCGGCGGAAAATCTCCGTTGAGGGCGATGATGAAGTTCACGCCGAGGTACGGCTGTTGATTGTTGTGCGGCTGCGAGCTGCCGGCGACGTTGACCGCCACAGGGCTCATCTGGTTGTTCGGCGTCGGTGCGAACAGCGGATCTTGCCCGCCTCTGGGCTTCTTCGGCGCTTCCGCCCAATAGTTGCCGACGGGAGACGTTTGGTTGCCCGGTGCGCCAATCGCTTGCGGAACATGGGTGTGCGGCGGAATCTGGGACGTGATCAACGTGACCGTGCTCTCGCCCACCTTCCCCCCGACGGTGCGCGGGGTCAACCCCGGGCCTGCACCTTGGCCCATCGGCGCCGCGCCTTGGAGGTTCGGCAACGCGAAGGTGGTCTTGCCGTCGCCGCCGTAGCGGGTTCCCAAGATGGAGAACAGCGCGGTATTTTGCGAGATCGACATCAGTTGTCCGTTGCAAAACGCCCAGTCCCTCGGCGCAAAGTTGCCGGCAAACATCCGAATTTCACCAATATACGGTTCAGACATCGTTTCGTACCTCCTTAGCTTCGGCTCGGGAAAATTCCCTGGGTGGCAATGCAGAATTGAACCACGATGTAGGGTTGCATGTTCGTGTGCGGCTGCGAGCCGCCCGCGATCCCCAACGCACCGCTGTTCATCGGTGCGAGGTCGGCTGCCGGCGCGTACTCGTTGGTGTAGGTCGACAACACCGCACCTTGCGGAGAAACCGCCGTCGTCGTGCCTTCAAACGCGTTGACGAGGTGATTGTGCGCCGGCATCTCGTTGACTGTCAGCGTATGGGTCTCCTCGCCTGCGGACTGCCCGAGCGTAACGGTTCCGTTGGCCGAATAGTCGACGTGAACCGGAACGCGGCCGCGCAGGTCCGGCAGATTAAACGTGGTGGTGCCGTTGCCGCCGAACTTCGTGCCAAGCAGCGCGAAGAGAGCTTGGTTTTGCTGAATACTCAACGCTTGTCCGTTGCAAGCGGCCCAACCTCTGGGCACTTTGCCGTTGGGAAATGAAAAGATGCGGATCTCTCCAAGGAACGGTTCAGACATGTTGCGTTCGCCTCCTCTGATTGTTTCTGAATGGATTCTATTGGATTACGGGAAGTCCGGGTACAGCCCTTCCGTGCAGATGATGAACGTCACCGCGAGCGACGGCATCATGTTGTCATGCGCTTGCCCGCTGCCGACGCTCGACAGGGTGTTTGCGTTCATCGGCACAACCGGCGCCAACGTCGAGTCTCCGTAGTTGTAGATCGAAGCGGCAGCCGATACGTTGTTGATCGGAGTCGGGGACGCGCCCGGCGTCGCCGTTGCATTGACGGTGTGCGTGTGCACCGGCAGTTGGTTGGACAGGAGCGTAACCGTTTCCACGCCGGCACGTTCGCCGGACGTGTACGAGGTTCCCGTCTGCGGGTTGGTTCCCGCATGAATCGGAACGCGCCCCCGCAGGTCCGGCAGCGCAAAGTTCGTCTGGCCGTTGCCTCCGTACGTCGTTCCGATCAGCGAATACAACATCTCATTCCCGGATATATCCAACAGCGACCCGTCGCAAAGCGCCCACCCTACAGGGGCGTATGTTCCGGCAAATACGCGAATTTCACCCACATATGCATCCATGTGATCTCACCTCTCTGAAATAGTTGTGTCAAGCGAGAAAGTCTCCTGCCACTCCATGTGCCGGGACATGGCATCCTCATGTACGACACGAAAACCCAGACGTTCATACAGCCTGCGCGCCGGGTTGGTATGCAGCACGCGCAGTTTCAAGGGTACGCCCAACGAGCGGGCTTGTGCTTGCAGTTCTTGGAGAACCGCGCTTCCCACCCCTCTGTTGCGGGCTTCCGGCAACAGCGCAATATCGACGATGTGCAGTTCCTCGGGCGTTTGATTGACCAGAAGCCGCCCGACCGGTTGCTCGTTCACCATCAGCACATGATGATGCGCGTCCGGAAATTGCGCTTCGTAAGACATACGCTGTGCGTTCCACTGCATGGTAAGAAAATTCTGCTGCATGAAATCGTCCCATCCCCACGCGCTCATCTCTTCCTGACGAGTGGAGGCGTACAAGTCAAACAAAAATCTCTCATCTGTTTGCCGAACAGGTCTCATTTGTACCATGCGGTTTCCTCGGGTTGAATTCATTTCGTTGTTGACGTTTACTAATTTTTAACCCCCTGATTTATATCCATTCTAACACATGAATGGTGAAAAAGACCACATCAGGCTTTCATCTGGATTATAATGTAATTCCTTCCTATGTCATAATATTTACAACCCTCTACCTATACCTTAGTATAAGATTGAAGACGTATCTCTTTCAGTCGATTCCCAGAAAAAAAGGTCGTACTTTGCTCGTGAAGGGAGTGATTCGCGTAAGGGTTTTTTTTCGACAACTTCATATCTAACAGGGGGAGCCACAAGTGCCACAGAGATTTACTTCACGACGCGTTCTTCGATTTTTCAGTGCTTTCTTGACTTTTGTTCTGCTGTTTGTCAGCAGCGGAGTTGGCAACTTCGCCAAATCGGCGCATGCCGCTTCCTCGTGGACGCCCCGTAACTCGCATACCGGGGGGGCATTCGGCGGGGTTGCGTACGGCAACGGAATCTTCGTGGCGGGCGATGACTCGCCGAACGTTGTCGTCTCGTCCGACCACGGTCAGACCTGGACGGCAACCGATATGAGCGCTGACACGTATGCCCTGCTGACACCGCTGTATGCAGGGGGGAAATGGGTCTTCTCCTCGTTTGGCGGCAAGATGTTTTACTCCGAAGACAACGCCGCTAGCTGGCATGGCGTTTCGGTTCCCAATCTCACGCCCTCGGATTCGCTCTGGGGTGTCGCGTACGGTGTCATCAGCGGCAACCCGAAGTATATCGCGGTCGGGGACAACGCCTCGATTGCCACTTCCTCGGACGGGAAGGTTTGGAGCGGTACGCATAAGAGCGGCGCTTCCAACTTCCGTTCCGTCGTGTACGGTTCCGATCAGATCGGCAACCCTCAGTTCGTAGCAGTTGGGGACAGCGCCAACATCTGGATCTCTCATGACGGTTCGACGTGGAACAAACAGTCGCCTCCGGGCAATTCGAACGAAACCATCAACATGATCGCCTATGCGGTCGTGGACGGGCTCCCGACCTACGTCATCGCGACAAGTTCCGGGATCTATCAATCGGCCGACGGTGTCTCGTGGGCACCGCGCCTGTCGAACGCCATTGCTTTGTACGGGGTGTCTTATGCAGGCAACCAGTTCATCGCGGTCGGTGATGGCGGTACTGTCGTCACCTCGCGCGACGGCGTGACTTGGTCCGATCCCGAGAACGCCAATACGTCGAATACCCTCTATGCGGTTGCAGGCGATGCCAACAACCGCTACGTAGCGGTCGGCGACGGCGGGACCTTGGCGACCAAAGACTACAGCAAAGATTCCAAACTGACCGCACTGGCTCTTGACCAAGGGTACTCGGTTTCGCCTGCCTTTGCTTCCGGTACGACCGGATATTCGGTCAGCGTGGGCAGCGGAGTCTCCTCGCTCAAAGTCACGCCGACGGTTTCGGACCGTGCGGCTAAGGTGCAGATCAACGGTACGGACGTTCCGATGTACAGCGGTTTCGTTTCGGTTCCCTTGAACCCCGGTTCGAACACGATTACCGTCACTGTCACCGCGCAAGACGGTATCACGCAAACGGTGTACACGATCGACGCGACGCGCGCCTCGGCTGCTCCTTCGACCGATGCGACCCTCAGCAATTTGTCGCTGAGCCAAGGGACGCTGACGCCGGGCTTCGCGGCAGGCACTCCGACGTATACCGCAAGCGTTCCGTATACGACGACGAGCCTCACCGTCACGCCGACGGCGAATGAGTCGCATGCAACGGTCAAAGTCAACAACGCAAGCGTGGCGAGCGGCACGGCTTCCAGTGCGATTCCGCTTTCTGTCGGACCCAACCCGATCACTGTCGATGTGACGGCACAGGACGGTACGACCACGAAATCGTACACCGTAACGGTTACCCGCGCGGCTGCTTCGACCAATGCGCTGTTGAGCAATTTGACGACTTCGCAAGGGTCGCTCTCGCCGACTTTCTCGTCGGGCACTCACGAGTACAGCGTGGATGTTGCGAATTCCGTGAGCTCCCTCACGGTGACGCCGACGGTTATGGACTCCACCGCCACGGTGAAAGTGGACGGGACAACGGTTGCCAGCGGTTCAGCTTCGGCTTCGATTTCCTTGCCTGTCGGTTCGAAGGAGATCACCGTGCTGGTGACCGCGCAAGACGGCACCACGCAAGAGTCGTATTCCCTGACGGTCAATCGGGCAGCGTCCAGCAACGCTGACCTGAGCAATTTGACGATCTCTTCCGGCACGCTTGATCCGGTGTTCGCTGCGGGAACTCCGTCCTACACGGTGAATGTCGCTCACGATGTCACCGATGTAACTGTCACTCCGACGGTTTACGATCCCGACGCGACGGTAACCGTGA
>NZ_JMIR01000004.1 GCF_000714935.1 Tumebacillus flagellatus
AGGGGTAGAGCATCGCCTTGCCAAGGCGAGGGTCGCGGGTTCGAATCCCGTCTTCCGCTCCAAATCTTTTACTTGAAAAGCACGCTGTCTGTCTTCGGACCCGACAGCGTGCTTTTTACTGTCAACATCTTCATTTGTCAGAAAAGTTGATCTATTGTATACTAGTTGTACAGAAGTAGAGGGAGTTTTTGAGGTGACCGCCATGAAACCGTTACACATGAAGCAGAAGACGCTGACACTTGCACTCGGCACACTCGCCGCGCTGCTGTTGACCCAGATCTGGCCGTCGTCGGAACAGACGTCGTTTGCCCAGCAGGATCTCCAAGGCAGCACGCTCCAACCGGGAGCGGCGAGACACCTCACCGTTGCGACGTACAACATCCACATCGGCAAGGACGCTGACAATAATCTGAATCTTGAGGAAACGATCAAGACCTTGGAAAAAACGAACGCCGACATCATCGGCCTGCAAGAAGTGGAACGGCACAGCCCGCGCACTTGGTTTGAAGACCAGCCGCAGCAGATCGCCAAAGCCCTGCACATGAACGTGCACTACGAACCGGCGCGCAGCATCGGACCGTCGCAATTCGGCAACGTGCTGCTCTCGCGCTTTCCGATCCTCCGCACGGAGCGCATCGAGTTGAAGAGCGCCAAGGAAGACCGTGCGGCGACGCTCGCCACGCTCGACGTGCAAGGCAAGCAGGTGCGCGTCTTGGTCACGCACCTCGGCCTCGTGCAGCCGGAGCGCAAACGAGACGTGGCGATGCTCTCGGAGCGCTTGCAAGCGGAGGAGAGCCCCGTGCTGGTGCTCGGCGACTTCAACACCGTTTTGGGGGCGCAGGAGTTGAAACCTTGGCTTGCGTTCTTGACCTCGACCACTGAGACGCCGCTGGAGACGTTCCCCGGCAGCGGCGAGCAGATCGACTATGTGCTGGCGTCCAAGCAGTTTACCGCCGTGAACTCTTACACGGTGAACAGCCCGGCGTCCGACCATGTCCCGCTCGTCAGCGAGTTGAACTTGCTTTGAATGAATGCGCGATTCATCCGCGTCAATTGGCATAACAAAACCCCTGCATCTCATACAATGCAGGGGTGATCTTCTTCAACAGGTTGTGACAAGGTTCGTCTTACATCACCATGATGCGGTCGCGCAGGTTCGACTCCACGATCGTCTGCATCTTCTGCAGCGATTCGGTTGCGGAGAGGAAGTCGCCGCGGGACTTGTAGATCTCGCCGAGCAGGGCGTAGGTCTTGGTGAGTTGGCCGATCATGTCGTTGGTTTGGAACAGCTCGATCGCTTTCTCCGCGTCCTCGACAGCGGTGTCGAAGTCTTCGGTCATCAGCTTGATCTCGGCGAGCGTGCGGTAGATGAACGCAATCTCGCGCATGCCCGGTTCCATCAGTTGCAGCGCTTGGTTGGCGTGCGTTTCCGCGTCCGCATAGCGACCTTCTTTGAGCAGGAGGCGGGAGATTTCGGAGTGGACGTTGGCGATGTCGATTTCAGACCCGTGCTTGGAGTAGCCTTCCATGCACTCGTCAAGCAGCGCCAGCGCTTCTTCGGTCTTGCCTTCCTCGCCCTTGATGATCGCAAGGTTGACTTTGTTGTCGTAGGAAGTTTTGACATAGTTGAGCGACTTGAAGATCGCAATCGCGTCTTGGGTGTGCTCAACGGCGCGCTTGTAGTTTTTCAGTTCCTTGTTGGCGTGGCCGAGGCCGTTGTACGTTTCGCCGATCAGCTTCAAGTAGTTCGTGCCTTGGAGCAGTTGGTACGACTCCGTGTAGTACTTGAGCGCTTCTTGGTATTCGCCGAGCTTCAAGTTGACCATGCCGAGGTTGGTGATGACGAACGCCTTGGTCGACACGTCGATGTTCTCCGTGCGGGAGAGGATCTGGTAGGCTTTCTTCCAGTGGAATTGCGCGAGCAGGAGGTTCTCCTTGCGCAACTGGATGACGCCGAGTTTGTTCAGCGCGAGCACGGCGGTGTTGTGTTCGCCAGTGCGAATCGAGCCGTCGAGCACCGATTCGAACAATTCCGTCGCGCGTTCGAATTGCTCGACGTGCAGGTAGCAGTTCGCGAGGTCAAACGAGATGTTCGTCAGTTGCAAGTGCGGAGCCGGGTTCTCCAGCAGTTCTTCGAGCAGGGAGATCGCACGGTCGTACTCGCCGGATTCCATAAACGCTTTGGCCAGCTTGTACGTGCTGGTCTGTTCGAGTTTGGTTTGCATATCGGTCAAGAAGTAGTCGACAGAGGTCTCCAGCTTTTCCGCGATCGCGCAGAGGAGTTTATGAGAAGGATTGGCTTTATCCGCTTCAATTTGCGAGATCATGCTGGGCGTAACCATGCCAGCGCCCAAGTCGCTTTGAGTGAGACCCTTCAAAATCCGAAGTTCCCTGATTTTCTGTCCAAGTGATGTAGTCATTGGGTAACCCTCCCACCCAGTAAGTTATGGTAGTAAAACTTTCGTGTGACTATATTGTACTACAGCATTCCGCTAAAGGAAATAGGTTTCCCATCAAAACGTGAACGCCAGTCACGTTTTAAATATTATACAGGTTATACGAGTTTCCTGACAAATATACCAGATGGATTCTTCACTGTCCAGTCAAGACTAGGAAATTGACCGCATAAATTGTGAATAGAGAGTGAGAATTTTTCGGGAGACGAAAGGAGGGGATGATGTGTCCGAGCGTTACCACCCGGCCCTGTATCAAGCTTCGACCACGGCAACGACGAGAATTCTAGGCTGGGACCCGGTCTCGTGCGCGATCGGGATCACCCAGACCGTCTATCCGGCAGCCCGTCCCAACGCGGTCTTGCTGGCGCGCCCGGACTACTACCCTGAAGTGCTCGCCGCCACGCGGCTGATGCACCACCCGTTTGACGCCGCTTTGCTTTTTACGGAAGACGATCGCCTGGAAGATTCCGTTTCCCGTGAGTTGATCCGCCTCTCGCCGCGCGGGCAGGGGCTGCCGGGGCACGTGATCGTGATCGGCGCGATGCACGCGCGCACGCTGCACGATCTTGCCGACCTCGGATTCACGCCGTGGCCGCTGAGCGGTCAAGACCTCTGGGAGACGGTTGAGCAAATCGCCGATCTTGAATTGGGCGAACACCACGGCCACGCGTTGCTCGTTTCTGCCGATCCGTCTGCGGGCGGCACGGTGGCGGGCGGGTACGCGGCTCATACCGGCGCGCCGATCTTGTTCGCTTCGGAACAGGGGCTTTACCCGAGCACCGTTCGTTTTTTGAAAAAACGCCCCCGCACCCGCGTGTTTGTCGCCTCGCCGGAAGCGCGGCTGTCCGCCAAACTGTCCTCCGACATCCGCGACTTGGGCTCGAAACTCGAAGCGTGGGTCGGAGGAGCTGACCCGTACGACATGGCGGTGAAGTTTGCGAAGTTCCGTCACAAATCCCGTTTCGGCTGGGGACGACGGGAGGGAAGCAAAGCTCCCGTCACGCTCGTCCCGATGGAGCCTTGGCCGATCGGAGCCGCCGCCAGCGCTCTTTCCTATCGCGGAAAATTCACGCCGCTGCTCTTGACCAAGCGCGACGCCCTCGCCGATCCGGTCGAAGATTTCCTGCGCACCTTGGGCTCGCGGGGAGATGCCGAGAGTCCGCAAGGGCACGGATTTATCGTTGGAGGGTTCGAGTTAGTGTCTTATCCGGTGCAGATGCGCATGCACCGCGCGCTGACCGAGTGAGCACCTCGACGATTGACCGAGGGAGACCCTCTACGAACAGATAGTATTCTATAGTAGGAAAGTAGAGAATTGGGTCTGGGTACAATCTCTTCCAACGGGGCATGCTGAACCCATAGGAGGGATTGAGATGCACCCAAAACTGCGCAAATTCGCAACGCTCCCCCTCGCCGCACTGCTTGCGTTCGGGGCGGCCGGATGCGGAACGACCGCTTCGCAAGGCGTGCTGATTCCGAAAGCGAACGCGGACTCCCAAGCCGAACCGGTGACCGCCGTGGCCGGGATGATCTCCCCGAATTTTTCGCTGCTCGATTATGAAGGCAAACGCCACGACTTGAGCGAGTACCGGGGCAAACCCGTGCTCGTAAACTTTTGGGCGTCTTGGTGCGGCCCGTGCCGCCAAGAACTGCCCGATTTGGCGGCCGCATCTACGGCGCTGCGCGACCGCCTGCAAATCGTCGGAGTCAACCTCGCGTCTCAAGACGCCGCCACCGTCTCCCAAGACCTGTTGAAGCGAAATCACGTCACCTACCCGAATTTGCTGGACACGGAGGGCACGGTGGCGGACGCGTACGGCATTCTGGTCATCCCGACCTCGTTTCTCCTCGACAAGAACGGCAAGATCCTCGAAAAAATCCAAGGCCCGCTTACCAAGGAGCTCCTCGAACAGCACTTGCAAAAACTCAAATAACGCAAATTCCGAACCAAATTCAAGGCTCCAGGTTTATCGGCAACCCCTTGTGGTCACACTGGTACTTCAGTGAGAACAGGAGGGGTTTTTCGCCGTTGTCTCTGCGGAAAATGGCAAGATTCCTCGAATGGAGAGATGTTTTGTCGAGGGGGAGGAACCGCAAAAAACAAAGTAGAAACTGTGTACCAAGACAGAAAAAACTTCCTGAGGAGGGAGCCGCAATGAGTTTGCAAATCGAGACGGTCGTCAGCGGCGATACGCTGATCGTTCGTTTGTCTGGAGAATTGGATCACCATACGGCAGAGCAAGTGCGACAACAGGTGGAGGGCGAGATCGACCGTCACCGCACGATGCACTTGATCATGAACTTTGAAGGTCTCGGCTTTATGGATTCTTCCGGCCTCGGGGTGATCCTCGGCCGTTACAAACGAGTGGTTGCAAACGGCGGCCGCATGGCGCTGTGCTCCGTCAACGACCAACTCTTGAAGTTGTTCGAACTTTCCGGGATGCTGAAAATACTCCGCATCTACAGCACAGAAGCGGCGGCATTGTCTGAGACGGGGGTGGCGTAAGTGATGCAGAACAACCAGATGGAACTGAAATTCTCCGCGCGTTCGCAAAACGAATCGTTCGCCCGCGTCACCGTTGCGGCGTTTGTTTCGCAACTCGACCCGACGGTGGAAGAGTTGACCGAAATCAAGACCGTTGTCTCCGAAGCGGTCACCAACGCCATCATTCACGGCTACGAAGAGCAAGAGGGCATGGTCTACATCCAATGTTCCTTGATTGAAGGCAACATCGAGTTGATCATTGAAGACCAAGGCCGCGGCATCGAAGACGTCGAAGAAGCCCGCGAGCCGCTGTACACCTCCAAGCCGGAACTGGAGCGTTCGGGCATGGGCTTTACGATCATGGAAAACTTCATGGACGAGATTGAAGTGATCTCGCGCGTCGGGGTGGGCACCCGCGTGCGCATGGTAAAATCTCTGAAAAATCACTCCTTGGCCAAGCACTAGGAGAGCTTTCATGGAGAAAACAACGACTCCAAATCAAAAGTTCTCGGATGTGCAGGTCAAAGAGCTGATCGCCCAATCGCAAGCCGGAGACGATTCCGCCCGTGAATCGCTGGTGCTGAGCAACCAACGTCTGGTTTGGTCGGTCGTCCAACGCTTTTTAAACCGCGGCTACGAACCGGACGATCTGTTTCAGATCGGGTGCATCGGGTTGATGAAAGCCATCGACAAATTCGACCTCTCCTACGACGTGCGCTTCTCGACGTACGCCGTGCCGATGATCATCGGCGAAATTCAGCGCTTCCTGCGCGACGATGGCAGCGTCAAGATCTCCCGCTCGCTGAAAGAGACGGCCCGGCAAGTGCGCCGCACGCGGGACGAGCTCGCCAAGAAGCTCGGCCGCCAGCCGCACATCAACGAAGTGGCGGAAGCGCTCGGCATGGAGCCGACGGAAGTGGTGTTTGCGCAAGAAGCGATGCGCCAACCGGCTTCCATCCACGAGACGGTGTTCGAAAACGACGGCGACCCGATCTACCTGATGGACCAGATCTCCGACGAAGCGCAGAATAAGTGGTTTGACAAGCTCGCCCTGCACGACGCGCTCGCCCGTTTGCCCGAACGGGAGCGCTTGATCGTCTTCCTCCGCTTCTTCCGGGACAAGACCCAAGCGGAAGTCGCGGAGGTGCTCGGCATCTCCCAAGTCCAAGTCTCGCGCTTGGAGAAGAAGATCATGCAGCAAATTCGCGACCAACTGGGGGGTTAACTCCTGCAAATCCGTTCCATACTACGCGTAGAATGCCTTGATGAGAGGTGACACGCAGGTATGGAACCCTCCACCCGCAAACCCGCGAGGTCGCGCATCGTTTGGCTTACGGTCGCGCTCTGCCTGCTCGCCGGCAGTGCCGGCGGGTTTTATTGGTGGTACGAGCAAGTCGCCGTCAAGTATGACCGCATCACCAACGCCAAGCGCGTCTGACATACCGGGTCCAGCCACTTGAAAAAACCAAAGAGACACCGTCCGGCAACTTTTGCCGGGCGGTGTCTTTTTTGTGGAAGTGGGCATTCTACACCTACAGGTATCCAAGGTGAAGGAGAGGGTGGTGCTCGTGAGCGTCAAAGCGAAACGAGGTTTGCAGATCAGTTCGGAATACCAAAAACGCGCCAAGGAACTCACCCCGAGGCGGCCGGTTGTCGGCAATGCGATTCGAGCGTTTCTGGTCGGCGGGTTGATTTGCGAACTCGGGCAGTTCATCCAGCAATTTTTCATTGCCTACTTCGGATTTAACGAGAAAAACGCCGGCAACCCCACCGTTGCCGTCTTGATTTTCATTTCAACGCTCTTGACGGGGCTGGGCGTGTATGACCGCATCGGCCAATGGGCCGGCGCCGGGTCGGCCGTTCCGGTGACCGGTTTTGCGAACTCGATGGCGTCGGCGGCGATCGAACACCGCAGCGAAGGCACCGTGCTTGGCATCGGCGGGCAGATGTTTAAAATCGCAGGTCCCGTCATCGTGTTCGGCACCGTCGCCGCGTTCGTCGTCGGGTTGGTCAAGCAAATTTTCGAGATGGCTGCAAAATGAGCGAGAGGAAGAGAGGAGAGGTGCTGAGATGCCGCTGATTGGTCAACAAACTTGGCAGTTTGATTCCAAACCAGTTTTGCTTGGCACCGGAACCATCGTCGGGCCCAAGGAGGGCAAGGGACCTTTGGGGATGGATTTTGACGAGATCAACGAAGATCCGTACTTCGGGCAGGAGTCTTGGGAAAAAGCCGAGCGCCGCTTCCTCGAATCGGCGGTGGAGATCGCGCTGCGCAAAGCGAACGTGAACCGCGAGCAAGTCGACGTGCTGTTTGCGGGCGATCTTCTCAACCAGATCATCTCGGCGAACTTTGCCGCGCGGACGATGGCGGTGCCGTTTCTCGGGCTGTTCGGCGCCTGCTCCACGTCGATGGAGGGCTTGGCGTTGGCGGCGATGACCGTGGATGCGGGATTTGCCGCCCACGCCGTCGCCGCCACGGCGTCGCACAACTCCACGGCGGAACGTCAATTCCGTTACCCGACCGAATACGGCGGGCAAAAACCGCCCTCCGCACAATGCACGGTCACCGGCGGTGCCGCCGCTCTCGTCGGCAAAAACGGACCGGGCCCGCGGCTGACGCACGCGACGATCGGCAAAGTGGTCGACTTGGGGATCAAGTCGCCGTTTGAAATGGGAGCGGCGATGGCGCCCGCTGCCGCCGACACGATTGTGCGCCACTTTCGAGACACGGGGCGCACGCCGGACGACTACGATCTGATCGTAACGGGGGACCTGTCGCGCGTCGGATTGCCGCTGGCGACCGAGTTGATCGAAGAACAGGGGATTTTTTTGGGAGACAAGTTCAAAGACTGCGGGATTCTGATCTTCGACCCGGACCAAGCGGAAGTGTTCTCCGGCGGATCGGGATGCGCTTGCTGCGGCGTCGTCACGTACGGGCACTTGCTGCGCCGGATGCAGCAGGGCGAGTTGGAACGCATCCTCGTCTGTGCCACGGGCGCGTTGCTTTCGCCGCTCTCCACGCAACAGGGTGAATCGATTCCCTGCGTGGCGCACGCGGTCGTGATGGAAAGGGGGAGTGAAGGATGACGCTTTCGATGACGTTTGTTTGGGCGTTTGTCATCGGCGGCGCGATCTGCGTGATCGGGCAGTTGCTGATGGACTTGACCAAACTCACCCCCGCGCACGTGATGGTGATTCTCGTCTGCGCCGGTGCGGTGCTGGACGGGTTTGGGCTCTATGAACCGTTGATCAAATTTGCCGGAGCGGGCGCGACGGTGCCGATCACTTCGTTTGGCAACGCGCTCGTGCACGGCGCGATGGCGGAAGCGAGTTTGCACGGCTTCGTCGGCTTGATCACGGGGATTTTTGAAGTGACGTCGGCGGGGATCTCGGCGGCGATCGTGTTCTCGTTTTTCGCCGCGCTGATCTTCCGCGCCAAGGGTTGATCTTACCAAAACGACCAAAGGAGTGATGGATAACATGGCTCAAAACCAAGGTACTGGCAAGCGCAAGGTAATCGTGGTGACAGACGGCGACCAAGTGGCGCGCCGTGCCGTGGAAGAGGCAGCTTCGCAAGTGGGCTGCCGGGTGATCTCGCGTTCTTCCGGCAACCCGACCCCTTTGGACGGTGAACAGATCGTCCGGCTGGTGCAGCACGCGAAGCACGATCCGGTTGTCGTGATGTTTGACGACAACGGCAACGGCGACTTCGGATACGGTGAGCAAGCCATCCAGTACCTGACCCAACACCCGGAAATTGAAGTGTTGGGAGCTGTGGCCGTCGCTTCGAACACGCCGTTTGTCGAGGGCGTGCATGTGGATCTCTCCATCGACCAGAACCTGCGGGTGATTGAGGACGGCGTGGACAAAGACGGAATCCCGGTCAAAAACGGGGAGGGCGTCGTCTACGGCGACACGGTCGACGTGCTCTCCGAGTGCGACATTCCGATCATCGTCGGCGTCGGCGACATCGGCAAGATGCAGGGCAAAGACCATTTTATGAAGGGCGCACCGGTGACGAAAGCGGCCTTTTTAGAAATCTTGAAACGGAGTGGTTATGAGCATGCCGCAGATTCACACTGATGTGGAAATTCCGCCGTCTGATCAAGAGTTGCCGCTCGAAAAACGCTTGTCGGAGAACTTGAAGTTCTTCGAACGGGTGCTCGGGATCGGACAGAGCTTTGACATGGTCAAGCGCGAAGTCACGTTCGGGGGACACGATATGTGTCTCCTCTACGTCAACGGATTTGTGAAGGACGACATCTTGGACGAGCTGTTGCGCAACCTCTCGACGCTCAAGCGCGAACAACTGGCGATCGACACGTACGACAAACTGTTCAAGACCTATCTGCCGCACATTCAAGTGGAAAAAGTGGACAAAACCAACAAAATCGTCACGTCGATCCTCTCCGGTCAATCCTGCCTGTTGATCGACGGGTACGAAGCCGCCTTCTTGATCGACGCGCGCAGCTATCCGGGCCGTTCGCCCAGCGAGCCGGAACTGGAGCGCGTCGTGCGCGGCTCGCGCGACGGATTCGTGGAGACGATGGTGCAAAACTGCGTGCTGACCCGCCGCCGCATCCGCGACCCGCGCTTGCGGATGGAGTCGATGCAAATCGGCGCACGCTCCAAAACGGACGTGTGCGTGGCGTATCTTCAAGACGTCGCCGACCTTTCGCTTGTCAAAGAGATCAAGAAGCGGCTGCAAAACATCGAAGTCGACGGCATTCCGATGTCGGAGAAGACGGTGGAGGAATTTATCATTCAACGCAACCGCTTCAACCCCTACCCGGTCGTCCGCTATACGGAACGCCCGGACGTGGCGGCGATTCACCTCTTGGAAGGTCATGTGCTGGTTTATGTGGACACATCGCCGTCGGTCATGATCACGCCGACGACGCTGTTTCACCATGTGCAGCACGCCGAAGAATTCCGTGAGAACCCGTTTGTCGGCATGTATGTGCGCTGGATTCGTTTCGCCGGGATTTTGGCGTCGATGTTTTTGATTCCGCTGTGGATTCTGTTCACGCTGATTCACCGCGAGTGGATGCCGCAGCAATTGGAGTTTCTGGGGCCGGAGACGGTCGGAGCGATTCCGATCATCTTGCAGTTTATCTTCGCCGAAGTGGGGATCGACTTGATGCGGATGGCGGCGATTCATACGCCGACACCGCTTGCCACCGCGATGGGCTTGGTCGCCGCCGTGCTGATCGGGGACATCGCCGTGAAAGTCGGGCTGTTCTCGCCGGAAGTCATCCTCTATCTGGCGGTGTCGGCCGTCGGGACGTTCGCCACGCCCAGCTATGAATTGTCGATGGCCAACAAGCTCTCGGCGATGTTCTTCATCCTCGCGGTCGGCCTCTTCGACTGGATCGGATTGGTCGTGGCGATCGGGTTTTGGGCGATCTTGCTGCTCACCACCAAATCGATCAACCGTCCGTACCTGTGGCCGCTGGTTCCGTTTAACCCCAAAGCGTTCCTCGACATCGTCGTCCGCGCTCCGATGCGCAACAAAAAAACGCGCCCGTCCATCGTGCACCCGCAGGATCGCGACCGGATGCCGAACTGATCGCAAGGAGTCTAAAGTGCCGGACTTATCCGGCACTTTTTTCTTATGTGTCGCATATCCTGCATTGCATTGTTGAACGATTCTTTGTATAATCGACGTAACTTAAAATGTAGCTGTGAACCACGTCAGTAAGTACCTGCAACGGTCGACGACTTTTTTAGAATCGTCGGCCGTTTTTTGTATAACTTTTGGATTTGATACCCGGTAAGGAACGAGAGGAGACGACAGACATGTACTTGCACGGAACCAGTCGAATCAACGAACAGGGCCATCTCGAAATCGGCGGCGTGGACACCACGGAATTGGCAGCCAAGTTCGGGACGCCGCTGTACGTGTTCGACGAGCAACTGATGCGCGAGACGATGCGCGCGTATAAGTCGGCGCTGGAAGCGACCGGCCTGCGCCATGAAGTGGCGTACGCGTCGAAAGCGTTCTGCACGCTGGCGATGTGCCGCATCGTCGCGGAAGAGGGTCTGGCGCTTGACGTCGTGTCGGGCGGCGAGTTGCACACGGCGCTGAAAGCCAATTTCCCGCCGGAGCGCATCCACTTCCACGGCAACAACAAAACTCCGGATGAAATTGAACAAGCGCTCAACGCCGGCATCGGCGCGTTTGTCGTTGACAACTTCCATGAACTGGAACTCCTCGGCGCTCTCGCCGCGGAGAAGGGCGTCGTCGCCGACATCTTGCTCCGCCTGTCGCCGGGTGTGGAAGTGCACACGCACGAATACATCTCGACCGGTCAAATCGACTCGAAGTTCGGTTTCGATCTGCAAAACGGTTCGGCGCAACGCGCCATCCAAGAGTCGCTGAAAACCAAGGGCGTTCGCCTGATCGGTCTGCACTCGCACATCGGTTCGCAGATTTTTGAAACGGAAGGCTTCAAGCACGCGGTGGAAATCGTCGGCGACTTGTACGCCAAGGCGATTCATGAATGGGGCGCAAGCGATCTCTCCGTGCTCAACGTCGGCGGCGGGTTCGGCATCCGCTATACGGAAGAAGACGCGCCGCTCCTGGCGCACCAATACATCGAAGCGATCGGCACGGCGGTGAAGTCCACGTTTGACCGCCTCGGGCTCCCGTACCCGGAGATCGTGATCGAACCCGGCCGCTCCATCGTCGGCAACGCGGGCACGACGCTCTACACGATCGGCTCGATCAAGGACATTCCGGGCGTGCGCAAGTATGTTTCCGTCAACGGCGGGATGTCGGACAACCCGCGTCCGGCGCTCTACCAAGCTGTCTACGAAGCGATGCTCGCCAACCGCGCACGCGAAGAAGAGACCGAAGTGGTCTCGATTGCGGGCAAAGCGTGTGAATCGGGCGACATGCTGATCTGGGATGTGAAACTCCCGAGCGTCAAAGCGGGCGATGTCCTCGCCGTCTCCTGCACCGGCGCGTACAACTACAGCATGGCGTCGAACTACAACCGCATCGCCCGTCCGGCGGTCGTGTTTGTCCAAAACGGGCAAGCGGACGTCGTCGTCAAGCGCGAAAGCTTTGACGATGTCGTGTCGCTTGACGTGGTTCCGGCGCGTTTGTTAGACGGAGTGTTGAGCCAATCCTAACGTACAGGGCAGCGTTCAAACCGGAGAGTTCGGGACAGGCGCGGAAAGCAAGTCCTCCCGCTCAGGCATACGATAGCCTGAGAGGAGGGATTGCAATGGGGATGCTGTTGATGTTCTTGCCGCGTATGTTTACGTTCTTCGGATACCTTCGTCAATTCTGGCCGGTGGTCTCGGGGATGTTCGGTCGTCGTCGGGTAGCTGTATAAGCTGCTCGGCTTTTTATTTCCAGTAAAGCTAAAGTCCCGGCGTTACTAGGACTTTTGTATTACCCGGGAAATGAACGCAAAAAGAGCACCGGGATTTCCGGTGCTCTTCTTTGCGTTGCGGTGTGTCGGAACGATTTATTGTTTCGGGTTCGGCGCGGTCACATACCAGTCGGACGGGGAGTCGGTGTCGACAGCCGGATTGATGCGCGACAGCACTTGGTTCGTGCCGGTCGAGAGGCTCCAGCCTGCCACGTAGTTCATCCACGCCACTTCGTCGACAGCGGTGCCGGCCGGATTTTTCAGATAGAGATCGTCGCCGGTGTTGGTCAGCGTGAGGGAGAGGCCGGACACATCCAGGCCGAAGCCTTTGAACGAAGAGAACGCGGCGGAATCTTTGCCGACCGTCAAGAAGCTGTGCGCCGGAATCACGGTGCCCGACGGGATCGTGAAGGAGCCGGACTTGTTGCTCAGTTTGTAGTTCGAGAGGTCGACGGACACGTTGTTTTTGTTGTAGAGCTCGACGTATTCCTTGGTGGCGTCAGCGCCGTTGGTGTTGTAATCGACTTCGGAGATCACGACGTTCGCCGTGCCTTTGGATTCCTGCGGGTTCCAAGTTTGCGCGCCGGTCGTCCAGTCGTACCAGAACAATTGCTCATAGTAGGCGTTGACTTCGGTGTTGTCGATGATCACGCCGGTTTCGCGGTTGTTCTTCGGCGACGATTCCGACCAGTTGATCGAAGAGACGAGCGTTTTTTGCGAGTCGACGAGCACGCCTTTGTTGTGGACTTTTTCCAAGCCGAGGGTTTTCAGGTCGATCAGCTTGGCTTGCAGGTCGAGGTGTTCCGTGGCGGCGATGTTGTTGACGTATTGCACGGTGTACGTGTTGTCGCGCGGGTCGGTGGTGTCGAGGAACGCCGAGTCCAGCAAGATGCGGACTTTGACGCCGCGGCGGGCTGCGTCGATGCACGCTTCCAAGTAGAGGTCCGGCGTTGTCGTCGTGGAGCCGGTCGACGGAGAGCCCCAGAATTTGTGCGCGTAGAGCTGTTCGACGAGCAGGCTCTTGGTCGCCGATTTCGCGAGGCCGAGGATCGAGCCGTTTTGCAGGAACGTGGTGTCCGGCGCGAAGATCGGAGTGACGGTAAACTCGCCGTTGATCGGTTTGTTTTTGAAGTTGCCGCTGTACTTTGAAGTCGGGGTGGACGTGTCCGGCACGAAGCCCGCGGACGGCGCGCCCCACTTCGGGCTCGACGCGGTGTAGGGGAACGAATCCAAGGCGTTGACGTTCCAGTCGCCGTTGAACGTCGTTTGGTAGAACGACGCGATGCTTTGGTTGTTCAAGATGATGCCCCAGCCGCGGTTGCCGTAGTTGGTGTTGAACGGCAGCGAGGAAGCGGCGAAGTTTTCCGATTGCACCAGGACGCGGTTGCCGTCGACGATGGCGTACTTGGCATGGTCGAAGTTATAGCGTTTGAACGCGCCGATCGTTTTGTCGTTGATGATGAAGCGCACTTGCCCTCCCGCTGCGACGATCTGTTGCGCCACATATTTGCCTTGGTCGACGAGGCCGCCGACCGGCGATCCTTCGAGGAAGACGCGGACTTTGACGCCGCGGTTGATCGCGTTGATCATCGCGTCCATCAGCTGGGTCGCTTGAAATTCGTAGACGTTGAGGTCAATCGATGTCGTGGCGGAGTTCAGAAGCGAGACGACCGTGTTGAAGCCGTTGTCCGGGGACGAGTACGGCTGGACGGTGCCCGCAAACGAATAGGTCGGCAATCCGTAGCGCGATTGACCCGCAGCGTAGACGCGCAGGTGTTTCCAGTCGACCGCCGTGTCGGTTTCCGGGTACAGGCCGGTGGTTTCGTCCTTCTCGCGGACGTAGATTTGACCTTCGCTCACGGTCGGAATGCTGGCTCCCGACCAACCGGTCGTTGCTGTGCCGGTGCCGTAGGCCATCGTGTCCACGTTGGAGCCGTTGGAGTTGTAGAGGTAGACGGCGCTTCCGGCGTTGGCGAGCGCCGGAGCCGACCCCGTGACCGTCATTTGTGGAACGGCGGGGTCCGTGTCCGCGCCGTATTCAAAATCGGCGGTGAAGAGCATCTCCGTTTTGAAGTTCGTCGCTTGCTTGGTGACATAGACCGTCTGTCCCGCTGCGAGCGTTGTTCCGGTCGGGAACGCCAATTTTGCGGTCGAGGTGCCGACTTTCAAGTACCAGCCGGCGATGGAAATCGAGCTCGAGGTCGGATTGGTAATCGCGATGTACTCTTCCGGCTCGTACGATTCGTTCGTATCTGCATAGACTTCGGTGATCAGCGGATAGCTGGCAGACGCCGCCTGTGAGTGCGCGGTCGGCAGAAGTCCTGCGATCAATCCTGCCGACAACAGTGCGGTCATCAATCGGCGGGTCATGCGGCGGTTACGGGCTGTCAACATGTAGGTAGCCTCCCAATTAGTTTTGCTCTTATGTGAAATAATTACGAATAATATATTATCATTCTACATTAATGTTCGACTTTTTGGCAACTCTGAATCTTTTAGGCTATTCGAAAAAAGACCCTCGCAGCAGGTGCGGGGGTCTTCCTGATTGGCACGAAATTTTGCTTCCTTAGCTTCCTTCGTATGTTGTGGTCGATTTTGTCGTTTTTCGCTGGCGTCGTGCCCATGACAGGAACGCAAGCGCCGCCAGGATTGCGGCTCCGAGACCCATGTAGCCGATTGTTCGTGTTTTGCTCTGACTGGTCGGTGTGAGCGGAGAGAGGACATCCGCGGCGGAAAACAGATCGGCGGAAACGACCGCTTGGTCGCCCAACTTGTACGTGACGGTGCCTACCTTCGAACCTTTGGGAAACGGCGTTTGCGGCGGCGCGAATTCAACGGACGGCTGCAAAGTTTGTGTGGAATCCTTGGCGGTCGTGCCGTAGAGGTCTTGATGGATGACAGCGGAAACGCTCCTGCCGTTCACTTGAAACGAACCGAGGGTATCGCCCGCATGCGCGAGCAGTTTCGTGTTGAAATGATCAAAGCCGTAGTCGAGCAGTTGCGTGGTTTCCAAGCGGATCGTCTGCTTCATCTGCACGCCCATTTCAACGGCCATCAGTTCGCGGTCGCCGCGCTTGGCGGATGCGATCATCGTCTGCCCGGCTTGATCGGTGAAGCCGGTTTTGACACCTGTTGCGCCGTCGTAGTTCCACAGCATCGGGTTGATGTTGACGAGGCGCGAGTCCCACGATTGACCGTGCCAGTCGTAGTACTGGGTGGAAACAATTTCACGAAACTTTGGATTTTTCATGGCGTAATTCGCAATCAGCGCCATATCGTAAGGCGTGGTGTAGTGGTTGTCATCGTGCAAGCCGTTTGGCGTGACGAAGTGCGTGTGCACCGCCCCGAGTTCCTTCGCTTTGGCGTTCATCATGTCGGCAAATTTGGGGACGGAGCCGCCGATGTGTTCGGCAATGGCGACCGCCGCGTCGTTGCCGGAATTCAGCATCAGGCCGTAGAGCATCTGCTCCAACGTTTCCTGTTCGCCGACTTCGAGATAGACGCGGTTTCCTTCTTGATCGCGGGCGAGTTGCGAGGTGGTCACTTTGTCCTGCAGATTGCCTTTTTCCAAAGCGAGGATGCAGGTCATGACTTTGGTGATCGAGGCGGGATACGCCTGAATGTCTTTATGTTCATCGAACAACACTTGTCCGGATTTCATGTCGATGACGACAGCGCCCTTGGCGGTCAATCCTGTCGGCGTTTCATCACTTGCGTACGCTTGGGGCATACTGATGTTGAAAACCAAACTGAAAACCAGTCCGGCTCTGCCGCACCATGACCAAACTTTTTTCATTTGCTCACACTCCACCGGTTGAGATTCATGTTGAGTAGGATTGTATCTTTGTTGAGCCAACTCTTATTGTAGTATATCCATTTATTCTGTGCAAAGTTAGTAATTAGCAGGAAAGTGCTTGCGAGCGACGAGATTCCCATGTAGAATCTTCCTGTTATCGATACATAGGAGGGGTAGGGCGATGCAAAAAACAAAAAAATGGCGTTTCTTCACCCCTGCACGGGTGTTGTCCATCGGCTTTGCCGTCACCATTTTGATCGGGGCGATCTTGCTTTCGCTGCCGATCTCGTCGCAAACGGGCGAGAGTTTGCGCTTTCTCGACGCGCTTGAAGAAGCGACGTCCGCGGTTTGTGTGACGGGCTTGATCGTCGTGGACACCGGGACGTACTTCAACCATTTCGGACAGATCGTCCTCATCTCGCTGATTCAGATCGGCGGCCTCGGGTTCATGACCCTCGCCACGTTTATCACGATCATGACCGGGCGCAAGATCGGTTTAAAAGAGCGCCTGCTGCTCCAAGAGGCGTTTAACGTCTCCACGCTCGAAGGGCTGATTCGCTTGGCCCGCAACGTCGTGTTGATCACGATGGGGATTGAGTTGTTTTTTGCGATCATCTTGGCGATTCGCTTTTCGTTTCAGATGCCGCTCGGGCGGGCGATCTACTACGGTGTGTTTCATTCGATCTCGGCGTTTTGCAACGCGGGGTTTGACTTGTTTGGCGGTTTCAAATCGATTTCCGATTATGTCGGCGACCCGACGGTGAGCATCTGCATCTCCCTGCTGATCATCTTGGGCGGCTTGGGCTTCACCGTGTTTGCAGATGTCCCGCGGCTGTTCCGCGGCGAGCGCACGTTGCTGCACACCAAGTTGGTGCTGATCGCCTCCGCGTTCTTGCTGGTAGTCGGCACGATCGGGACGTATTTGTTTGAAAAAAACAACCCCGGCACCATCGGCAATTTCTCCGAAGGCACCAAGTGGTTGGCTTCGTACTTCAATTCCGCGACGGCGCGTACCGCCGGTTATGCGTCGATCAACTACGAGACGATGACGCAAGGCGGTCTGCTCTGGACGATCATCTTGATGTTCATCGGGGCAAGCCCAGGTTCCACGGGCGGCGGGATCAAAACGGTCACGTCGTTTGTGATCATGCTCTACATCATCAACGTGATCTCAAACCGCGACAACACGGTGATCTTCGGTCGTCAAATCGCTCGGCAGACCATTTACAAGGCGTTGGTGATCTCGGTGATGGCGGTGCTGTTGATCGTGTTCTCGACGATGATCCTCACCGTCACGGAGAACGTCGACTTCCTGCGGTTGCTGTTTGAAACCACGTCGGCGTTTGCGACGGTCGGCCTCTCGACGAACTTGACGCCGACGCTCAGCGACACCGGGAAAGTGTTGATCATCCTGTTGATGTACATCGGTCGTCTCGGCCCGCTGACCCTCGCGGTGGCGCTCGCCGCCCGTCAACCGGATAAAGCGAACCTCAAATACCCGGAAGGAAATCTCTACGTCGGGTAATGCGGGGTGGACGCATTGGGAAAGTCAGGCTATACTGGTACGTGAACTCCATGTAGTTCCTTCAGGGTGTGGTGAGGCTTCGGCCAATTCCCAACCGGCGGTGATGCTCCTTTTTTTCAAGAGGAGACGAGTCCGCGAGCCTGCAAGCTCTGCTTGCGGTGCAGGATCTGGTGCGATTCCAGAACCGACGGTACAGTCCGGATGGGAGAAGGAATGTGTTTGGACGGCAGACGGGGAACGTATACCCTTTTTTGGGGCACCCGTTCGTTCGTGCGCGACGCAATCACAGCCCTGAAGTCAGTGAGACGCTGATTTCAGGGCTTTTTTTCATTCACTTTTTTTTTGATGATAGAAGGGTGGACGTTCGACGTGACTGATGCTTTTTACATGCAGATGGCGCTGGACCTCGCCAAGCAGGCGCAGGGGCAGACCAACCCCAACCCGATGGTCGGCGCCGTGCTCGTCAAGGACGGGCGGATCGTCGGCTTTGGCGCCCATCTCCGGGCGGGCGAGCCGCACGCGGAAGTGCACGCGTTTCGCATGGCGGGCGAGCACGCCGAGGGAGCAACGCTGTACGTGACGCTGGAGCCGTGCAGCCATCACGGCAAGACGCCGCCGTGCGCCGATCTCGTCATTTCGTCGAAAGTCAAACGCGTCGTCGTCGCGATGACCGATCCGAATCCGTTGGTCGCCGGAAACGGCATCAACCGGATTCGCGAGCACGGCATTGAAGTCGAAGTCGGGTTGCTGGAAGCGGAAGCGATTGCGCTCAACGAGCGCTTTCTGCACAACATGCGCACGAAGCGGCCGTTTGTCGTCGTCAAAACGGCGATGACGCTCGACGGCAAGATCGCGGCGCACACGGGCGATTCGCGCTGGATCACCGGGCCGGACGCGCGCGCGGCCGTGCATCGACTGCGAAACGAAGTCGACGGCATCCTCGTCGGCATCGGCACGGTGCTCGCCGACGACCCGGAATTGACCGCGAGGCTGCCGGAGGGCGGGGGCAAACATCCCGTGCGCATCCTCCTCGACACGTGCCTGCGGATTGACGAGAGCGCGAAAGTGCTGGACACGAGCGTGGCCCCGACGTGGATCGTCACCGCGCAAGGGGCCGACGGGGAGAAAGCCGCCCGTCTGCGCGAGCGCGGCGTGCAGATTCTGGAGTTTGCACAGCGCGACCTCGCCGCCGTGCTGGACAAGCTGTACAGTTTGGGAATCACCCATCTGCTCGTCGAGGGCGGGGCGACGGTCAACGGCGCTTTCTTGCAGGCGGGGTTGATCGACAAAGTGATGGCGTTTGTCGCTCCGAAGTTGATCGGCGGGGAAGGGGCTCCGACGCCCTACGGAGGAAGCGGCTTTGACACCATGTCGCAAGCGGTACAGCTTCGTGACATCAGCGTCACGACTTACGGTGACGACATCTGCATCACCGGCTACCCGGTGTATGGAGGGGAGCAGTAGATGTTTACCGGACTCGTTGAAGAGGTCGGCGCGGTGGCGGAAATCCGCCCGTCCGGCCAGGCGATTCACTTGAAAATCAAGTCTTCCAAAGTGGTGGACGGCGTGGCGCTCGGCGACTCGATCGCGGTGAACGGCATCTGCTTGACGGTGACGGCGTTTGACCGGTCGTCTTTTACCGTCGATGTCGTGCCGGAGACGATGCGCCGCACCACGCTGCACGAACTGTCGGCAGGCTCGCCCGTCAATTTGGAGCGGGCGATGCAGATGGGCGGGCGCTTTGGCGGGCACATCGTGTCGGGGCATATCGACGGTGTCGGCCGCATCGTCTCGATTCACGACGACGACATCGCCAAAGTGGTGCGTTTCTCCGCACCTCCCGCCGTTTTGCGCTACATCGTGGAGAAGGGCTCGATCACGATTGACGGCGTTTCACTGACCGTCATGGACGTGGACGCCGAGTCGTTTCGCATCTCGGTGATTCCGCATACGTGGCAAGTCACCGTGCTGCGCCATCGCCGGGTCGGCTCCACCGTCAATGTAGAAGCGGACATCATCGGCAAGTATGTCGAGCGGCTGTTGGGGCCGCATCTGCCGGGAGCCGGTTCGCAGAGCGAAAGTTCCTCGTCCCGCTTGAGTCTCGACTTCCTGCGCAACAACGGATTCGCATGAGAGGGGAATTTCCATGTTCCACACCATCGAAGAAGCGATTGAAGATCTGAAGGCGGGCAAAGTGATCATCGTCGTCGATGACGAAGACCGCGAGAACGAGGGCGACTTCATCGCCTTGGCCGACCGCACCACGGCGCAGACGATCAATTTCATGATCACGCACGGTCGCGGGTTGGTCTGCGTGCCGATCACCGAAGAGCGGGCCGCAGAGCTCGACTTGCGCCCGATGGTGCAAGTGAACACCGACCAGCACGGTACGGCGTTCACCGTTTCCGTCGATGCCAAGGGCACGACCACCGGCATTTCGGCGCATGAGCGGTTCCTGACCGTGCAAGCGCTGATCGACGAAGGAGTCGTTTCCGGCAAGTCGTTCAAGAAGCCCGGCCACATCTTCCCGCTCGTCGCCAAAAACGGCGGGGTGCTCCGCCGTCCCGGTCACACTGAAGCGGCGGTCGATCTGGCGCGGCTTGCGGGCAGTCGTCCTGCCGGCGTGATCTGTGAAGTGTTGAAAGCCGACGGCACGATGGCGCGCGTTCCGGACTTGCAGCTGATCGCGCAGGAGTTTGACTTGAAGTTGATCACCATCGCGAGTCTGATCGAGTACCGCAAGGACCGCGAGAAATTGGTCGAGCGCACGGCGAGCACAGAGATTCAAACCGATTTCGGCGTGTTCGACCTGCACGTCTACACCAATTTGCTGGACGGGCAGGAGCACCTGGCGCTCGTCAAGGGCGAGATCGACCGCGCATCGCCCACGCTGGTGCGCGTGCGCAAGGAGTGCCCGATGGGCGACATCTTCGGTTCGCACGCCTGCTTTTGCGGCAGTCAGTTGCAAGCCGCGCTGCAGGCGATCGCGGAGAACGGCAGCGGCGTGCTCCTGCACATCCGCAACACCCCGCAAGAGCGTTCGCTCGCAGCGATTGTGCTGGGGCAAGACACGCCGGATGTGCACGATTACGGCATCGGCGCGCAGATTCTGCGCGACTTGGGCGTGAGCAAGATGCGTTTGCTCAGCAACAACCCGCGCAAGTTCGGCGGCCTCTTGGCGTACGGTCTGGAAATCGTCGAGACGGTGCCGCTCAAGAAGCCGATTCAACTCTAAATTGGGTACATAGGAAGGGAGAATCCTGATCATGGCTAATTTCCTCGAAGGCAATCTGATTGGCACCGGCCTGCGCGTAGGCGTCGTCGTCGGCCGTTTTAACGAATTCATCGGTTCCAAACTGCTCGGCGGCGCACTCGATGCGTTCAAACGTCACGGGCTCGAAGAAGACGCGGTGGACGTCGCTTGGGTTCCGGGCGCGTTTGAAATCCCGTTGATCGCGCAGAAAATGGCGGCTTCCGGCAAGTACGACGCGGTCATCACCCTCGGCGCGGTCATCCGCGGGTCCACTCCGCACTTTGATTACGTGTGCAACGAAGCGGCAAAGGGCGTTGCCAAAGTCGGTCTCGACACCGGCGTCCCGACGATCTTCGGCGTGCTGACGGTCGACACGATCGAACAAGCGATCGAGCGCGCCGGCACCAAAGCGGGCAACAAAGGCTGGGAAGCGGCTGTAACCGCCATCGAGATGGCAAATCTCGGCAAGCTGTTCGCCTAAGAATTTCAGAACCGAGTTTCGAAAAAACGCGTGGCTCCAAAGGGGCGGCGCGTTTTTTTGCGTACTTTTGTAACAATTTTGTATGGTAAATAGGGTAACTGATCTGTATACTAATGGTAGAGCACCCAACAGGGCATTCTAGTGGGTGCTGATTGAACAGAAAGGGGAACCACTCAGGCATGTCAAAAGAAACCAATCGCAAAGCGGTGTTGATCGCCGTAATGCTTGCGAACTTCCTCTCCGCCATCGACGTGTCGATCGTCGGCACGGCGATGCCGACGATTATCGGCACGCTCGGGGGCTTGCCGATCATGTCGTGGGTGTTCTCGGCGTTCTTGCTTGCCTCCACCGTCACGGTGCCGATCTACGGCAAACTGTCCGACCTCTTCGGGCGCAAAGTCATCTTCATGCTCGGCGCGATCTTCATCATCCTCGGCTCGATTCTCTGCGCGATGTCCGGTTCGATGGAGCAGTTGATCATCTTCCGCGTGGTCCAAGGTCTCGGCGCCGGCGGGATCATGGCGGTCGCGACGACGATCATCGGCGATATCTTCACCGTGGAAGAGCGGGGCAAGTTTCAAGGACTGCTCGCCAGCGTCTGGGGCATCTCCGCTGTCATCGGCCCGCTGCTCGGCGGTTTGATGATCAAATTCCTCTCCTGGGAGTGGGTGTTCTACATCAACGTCCCGGTCGGCATCATCGCGATGCTGGTGCTGTTTGTCTCGCTGCACGAAAACATCGAGCGCAAAAAGCACAAAATCGACTACATCGGCTCGTTTACGCTCGCCGTCTCCATGACGTCGCTGCTTTTGGCGCTGCTTTCCGGCGGTTCGCAGTACGCGTGGGGGTCGATCCAGATCATCGGCTTGTTCGTGTTGGCGGTGGTGGTGTTCATTTGGTTTTTCATCAACGAACGCCGAGCGGCGGAACCGATGATTCCGTTTGAATTGTTCAAAAACCCCACGATTTCCGTGTCTTCCACCGCGAACTTCTTGAGCGGCGCGGTGCTGATGGGCCTGAACTCGTACATTCCGTCCTACATCCAGGGCGTGGTCGGCGATTCTCCCACGATGGCGGGGATGGTGCTGATGCCGCTCTCGATCGGCTGGCCGCTCGCGTCGTTTATCGGCGGACGCCAACTGACCAAGTGGAGTTTCCGCAACACTTCGATTGCCGGTCTTGCGTTTATCGCCGTCGGGACGGTGCTGATCACGTTCACGTCGACCTCGATCGGCCTCTGGTATCCGATGATCGTGCTGTTCGTGATCGGCTTCGGCATGGGCCTCTCGACGCTCTCGTTCACCGTCGCGGTGCAGACGGCCGTCACGTGGAACCAGCGCGGGATCGCGACCGCTTCGCTGCAATTTGTGCGCTCGCTGGGCTCGGCGGTCGGCGTGGCGATCATGGGCGCGCTGATGAACGCCAAAATTCTCAGCGACCTCACGCAAAAGGGCATCGCCAACCCGCTGGATGCGACGAACGCGCTGCTTGACGAAACGCGCCGTCCGCATCTGCCCGCCGATTTGCTTGCGACGCTCTCCAATGCGTTTGGCGCCGGCTTGCACGACACGTTCTTGCTGATCGCCGCGTTCGGCATCCTCGGTTTTGCGGTGACGCTCGCCTTCCCACGGAAACAAGTTGTGGCGGGGGAAGGAAGCTGAAAGCGGTATCATTTGCGTAGTTAATAGAAGGAACAGAAGGGACTTTGCCTCCGGGCAGGGTCCTTTTTTTCATTGCCGCCAAAAACATGCCCATATTCCGAAATGAATACATCTCCCGACATCCCCCTACAGATGCCCAACGTTTTCCGCCTTCCTTTGACAAGATGCTCGCTCATTCAAAAATCGCCTTCTTTTAAACGGTGTTATATTGAACTCAACACAAAAACATGACAACAAAAGAGGTGAATCAACATGGGAGTCATTCTAACCGCCCTTGGCCGCTACCTTCCCGAAAAAATCATGACCAACAAAGAGCTCGAAACGATCGTCGACACGTCCGATGAATGGATTCGCACCCGCACCGGCATTCACGAGCGCCGCATCGCCGCGCCGGAAGAAAGCACCTCGGTGTTGGCGATCAAAGCCGCTCAAGAAACGATCCGCAAGCGGGGCATCGATCCGGCGGAGATCGACTTGATCGTGGTCGCCACGATGATGGCCGACAGCCCGTTTCCGTCGACCGCTTGCAAAGTCCAGCACGCCGTCGGCGCTGTAAACGCCGCCGCGTTTGATGTCGCCGCCGCGTGCTCCGGCTTCGTCTACACCTTGGAAACCGCCGCGCAGTACATCAAAGCCGGCACGATGAAAAACGCACTCGTCATCGGCTCGGAAGTGTACTCGCGCTTTCTCGATTGGGAAGACCGCGCTACCTGCGTGCTGTTCGGTGACGGAGCGGCTGCCGCGTTCCTCGAAGCGGACAACGTCGACCACTTCCTCGGCTGCGTGCTCCGCTCCGACGGTTCGGGCGAGTCGCTGCTCCACATGCCGGCGGGCGGCACCGCCGTTCCGGCAACGGCTGAAACGGTCGAAAACCGCCAGCACTTTTTGAAAATGAAAGGTCTGGAGCTGTTCCAACAAGTCGTGCCGATGGTCTGTGACGCTCTGCTTGACACCGCGGACAAAGCGGGCGTCGACTTGAGCGAAGTCGCGCTGATCGTGCCGCATCAAGCGAACGTCCACATCATCGAAGCGGTCTCCGATGCCCTCGGCATTCCGATGGAGAAGTTCATGATCAACATCGAGAAGTACGGCAACACGTCCGCCGCTTCCGTGCCGCTGGCGCTGATCGACGCCCATGAGCAAAACCGCTTGCAGCCGGGCGATCTGGTCTTGATGGTCGGGTTTGGAGCCGGGTTGACCTGCGCGGCTTCGCTGATTCGCTGGTCGCCTGCGTTTGTCGCGTGAAGATCGGCATCGACATCACCCACCTCGAAGACTTCACCCACTTTGACGAATCGGCGGTCGGCGTCGTGTTTTCCCCGCGTGAATGGACTGAAGTCGACGAGCATCCGAACCATTTGGCCTGCAAAGCGGGACGGTTCGCCGCCAAAGAAGCGGTGTTGAAAGTCCTCGAATGCGGGTTGGGTGAAATCGAGTTGGTGGAAATCGAGATCTTGAAAGCTCCGAGCGGCAAACCTTGCGTCACCCTCAGCGGGCGGGCGCTGGAAAGTTTTCACCGACACGCTCTGAACCAATTGGAACTGTCGATATCGCATCACCGGGACTACGCGGTGGCTGTTGCCGTCGCCGCCCCGTAACGAGAGAGGAGTCTGGACATGCCGAGATTACAAGGGATCGTCTTTGAAAACAGCCGCGGCCAAGAGCTCGTCGGCGTCATGCACCACGGGCAGGGCGAAGGCCCGCACCCGTGCTTGATCGTCTGCCACGGCTTTGCCGGAACCAAGATCGGAGGCAGCCGCCGGTTCGTCGAGTTCGGCCGCTATGCCGCCGCGCGCAACGTCTCGATCTTCCGGTTTGACTTTGCCGGTTCGGGTGACAGCGAGGGCGAACTGGTCGACTTGACGCTCGACAACGAGCTTGACGATCTGCAAGCGGCGATTCGCGCCGTTGCCGCTGTCCCCGGCGTCGACCCGGAGCGCATCGGAGTTGTCGGGCACTGCATGGGAGCGGTCACCGCCCTGCGCGCCGCCTCCCGCAACCCGTCGATCTGGCGCACGATCGCGTGGGCGCCGTTCACCGATTTGTCCGACACGATGCGCCGCTTGATCGGCGAAGATGCGATGAGCGTGTTGGAAGACGGAGACGAAGCGGATTTCCTCTACCAAGAACAGCTGTTCACCGCAGGCCCCAAGATTTTGGACTACGCGCTCGACCTCGACATGGTGCAGGAAGTTTCGAAGATCAGCCATCCGCTGCTGCTCATCCACGGTACTGAAGATGCCACCGTGCCGCTTTCGCAAGTGGTGGACCTCTTGGAGCAAGTCGGCCGCAAACCCGGACTGAAGCGCTTGGAAGTGATCGAGGGCGGCCATCATTCCTTCCCGTACCACCAGCAAGAGCTGTTCCAACTCACTCTGGACTTCGTTCAGGAAAAAATCCCCGCAGGAATGGAGCGATAACTCATGACGCAAACCCACGTTTTGACCCCGAACTTTGAATCGTTTGCATCGGCAGTCGCCGAGCGCTTGAACCTCGACGCGGAAAAAATCCAACCGGACGCATTCTGGGTGCGCGACGTCGGCGTCTCTTCTGTCGACATCGTCAAAGTCGTCATGCTGATCCGTCAAAAATTCGGCGTCAAAGTTCCGACCACCGCCGCCGGCAAAATCAAAACCGTGCAAGACGCATTCCAACTGCTGGAGGGAGCTTTTGCATGAGCCGGACGCTCACAGCCGATGAGTCCCTCGTCCTGGACGCGATTCGCGCTTTGCCGGAGCAAGCTTACAAGCTGGTCGCGTTCGACATGGACGGCACGCTGCTGAACGCCGAGCACGCGCTTTCGCCGCGCACCGTCGCCGCTGTGCAGGCAGCGGCGGAACACGGCCTGCACGTCTTGCTGGCGACAGGACGCATGGCGAGCGCCGTTCGCACCCACTTGGACCGCTTGCAAACGCCGGGTCTCGTCGTCTCGCACAACGGGGCGGTCGTCAAGGATTTGCACACGGGCGAGATCTGGCACAACCAGACGATCGCACCGTCGGTGGTCAACCGCGTCCTCGAACTGGTGGAAAAAGTGGAGGTGCAAGCGCTGCACTTCAACTACGACGAAGATATCCTGCTCGTGCACAAGAACCGACACAGCGACGATTTCGCCCGCGACCTCGGAGTGGCGTTAACCTATGTCCCGTCCTTGCGCCATCGGGAGGACCTTCCGACGTCGATCCTCTTCATGGACAAAAAGGAGGTCTGCGAAGACCTGCTCGCCGATCTGCACGTGGCGTGCGGCGAAGCGTTCGACTACGTGTTGATCCCGTGGAACGAAGAGCGCTGGCAGTTCCAGCTCTTGCCGCCGCACACCTCCAAGGGACACGGCGTCCTGCGCGTCGCGGAGAAACTCGGAATCGCCCCGCAAGAGATCATCTCGTTTGGCGACTCCTACAACGACATGGAGTTGATCTCCGAGACCGGGCTTGGCATCGCGATGGGCAACGCAGTGCCTGAACTTAAACAAGCGGCGCGCCTGATCACGCTTGCTCATGACCAAGACGGCGTCGCGGTCGCGTTGGAAGCGTTGATGAAGCGGGGGCGGGCATGACGACGATCCGCTATGCCGTCCTGTTTCCCGGCCAAGGTTCCCAATACGTCGGCATGGGCCAAGAGATCGCGGCCCGATCCCCCAAAGCCCACCGTATGTTTGAAGCCGCCGAGATGATCAGCGGCCTGCCGATTCGAACGCTCTGCGCCGAAGGTCCGGAAGCCCTCTTGCAAGAGACCGCCAACACGCAGCCCTGCCTGCTGGTTTCGTCGCTTGCCTGTTATGAAGCGTTGCTGGAAAAAGCGCCCGTGCGCCCCGCGTTCGCCCTCGGCCACAGCGCCGGCGAATTTGCCGCGCTGGTCGCAGCCGGCGCGCTCTCGTTCCCGGACGCCGTGCGTTTGATCCAAAAGCGCGGCGAACTGATGGGGAACATGGAGGACGGCGGGATGGCGGCGCTCAAAAACGTCTCGCTTCAAACTGCCAGCGAAATCTGCGAACAAGCGGTGGTGCCGGGCGGAGCGCTCGTCACCGCCAACGTGAATTCACCGAATCAAATCGTCATCTCCGGCGACAGCGATTCGATTGAAGAAGCGGTGATGCACTGCTTGGAGCGCGACATCGAAGTCGTGCCGCTCTCCGTCTCCGGCGCGTTCCACTCGCCGCTGATGCAGCCCGCCGCCGACGAGTTCGCCAAAACCCTGTCCCGCGCGACGTTCGAGCACGCCCAGATTCCGGTGGTCTCCAACGTCACGGCAGAGCCGACGGTGGACAAACGCCTCTGGCCG
Source organism: Tumebacillus flagellatus (assembly GCF_000714935.1). Classification (GTDB taxonomy): domain Bacteria; phylum Bacillota; class Bacilli; order Tumebacillales; family Tumebacillaceae; genus Tumebacillus; species Tumebacillus flagellatus. The sequence continues at coordinate 27,321 of NZ_JMIR01000004.1, forward strand.
GAACTGCTCGCCAAGCAGATGGTCTCCCCGGTGCTGTTTGAACCGTCGATTCGCGCGCTCGCCGAACAGGGAGTGACCCTGTTTCTGGAAGTCGGCCCGAAACAAGTGCTGTCCCGCCTGATTCGCCGCATCTTGCCGGACGCCGAAACTCTGCACGTCGAAGACGACGCGAGCCTCCAAGCTGCCGTGTCCCGCCTGCAGGAACTGGCGGACGGCACCCCAACCCGAGAGGAGAATTCCGATGCCGTTTCTTTCCGTTGACACCTGGAGCGTGCCTTCCGTCGAAGTCAAAAAACAATTTCTCTACGCAGCCACCCGCCGCACGTCTGAGCTGCTGAACATCCCGCCGGATAAAATCCAAGTGCTCATCCGCGAGTCCGCTCCGGAGAACTGGTCGAAAGCGGGGGCGCACGTCACCGACGCCGACTTCGCCGCCAAAACCCGCCTGACCGATTGGAACACCTCGTACGACGACGGATCGTCGCCGATCGAGAACATGACGATCATCACCATCGACGTCTGGAACGTCTACACCCAAGAGCAAAAAGACGCATGGGTGCGCGAGTTGACCCTGCTGTGCGGCGAAACGTTCGGGACGCCGGCCGACAGCACGCTGATCTTGGTTCGCGACATGGCGCCCGGCAACTGGGGCCAAACCGGCGTCACAGGCGCCTCGGCAAAGTTTTTGGCAGATTCCCGCCGTTTGCATGTTGATTTTTCTGTAAAAATGTAACTTACTTAGAAAAGGGGAAGAAATCCATGTTGAACATCGACACCAAACAACTGCTCGTCGTCAATCATTTTGAAATCACCGAGAACTCGCAGGCATCCGTCGAGGCGCTGTTCACCGCAAGCGAAGCGCGCAAATCCCTGAAACACGCCGTGCTCTACAAGGGTCTCTCCGACAACCGATACGTGCTGCTCTACGAAGTGGCCGACTTTGCCGAATGGCAAGCGAAGCTGGAATCGGCGGCGTACCGCGAGTTCGTGCAAGAGTTGACCCCGTACCTCGCGTCCGACTTCCACCAAGAGATCGCAGGTCTCGTCGAAGCGGTACGCGACCGCGAGACGCTGGCTCCGACCACGCCGTTTATGCAACTGCGCCACATCGAAGTTCCGCTCTCCGGCATCGAGCCGTACCTCGACTGGCGCCGCCGCCGCATCTTTGAATACGTCAAGAAAAACGACCTCGTCGGCTCTTTCCTCGCGTTCCACAGCGTCGTCTCCACCACGCCGGGCGTCCTGTTCGTCGTCGAGTTCTCCCATGATCCGGTCGAGTACCGCAACTCGTTCTTGACCCCGGAATACCAAGTGATCATCAAAGAAGCGGGTCACGACCACATCAAGGGCGGCCTGAACACCGTGGAATACCAACTCGCCGTGGCACCGCTCGCGCTGCAAAGCTCGCACTAATTCGACAGACAAAGGAGATCGGAGAGACATGGAAGCATTGAAAGGCAAAGTCGCGATCATCACCGGCGCAAACCAAGGCATCGGCCTCGCCGTCGCGAAATCGCTCGCAGCAGAAGGCGTCTCGCTCGGCCTTGGCTCGAACAAAGCGGACGAACTTCGCGCGGCGGCAGACGAACTCCGCGCGGCAGGCGCAAACGTCGTGGACGTCCCCCTCGACGTTCGCAATCCGGTTCAAGTGGAAGACCTCGTGAAACAAACGTTGGAAGCGTTCGGCACGATCGACTTCGTGATCAACAACGCCGGCGTCACCTACTTCGGCGGCGTGCAACAGTGCACGGAAACCGAATGGGACGACACGCTGAACATCAACGTCAAAGGCTATTTCCTGCTGACCAAAGCCGTCCTCCCGACCTTGATCGAGAAACAGGGCGGACACATCATCAACATGTCTTCGATTTGGGGCAAAAAAGGCTCCGCGACGATGGTGGCGTACTCCACTTCGAAATTCGCCATCGAAGGCTTCACCCAAAGCTTGATCGAAGAAGTCAAGCCGCACGGCATCAAAGTGACGTCCATCGTGCTCGACAAAGTGGACACCCAGTTCCGCGACAACATGACGGCGTTCGTCAACTTCTCAGAGGAACAAAAAGCCCGCATGATCACCGCCGAGGATGTGGCGGACAGCGTCTTGTATGCTCTTTCGTCCTCGCCGCGCAGTCTGCCGGCGTCCATTCACTTGGATGCGTATCTCTGGAAGTAAAATAGTCAGCCGGACGAGGCTTTGAACTTCAAAGCCTCTCTGCCTATTCTCGGGAGTGATAAAGAAATGAACAATTGGCTGATTTACGTGTTGTTGGTGTTCTCCACGGTCTTCTGGGGCGGCAATTTTAACGCCGGGAAGCTCGCCGTCGAGAACTTGCCGCCGTTCACCGCCGCCGCTCTGCGCTTCGGCTTGGCGTCCATCGTCATGCTCTTGATCTTGTTTGCCAAGGAGAAAGTCAACAGAGAAGCCCTGAAGCAAAACTTCCGGTCGTTCGTGCTGCTCGGCTTGATCGGCGTGTTCGGCTTCAACGTTCTGTTCTTCGTCGGCCTCAAATACACGTCGGCGGTCAACGGCTCGCTGATCATGGCGACCAACCCGCTCGTCACGGTTTTGTTTGCGATCTTGATTCTCAAGGACAAATTCACCGCGCAACGCGCCGTCGGTTTCGCGCTCTCCCTGATCGGCGTCGTGGCCGTCATCTGCAAAGGCTCGCTGACCGTCCTGACCTCGCTGAACTTCTCCGTCGGCGACTTGATTATTCTCGGGGGCAACATCTGCTGGGCGCTCTACGGCGTGCTCGGCCGCAAGATCGTCAAAAACAGCACGCCGCTGTTGACCACCACGGTCACGATGGTGATCGGCGCGATCGTCATGATTCCGTTTGCGCTGGCGGAAACGCAAAAGATGCCGCTGCTTGACCAATCAGGCTCCGTCTGGGGCGCGATCCTGTTTATGGCGCTGCTCGGCTCTGTCCTCGCGTATCTCTGGTGGAACCAAGGCATCGCGAAAATCGGCGCGGGCAACACGTCGATCTTCTTCAACCTCGTGCCGGTCTTCACGATGGTGATTACCGTCATCTCGGGTTCTTCCGTCACGTTGGCGCAAATCGTCGGCGGTCTGCTTGTCATCTCCGGCGTGGTGTTCTCGTCCGGTCTGATCAAATTCAAGCCCAAAGCGCAGGTTGCGGAAGCAGGCGTCGCGGCCAAAGGCAAATAGAGAGGAGGAACATCAGTGGTGCATGTTCTCGTCACGATGAAAGACAACCCGAACGAACCGGAGGCGCTGGCGGAATACAAACGCCGCGCCACCGCCATTCGCGACGGATACGGGGCTGAACTCGTCTTGCGCATGAACGTCGGCGAACGCCTCGTAGGCGCTCTTGCGGAAGAGTCGATCCGCCTCTTGCGCTTCCCGTCTGCAGACCATGTGCGCGGCTGGCTGAACGACCCGCGCTATCTGGAGATCATTCCGCTTCGGGAAAAAGGGTATGAGCGCGTCACCGTCACGATCCTCGAAGACATTTCCTAAAAACATATCCTGAAAGGAGCTGGCCCTCATGCAAAAACGCACCCTCGGAGCATCCGGCCTGCAAGTCAGCGCGATGGGTCTGGGCTGTATGGGCATGTCCGAATACTACAGCGGCCGTGACGAATCCGAATCGCGGCTGACGATCGACCGGGCGCTGGAGCTTGGCATCACGTTTTTTGACACCGCCGACCAATACGGCTTGGGCCACAACGAAGAACTGGTCGGCAAAGCGTTGCGCCCGCACCGCCGCGACGTCGTCCTCGCGACCAAGTTCGGGTTCGTGCGCGACGCGCAGGGCAACTTGATCGAAATCAACGGACGACCGGAGTATGTGAAGCAAGCCTGCGAAAACTCGCTGCGCCGGCTGGGCACCGATGTGATCGACTTGTACTACCTGCACCGCGTCGACCCGAAAACTCCGATTGAAGAGACGATCGGAGCGATGTCTCAACTGGTGCAAGAGGGCAAAGTCCGCGCCATCGGGCTCTCGGAAGCGTCGCCGTCGACGATTCGCCGGGCGCACGCCGTGCATCCGATTGCGGCGTTGCAGTCGGAGTATTCACTGTGGAGCCGCGATGTGGAAGACGAAGTGTTGCCGACCGTCCGTGAACTGGGCATCGCGTTCATTCCGTACTCGCCGCTGGGCCGCGGGTTTTTGACCGGTGCGATCCAGCGGTTTGAAGACCTCGCGCCGGACGATTACCGCCGGACGTCGCCGCGTTTTCAAGGCGACAACTTCGACAAAAACCTCGAACTCGTCGCGCGCATTCGCAGTATGGCAGCCGAGAAAAACTGCACGCCGTCGCAACTCGCGCTGGCGTGGCTGCTCGGCCAAGACCAAGGGATGATCCCGATCCCCGGCACCAAGCGGCGCTCCTACCTCGAAGAAAATGTCGGCGCTCTGTCTGTGTTGCTGACCGAGTCCGACGATGCGCGCATCAACGACGTCGCCCCGCAGGGCGCGGCTTCCGGCGTGCGCTATCCGGCAGGCGCACTGGCGCTGCTCGACAAGTAAACCCTGCAAGCAAACCTTATTTGGATGCAAAAAATCCCCTGAGGCGCAACCCTGCACGCGCCAAGGGGATTTTTTTAGGAATGGGGGGCGGGATCGTCGGAGTACGCTTTCAGTTTCTCTTCCACGATCTTTGAGAACGCGGAGTTCTCTTGCAAAGCAAATACCGACTGCGACTTCTCAAACATCGCCATGATGCGGTTGCGGTCCCGGCCGAGCTGTTCGAGGGCGATGCCGCGTTGGAAATACAACTCGCCCAGCAGGTACATCGTGTCATGCCGCAAACAAATCAAGATGCCCTGCTGCGTGAGCTTCATGGACTCAGCGTATTTACCCCGGTTGTACAGCGCTTTGGCATAGTTGTACAACACGCGGATTTTGATTTTCTGGTCTTCGAGAATCGGCATGTTTTGGATCGCGGATATGCATTCGCGGAACACTTCGCACGCTTTCGGGTAGGAGTCTTCCTCCATATAGAGGATGGCGAGCGAGTTTAAAATTTCCACCGTCCGTTTGGTTACGAACTTCGTGCCTTTGCCGATCTCAGCGGCTTCCGTCAGGAATTCCACGGCCGTCGGTAAGTCGCGGTCGATGTAGTACGCCGCGATACCGCGATGCCAGAGGATGAACTGGCGCGCCAACGGCTCTTGAAACGGCAGATTGTCACGCTCGTTCTCCAAGAGATCGGCGAGAAGTCGGTAGTTCCGCTCCCGCACCGCTTCCCTCATCAGTTCAAACGTCTGTTTCACATAATCATAGCGAGGGTTTGCCGCCATGCTGTACAAGTAGTCAATCGTCACGTCCAGACGTCTCGCCAGTTCGTACAACGTGTTGGCGTTGGGGATCACTTCGCCTTTTTCGATCTTGCTGAGCTGCCCTTGCGTGCAGATCGAAGCGGCCAGTTCTTTTTGCGTCATCTGTAGATTCACGCGCAAATCCTTGATGATCTTTCCGATAACAAATTGCTCCATGCACACCTCACTGATATATTCGGAAATGAATATCCGTTCATAGTATACCATAAAAAAATTATAAAGAGATAAGTGATTCTGTCAGGTCCTCCCAGACGCCGAACGCATAGAATCTGGGAATTCTATAAGATAGAGACAGAGAGATAAAAAGTTAACGAAAGCGACAGGGGAGAGAAAACCACATGAACAAACACACGAAATGGAAACTTGCCTTGGCTTTAGTCCTGACGGTTGCAGGAGGGACCAGCTACTCGTTGATCACCCACACGACGGTTCACGTGGCCACAGATGTCGATCTTCCGCCGTGCCATTAAAAGCACACCCAAACGCCCGATTCCGCTCTGGAATGGGGCGTTTTTTCACAAGCGGCGCACGGAGTCGATTGTCGGACAATTCCTCCCTATGGTATGATAGCCTAGAACTTATCTGCCCAAGTGGAGTAGAGTTGCTGGAATTGCCAAAGGAGGGCATGTATGTTTTTTGGTGGATTTGATGTCAATGAATTTCTGTTTCGTGCATTGGCGTTTTTGATTGCGATCACGCTGCACGAATATGCGCATGCGATTGTCGCGTATAAGCTCGGAGACCCGACGCCCAAGGCGCAAGGCCGTCTCACGCTCAACCCGATCGCACACTTTGAATTGATCGGGACGTTGATGCTGTTGTTCGCGCCGATCGGCTGGGCGCGCCCGGTGCAGTTTAACCCGTATAACTTCAGGGGCAACAAGCGGGTCGGCACGATTCTGACGACGCTTGCCGGACCGGTGGCGAACTTGATCGTGTCGATTGTGTTTTTGGCGCTGTATCTCGGGATGTTCAGACACAACTGGGTGACCGATGATGCGTGGCTGAGCTTCTTCCACAATTTCTTCTTGACGACGTTCTCGTTGAACCTGTACTTGTTCGTGTTCAACTTGATCCCGATTCCGCCGCTGGACGGCTATTGGATTTTGCGAGACCTGCTGCCGCGCAAAGTGGCGTATGATCTGACGCCGTTTGAGAAGTACGGTTCGTTCATCCTCTTGCTGCTCATCTTGACCCCGTTCTTCGGCTACGTGGTGTCTCCGATCGTCGGCGCTATCGCCAACGGGATCGGGAGCCTGCTGTACTGGATCTGATTTCATGGACGCACTGAGCCTGCGATTGGATTCCTTCGAGGGGCCGCTGGATTTGCTCTTGCATCTGATCGACAAGTCGGAGATCGAGATCACCGACATTCCGATCTCGCAGATCACCGACCAGTATATGTCGTATCTGCGCACGATGCAGGAGCTGAACTTGGAGATCGCCTCTGAATTTCTCGTCATGGCGTCGCAGTTGTTGGCGATGAAGTCAGGGTTGCTCTTGCCGCGCCCCATCGAAATGGACATTCCGTTGATCGATTATGAGGAAGACAGCGACTACGACCCGCGCCAAGCCTTGATGGAGCGCTTGATCGAGTATAAGAAATTCAAGCAGCTCGCCGAAGATTTGCGCGACCGCGAAGAGAAGCGCAGCCGCGTGCTGACGCGCCCGCCGGAGAACTTGACGCACTTGATTCCGGAAGTGGAACCAAACCCGGTGGAGGGCGTCACGCTGTTTGACTTGCTCGACGCGTTTCGCAAAGCGCTCGCCAAAGCGCAGCCGGATGAGTACGTCGCCGGAATTGCGCGCGATGAAATCTCCGTGGAGAACCGGATGCGGGAAGTGCTGGACATCATGGCGTTCTCCGGCGGACGCGTGCGGTTTTCCGACTTGCTCGGCAGCTACTACCGCCGTTCGGACATCGTCGTGACGTTCCTTGCGTTGCTGGAGTTGATGAAGGGCAAGAAGATCGTCTGTCTTCAAGATCGCCTGTTTGACGACATCATGATTGAAGCTGTGGAAAGCAGTCTGTTTGAGCCGTAAGTTTTGAATAGGTAAGATAGGTAAGGTGGAAGAAACATGGATGCCAGAGAGAGCAAAGCCGTGATCGAGGGGTTGCTGTTCGTCAGCGGCAGTGAAGGTCTGGAAGCAAAGCTTATCGCCGCCATCCTCGACATTCCGGTCGAGGACGCGATCGACTTGCTGTACGACCTTCAGACCGATTTCAACCGCGAGCAGCGCGGGCTGCAGATCGTCGAAGTGGCGGGCGCGTTTCAGCTGACGACGCGTCCGGAGCATGTTCCGTTCTACGAGCGGTACGCGTACGAGCCGCAGAACTCCACGCTCTCGCAAGCCGCTCTGGAGACGCTGGCGATCGTGGCGTACAAGCAGCCGATCACCCGCGCCGGGATCGAGGAAGTGCGCGGTGTGAAATCGGAGCGCGCGATCAACACGCTGATCTCCAAGCAACTGATCAAGGGCGTCGGCCGGGCGGAAGGTCCGGGGCGTCCGATTTTGTTTGGCACGACCAAGGAGTTTCTCGAATACTTCGGGCTGGGCGATTTGAGCGAATTGCCGCCGCCGCCCGCGTTTGTGCCCGCGGAAGATCTGGAAGAGGAAGAGCACATGCTGTTTCAGACGCCCGATTTGTTTCGAGACGAGTAACCTCCACCCCGCAAGCTTGAGAAAGCCCGAAGCCGCCGCCGGCCTCGGGCTTTTTTGTGTCCGGCGGAATTTGTATATAGTGGAAGTTCTTGGTTCAGACTAAGACGGAATCTGAATGTCTGGAGGAGTGCGGCCATGACCTGGGGTTGGGGACTCCTGCTGGGACTCTTGGCGGTGCTCGTGCTCCTGTTGGTGGTGCCGGTGCGTGTGGAATTGCATTACAAGCGCGAAGGCGTGGATGACCGGCTGCACCTGGGCGTGCGCGCAATGTTCGGGATCGTGCGGCTTGGTTTAGACATCCCGATCCTCTCCCTCATGGCGCGCAAGGGCAAGATCGCCGTCAAAAAAGACCCGGCCAAGCAGATGCCGAAAAGTCAAAAAGGCTGGGTGACCCTCACCATCGAACAAATCGAGAAGGGAATCCGCAAGCTCAACGACATCCGTAAAAAGATCGGCAAATATGAAAAAGCGATTCGCCGCCTGACCAAGACGTTTCACTTGGAACAACTCGATTGGCGCACGAAGTTCGGCACGGGCGACGCGGCGCAAACCGGGTGGATCACCGGGCTTGGCTGGGCGTTTAAGGGCATCGTCAACGGTCAGCTCTATCGGTATTTTCGCGTGGAAAGTCGCCCGGTCTATCAGGTGCAACCGCACTTTCAAGCCAAGGGCTTTCGCACGGAGCTGACTTGCATAATCCGTTTTTCACTCGGTAAAACTATGATGGCAGGACTTACATTGGTGATTTTATGGTGGATGGAGGGGATCAAATGTCGGAGCATCCGATTCAAGGACTGATGTCCACGGCCATGGAGAATTTGAAGGAAATGGTCGATGTTAACACCATCGTCGGCGATCCGGTGGAAACCCCGGATGGCAGTGTGATTCTCCCCGTTTCGAAAGTCGGCTTTGGTTTCGCGGCGGGCGGCTCGGAATTTGACCCGGAAGCGGAAGGCAAGAAAGACAAAGCCGACGTGGAGCTGCCGTTTGGCGGCGGTGCCGGCGGCGGCGTCTCGATCACCCCGATCGGCTTCCTCGTCGTGGGCAACGGACAGGTGAAGATGCTGTCCACCGAAGGCCCGAACCAAATGTACGAAAAACTGATCGAACTCGCCCCGCAAATGGTCGACAAGATCGCGCAGATGGTGAAGAAAAACAACAAGCAAAACGACAAGCAACAGCAGGGTTCCAACGGCTCAGGCGGCTCGAACGGCATGCGCAAGTCGGAAAGCCAGCAATACGAAATGTAAGCCAAGTCCATACGGCAAGCAAACCAAGAAGGCGTCCCGACGGGGCGTCTTTTTTTGGATGCCTGTACATAGAGATAGGACAAGGACAAATCTGAGGAGAGAGTAGGAGGACCAGATGAAACCAAACTTGCTCGCGGCCACGCTCACAGTCGCAATCGGGGTGACGCTGACGCCGTTGCCCGCCACAGCGGCCTCCCAAAATCCGGCCGTCATGACCCTGCAGGATGTCGCGCCCGCCACCAACAACGTCTATGCCGAGGACGTCTCTGTCAGCGCTCGTTCCGCTGCGGTGATCGACGTGCAGACCGGACGGCTCTTGTATGAAAAAAACGGCGATGACAAGATGCTGATCGCGTCGCTCACCAAGATTATCACCTGCATCGTCGCCATCGAATCGGGCGTCGACCTCGATTCACAGACCACCGTCTCCAACCGCGCCGCCGGCAAAGAGGGCTCGTCCATCTATTTGAAAGTGGGCGAGAAACAGACGATTCGCGACCTGCTCTACGCCGTGATGCTGCGCTCCGGCAACGACGCGGCGACCGCCGTGGCGGAAGCGTGCGGCGGCGGATCGGAAGCGAAATTCGTGGAGATGATGAACGCCAAAGTCCAAGACTTGGGGTTGACCGGCACGCACTTTGCCAACCCGCACGGCCTCGACGCCAAAGACCATTTCTCCACGGCGCACGACATGGCGGTGCTCACTGCGTATGCCCTGCGCAACCCGACGTTTGCCCAGATCGTCTCCACGCAAGTCAAGACGATCCCCTATCCCGGCGAGAACTACAACCGCAAACTGTACAACAAAAACAAGATGCTCACCCGCTACCAAGGGGCGGACGGCGTGAAGACCGGCTACACCAAAGCGGCCGGACGCTGCCTCGTCTCCAGCGCCACCGTCGACGGACGCCAAGTGGCGGTCGTCACGCTCGATGCGCCAAGCGATTGGGTCGACCATGAACATCTGCTGGACTACGGCTTTGAAACGTACCAAAATTTCCCCGTCGCCAAAGAAAATCAAGTGGTGAAAACCTTGCCGATCGAAGACGGGGTGGAATCGCAAGTGGACGTGCAGGCAGGCGATGAGTTCAACTACCCCGTGCGCAAAAACGAACAAGACAAACTCCGCACCGAGACGAAACTGGACGATCACTTGGAAGCGCCGGTGAAGGCCGGGCAGAAAGTCGGCGAGATGAAAGTTTACTACGAAGACAAATTGCTCGGCACCGTGCCGCTCGTCGTCGCCAAAGACGTGCGCGAGAAATCCTTCTGGGAACGCTTCAAGTCGTTCTTCAGCGGGTTGATCACCTCCGGGCGATGAGGGAGGAGGACGTGTTGCATGATCAATGTGATCTGGCTGATCTTGCTGGTGACGGGCATCGTCGTCGCCGCGATCAACGGCAGGATTGATGTCGTAACGGAAGCGGTGCTGAACGGGGCGAAACAGGGCGTGATCGTCTGCGCCGGGCTGCTCAGCATCGTGGTGTTTTGGATGGGGCTGATGAAAGTCGCCGAAGAAGCGGGCCTCGTGCAATCGCTCGCCAAACTGATCTACCCGCTGGCCCGCTTTTTGTACCCGTCCGTGCCGAAAAACCACCCGGCGATGGGCTCGATCGTCGCCAACATGAGCGCGAACATGCTCGGCCTCGGGTCGGCGGCGACACCGCTGGGGCTGAAAGCGATGCAACAGTTGCAAGAGCTCAACCCGCACAAAGACCGCGCCTCCGACGCGATGTGCACGCTGCTTGCGATCAACACGTCGGGGCTGACGATCATTCCGGCGACCGTTATCGGCTTGCGTTTGCAGTACGGGTCGGCACGTCCGACGGAGATCGTGATCACGACGCTTTTGGCGACGTTCCTCGCGACGACGACCGCCGTGATACTCGACCGCTACTTCCGGGCCCGTGAGCGGCGCAAGGGCGGGTGGCAGGAATGAGCATCGTGCAATGGTTTGCGTCTTGGTCGCTGCCGCTGATCATCGCGTTCATCCCGACCTACGCGTTTCTCATCAAAAAAGTCCCTGTCTACGATACGTTCATCGACGGCGCAAAGGGCGGGTTCGGCACGGTGTTAAAACTGTTGCCGCATCTCGTCGGGATGCTGGTCGCCGTCACGGTGTTTCGCGAGTCGGGGGCGATGGAGTTGTTGATCAAAGCGCTGAACCCGTTGCTGCAACCGCTCGGCGTGCCGCCGGAGTTTTTGCCGATGGCGCTGTTGCGCTCGATTTCCGGCTCCGGCAGCATGGCGGTGATGACCGACATCTTCCAAGCGCACGGCCCGGATTCGTTCCTCGGCCGCCTCGCGTCCACGATGCAGGGCGCGTCCGACACCACCTTGTACGTGTTGACCGTCTACTTCGGCTCGGTCGGCATCAAGAAAGCCCGCTACGCCGTCAAAGTCGGTCTGCTTGCCGACCTCGCGTCCGTGATTGCGGCGCTGCTCGTGACGCATTGGATATTCGGCTGATTCGCTGTGCGTCCTCTGCTCGTTGCGGTCACAAAAACCCGCCCGCCTGAATAGGATGGGGATACGCAAGGGGGCGGGAGCAGAATGAAGTTCTCGGGCATCGTGTTGCATGATTCCAATTGTCCGACTGTCAGAAAGTCCGGCTATGACTTCTTCGTAGGTCGCGACGGACTCGTGACGCCGTCAAACGACTTCACCGACGACGATCACCTGCACGTCTGCGTGGAGGGGGATTTCTCCCATCCGATCCCGTCTTGGGAATATCCCCAAGTGCGGGAGCAGATGTTTTCCTTGGTGAAGCTCGCCTTGCGTCTCGCCTCGCTGTTCGAGTTTGATCCGCAAGCGATGATCGCCCACGGCGACACGTGTCCGGGTGAAGAGTTTCCTTGGATTGACCTTAAAGTTCGCGTCGGGCGTCCCCCTCACTAGTTGGTGAGGGGTTATTTGCTTTTCCATGCCAATTCCTTCATAATGAACTTTCGAAGATTCAGCATGGGGGTGTCCCGATGGAAGAACGTTTGCAGAAAGTATTGGCCCAAGCCGGTGTCGCGTCGCGCCGCAAGTGCGAAGAGATCATCACGGCGGGTCAGGTGAAAGTCAACGGAACAGTCATCACCGAGCTCGGCACCAAAGTGGACCCGGAGCGCGACCGCATCGAAGTCGACGGGCAGCCGATCTCGTTTGAAAACAAAGTCTACATCCTGCTCAACAAACCGAAGGGCGTCGTCACCACCGCGTTCGACCCGCAAGGCCGCAAGACGGTCATCGACTTGATCGATGTGCAAGAGCGCATCTATCCGGTCGGCCGTCTCGACCTCGACACGGCGGGGTTGTTGATTTTGACCAACGACGGAACGTTGGCGAACGGTCTGATGCACCCGAGCCGCGAGATCGACAAAACCTACCGCGCCTGGGTGCGCGGCAACGTCAAATCGGACTCTCTGAAAGCGCTGACCAACGGCGTGGAACTCGAAGACGGCTTGACCGCTCCGGCAAAAGTCCGCCTCTTGGAGAAGGGCGAAGACGAGTCGCTGCTGGAGATCATCATCCACGAAGGCCGCAACCGCCAAGTGCGCCGCATGTGTGAGGCGGTCGGGCATCCGGTGAAATCGCTGATGCGCACGCAGTTGGCGTTTTTGAAACTGGGCCGCATGCGATACGGTGAATACCGGGAACTGACGCCGCCGGAAGTGGAGCGCCTCTACGCTGTCGCCGGGATTCAAAAGTAACCGATTCAAAAATAACGAAGCGGGCATCCTATGGGACAATCACAGTACCCAGCAGGAGGGCTCACCCGATGAAACCATTTCTGAATGCGGTGCTCTGCCTCGGCATAACGGCGACGCTTGCGGCCGGCTGCGCTCCGAGCCCGAGTGCCGGACCGCGCGAAACCAACGAAACCCGTTCGGACAAAGGCATGAACGCCTACGGTGCCTACCAAGCGCCCGCCGCTCATCGCCAAGTCGTCACCGACACCCGTCTGTCGCAATCGGGCACCACGACCCGTTCGGCGCACGGGTTGGCGTATGAATTGGAGTCGATTCCGGCGGTGAAGGGCGCGGCAGTGCTCGTCGTCGGTCCCGATGCGTATGTCGGAATCACGCCCGCGCAGGGCCAAGCTTTGACGGCGTTCGACGAGCAATTGGTGCGCCGCAAAGTGTTCACGCTCGACCCGACGATCAAAAGCTGCCGTCTGACGGCAGAGCCGCGCGCGGTGCAATACCTGAGCAGCTATACAGACGCCCTGGAAAAAGCCCGTCCGCTTGACGCTTTCCAAGATCAATTCTCTGCGTTTGTCGCCCAAACGTTCCCGAACAACCCGCGATAATTCAGGAAGAACTTTCGAAGCCGATCCCGTGACAGGGAGAGGCTTCTTTCATGCACGGATTTCGATTCGCAATTCATGAAATTGTCACTTCCTGTCGCTCAAGGACTGCAACCCATCCTGTATAATAAGATCGGGTATATATAGAGAAGTAAGAGGTGTCAACCAAACATGTCCACACGAAGCAATCTCTCGCGAAACATCACGATCCTCGTGTTGTTGCTTGCGGCCATCGGGATCATGTACTCGGTGTTTACGTTCACCAAAAAGGACCCCACCGTGCTTGAAGTCGGACAAGCCGCCCCCGATTTCCAATTGGAAACGTTGGACGGAAAAACCGTCAAACTTTCCGATTACCGCGGCAAAGTGGTTCTTCTCAATTTCTGGGCTTCTTGGTGCGAGCCGTGCCGCCAAGAGATGCCGGACATTGAGAAAGCGTACGAAACTTACAAAGATCAAGGACTGGTGGTGCTGGGCGCCAACCTGCAAGAGAACAACGTCTCGATCCAAGGCTTTACGGACACGATGGGACTGACCTTCCCGATCCTCATGGACAAGGATGGGAAACTCGCCGTTCAAACCTACAAAGTCAAGCCGATCCCGACCTCGTTCTACATTGACAAGGACGGCATTCTGCGTGTGAAAGCCGAGCAGCCGATGACGCTTTCCTTCATTGAGGACAACGTCAAACCGCTCCTTGCGGGAACGGAGAGATAACGCGGTGAACAACAGGAAGAAGACTTTCTTTGACGCGATCTGGGAGTTTTTTGCTTCCGTCAAAGTGGGGATTACGATCATCGTCCTGCTGGCGATCGGCTCGATTCTGGGCACGATCTACCCGCAGACCAACGCGATCCCAAGCCCCAACCCGGACTTTTACTACAATGACACATACGGCAAGCTCGGCGACCTGTATTACCGAATGGGTCTTGCCGATACGTTCAACTCGTGGTGGTACTTAACTCTCGTCTTGATGCTCTTCATCTCGCTGATCATCGTCTCGATCGACCGCGGCGTGCCGCTGTACAAATCGCTCAAGCGCCAACCGGTCGCCCGCAAACTGATCGCAATCCAAGCCGACCGCCTCTACACCAAGGCGGAAGGGGGAGACGCCGAGGCGAAACTGGAAGCGCTTGCTCAACAACTGAAGAAACGCCGCTACAAAGTCCGCCGCGAAGACGGCGCGCTCTTGGCGGAAAAAGGCCGCCTCGCACGCTTTGGCGCCTATGTGATCCACTTGGGACTGATCATCACGATTCTCGGCGTCTTCTCCCGCCTGATTCCCGGTTGGTATTACACCGACATGATCTGGCTCAAGGAAGGCGAGACCAAACCGGTCGGCAACCTCGGCTTCTCCGTTCAAAACAACGGCTTCACCTTGGAGTTTTACGACCAGGCACAGACGCGCGCCAAGAAATTCGAAACGGACGCCGTCATCTACGAGAACGGGCAAGCGACCGCGAAGAAACACCTCGCCGTCAACGATTATCTGACGTACAAACATACGAACATTTATCAGAACTCGTACGATCCGCAACCGATGTTTAAAACCGGGACGATTGAACTGCTCGACACCCGGAACAACAACAAATCGCTCGGCACGTTCGTCATCGACTTCAACAACCCGCAGCGTGAGTACAAAGTCGGCGACTACACGGTCACGATGGCGAACTACTTCCCGGATGTCAAAGTCGACCCGGACAAGGGCGTGTTCACCAATTCGCGCGACCCGTACAACCCCGGCATCCAGTTTGACATCACCGGCCCCGATCAAATGGAGCCCGCCCGCCAATGGATGATTCCGTTGGCAGGTCCCTTCGTGAAGCAAATGCTCGGCAAGGACTACCGTTTCGATTTGCAATTCAAAGACGTCGACCTGTTCCACATGACGGGGCTGAAAATCGAGCGCGACCTCGGCTGGTGGCCGATCGTGTTCCCAGGTCTGGTCATTGCGCTGTGCGGACTTGTCCTCGCTTTCTACTTCCAACATCGCCGAGTTTGGGCTAGACTGGAAGAGGGTGTTTTGCACATTGGAGCAAACACCAACAAGCATTGGATCGGCATCACCGGAGAACTGAACAAAGTTCTGGTGCCGCTCGGCATCGAACCGGTGTCTCAGAAGAGAAAGGAGGAGCCTCAACAGTCATGATGCAATTATCGAGTGTCTTTTTCGGAACGGCCTTTTTCTCTTACTTGGCTGCGACCATCCTATACGTTGTCGGCTTGACCGGACGCAAGATGAAAGCCCAGTCGGCCGCTTTGGCTACGTTCTGGACCAAGTGGGGGTATATCGTCGTCATCATCGGCGTCATTACGCAAGCGCTGGCGATCGCCACCCGAGGCATCTACGGCGGGTACACGCCGGTCTCGAACATGTTTGAGTACATGAGTTTCTGGGCGTTCACGATCATGCTCGCCTTCGTCATCATCAACGCATTTTACAAAGTGCCGGTACTCGGCGCGTTCGTCGCTCCGATCGGGTTGGTCATCCTCGCGTATGCGTCGGTCTTCCCGCGCGACTCCAAACCGCTGATTCCGGCTTTGCAATCGTACTGGTTGAACATTCACGTCACCACCGCCGCGCTGGGGGAGGGGATTCTGACCATCTCGTTTGCCGCGGGTCTTATGTACCTGCTGGTGACCACCGATCTCACCAAGAACTCGCGCACCGCAAAATTCTTGGAGTTCACGGTGTATCTGTTCTTCGCGTTGCTCTCGTTCGTGCTGACGTCGCTTGGCTTCCGCGCTGCGGGCTACGCTCAAATCGTCTCCGGCACGATGGGCGATCAACTGTACCACCTGCCGCCGTTCATCGGCCCGACGGGGGCGGAACTGGGCACCGCCGCTCACTTCCTCGGCGTGCCGCTGCCGCTGTTTGACGCACCGGGCTGGATGCACGCGGCCGACGCGGGCATGCAGTTCAACACGATCTTGATCACGATCATCGCTTCGCTGGTTCTGTACGCGATTCTCCGCTTGATCGCGCGCAAACCGCTTTCGATGGTTATCCAGAAGTGGGTCAGCGGCTTGGATTCGGACATGCTGGACGAATTGTCTTACCGCGCCATCGCCATCGGTTATCCGGTGTTCACGCTGGGAGCTCTCGTGTTCGCGATGATCTGGGCGCAAGAAGCATGGGGTTCCTACTGGTCTTGGGACCCCAAGGAAACTTGGGCGCTGATCACGTGGTTATACTACACCGCGTACCTGCACTTCCGTCTGCAACGCGGTTGGGAAGGCAAGAAGACCGCATGGATGGCTGTCCTCGGGTTCGTTGTCATCCTGTTCTTGCTGGTCGGTGTCAACTTGGTCATCTCCGGCTTGCATTCCTACGCAAAAGCGTAAACCTAATCCAAACACAAGTCACCGCACGCGGTGGCTTGTGTTGTATATGAGGAGCGTGTGACTGTATGGAACAAAATCCGAAGATCTTGATCGTGGACGACGAAGACCGCATCCGCCGCCTCGTGCGGATGTACTTGGAGCGCAACGCGCTCGACGTGGAAGAAGCGGAGGACGGGCAAGTCGCGCTCGACTTGGCGCTTGAGAACCACTACGACCTGATCATCCTCGACCTCATGCTGCCAAGCCTCGACGGACGCGACATCTGCGCGCAACTTCGCCAACAGGGCAAGGATGTGCCGATCATCATGCTGACCGCATCGGGCGACGAGATGAACCGCATCCACGGGTTTGAGTTGGGCGCGGACGACTATGTGGTCAAACCGTTCTCTCCGCGCGAACTCGTCATGCGCGTCAAAGCGTTGCTCAAGCGCTCGATGGCAACCCAAGTCGGGGAAAAAGAAACGCCGTCCTCGATGTCCAGCGTGCTGACGTTCCGCGGCCTCACGATCAACATGGACTCGCGCCGCGTCGTCTGCGAAGGCGAAGAAGTGTCGCTTACCCCGAAGGAATACGAGCTGCTCTGCTACTTGGCACAGCGTCCGGAGAAAGTGTTCTCCCGCGAAGAATTGCTGCGCGACGTCTGGAACTACCAGTTCTACGGCGACCAGCGCACGGTCGACACGCACATCAAGCGCCTGCGCGAGAAGCTTGGCAAAGCGTCGGAGCGCGCCGCTTCGATGATCGTCACCGTCTGGGGCGTCGGCTATAAATTCGAGGTGTCGGAGTGATTCGCAACAGCGTCGTCGCCAAGCTGTGGCTGACGATCATCTCGCTTTTTATCGTGGTGATCCTCTTGCTCTCCGTGTTTTTGGAGCAGCTGTTCGACAACTATTTTCTAAAAACGGAAGAGTCCCGCTTGGACGGACGCATGGCGCACATGGCGGAAGTCCTCACCAACCCCGGCTACTCGCGCACGGAAGCGCGGCTGATCATCAACGAGTTGGCGGTGGAAGAGAACGCCGAACAACCGCTGGAGATCGACCCGCCGTCGAGCGACAACGTCATCGCCCGCCTGAAGCCGGAGGAGCTGAAAATGCTCGTCTCCGGCGAGGCGGTGATCCAACGCGGCAAATCACCGACCTGGGAGCCGAAGCTCAACAAATCGGAGGACTCGTTCTGGGTGTTGCAGCCGATGCTGGTCAACAAGCAAATCGTCGGCCTGCTGTTCGTCGTCCAGCCGATCCATGCGGCGCAAGCGGTCGGAAAACTGCGTGAACTGCTGTTCTTCTCGGCGGGGCTTGGCGTGGTGCTCGCGACCGGACTTGCGTTTGTCGTCTCCAAGAACCTCTCCAACCCGCTGCTTCAGATGAACAAAGTCGCCAAGCAGATGATGGAGGGCGACTTCCGGGGCAAAGTTCAAGTCGTCACGCAAGACGAGGTCGGTTTGCTCGGGCAGTCGCTGAACACGCTGGCGTACAAGCTGGAAGAGAACATCGACGACCTCGAACGGGAGAAAGAACAGCTCGCGTCGATCATCACGTCGATGAGCGACGGCGTCATCTCGGCGGATCTGAACGGCGTGATTACGCTGGCCAATCCGCAAGCCCGCCGGATGATCCGCACGCAGTGGCTGGTCGAGACGGGCGACCCCTCCGGCAAGTCCTTGCCGCAGGACTTGTACGATTTTGAAAAGTCGGTCATGAAAAACCGCCAAGTCTTGCTGGACGAACTGCACTGGCAAGGCCGCGTGCTGCTCGTCACGATGGCGCCGCTCTACGAACGGGACGGCGACACCCTGCGCGGCGTCGTCGCCGTCTTGCGCGACGTCACGGAGGAGCGCACGATCGACAAAATGCGCAAGGACTTTATCGCCAACGTTTCACATGAACTGCGCACGCCGCTGGCGATGATGCAGGGGTACTCGGAAGCGTTGCTCGACGAATTCGGCGATGATCCGGAGCAGCGGCAAGAGCTTACGCAGATCATCCTCGACGAGACGCACCGCATGCGCCGTCTCGTCAACGACTTGCTCGATCTGGCGCAGTTGGAGTCCGGGCAGTTCCAGATGTCGGGCGAGGAGTTGGACATGGCGAACTTGATCCGCCGCGTCGGCCGCAAGTTCGCCACCGTCTCGCACGAGCGCGGCGTGAAGCTTTCGTTGCACATCGACGAATCGAAACTGCCGATGGAAGTGTACGGCGACCCGGATCGGTTGGAGCAGGTGTTCACGAACCTCGTGGACAACGCGTTCCGCCACACGCCGGCGGGAGGGCAACTGACGCTTGAGCTGACGGCGGACGACAGCTTGATCCGCGTCGCCGTGCGCGACACGGGGGAGGGCATCCCGCCGGAGGATGTGCCGTTTATCTTCGAGCGCTTCTACAAAGTCGACAAAGCCCGCACCCGCAGCAAGGGCGGGACGGGTCTCGGCCTTGCGATCACGCACAACATCGTCAAAAGCCACCACGGCGACATCGTCGTGGAAAGCGAAGTCGGCGTCGGCACCACGTTCAACGTGCTGCTGCCGCGCTACAACGCCTAGATAGAAAACCAGCGGAACCCCTCGCCGGACATGCCGCACCCAACAAGCGGTGTCCCGACGGAGATGCCGCGAGCAGAAAAAAGCGGTGTCCCGATATGGGGACACCGCTTTTTTTACATTTCCGGAAGCAAGCGCGAGACGATGTCGGCGATCTCATCGGTGACTCCCGTGATCGGTTTGCCTGCCCGGGCGCTGTTGATCAGCTGACGAGTGCGCGTGATCGTGTCGATGTCGGACGAGACGATCGCCCGGTAACCGGGGCCGGTGCGCTCGGCCGCTTCCTTGACGGAGTACTTGATCGTGTCGATCTTTGAACCCGTGATGTTGTCGGCGAGGTCGATGCCGACCAGGGCGGTTTTGCCCGTCAACAGCACCGCCGCGCGTTCCACGCCGGGAATGCGCGTGACGACATTGGAAATCTCATTGGCTTGCTGCGTGAGCGTCTGGTTCTGCATCGTGTTGTAGTTGGCGATCTTGGGCCCGCGCAGAGAATAGTCCGGCTTGCGGGTCTCCGCAACTTGCGCTTTGTTCGGATTCTGCTCCGCCGGCGTCGTGCGGGAGGCGGTCGAGTCTTGCACGCCTTCCGACGTGCGCTGGTTTTGCGTGTCCTTTTGCAGAGCTTGCGGAATCAGTTTTTGCGAGCAACCTGTCAGACCCAACGCGAGAGCGAGAGACAGAGCTGCAGGGAGAACACGAGAGATTTTCATAGGCGGCATCCCTCCTTGTCCGTAGTGTACCCAGCATGAAAGAAACGATATCGGGTAATTCTTGACTGTAGAAGCAAAGTGAAAGGAGATCAGACGCAAGATGAGTTGGGTGTACTATGGGAAATTATTCGACACGAAGTTTCAAGCGGGTTGCCTTGCCGACCGCTTTCGGCAGGATTGGTGGAGCAACGGGTACCAAAGTCCGTCCTTTGTCGGCATTTACAAGACCAACAAAGGCCGGTACGGCGTGAAAAACCTCCAATAAATTGTGTTTTCACGTGAAACAATTCTAAATATTATATAAATTTGTCGAACCAAGGAGGCTTTTTCGATGTCAAACTTCCAAAATCCGACCGACGAAGAACTGGTCAACGTCCTCAAGCGCAGCAAAGACATCGCGGTGGTCGGTCTTTCCGGAGAAGTGACCAAACCGTCGCACGAAGTGGCGGAGTACCTGCAATCGCAAGGCTATGAAATCATCCCGGTCAACCCGAACGTCGACACGGTGCTCGGCCGCAAGTCGCACGACAGCCTGCTCGACTTAGCGGGCAACGTCGACATCGTCAACGTGTTCCGCAGAAGCCATGAACTGCCCGCGATCGTGGAACAAGCGATCAAAATCAACGCCAAAGTGCTCTGGGCGCAACTGGACATCGTCGACGAAGCGGCGGCGAAACGAGCGCAAGAAGCGGGGATGACCGTCGTGATGGACAAGTGCTTGAAGATCGAGCACTCCCGCTTGCTCGGCAAAGAAAAAATCTAAGCCGGCGGCAAAAAACACCTCGGCACGCACCCTTTACAAACGGATAGAACCCTGTACAATGAACGGGGGAGGTGTTTTGGCTTTTGAAAAAACAAATTGCGTTGTTTTTGTGTGTATTCGGTGTGCTGGGACTGGTTTACATCGGAGCTGTTGCGAAGAAAATTCCAGTGGACAGCGCTGTCGCGGCGGCTGTCTCTCGATAATCGGGACATACTAAGGGCAAAGTTCAGTTCGTTTTTTTGTGAGAGGAGCTGCGCCCGATGTCGAATCAACAGCAAGAGCAAAGCCAAGACGAGAGCAAGACGAAGAAACCCCCTTCCACCTTGCCCAAAGCGATGGAGAAACGCGTCTCGCTGAAATGGGTGACGATGCAGGCGCTCGACGCCGCCGTCTCCCGCATGAAGGCGCAAGGCGGGCAGGCCCGCGTGACGGTTTTGACGGCGTACGGCCGCATCACAGGCGAACTGCAAGAGATTCAATCGTCGTATGCCGAGTCGTTTGAGAAGCAGGAGAACGGGACGTACAGACCGGATCTCGCCTCGATGGTCACGCACCTGCGCAGCGAGATGCTGCGCAGATTTGAAGAAGAAGAGAAGCAGTTGGAGATCGTCGACACCGCCCCGATTCTGTCGCTTAAGGACGTGGAAGTGGCCCAAGTGGGACAATCTCCCCTCCGCCTGCCGCAGTTGACCCTGTTCGCCGACCAAGTGATCGGGTTCACGGTGGAGGAGCTTCCCACCCTGCACTGATTCTTGTCAGAGTTTGGGGAGCTATGGTAGGATGAAAGAGAAGAGAAACCCGTCTCCCGGCTTGCGGAGACGGTTTTTTGTATGCGACATGACGGACAAAAAGCGAGGCTTGGGGTACAATGGATTCAAGGCTCTATGTGATTACAGGTCACGCGTTTTCCAAGGGACGCGGGTTGGAAGAAGTCATCTCCGCAGCGCTTCGCGGCGGGGCGGATTGCATCCAACTGCGCGAGAAGGACTTCAGCGGGCGCGAGTTGTTGGAAGCGGGGCATCTGTTGCGCCGTTTGACGCGGGAAGCGGGCGCGCGGTTGATCATCAACGACCGCATCGATGTCGCCCGCGCGGTGGACGCCGACGGCGTGCATCTCGGACAAGACGACCTCCCGATCGAAGTCGCGCGTGAGATGCTTGGACCCGGCAAGATCGTCGGGATCTCCACGCATAACGTCGAGGAAGCTCTTGCCGCCGAGCGCGCGGGAGCCGATTATATCGGACTCGGCCCGATGAAGCCGACGAAGACCAAGCTCGACACAGAACCGGTTGTCGGACCGTCCGGCGTGCTGGCAGTGCGCCAAGCGGTGCAGGTGCCGATCGTCGCCATCGGCGGGATCACGGCGGCCGATACGGCGGAGATCATCCGCAACGGGGCGAACGCCGTCGCGGTGATTTCCGCGGTGGTCGGAGCAACTGACGTGGAAGCAGCGGCCCGCGAAATCCGCGGGATCGTGGACAGAGAGAGGGGGAATCGTGCGTGAAGCTGATCATCAACGGTCAAGAGCGCGACGTGGAGAACGCCGCCACGCTCGCAGACGTGGTGTCGCACTTCGGTCTCAACGAGCGCATCATCGTCATTGAGCATAACTTGAACATCGTCCCCCGCGACATGTATGCGGAAACGGCTGTCTCCGAAGGGGACAAGATCGAAATCGTCCATTTCGTCGGAGGCGGCTGTTAAATACATTTGGGCAACACACTTTTTTACCGTACATAGAAGGAGTGTCGACTCACATGGCAGAAGATCAACTCAAAATCGGCTCGTATACGTTCAAATCCCGTCTGTTGCTTGGCACCGGCAAATTCCCGGATCTCGACATCCAACAGCAAGCGGTCGACGTTTCGGAAACGGAAGTTCTGACGTTTGCGATTCGACGTCTCAACATCGACAACCCGGACAACCCGAACTTCTTGGAGCGCCTCGACCTGAAGAAATTCACGCTGCTCCCGAACACCGCCGGCGCGCAAACCGCCGAAGAAGCGGTGCGCATCGCCCGCCTTGCCAAAGCTTCGGGTTTGTGTGACATGATCAAAGTCGAAGTCATCGGCGATATGCGCACGCTGCTGCCGGACCCGATCGGCACGCTGAAAGCGACTGAGATGCTCGTCAAGGAAGGTTTCACCGTGCTGCCGTACACCTCGGACGACCCGATTTTGGCGCGTCACTTGGTGGAAGCGGGTGCGGCGGCGATCATGCCGGGCGCGTCTCCGATCGGTTCGGGGCTGGGGTTGCTCAACCCGCACTACCTGTCGTTTATCATTGAAGAAGCCCAAGTGCCGGTCATCGTCGACGCGGGCGTCGGCTCTCCGGCGGACGTGGCGGCCGCGATGGAATTGGGCGCCGACGCCGTGCTGTTGAACACCGCAGTGGCGGGCGCGAAGAACCCGGTGCTGATGGCAGAAGCGATGAAGTTGGCGATCGAAGCCGGCCGCAAGGGCTTCTTGGCGGGTCGCATCGCCAAGAAACGCTATGCGAACGCTTCGTCTCCGATGGAGATGATGATCGAGTAGTTCTATACAGAGAGAATTGCAACCGAGTGGGCTGAGGAAAGGTGAGTGGGAGAGATGAGGACTGATTACCACGTTCATACGGAACGCGGTCCGTATACGGTGGAATGGTTGGAGAACTTCGTCCGCACTGCACGAGAACGGGGCGTTGACGAGCTGGGGATTTCGGAACACGGGTACCGATTTGCTCAAACTCGTTCGCTGTTTCATAACGCGTGGACCGACGAGCGCCGGACGGAAGATTTGGACGACTATATGCAGATGTTCAAAGATGCCAAGAAGGCGGGTCTTCACGTCAAGTTCGGTCTCGAGCTCGATTACATCCCCGGCCGCGATGCGGAGATGCGGGATTTTATCAAGAGCTATCCCTTCGACTACGTGATCGGCTCGATCCATTGGATTGGAGATTTCGGCTTTGACACTCCACAGTATCTTGCCGAGTGGGACAACTGGGATGTCAAGGACGCGTACCAGCAGTACTTTGAGATCTTGTTGCAGCTGTCCGAATCCAAGATGTTTGATTTTGTCGGTCATGCCGATGTGATCAAAGTCTACGGTCACGAGCCGGACGATGCGGTGTTTTTGCAAAATTGGTACGAGCGGCTGGCGAAGTCGTTTGCCGCGAACGATCAGGTGGTCGAGGTTTCGACTGCCGGCTATCGGAAGCCGGTGAACAAAGTCTATCCGGCGCCGAACTTCCTGCGCGCTTGCTACGCCGAGCGCGTGCCGATCGTCTTGAACTCGGACGCGCATCGCCCCGAAGATGTCGGAGCGGATTACGACCGCGCCGTCGAGTACATCCAAGGTGTCGGCTACAACCAGATCGTCACGTTCTCTCAACACCAACGCACTTTCGTGACGCTTACGTAAAAATCAAGGAGACATCCGCACGCGCGGACGTCTCCTTTTTTTTGAATGGGTCTTAATGTATAGTCGTCGCGGGTGGGATTTCCGGGCATTTGATGCCCGTGGGCGTTGTCATTGTGTTCGTCGTGGTGGTGTTGGTGTCGGTCGCAGTCGGATCGATCGTCGTGGGAGTCGTGGGAGTCGTAGTCGAGGTCGGGCATGGAGTCCAGTACGGCGGTTCGTTGTCGGCAGGCGCCGCGGAGGGAGCCGCGGCGGTCACGAAAAGCCCAATCAGCGCGAGGACCCAGAACTTTTTCTTCATTGGGAAATTCCTCCTCAAGAATGGTGTAAGAGCTTCCGATAATTGCGAAGCGCTTTTTGCAGGTAGGGAATCGCAGACGGCCCCCTGCCTTTTTCCAGATAAAACTCTCCTAACTTCTCCGCAGTTTCCGCCAATTCCGTGGAACATCCCAACCGTTCATACAGCTCGATGGCTTTGTTGTAGTAGAAAAGAAACTCCTCTGTGCGGGCTTCTACCAACGCGAGGTCGCCCAACTGCCTCCAGGTATGTGCCAGATTCAAGGAATTGTCCTTCTCTAGCGCCGCTTTCAGGGCTTCGTCTAAGTAGTGTCGCGCTTCCTCCAACTTCCCTTCGTGCAACAGCACTTTGGCCAACGCCCGCATCGAGTTTTGCACACCGTCATGGTCTTTGACTTGGCGCTTGAGTTTGATCGAGCGGACATAGCACTTGCGGGCTTTGTCATACTGCTCCATCCGAACCTCCAGTTCACCCAAGTTGTGATAGCAGCGGCCCAGTGACCCGACATCGGACGTCTGACTCAAGATGCGAATCGAACGCTCCAAGTGCCAGTGCGCTTTGTCGTAGCGGGCTTGGTTCATGTAGGCATTGCCGAGCATCATCTGCGTCCGGCCGATGTTGATCACCATGTCGTGCAGTTCAAAGATCGGTAGCGAACGTTCGCAATACCAGATGCAACCCTCCCATTTGCGCAGCAATTGGTTGAGGATGGCGAGGTGGTAATACAATTGTCCGGCTTGTACGGAGGTGTCCTGCTGCGCGTCAATCAACCGTTCGGCTTCCCGCAGCAGATCGTACGAATCCCAGACGTGGCCGAGCCGGTAGTGGTTGTTGCCCATCGCGGTGTAGACGTCGAGGACCCTGTCCGGTTGCAGATGCGCGGGGTCTTCGGCGTGCAGACGCAGCGTTTCGCGGCCCCACTCGGTGGAGACGTTGAACTTGCCTCCTGCGTTGTAGAGCAGACAGAGGTGGTAGGTGCTTTCCAGGAGGTAGCGGTGGGCGTTTCGAGCGAGCGCTTCCGTATAGAGGGTGTGGGCAGCTTCGGTGGCTTCCGGGATTTGGTTGTTCGATTTCCTGCGGAGGACGAGTTCGAGGAGTTCATCCAGCCAATCTTCCTGAAGATCGTGCATGACCAACAGATCGTCCACGCTGCACTGCAAGCGCTCCGCCAAGCGCGAGAGGATTTCCGGCGATACTTTCAATTTGCCGCGCTCGATCAGCGAAATCGATTGAACGGAGAACAGCTCCTTCGCCAGATCACCCTGCGTCAACCCGAGCTCCTTGCGACGGTCTCGGATGTTGCGTCCAATTTGAACGGCTTGACGTTGTTTCCATGCTTGCACAATGCTACCCCCAGAAAAAATGGCTTGATACAAATATTGTAACAGAATTTTCGATCCAATCCTAGGTATTGAAATCAATAAAGTAGAAATTTGTCGAAAAATGTCGACGATACTTTAATTAAAGTAAATGTCACAAAGCCGCTACACAATATGTTATAAAATAAGTATAGATCAAATAGCTTATCGATCTTTTCTACTGGGGTAGGAGGGTACGCAATGAGTGATTTAACCATTGGGATGCAGTTGAAGAAACTGCGCAAACAAACGGGGCTGTCGGTCAAGGAATTGGCGGACCGCGCTGGGGTTTCGCAATCTTACATCTATGCCATCGAGTCGGGCACGCGTGGGGCGAATGCTACGAAACTCGATTGTATTGCACAGGCATTGGGAGTGCCGGTCGCCGACTTGTACGGGGTCTGGAGCTACTAATCACGTGAATCGCATTGAAAAAGGGATAAAATGGGCGAAGGCACTGCATCAGGGGCGGTGTCTTTTTCCATTTGTGTTATCATGAGTGTAGGGCTGACACAGTGTTTGAAAAAGGGAGTGTACAGTACATGCAAGTTCAAATTTTTGCGTTGGGAATGTTCCAGACGAACGGCTACTTGCTGGTGGAGGAAGCCAGCAAGGAAGCGGTCGTCATCGACCCGGGCCAAGACCCGGACGCGTTGCTGTCCGCCATTGAGGAGCAAGGGCTCAAGGTGATCGGCATCTGGTTGACGCACGCGCACTTGGACCACATCGCGGGCGTCGGGGAGTTGAAAGCGGCGACGGGCGCGCCGGTGTTGGTGCATGAGATCGAGAAGGACTGGATGACCGATCCGATGTTAAACGGGTCGGGGCGGTATCCGGAGTATTTTGAGCCGATCACGGGGCCGGCGGCCGACGCGTTTGTCGCGGCGGGAGATCGGTTGAAACTCGGCGACACGGAGTTTGAAGTGCGCTTCACGCCGGGCCATACGCCGGGGCATGTCGTGTATGTGACAGACGGCATGGTGTTTGCGGGGGACACGCTGTTCAACAACGGCATCGGGCGCACCGATATGCCGGGCGGGGATACGGCGGCGCTGGTGAAGAGCATCCGCGAACAGCTGTACACGCTGCCGGAAGAGACGGTGGTGTTCTGCGGTCACGGCCCGGAGACGACGATCGGCCATGAGCGCAAAAACAACTGGGCGGTGAACGACCTGACCGATCTGCTGCAGGGCGGCGGCGGCATGATCCGTTTTTAGAAAAAAAGACCTCTCACGCATCGGTTGGGTGCGGGAGAGGTCCTTTTTTTGAAGCGGTATGTCGAGAATGTCTCTCAACTTGAAGGGGGGAGGAAACAGTCTCTTCTATAATATAAGGATCTCTACAGCGTCACGTCGCGCACGCTGAAAATGCCTTCGAGCGCTTCGATGCTGCGGCGGGTTTCTTCATCCGGGGCGCGGTCGACGGCGAGCACCATGAGGGCGATGCCGTTTTCCAGCTTCCCGACTTTCATCGAGTCGATGTTCACGCCGTTGACGCCGAGGATCGTGCCGACTTTGCCGATCATGCCCGGCTGGTCGCGGTTTTCGGCGAGCAGCAGCGTGCCTTGCGGTTCGAGGTCGACTTTGAACTCGCCGATTTGCACGATGCGGGAGCCAAGCGACGCTTTGTGCGTGCCCGCGACGGTGATCGTGGTGTTCTCGGTGACGACGGTGACTTTGAGCAGTTCGGTGTACGTGTCATGGCGGGACGCCTTCGTTTCTTTCAGTTGAATCTGGCTTTGCTCCGCCAAGAACGGCGCGTTGACGTAGTTGACTTCGTCGCCGTGGTAGTACGAGAGCATGCCTTTGAGGAAGGAGCGGGTCAGCGGCTCGGTCTGCTGTTCGGAAAGCGAGCCGTAGATTCCGATCTCGATCTTGCGCACGCTGTCGACCGCCAAGTTCGCCGCGAGCGTGCCGAGTTTTTCCGCCAAGGTGAGGTACGGCTCCAACGTGCGCAGGGTGTCGTTGGAGAGCGACGGCAAGTTGACGGCGTTGCGGAAGGGCAGTCCTTGCAAGATGTTCAAGAGTTCCTTCGCCACGTCGATGGCAACGTTGATTTGCGCTTCTTCCGTCGAAGCGCCCAAGTGCGGCGTGACGACGACGGTGTCCATCTCGATCAACGGGTTGCCGACCGGCGGCTCTTCTTCAAACACGTCAAGGGCCGCAGCCGCCACTTTGCCGTTCTCCAGCGCTTCGGCAAGCGCTTTTTCGTCGATGATGCCGCCGCGCGCGCAGTTGAGGATGCGTACGCCGTCGCGCATGCGGGCGAACTGGTCACGGCTCAAGAGGTGCTTGGTGTCTTTGGTCAGCGGGGTGTGCACGGTGATGAAGTCGGAGCCTTCCACGATCTCATCGACGGTCGACATGCGCACGCCGAGGCTTTCGGCGCGCTCGCGAGTGAGGAACGGGTCGTACGCAAGCACGTCCATGCCGAACGCTTTGGCGCGTTTGGCCACTTCCGAGCCGATACGGCCAAAGCCCAGCACGCCAAGTGTCTTGTGATTCAGTTCCACGCCGACAAACGACTTGCGGTCCCACGTGCCGTTTTTCAACTTCATGTGCGCTTGCGGTATCTTGCGCGCCATCGCCATCATCATCGCGAACGTGTGCTCGCAGGTCGAGATCGTGTTGCCGTCCGGCGCGTTGATGACGACGACGCCGTGACGGGTGGCAGCCGGAACGTCGATGTTGTCGACGCCCACCCCCGCGCGTCCGATGGCGCGGAGGTTTTTGCCCGCTTCAAGAAGTTCGGCGGTGACTTTCGTTTGGCTGCGCACAAGCAGCGCATCGTAGTCGCCGATGATCTCGCGCAGCTCAGCCGGGGTGAGGTCGGTTTTCAGATCGAGATCGACGAGCGGGGAGTCGATCAGCGCTTGCAAGCCTTGTTCCGAAATCGGGTCGCTGACGAGCACGCGGAATTTAGACATGGGCGGTCACCTCTTGTTTCTGCAGATAGACTTCTTGTGCCGCGCGGACGCCGCGGCCGAGTTCGATGTTCGCGCCCGCTTTGACCAGCGCGATCTCCAGCGCCGACAACACTTGCAGCATGTCGACCGGAGTGGCGTATCCCATGTGGCCGATGCGGAAGATCTGGCCTTTGAGATGTGCTTGGCCGCCGGCGACGATGATGTTGAAATCGTTCTTGAGGTGTTTGCGGACGACTTCGACGTCGTAGCCGTTCGAGCCGATCGACGTGACGGTCGGGGACGCGACGTCATCGGAGGTGAACAACGGCAGGCCGAGCGCTTTGATCGCGGCGCGGGTCATCTCTTGCATTTGTTTGTGGCGGGCGAAGATCGAAGGCAGGCCCGCTTCTTCGATCAGCGAGAGCACTTCGGCGAGGCCGTAGATCAGCGAAACGCTCGGCGTGTACGGCGTGGTGTTGGCGGCGAGCTGTTTGCGGTAGGCGCGCAGATCGAAGTAGAAGCGCGGCGCTTCATTTTTTTCAATGAGGTTCCAAGCTTTCGGGGAGGCAGCGAGGAAGCAGAGGCCCGGCGGGAGCATCAGCGCTTTTTGCGAGCCGGTCACGACGATGTCAAGGCCCCACGCGTCCATCGGGAGTTCCGCCGCGCCCAGCGAGGAGACGGCGTCGACGACGAGGATGGCGTCCGTTTTGCCGACTTGTTCGGCGATGCCTTGGATGTCGTGCAGAACGCCGGTCGACGTTTCGCAATGGGTGGCGAACACAACTTTGGCGTCCGGATTTTCGGCGAGGGCGACCGCGACTTGCAGCGGGTCGATGCCTTCGCCCCACGGAGCGGTTACTTCCACGACGTTGGCGCCGTAGCTTTTGCAGATCTTCGTAAAGCGGTCGCCGAAATTGCCGGCCGTGCAAACGATAACTTTATCGCCCTGTTGCACGGTGTTGGCGACGGCCAATTCAAGACCCGCCGTGCCGGAACCTGCGAGGATAAACACGTCTTGCTCCGTTTGGAACACATACTTCAAGCGCTCGGCGGTTTTGGCAAACAGGGCGGAGAACTCGCCGCTGCGGTGTCCGACCATCGGACGCGCCATTGCGCGCTCCACTTGCGGGGGAACGGGGGTCGGGCCGGGAATTCGGAGGATCGTCTGCTCTTTGAACATCTGGTAACACTCCTTTGGGGAATTGGATTTGGTGAAGATTCGGACATTGGTGCAACAAAAAATCCTCTCGTCCCTTTCCGCGCAGAATTCGATTCTGAACGGAAAGGGACGAGAGGATTCAAAGCTCCTTCGTGGTGCCACCCTACTTCGCAACGCTCGTTCCAGAAGAACGGAGAGTTGCCTCAAGGACCGATAACGAGGTCAACCGACTGCCTCTAGCGAACGGCTCAGCGAAAAACTGAACAGGACGTTCAAGGAGACGCTCAGGACTGCTGAGTCCTCTAAAACGGCGTACCGGTTCGCAGCCACCACCGGCTCTCTGCAACGCCGCGATCAGGGACGGTTCCTTCATCGCGTTTGTCGTGTGAACATGTCGTTGAAATTATCTGTATCTTAGCATGACGTTTTTAAGGGCGTCAAGGAATTTTAGCTTATGATTTCATCATGATTTATGATGAAAAGGCTTTCATTATAATTCTTCTTCCTTCGGCAAGAGGTTCGGGTTGCTGAGGCGCTCGCTTTTGCGCGTGGATTCGAGCAGCGGGACTTCGGCGACCAGTTCGAGCAACGCGCCTTCATCGCGGCGGATCGGGACGAACGCGAAGCAGAAACGATTTTGGTGAACGTCGCGGCGCATGTAGAGATAGCGCTTCAACCCGAACGTGCGCGCCGCTTCGTGCACGACCGTCTGCCGCTGTCCGTAGTGCGCGAGGGCGATGGCGGCACCGGGCGTTTTCGGCGTGACCATCACCGCCAGACCTTCCTGTTGGAGCAGGTCGATCCCTTCCTGCTTGTCCACGTCCGCCACCTGCACGTCGTCCACGCAGAGGGTGGAGCCTTGAAACGAGATCTTCCCCAGTTTCACATCTGCGAAATCGCCGATGTTCTTGCCTTTGGTAAATCGCCGCAACAGCCACACGACCAGAAACGCGAGCACCGCCGCGATGGGGATCTCCAGCGCATAGCGACGGCCGGGGATCAAGAGCATCGTGAGGACCGCGAGCAACGATGCGACCAACGAGAGATAGTTGCGGGATTCAAACGTTTTGGAAATGCCGTCGATGTAAGCGGCCCCGCGGGGGATGAATTCGGTTTTGTCCAAGTCTTGGAGCGACTCGCGCTCGGTTTTGCGCACATCGCGAAACTGCTGGACGGCGAGCATCAAAAACGAAGCTCCGACGAAATTTTTGGTGAGCAATGCGATAGGAAACACCGCTCCGATCGTCGCCGCCACGCCGCCGGTGATCATGTTGATAAATTTACCGTTCGGATACGACGGATACTGGCGCGTGTCTTCCTTGATCGTGAGCATCCGCGTCACCGTGCCGACCACAAATCCGGTTCCGATGATCGTCCAGTATTCCGGGGACAGCAATCCTTCCGCCATAGGGCGCCTCCTCCTGTTGCAGAAATGGTTGCTTGTAGTATGTGATGGTTGGGCTTCTTGCCATACTGTAGAAAAAAGGAGGGGGTGCCGCGCATGGAGGAATTGGCGCAATGGAAAGCTTGGGTCGAAGAATCCCAAACGCCCGTCGCCGTCACCGGAGCGGGCATCAGCGTGGCGAGCGGGCTGCCGACGATCAACCGCGAATGGCGCGGTGTGGCGCTGAAGGACGTTTTTACGTGGGAGATGTTTGAGGACGACCCGGCGCGGTTCTATCAATGCTACCGCGAGATGATGCTGGACTGGCGGGACGCGCGGCCCAATCCGGCGCATCTGGCGCTTGCGCACGGACGTGTGCGGATTATCACGCAGAACTTTGACGGTCTGCACCAAGAGGCGGGTTCGCGCGACGTGTTGGAGATTCACGGCAATCTGCGCGAGTTGATCTGCCTGCACTGCGAGGAGCTCTACCCGGCGCACGTGGCGGAGAAGAATCCTCTGCCGCATTGCCCGACGTGCAACCATCTGCTCAAGCCCAACATCGTGCTGGTCGGCGAAGAAGTCCGCCACATCGCCGTCGCCGTCGACTGGGTCGGGTCGTGCGACCTGCTGCTCGTCGTCGGGACGAATTTGGAGATGGACCCGGTGCGGCGGCTGCCGGAGATCGCCGAACAACGGGGCGTGCCGGTGATTCGCTGCAACCGCGGGGCGGAAGACGTGCTGCCGCTGCTGTTTGGGTAACCAAAAAGCCTCCAACAAAAAAGTCCCTGTGCCGCGCGTTAGGCGGAAACAGGGACTTTTCTGTACAGCGTTATGTGTGAGGTAAACCATCTACCAGCGGGATTCCGGACCCGAGGTGATGAACGCGATAGCCATGAATGCGCCGGCAAAACCGAGCAAGATGGTCGCATAAGCAGCGGCGTGCTCCGAGAGCAGGATGCCAAAAGAAGCGAAGATAAGTGCCATGATTGCAATGCCCATATAATAACGATACACGGGAATCCCCCCTCGCGGTCTGAAGTCAAACTCTGTCATTTGTCATAATACCACTATTTTTCAGCGCTATGCAACTTCTTTCACAGAGTCGCCATATTTTTGGAGTGTGATCTTTTTTTGGCGGGAAAGTAGGAGTTTGCGAGGTCTTGTCGAATTGTATAAACAACCACGAATAATCCGAGGGAACGAGGGAGAATCATGACAATTGCGGCAAGCCACAAAGAACTGGTGACCGACCTGCACAGCGGCATCAAAGCGATCGACTCTGCGGTCGCGGAGATCCAACGCACGGAAGAATCCTCGATGCGTACCAAGGAGTTGGCAGAATTCCTCAACGAGAAGATCAAGGAGATCGACGCGATCACCGTCTCGATCAACCGCATCGCGACGATGACCAAGATGCTCGCGCTCAACGCAGGGATCGAAGCAGCGCGCGCCGGCGAACACGGTCGCGGCTTCTCTGTCGTCGCCAGCGAGGTTCGAAAATTGTCCGAGCAATCGGCCGAAGCGACCACTTCTATTAAGAATGTCATTCAGGCTGTCCAAGGTCTGACCAGCGACTTGTTCCAATCGGTGGACGAAGAAACCAAATCGGTGGAATCGTCTGTTGCGGCGATGCGTCAAGCCAAAGCTTCCTTCCACACCATCGTGGAGAACTTGGCTGACGATGCTTCTTCCGAGGAATAAGCACGCGACGCACTGATCCGTCACGTTTATTCTCATACGGTACGACTGTCGCAGCCGAAGCGGTCTGCGGCAGTTTTTTTCAGAGGGAGGGGAAGGGCGTGTCCGAGAACGTTTCCGGGAAACGCTACATCTTAGCGCTCGACCAAGGCACGACGTCTTCGCGGGCCATCCTGTTTGACGAGGCCGCCCAAGCGGTCGGCCTCGCGCAATTGCCGTTTGAACAGCGCTACCCAAAGCCTGGGTATGTGGAGCACGACGCGATGGAAATTTGGGAGACGCAGCGGGAGGCGATGCGGCAATGTCTGCAAAGCGCCGGCGTCCGCCCGGATCAAATCGAGGCCATCGGCATCACGAACCAGCGCGAGACCACGGTGATTTGGGAGCGCGATACCGGCAAGCCGATTGCGCCCGCCATCGTTTGGCAATGCCGCCGCACGGCGGCGCGTTGCGACGAATTGGTGCAAGACGGCTGGGCGGAGAAGATCCGCGACAAGACCGGACTCGTCGTCGATGCGTACTTTTCCGCCACCAAAGCGGAGTGGATGCTCAACCGGAGCCCGGAGTTGCGTGAACGGGCGGCGCAGGGCGAGTTGCTGTTTGGCACCGTCGATTCCTGGTTGCTGTTTCAACTTTCCGGTAAGCGCTTACACGTAACGGATGTCACGAACGCCTCGCGCACGATGCTCTTCAACATCCACACGTTGGATTGGGATGACGAATTGCTGGAGCTGTTCGGCATTCCGCGCGCGATGTTGCCTGACGTGCGTCCGTCCAGTGCCCTGTACGGCGAGACGGACGCGGCGGTGTTTGGCGCAAGAGTGCCGCTCGCCGGGATTGCGGGCGACCAGCAAGCCGCGCTGTTCGGCCAAGGCTGTTTCCAGCCGGGCATGGCGAAAAACACATACGGCACCGGCTGTTTCCTCTTGATGAACACGGGGGACAGACCGATTGCCTCCACGCACGGTCTGTTGACGACGGTGGGCTGGCAGATCGGCGATGAAGTGACGTATGCGTTGGAAGGTTCCGTTTTTATCGCGGGGGCGGGCGTGCAATGGTTGCGCGACGAGTTGGGTTTGATTCAAGACGCCGCCGAGACCGAGACGCTGGCGTATTCGGTGCCGGATGCAAACGGAGTCTATCTCGTTCCGGCGTTTACGGGACTGGGAGCTCCGTATTGGGACCCGTATGCGCGGGGCACGATCTGGGGGTTGACGCGCGGCGCAAATCGGGCGCACATCGCGCGGGCGAGCCTGGAGGCGATCGCCTACCAGACGCGCGACGTGCTTGACGCGATGGAGATCGACTCCGGCATGGCGTTGCAGCGATTGCTCGTCGACGGCGGTGCGGTGCAAAACAAATTTCTGCTGGAGTTTCAAGCGGGGGTGTTGGGGATTCCGGTCGTGCGCCCCGAGCAGTTTGAGAGCACCGCGAGGGGGGCTGCGTTCTTGGCGGGGTTGTCGGTGGGCTTTTGGCCGAATTTGGAGCACTTGACGAAGTTGATCGGCACGGCCGCCACCGTGTTTGCGCCGCAGATGGAGGAGTCGCAGCGCGAGGAACTCTATCAAGGATGGAAACGAGCCGCTCACCTCTCGCGGGGTTGGCTTCAGGAAAGCTGATCTAGAAAAACAGATTGGTTTTTCGTGCGGCGAAGCGTTATAATGGCTACGTAAGCAATCAAAAAATACCAGAGGCTGAGCAGATCTTTTGTTCAGGATACATAAGGAGGAGACAGCATGAAATTCCAGTTGGGCGCATTTGCACCGGGTCGTATCACCATTCTGCCGTTGTTCGTCGGACAAACCGGCGAGCAATTCGGTCTGAACCTGACCGATTATCATGGCAAGAAGAAAGACCATGTGGTTTGGTTTGACCAAGACGGCACCCGTTTCGTCGTGGCAGGTCTCGGCGAGCAGAAGAAATTCCATCTGAACAAACTCCGTGACGCCGTGGCATTCGGCGCGCGCGCAGCCGTCAAGGAAGGCGCGACCGAAGTGACCGTGATCGTTCCGACCGTCGAGGGCTTCACCACCGAACAACTCGTACATACTTCGGTTGAAGCGTACATCATCGGCGAATACCGTTTTGACAAATACAAGAGCGCGAAAGAACCGCTCACCGTGGAAACCGTCACCCTGGCAGGCGCTGACGGCGCTCTGAGCGGTTATGAAGAAGCGATCAAGACCGGTCAGATCTACGCGGAAGGCACGGTCATCGCCCGCAACCTCAAGAACGAACCGTCCAACAAATTGAAGCCGTTCGGCCTCGTGGACTTCGTGCAAGACCTGTTCAAGGACTCCGCGAACACCTCCGTGGAAGTGTTCAAAGGCGACGCGCTGGAAGACAAAAAATTCGTCGGCCTGATCAACGTCGGCAAGGGCTCCGTCAACCCGCCGGCGATGATCAAAGTCACCTACACCGGCGACGCTTCCAAGCCGCTGACCGCACTGGTCGGCAAAGGTCTGACCTTTGACACCGGCGGCATCTCGCTGAAAGTCGGCGTGCGAGACCTCTCCAACATGCGCATGGACATGGGCGGTTCCGCTGCTGTCATCGGCGCGATGTACATCTTGACCCGCCTGCAAGCTCCGGTCAACGTCGTCATGCTCGTCGCGACCGCGGAAAGCATGCCGGACGCTGCGGCGTTCCTGCCGGGCGACGTGATTGAATACCCGAACGGCGTTTCCGTGCATGTCGGCAACACCGACGCAGAAGGCCGTCTCGTACTGGCGGACGCGCTGATCTACTCGCAAGAACTCGGCGCAGAGCGCGTTGTCGACATCGCGACGCTGACCGGTGCATGCGCTGCGGCGCTTGGCAGCAAGCTCGCAGGTCTGTTCGGCGAAGAGTCGGTCGTTTCCGGGATCAAAGCATCTGCAAAAGTCACGGGCGAGAACGTTTGGGAACTGCCGCTGTGGGATGACTACGAAGAACTGCTGTACTCCCCGATCGGCGACATCCGCAACATCACCGAAGGCCCGGGCGCGTTGACCGCCGCTCTGTTCCTGCGCCGTTTCGTCGGCGAGAACCAGAAGTGGGCGCACATCGACATGGCCGGCCCGATGGACGGTGCGAGAACGCATTCCTACAGCAACGAAGGCGCGACCGGTTTCGGCGCACGCCTGCTCGCGGACTGGGTTCTCCGCTAAACCGGGAGCCACGCGCACATGTCCAAACGACTTTCACCGTACTTTCGATTTTGGTGGCGGACTTGTGTCGTGTTCTGCCCGCTGACGTTTCTCATCCTCTACGGGAGCGGCGTGATCTGGTGGAAAGCGTTGCTCTCGGGACTTGGAGTCGGGGTGGGCGGGCTCGTGCTCGTCCTCCCGTTCATCCTCTCATGGGGGAATGTCGACCGCAGCCTCTGGTCGCAGGAAGAGCACATGAAGCGCCAGATCCGCTACCGGGAGAAGTTGCGCCAATGGGAGAACCAAGAGGAGGACGATCGATGAACTACGCGTACATCTTGGAGCAGAGCCGCAAAGCGAAAGCGACGCGCTCGCTCTATGAATACCTCAAGACGCACACCAAGCAACCGTTTTTGCCGGGAACCGTCGTGGCGGACTTCCCGATTGCGGACGGGATTCAAGTGCAGAACCAAGACAAGCACCGCGTGATCAACCTCCGTTTGCATGACGAGCATTTAAGTCCGTACATGCGCTCGGACATGAGCCTGTTTCATCTGTTGATGATGGATGAGAAGGCCGACATTCGAATGTACCGCGCCGAGAACGGATGGATGCTGGTGTTTGAAGGCATTCAGGTGGCACCGAAACCGTTCGGGCAGAGCGGGTACGACATGCGTTGACAACCAAGAACCTCTTCAAGTACTTTGCATGTGTACTGAAGGGGTTCTTTTTTGCATATCTTTCTTCACCCAAAATCGTGCGAAAGGGGTCGCTAGCTCATGAAAGTTGGCTTTTCCAAACAGACGAGAGAGCAGGACCTGCAGGAGATGGCGGCAAACGGCGTGGATCTGTTGGTGATCGGCGGCGGGATCACCGGGGCCGGCATCGCCTGGGATGCGGCGCAACGCGGGCTTCGAGTCGGGGTTTTGGAGCAGCGGGATTGGGCGTGCGGCACTTCGTCGCGTTCCACCAAGTTGATACACGGCGGGTTGCGTTATCTCGCCCAAGGCGAACTCGCGCTGGTGCGCGAAGTCGGGCGTGAACGCGCCATCTTGCACCGTCTCGCGCCGCACACCGTCCACCCGATGAAGCTGCTTCTCCCGATCTACCGAGGCGGAGAATATTCGCGCATCGCCGCTTCGGTCGGCCTCTGGCTGTACGACCGTCTCGCGGGCGTCAAGCGTTCGGAACGCCGCAAGATGCTCTCCAAGGAGCAGACGCTGATGTTGGAGCCGGGGCTGAACACGAACGGGTTGCGCGGCGGCGGTCTCTATGTGGAATACCGGACGGATGACAGCCGCTTGACGATGGAAGTGTTGAAGACGGCGAACGCATCCGGAGCCCTGCTTGCCAGCTACGCGAAAGTGACGGAATTGCTCTATCAGGACGGACAGGTGTGCGGCGTGCGGATGCGCGATGAGTTGGCGCAGCGCACGCTCGACATTCCCGCCAAAGCGGTCGTCAACGCGGCGGGCCCGTGGGTCGATGAAGTGCGCCGATTTGACGGCGCGTTGACGGGCAAGCGGCTGCATTTGACCAAAGGGGTGCATCTCACCGTCGACCAGACCGATTTGCCGTTGCGCCATGCGGTGTATACAGGAACGGATGACGGACGGATGATTTTTTTGGTGCCGAGAGGGACGCGGGTGTACATCGGGACGACCGATACGAACTACACGGGCGACATCGCGAAGCCGGTTTGCACGGAAGAGGACATGGAGTACCTCTTGCGTGCCGTCAACGGGAACTTCCCGCACGCGAACTTGACGCGCCAACAGGTGAAAAGTTCGTGGGCCGGCCTCCGTCCGCTGCTGCACGAAGAGGGCAAATCGCCTTCGGAGTTGTCGCGCAAGGAAGAAATTTTCCGCAACGCGTCGGGGCTGTACTCGATTGCGGGCGGCAAGTTGACCGGCTTTCGCAAGATGGCGCAGAAGATCGTCGACCGCGTGACGCAGGACTTGGAGCAAGCGGAGGGACGGCGGTTTAAACCGTGTTCCACCGACATCACCCCGCTCTCCGGCGGCGCAACCGGCGGGCAGGGATTTGAGCCGTTCTATGACGCGATGCAGATCGTGGGCCAAGAGGAGTACCTGTTGGGAGCGGACGTGCTGGATTCTCTGCTGGTGCGCTACGGCTCCAACGTCCGCACGATCTTGCGCTATCTCGAAGAGGATAACGCGCTGGCCGACCGGGTCGGCGGGAGGTTGCCGATCTTGCGTGCGGAGTTGCGGTATTCGATCGAGCACGAGATGACGCTCTCGCTGACCGATTTCCTGCTTCGCCGCACGGGCGACCTGCTGTTCGCCGCCGAAGAAGCGCTGGAAGCGGCACCCGCGTTGCTGCATGCGTTCGCCGACCTCTGCGGCTGGGATGAGGATGAGCGGTCGCGGCAGTGGGAGCTCTGGCAAGAAGCGGTCGAAGAGGCACGAGGCTGTTTGGGGAGCGCCACAGGGGTGAGCGTGTGAGGTTTTGTATGGGAGAAAACAAATGGCTCTCGTCCGTCAAAGTGGCGGAGGAGGGCTTTTTTTCTAGGCAGGAAAGTGTCGGGAAATGTAGAATCTTGGAACTGAGGTGAAAGCTGGAATGAAAAAAGTCACGAAAAAACTCCTCGGCACCACGTTGGCGTTGACGATGCTGTTTGCGCCGACGGCCGCGTTTGGGTATGCAGGGGTGGCGTCGACTTCCAAGACGGTCATGGGCCGCACGGTGCAATTGGTCTACGCCAACTTGAACGACAGCAACATCGAAGTCAAAGCGGTCTCCGCGCAAAACCGCGTCGGCGCGACAGAGAGTTTGGCGTCGCTCGCTGCGAGCCACGGCGCGTTGGCGGCGTTGAACGGCGGGTATTTCAACGCCTACAGCGACAACCAGCCGTTGACGGTCGTGCGGACGGACGGCAAGTTTGAGCACAACGGGTCGTTTGGCGCGGTGTTCGGGATTGACGAGTTGAACCGCACGTACTTCGGACGCATCTACCCGACGATCCAAGGCAGCACCAAGGATTCCTGGGTGTGGCCGAACAACTGGTCGGCTTGGGGGATCAACCATTACTATGACGATCCGAACGCGATCACGATCTTGACGCCGGAAGTGACGAAGCGGGCGCTGAGCGGCGGCCGCACGGCGGTTGTGGAAAACAACATCGTCACGGCGGTGGTCGACGGCGACGCGAACATTCCGAGCGACGGCTACATCGTCCACTTCGGGCCGGGCGTGGCTTCGTCTGCAGACGTGTTCAAAGTCGGCGAGCGCGCGTCGTACAAAATCACGTACGCAGATGCGGCAGGCAACCCCGTTCATTGGGAGCATGTCTTCAATATGATGGGCGGCGGGCCGATGTTGGTCTTTAACGGCGCGGTCGTGGTCGACCCGATCGCCGAGAAATTCACCGACCCGAAACAGACGGGCAATGTTCGTTCCACGCGGACGTTTGTAGGGGTCAATGCGGACAACCGCCTCGTGCTCGGGACGGTGCCGAACGTGTCGGTCTATGAGCTTGCAGATGTTGTGAAAGAGCTGGGGTTGGTGCATGCGGTCGGCATGGATTCCGGGGCGACGGCAGGGCTGTACGCGAACGGAAGCTACTTGACCACGCCTGGACGCAACGTGCCGAACGCGCTGGTCGTCTCGCTTCGCAACGGGCCGGTGTACACCACGAGTGGATTTGTCGATGTGGCGAATTCGTACTGGGCGAACAACTCGATCACGAACTTGCACGCCAAGGGTGTGATTAACGGCGAAGTGATCAACGGGCAGCAAGTGTTCCACCCGGAGGACACGATCACCCGCGGGGAGTTTGCGACATTGCTGTCGAAGGCGTTGGATTTGAAACCGAGAGCGGCTAAAACCAATTTCACAGATGCGCAAGGTTCGTGGATGGAGCCGTATGTGCAAGCGGTAAGCGAAGCCGGGTTCATGAGCGGCTACAGCTCCACCGACTTCGGCTCCGGCGACCCGCTGACGCAACAGGAAGTCGTCGTGATCCTCTCGCGCGTGGGCGCCAAGTACGGCGTGCCCGCCACGAAAGCAGACCGCTGGCTGTCCGATCCGCCGAGCGACTGGGCGGACAAGCAAGTGCACGTCGCGATCCAACAAGGGCTGATCGTTGATTCGTTCGGCGAGAAAGCGTTCAAACCGCTGGAACAAGCGAACCGCGCCGAAGTGGCGGACGTGTTGGATACGCTGTGGTGGAAGTTAGGGAAGTAACGGAAGGAATTAAAGAGGCGAAAAAAACTCCCAAGCCCGTTGCGGCTGGGAGTTTTTTCGCTATTTTTTGTAAAAATATACTATACTAAGTAATAGTTTGTAAGAGTTTTCGAGGAGGGTCAATAATGAAAGTGTGGAAGATTGCCCCAGGGCGGTATGCTGCGAATTGGAAGGAAGCGAAAGAGAAAGGGATTATCTTTATTGGTTGGGACGAAATGGGCGATCTTCGTCAATACAAGACACGTGAGGATCTTGTAGAAAAGTATCAGGACGTGTATGACGTGGATTATAATCCGATCAACAACAGTTTTACCCTCTGGGCCTTCACGAACCTAATTCAGGAGGGCGATGTTATTATTGCCAATAAGGGCGGGAGGGCGATCGTCGGGATCGGGAAAGTCACGGGAGACTATGAATACCGACCTGATTTGAACCCGGACTATCCGAATGTTCGCAAAGTCGATTGGGCGCTTCAGC
Organism: Tumebacillus flagellatus; assembly: GCF_000714935.1. Taxonomy (GTDB): domain Bacteria; phylum Bacillota; class Bacilli; order Tumebacillales; family Tumebacillaceae; genus Tumebacillus; species Tumebacillus flagellatus. The sequence continues at coordinate 68,211 of NZ_JMIR01000004.1, forward strand.
AAGAGGTTACGTTGTCGAAGAAATTGTTTCCGAACAAGACGTTGTCTGAAGTATCAGAAGATCGGGTAGCGGCGATTCAACAAGGGGTTTTGAAAAAAATACCGAATGCAGAATCGATGTGGTCGACTCTAGGTTTGACAAATAGTGTAGGCGAACAAAACTCTAGTAGCAGTACCCATGAGCAATGGGTTGATTTTTGCGACGAATTCCTCGAATTCGCGCAAAGCCGCCATTATTATTTTGAGAAGAGCATCATTGAGCGGTTTGTGACGTCTCTAAGAAGCAAACCGTTTCTGATTTTATCCGGGATTTCAGGCACAGGGAAAACCAAGATTGCGCAATTGTTTGCGGAGTTCATGTCACAGCCGAGGAGCCAAACTTCGAGGCTATCTGAAAAAAATAGTAAAAGCTTCGAAGTCGTATTACAGCCATACATGTTCGACCACAGTAGAATGATTTTATCAGAAGAAGTTGTTAAGCAGGTTGACCGGGATTTTGCTAGGGGAGAAACCGTGACTGCCTTTTTCGGGGAATTCATTGAGCATCAGTTCATCAAAGAACAAGGAAACGGTGTGAGATTTGGATTTCGAAAGGGGCTAACGGCATGGTTGCATGATCATTTCGATGTTGGAAAAATTTTGAGGTTTCGAGTTTCAAACGACGGGAAACTCTGGGAGTTTGGGGATGTAGCAGAGTTAAAGACATCTATGCCGCCTCAGACAGCATTCCTCTCTGTGCGTCCGGACTGGTTGGATCACCGCGGGTTGCTCGGAGGATACAATCCGATGACTGAGAAGTATCAAGTTACTGAAATGCTCAAAGTTTTGTTGCGAGCGCAGAGTGCGCCGGAGCATCCTTTTTTTGTTGTGTTGGATGAAATGAATTTGGCGAAAGTCGAGTATTACTTCTCCGATTTTCTTTCTTGTTTGGAAAGCCGTCGGATGAAGGATGGGAAGTTGGTACAGGAAGCGATCCAGTTGCACCAAGCAGATGCAGATACGGCACAGGGGCTCTCGTTTGTCGATGATGATGGTACGGTCTATCAAATTCCCCCGTCAATTGAGATTCCCCAAAACCTCTATTTCATCGGGACAGTCAATGTGGACGAAACCACGTATATGTTCAGTCCGAAAGTGTTGGACCGAGCCCATGTGATTGAATTCAATGACGTTGATTTTGAAGCTTACCGCAAGAACGTCATGGGCAGTTCGAATCAAGGCTACAACCCGAGTTGGAACTATGATGAGTTGGTGGCAGACTTCACAGCCAATGGCAATTTCCATAAAAAACTCTATGCCAAAGAGTTCTTGCGTTCCGACGATCCGATCCGTTTGCAGAGTGTGTTTGAACTGGTGGATTCCCTCAAGGAGAAATTGTTGGCTGAGGGGTATTCGTTTGGGTATCGGGTTTTTGATGAAGGAATGACGTTCATTGACAATCTGCTGGAACTGGAGATGAAGCCAGAGTCGGCGTTTGATCTCATGATGTTGCAAAAAGTCTTTCCGAAATTTCATGGGAACCGAGCGCAAATGGAGCAAGTGTTGAGCAGTTTGTTTAACTTCTGTCTGTTCGATTCGAAGCATGAGGAAGTAGAAGAAGACGAGGAAGAAGCACAGGGGGAAAACAAAAAGAAGAAGGAAAAAGCTCGCGCAACCGAAAATGCCATTCACGCCGATTTCAAGGGGGACTTCTTGACGGGGTTCCGTTTCCCGAAATCGGCTGAGAAACTCCACTCGATGTACCGACAGTTGGAGCGGGCCGGTTATTGCAGTTTCATACAGTAAGGTGAGGTGGCAAATGTGGAGATTGATTTTACACTTCATCTTCCAAGCGGGAAGGAACATAAGGGTAACGAACTTCAAGAGAATGTCGAATATGAAGTGGTGTTTAAGTCAGAGGATTTGACGAAGAAAGCACGAGAGCATTTAGAAAAGAATTATAGTAGTGTGCTCACTCCTTTTTACAGAAACTACAAATTGGTCTTTCGAAACTTGGTGGGACACGTTTCGTTCCTTGGCAAGACGTTTGAAGTGGTCTCGCGCAAGTGGACGAAGGAGCAAGTGAACCAAATGTGGCTGGAGGTCAGCGAGCAAGCGGCGGCTTTGCTTTTTTCTTATCGATCTCCTGTCAAACAGGCGGCTCAACGTTCCGTGAGGGAACGGGAGATTTGGAAGTACCAGCAATGGGTGTTCTTGCGGGATCAGCTTCTGCACCGCAAGGAGCTCACGTCAGCTTGGGAATTGATCGCCAGAGAGCCGCACACGATCATCGGTGTAGAGCGCTTGCAAAGTGATTCATGGGAAGTGGGAGCGTTCGATGAACGTTCTTGGTATCGAGCGATTGAATCATCCGATGTTACTGTGTTGGGACAAGGTCACCCGTTGCGTCAAACGGCCATCGCTCGTCTGATGAGCAACGAGAGGGGCCAATCCTTTTTTCCAAACAAGATGGAAGAGACGAAGAAGCGTATCATGTTTGATACGCGGGAAAATCGATTTTTGAAATACATGTTGGACGAGATGCTTCAACTCGTGGAATGGAAAGAGCGCTTTCTCCTGAAGGACAAGAAAAACGTATACCGCATCGACGAGTTGATGAAACAGAATCATCAGATGAAGTGCACGCTTCAAGGAATGCTGTCTGTACCATGGCTGGCGGAAGTGGGCAGATACCAAGGCGATTGCGGGAACAGCACCGTGTTGCAACGCAAGGTAGGGTATCGGCAATGGTTTGCTTTTTACCAAGAATGGTTGCAGGGGATTCGCTATCCGTTTGAACCTGAGGAAATGCAGGTTTTGGTGGAAACGAGAGACGTTGCAAAGATTTTTGAGTATTGGTGTTTCTTTCAGGTTTTACAAACGATCGAAGCAGTGAGCGGAGTTCGTCGTCCGAAAGTCAAGCTTACCAACAGCGAAGATGAGGGTGCGCACTTGGGGAATGGTGTGGAAGTCTCCTATCAGATCGGTGAGAAAGAACTAATCGTTTACTTTAACAAGTCGTTTTCTCGCAAAAAGGGTTCCTCCTATACGTTGCAGGTTCGCCCGGATATCAGTCTTCTGTGGGGAGGTAAATGGCATCACTTTGACGCCAAGTTCAAAGACGGATATGCACAGAGAGATTTAGTGCTGCGCGGCGATCTTGAACGCATGCACGTCTACAAAGACGCGATTCAAAACTCTAACTCGTCCATCGCGCTCTATCCAGCACGGCGTTACACGTGGGGCAGATTTTATGAGTCAGGACTTGGCGGTGGGGTAGGGGTGATCGGGTTGCGGATCGGAGAACTGAGCTCAAGGCTGCGAGGCGTTTTGGAAAGGATAATAAAAGGAGAGGTACTTGATGCCCGTATATGTAAGCAATATGGTCAATCCTGACCCGTTCATGATGAATAAAGACTAGGTGAATGAGCATATTGCGAAATTCTTAAGAGAGAAAGGGTTTCAAGATGTTAAAGTAGCATCCGTGTCGGGAGTCGTGGATGTGAAAGGAAGTAAACACAATTATCATATTGCTGTGGAATCAAGAGGGACTCGATCTGCAACTCATCAGGATGATAAGGTCTTTGACAGTTCTCAACTCTATATGCACGTAGTGGAACAAGTGGGTGACCTGATGCAACATAGTCAGGCACAAAGCGGCACACTGTTGTTTATGGGGAATCCTGATATTCCACGTATCAGACATCAGGTTGCCAAGATCGACAAATCACTTGACCGACTTGAATTCGTTCGGCTTTGGGTTCAAAAGGACGGAACGGTATTGGTTGAAGCCCCGAAAGAGATGGCTTCAACCCTGCAAAAACTCGGAATCTAGAAAAAACTCCCAAGCCCGTTGCGGCTGGGAGTTTTTTGTTCTTCTACAAGTTCTCCGGCACCACCGGAGACATCGAGAGGAAGGTGCAGCCGGTTTTGCTGGTCGGCGCGTGTGAAGAGCCCGGCGGGGAGTAGATGCACGAGCCCGGCCCGTACTCGACGCCTTCGTCCTCAAAATGCCTTCCAACACATTCACTTCTTCGCCTTCCGGGTGCCGGTGCGGAGCATAGCCGCAACCGGGTGCAAAGCGCAACACGGCGCGGACCTCGCCGGGCTGTACCCGCAACACCAACAGCTCCACTCCTTTGGACACTTCACGCCATGCTTTCTTTGTCGTGTCGATCTGGATCAAACCTTGCATTGGAAAAATCACCCTCGCTACCCAGATGCTTATAGAATAGTGGAAGTGCGGACGAAGCAGAAGCGGTTTTTTCAATTTTTTGTTCTCCTGATGGAGAATTGATATATACAATAGGAGAATTTTCTGTTACGATACATTTGTGCTTACTTATGAAGGAGGTGTAAAACATTGTCGGAACCGTTGTTAACAATCGGGCAGCGCGTGAAGCGGCGGCGGGCCGAGCGGGGAATGTCGCAAGCAGAGTTGGCGGAGGGGATTTGTTCGCATCAGACGGTCAGCTTGTTGGAGACGGACAAGCACACGCCTTCCGCTGACATTCTGCGCAAACTAGCGGAGAAACTGCTCATGCCTTTGCACGAGATTGTACGCAATCGTGAGAGCGAACTGGATGTCAAATTGCAGACGGAGATTGCGAAAATTTACGTGGAGCAAGGGGAGTACGATCTGGCGCTGCAGTTGGTCTGTGAACTGGACGCTCGCGCAGACGTCACGGAGAGCCAACAAATCCAACTGACGCTCTTGCGTGCGGAGTGCCTCATGCGCACGCGGCAAGCCAAGACGGCGATCGAAATGCTCGTCCGGTTGAAACACAGGTTGGAAGCCGTGCGGGATATGGACGACCTGTTCATGGCGGAGTTTTACAACAAACTGGGCAACGCCTACTACTACGCTTCGAACATGATCTATGCGCACACGCATTATATGCAGGCGTTGGAAGCCTGCGGGCAGGTTCCGGGAACCGAGATGCGACAGGCAGAATTCAAATTCAACTTGGGAACCGCTTGCATGTGGCTGGGTTTTTACTCCGATGCGATGGCTTATATTTCGGAAGCTCATGAGTACTTTGATGAAATGTCCGACCCGCATCGTCTGGCAGCCGCTCTGTTTCAAATGGGGCTTTTGCACAAACAAATGGGAGAGTACGGGCAGGCGGAAGCATTTCTGCAACAGTCCTTGCATCTCTATCGGTCGCAGCGTGTCGTCGAGATGGCGTATCGAGTGCGGCAACAGTACGCGTCCTTTTTTCTCGCGGAGACAGACCCGGAGCGGGCTGTGCGGGAACTGCAGGAGTGTCTGAAGGAATTCGAGCAGGCGGGTGATCATGCACGAGTCGTTCACTCCTGTGCAAAAATCGCTTCCTTATATATCGACCTGAATCGGTTGAAAGAGGCAAATCACTACTTGATTTTGGCTTTTGACCGCATTGAAGAAACTTCGATGCAAGCAGACCCTCGGTATGTATACGCGTTTCAGGTGTTTGCAAAGTACTCGTACCAAACCAAAGACTATGCGCAAGCCATCGAGTATTCTCTGCAAGCCTCTGAACAGTATGAACGCATGGGATTGCAAAGGGATTCGGCAGACACCTTGCAAATTTGTGTCTTGGCGTACCGCGCGCAAGGAAATCTCAACAAAGCTTTCAACATGTTGATGAAAGCCAACGAATCCCTCCAGCGTTCACAAGAGGTAGTTTGTTTGCAAGAAGGGAGGAACGTACATTGAAAAAGTTTGTTGCTGGTTTGCTCTCCGCTGCTGTTCTGGCAGCTGCACTGGTCGCCGTCAACGCACACACCGTGCGCGCGGCCGTCATCGACCCCGCCGACCCGTTCGGCAAGGTGCGCGCGGCCGTCATCGACCCGGCCGATCCGTTTGGCAAGGTGCAAGTCGCGGTCATCGACCCGGCTGACCCGTTCTCTGTCAAACTGCAAGGCTAATACGTATGAAAAAACCTCTCACGGCTGTCGTGGGAGGTTTTTTCTGTCCGGATTCTTTCCAATGGGGGTTCAAAATTCTAAATTTTCCACGGCTATACTTTAGAAACGCTCTTTCCTATAAAATCACAATTGTAAACACTTTTCGTTTGCAAATGAGGTTTGGTTCATATAGAAAAGGAGGCGTACCTATTGGAAATGGCCATCATCGGTGAACGCATCAAGGAGTTGCGCATCGCGCGAAACATGACGCAAGTGGAGTTATCAGAGGGGCTGTGCACGTCGAGCATGATTTCGCAGATCGAGTCAGGCAAAGCGAGGCCGTCGTATCAGATGCTGTCGGAGATCGCAGACCGCTTGCAGGTTTCGATGGAATACTTCGTCGAGGACTCCAAGCCGAACCAAGAGTACACGACGGCGTGCCGCGCCGCCAAGATGGCGGTCGCCGGCCGCAACTACACGCAAGCCGCCGAGTTGATCCAACTCTTGCTCAACTCGCAAAAAAGCCAACAAGACGCCGTCCCGTTGCTCCTCGACCTCCTCGTCTGCTACCTGGAGCTCGGCAAGCGCGACCTCGCAGTCCGGCTGATCGAGATGCTGGAGCGAGAAGCCAAACAGAACGACGAGTACGCAATGCTTGCGCGGATGCATCAACATCGAGGCACTCTGCACGCACAAGCCCGCGACTTTCGCAAAGCCGCTCTTGAAATCCAACGCGCGCTCGATACGCTCGCTCATGTTGAGAAACCGGACCCGCACGTCCACGCCCGCCTGCTGTTCCAACTGGCAGAGGCGCAAGCAAAACTGGGCCGCACGGAGGAAGCGTTGGCACTCAGCGCCCGTTCGACAGCGTACTTTAAACATGCCCGCAAGATTTCCGATCAGGCGCACACCTGCCTCCAACTCGCGAAGTCCGCTTCGGAACACGCCCAGCACCGCCAAGCCATCTTGTTTGCAGAACGCGCCCGCCACTTGTCGGACGTCGTCCGCCAACGCGTGGAGGGAGAGCGGTGCCGCATGGGACGAGCCCTGTGGTTCGCCCGCAACCGCTCGTCGTCGGAGGAAGCCCGCAACCTGTTGCAAGAGACGGTGCGGCGGTTGCACAAATTGGGCAATCTCGAAGAAGCCGGGCTGGCGGCGCTGCAACTGGCGAGGCTGCACTTGCAGGCGGACGACGTGCCGGCGGCGGAAGCGGCCCGTGCGCAAGCGGAGCGCTGGATTCCCGCGGCTCATCCGGCCCGCCGCCAACTCCAAGCCCTGCAAGGCCGCCTCGACGGAAAAAACCGCCGTTTCCGTCAGGGCAAGCGCCTGCTCCAAGAGGTGGCGGATCACTTCTACGACCACCGCCGCCTGTTCGAGTGGGAAGAAGCCGTTTCCGATCTCGCGGGCGTCTACGCCGAGGAAGAAAACTACCGCAAAGCGTCCCGCCTGTTGCTCCAAGCCCGCCAACAAAACCGCGGCGTCCTCTTCGAGCGGGGCGTGTGCCTCTAGCCTCCAGGAATCCGTCTCGCAAAACCCGTTTGCCCGAAAAAAATCCCCATCACCGCACAGGAGAGGCGGGAAGGGGATTTTTTTCTCAAACTGCGGTTCAACGGACTACTCGACAATCGGTTTCTCCGGAGAGAAGTGGTCGTCGCCGTCGGTGGCTTGCAGGACGTCGATCTGGATGACGGTGTTGTCGAGGATGATGAGACGGACGTATTGGTTGGTTTTCAGGGTCGGCACGACAGCGTCCTTCGCTATGCTTAAGGTGAGGGATTGGTCGGAGCGGCCGCTGTTCTTGGTGATCGTGATCGAACCGTCAGCCGAGGAGGTCGGAGCGGTGAACGCGGCGACTCGGCCCTTGGAGAAGTTCTCGATCTCCTCCAAGGTCGGTGTTTGTTTCTTCGCTTGTGCAAACACGATTTCGCCGCTTGCGTTGAGCAGCACGCGGACGTTCATGCCCGGTTGGAAGTCGCTCCACGCCGCGAGTTTGTTGTCGAGGAAGAAGTAGGATTGCGCCGCGACTTTGTACGTGACATCGCCGTGCGTGCGCGTGGTCAGCGTGAGGCTGCCGGTGGAGACGGTTTTCAACGAACCTTGCAGTTGGCCTTGGGTTTGTTGTTGACGCTGTGTATCGTAATCAAACAGATGCTCCGCGTTGCAGAGAATCACCGCCAGTTCGTTGCGCGCCACCGGTTTGTTCGGTTGGAAGGTGCGGTCGTTGTAGCCGGTGATGATTTTGTTCTCGGACGCGACGGAGACATAGCCGACAGCGTCGGCGTCGATCGTGGAAGCGTCGGTGAAGCTCAAGGTGTCGTGCAGATGCGCTTGCGCTTCAACGCCCAGCCCCATCGCACGGACGACCAGTTCGGTGGTCCACTCGCGGTCTGCAAAACCTTGCGGATTCAGCGCGGTCTTGGCATCGAGGAAGCCGTGTTGCAGCGCGAGGGAGATGTAGGGTTTCGCCCAGTCGGACACTTGCGCCGAATCGGTCAAGTCGAGGGGGAGGTCTATCGCGAGCGCTTCTGCTTGGTCGCCAAGGCCCATCGCGCGGACGGTCATGACGATCGCTTCTTCGTGCGTGACGTTGTGGCTCGGCAGGAAGCGGCCGTCGCCGTAGCCGTTGATGACGCCCTTGGCGTTCATCTCGGTGATGAAGCGGATCGCCCAGTCGTCGTTGGTGACGTCTTGGAATTTCATCGCGTATTGGAAATGACCTTTGCTCAGGAAGTCCGGCTGATCGTTTTTCGCCGGCATCGTCGCGAACGCCGAGGAAGCGCCAAGCGAGGAGAGCAAAGTCAAAGCGAGCCATGCGGAAAGTCGTTTTTTCATACCCAACCATCTCCTTTGAATGTATCTATTTGCCAATTTTCACTTGTCATACAGGTACGGGAGGAGCGCTAGTTTCTGTGGGGGTAGGGTTCAAAGTTTTTGGGTTTTCGACTCGGCGCGCGCCAATCCGAGCGCCGTCCACAGGTAGTAGGTGACATAGGATTCATAACCCGCCCAATTTCCCGCCATCTCGCGGACTTCCGCTTCGGTCGGCTGGTGATCCAGTTGGTAGAAATGCTGGATGGCGTTGCGAAGTCCGATGTCGGCGGCGGGGAGCAAGTCCGGTCGGCCGAGGCCGAACAAGAGGACGCACTCTGCCGTCCAGCGCCCGATGCCGCGCAGTTTGACCAAAGATTGGATCGCTTCTTCGTTGCTCATCGTCTCAAGCGCCTGCAAGTCGATCTCACCGCCCGCCACGCCGCGCGAGAAGTCGATGATGTACTCCGCTTTGCGCTGCGAATATTTCAGCGGGCGCAAGTCTTCGTAGTTCAAGCGGGCGATCTGCTCGGCGGTGGGGAACGCGTAGAACGGACGCCCGCCCAACTCCACCTGATCGCCGCAAAGTTCCACCAACGCCCGCTTCAAGTTCTCGGCGAACGTCAAGTTGACTTGCTGGCCGATGATCGAGAGGATCATCGATTCAAACGGGCCGCTTTCCAGCAGCAAGTTCAAACCGGACAGTCGTTCGGTGACGGCGGCAAGCACGGGGTCTGTGCGTACTTTTTGATAAAAAGGTTGCAGCGGGCGGTCGACGGACAGCATGTGCCGCCAGATCTTCACCGCTTCGAGCGCTGTCGCTTCGTCTGGAGCGCGCTCCACCGTCAGTTGAATGTCCGGCGCGTCGGAAGCGGGTTCCGGGCAGTTCACGCGCACGAGCACGGTGCGTCCGCCGATGTCGTGCGCCCGTCCGAGATGGTGCTCGCCGATGTCGTAGAGATACGAGTTGCTCGACGTGGCGATTCTCTCACGGAAGTAGTCAAATCGATAGGGGGCTTGAGGAGTCATCGTGTATGTAAAAAGAGGCATGTGAGGCAGCTCCTTTCCTTTCGGCGACTTTAATGTATGACAGAGGGCTGTGGAAGTCAAATGGAAGTTACGGAAGGAACAGACAGAATCGGCAGCGGGCAATCCCCGTTCGAGCATCACTTTTTATTCAATTTAATAAAACGCGATAATATAAAAATTACGTTGATCATTTAAATTTAATATGATATATTTTACCTGTGAGGCTCACACCGCTCCTTAGACCTACATCCTGCTAAATTCAATATGAAGGAGGATGAATCTAATGGAAAACATGTTCCAGCTCGACGTTCAAGTGACGTCGAGTAAGGTCTCCAGCGACCAGGCTGCGATCTCTTGGACCATTTTGGAAACGATGTCTTGCCCGACCCATTACGACTGCGCGTAAGCCTGAAGCTGAATTCGACTGCCTTGCAGTGTACATCTGCACAACGAACCATCACCCATTCGATTCAGAAGGGGTGATGGTTTTTCTTTTGGGTGATGCACACGAGAACTCGGCACAAATCAGGAGGGAAGAACCGGCTGTTATCATGTATGATAGAGGGATGAGGAAGTCAAATGGAGGTTGCAGCATGGACATACAGATACGGCCGGTGCGCCCCGGCGATCTATTCGGCATCACGCGCACGGTGTTGGCGGCGCGCGGGTTTCACGGCCCTGAATTGGACAAGCAGGTCGAAGCGGACCTGAAGCGGTTTCACGATCACGACATCGTGGAGCTGATCGAATCGGACGCGTTGATCGCGCACGTCGGCGCGCGCATGGTCGGCGTGATGCGCTACGGCGAATTCGAAGGAGACGTGCACTTGACGCGTCCGGACGTCGATCCGGCGTTTGATGAAGCGGAAGTTACCGGGGCTTTTTTGCAATCGTTCTGGGAGTTGATCGAGAACGAGAACGGCAAAGCGGTCTACGTGGACTACCCGGATCAGCAGGGGCGGACGCTGGGTCATCTTTTTTTGCAACACGGGTTTCGGAAGTTGATCGACCGCTTGGACATGAGTTTGCGGTTGACCGCCGATGTGAAGCCGGAGACCCGCGACCTTGCGTTCCACCCGTACTCGAAAAAAACGCACGACCGCTTCTTTGCAGCGTTTCGCACGTCGTTCTCCGGCACGCTCGACCCGATGATGGAATGGGACGCGGCGCATCCCGAGCAGAGTTTTGCGATGTTTCGCGAACGCTTCGGCGTGTTCGACCCGAACTTGTGGGTGCTCGCGACCGACCGCGACGGCCAAGACGTCGGGTTTGCGCTGTTCCAGCACTTTGAGGGCGGGCGCTACGGGCGGACGACCGTGCTGCTGTATATGGCGGTTTTGCCGAACGCGCGCGGGCTCGGCTACGGCTTCGACATCTTGCGCGAAGGGTTGCGCCGCGTCCGCAAAGCCAAGGGGCCGCGCGCGCTGGTCTCGCTGACGGTGACAGAAGGCAACACGCCGGCGGAGCGCATCTACCAGCGAGCCGGCTTCCAGCCTATTGAGAAGTTTACTGTATATAACATGAAGCGACAGTACACCTCCCCCTGACTTTTTGGTACAATCAGTCTAGCAGAAAAGGGTTGCGAGAAAGGGTGTTGAGGATGACTGTCTATCAAGGTTTCTTGAGTGAATTGAAACACCGGCCGGAAACGACCGTACAATATTTCTTATCGGTGGGCGACGAGAGCGTCGGGCTCAACGAGTTGATCGGCACGACGCTGCGCCTCTCGTTTTTGGAGGAGAAAGCGTGCTGCGCCTGCGGGCGCAAAGTCAAAGGCAAACTCTACGGCGGCGGCTACTGCTACCCGTGCGTGACGACGCTAGCCGAGTGCGACCTGTGCATCATGAAGCCGCACGAGTGTCACTTTGACAAAGGCACCTGCCGCGACGAAGAGTTTGCGAAGTCGCACTGCATGATTCCGCACTACGTCTACCTCGCGCTCTCCTCGAACGTCAAAGTCGGCCTCACCCGCAAAAACCGCGAACTGACCCGCTGGGTCGACCAAGGAGCGGTGCGCGCGATTCCGATTGCCGAGCTGCCGACCCGCAAACTGGCGGGCGAGTTGGAGATGGCGATCGCCGAACACATCGCCGACAAAACCGACTGGCGCAAAATGCTCAAGGGCGTCTACGAGGAAGTCGATCTCTTCGAAGTCCGCGAACAGATCAAAGCGATCGTGCCGGAAGAATTCCAACAATACCTGTTCGACGTGGATCAGCTGTTTGAGTTCACGTACCCGATCTTGGAAAACTTGGAGAAAATCAAGTCGATGTCGTTTGATAAGGAACCCGTCATCGAGGGCAAACTGATCGGGATCAAGGGTCAGTATTTGATCTTCGACTGCGGCGTGTTGAACATCAAAAAACACACCGGCTACAAGATCGAAGTCACCACGCAGGCGCCGGTTGAACAAACCGCGTAAAACCGCGCACCAAAAAAGCCCGTGCCGCTTCTCGCAGCCGGGCTTTGTCTTAGGGAGTCGATCGCAGAGGTTCGCTTAGAGTTCCGAGTTCCAAGCTTGCAATTCCTGCTCGACAGCGGCTTTGATCATCGTCCAGAGGGTTTCGCGATCCTCATGGGCGATGAGCTCGCCGTTTACATACGCATACGGGGTAGAGGCGCACATCGTGCAGTTGCTCAGGCACGGAGTGCGGATGGCGCTGACGCCGGGATTGTCCTCTTCCAACTGTTCGAGGTCGAGGGCGGAGGCCGGGTTGACGTCGCAAACTTCGACGATCACAATGCCCATTTCGTTGCCTCCTTCCATTCGGGATGATTTGTCCCTTAGTGTACCAAGAAGAAGAACAAGCAATCAAGGGAGTTGTTGAAGATGAGCCATGAGAAAAAATCATTGGGTTACGTGGAATTGAGTCATTTTTCGTTCCAAGATGAAAAAGGAACGGTCGAGTTTGCGGTCATGCCGTTGCCGCCGCAATATCTGCTCGGCATGGCGATGGGCTCGAAAGTCGTCGTTTTGTCCACGCCGTATGAAGGCACCGCGTTGTTCCAACAGGGTGTGACGGCAGAAGAGGTGCAAGAGAAATTCAAACTCGCCAGCCGTGAAGACGCGCTGCGTCTGTCGGTCATGATCATGACTGCATTTATGGATTTGCCCGGCGCGGGTCACACGCCGCACATCATCCTCTAATCGTGACACTGGGAGCCCGACTGCGTGCGCTGCGGCAACAGGCCGGCCTCTCGCAACGAGAATTGGCAGACGGCCTGGTGCACAAGAGCATGATCTCCCAAATTGAATCGGGTCGCACGCAACCGTCCCGCGGGCTGCTGCGCCAACTCGCCGTGCGGTTGGGGGCGGACCCGGATCAATTGCTCCCGGCTTTGCTGGACGACCATGAACGTCTGGCCCGTTACAAGCGGGCACAGACGTTTTTCTCTCTTCACCACTATGCAGAAGCGCTCCCCTTGCTTCTGGATTGCCTGCCTGCCTCAAACCCCGCGTGGACCCCGTACGACTTGCATCTCCAGATTGCCGCTTGTTACCAAGGGTTGAATTCCTATGAAGCCGCGCTGACGCACTTGGAAGCCGCGCTGACGATCGCCATCTCCGAAGACCGGCAGGACGAAGTGCTGGCGTTGCACGTGGAAATCGGCGAAACGGCGCTTGCAGGCGAACTCTGGTCGGTGGCGATGCACCGCTTGGAGTATGTCTACCGGGAATTGGAACGCCGCGGCCACGGTCTTTCCCCGCCGGAACAAGAGCCGAAACTTTGCATGGCGATGGCGCGGGCGGCGGAGGGGCTGGAGCAGTTGGAGCGGGCGGTGTCGTTTTGGTTGGAAGCGCGCGAGAGGGCGGCGGCGCTCTCCGCCGTCTCGTCATGCCGTCAAGTGGAATGGCGACGCTTGGAAGCGGAGATCGCGGCAGGGCTTGGTGCCACGTATGTCCGGCTCGATCTGTTTCGAGAAGCGGACGAGCAGTTGGCGGTGGCGCAAGCGCTGTATGAAGCAGGGCGGTTTCGCTTGGAAGCGCTTCACGTGCGCATGAAGCGGGGGGTGCTCTTGGCCGAACAGAGCCGGTCGCAAGAAGCGCTCTCGATTTTGGAAGAGTGCCGCGCCCGCGCCGAACGGGAGGCAGACCCCGCGCTCCACGCCGAGGTTTTGTGCGGGCTGGCGGTTGTGCTGCTGAAGGCCGGACGGCTGACGAGAGCGTGCGTCTGCGCCGAGCAAGCGGTGCAAGTCTTGACAGGTCTCGAACGCACGGGGGAGTTGGTCGCGGCGTATCAGTTGCTTTCCGCGATCCAGAAGCAGTTGGGCGATTACAAGGGGGCAAGCGTTTCGCTGACCCGGTCGCAAGAGCTGTTCACCCAAAGCATGGGGTGGATGAAAAAAAGCCTGCGGACGTTCCCGTAGGCTTTTTAGTCGTGGTTTGGTTTCAGGCTTTCGGGTTTTCAAGGTTGGTAGAGAATGTAGTCGACGCGTCCCTTGATCGTGGAGATTTCGATCATGCCGACCCGTTTGTCACGGGAGTCGAGCGAGCCGAGCGGGTGACGGTTGTCGCCCATCACGAACACGTGATTCGGGGAGACGGTGACCGGGCCGAAGTCGGCGGCCGCCGCGTCGACGTACGATTCCGTTTGCACGGAGCCGTTGACGTAGAGCCGTCCGTCGCGAATCTCCACGACATCGCCCGGCAGGCCGATCACGCGCTTCACATAGTCGTGATCGTCATGCGGAGCGGGGAAGATCACGACATCGCCGTGCTGCGGGCCGGAGAATTCATAGGCGAGCCGGTTGAGATAGACACGGGAATTGTCATGCAAAGTGGGCATCATTGAGGTTCCTACGATCTTCGTGAGCGCAAACACATGATCGCGGATCACGAGGTTCAACAGGAACGCGACGAGGACGACGAATGCGCCTTGCATGATAGGACGCAGCCAATGTTGTCTGATTCGTGTGAACATCTTGGTAAGGAACCTCCTTTGCTGGTAAACGCGAATTTATAGGTGATGTATTCGCGCATTGCGCTTTGGATTCCTTTGCCAAGGATTTTGTTTCGTTTAGTGTCCGCCGCCGGAGCCGCTGTTCGTTCCGCCGCCGCCCGAAGCACCGCCGCCGGAGCCGGTGCTTTGCGGATTGCGCTGCGGGTCTTGGTTGCTTCCGCAAGCGGTGAGCAACAAGGTGGAAGCTGTGAGCAGGGCGAGGCCGAGAAGTCGTTTTTTCTGCATGAGGTGTCACCTCCCGTTGAGCCTGTATACTGGGTCAGTATGTCCAAAAAAACACCCCGGCTGCTTAGGCCGGGGTGTATTGATTCATTGGACTCGGACGATGGTGTCGGCGATCGTTTTCTCGCCGACCTGGCACGAGATTTTGTACGTGCCGGTCATGAACAGGGAGTAGGGGGTGACGTAAACTTGCGACGTGGGGGAGATGGGTTTGCGCCACGTGCTCACGTTTTTCCAAGTGCCCCCCTCTTGACGTTGAATCACGAGATCCAGATAGTCGGAGTGAAACATCGCCGGTGAAAAGACGCGCACATACAGTGATTTGTCCGCCTTCAGATCGTCTCCGCTCACCGGGAGCATGAACGGCGAATTTTTATCATACGAAGTGCCGACCATGACACTGGCACCGAGCCGGGTCCACGTCCCGTCGTTGGGACGAGCAATCATCGAAGCCGTTCCGAGCAGCAGAATCACAAGCAAAACGGAGATGATTCCGGCTGTGACAGACCGTACTTTTTGGGAAACCATCGCCCGTTGGACGATGTAGTGCAGCAAGGACCAGCCGATGCACAGGATGAAGCCGACGAAGAAAGTCCCGAACCACTCTCCGCTAAAAACGAAACCAATCACAACGGCAAGGGCTGAAACCCACGTCCACCAGATGTGTTTTTGCTTGTCCAGTCCGATCCAGTTCAACGTCCAAAAAATCGAACCGATCGCCGGGAATAATAAAAGAGACCAGGCCAGAGCTTTCTCTGGAGCTTTGGCGTTGTTGCTCAAACGATCACCTCATTTTGAAGTAAAACCCTGTACAAAATATTCGCGCTTTGCCGAGCGATTCCTACTCCTGAATCCAGTTGAAGTAATAAGAAAGGAGTGGAAAAAAAGGAAGTCTACGTAGTATAATGAGTGGTAGTTTTTGTAACAGGAGGTCTATATTAAAATGAAATTGGTATCCTTGGTCGGCTCGTTGAGTCTTGATTCCCGTACGGCAAAAGCACAAAACGTCGCGGCAGAAGCGGCACGCAAAGCAGGCGCGGAAGTGGAAGTTTGGAACTTGCGCGAGCGTCCGCTCCCGATCTATGATCCGGAAAACAAAGTTCCCAACGAAAACGTGGCAGCGTTCATCAAAGCGATGGACGAAGCGGACGGCTTCTTGATCGGTTCGCCGGAGTACCACAACGGCCCGACCGGCGCGCTCAAGAACGCGCTTGATTTCGTCGGTTACAACCAATTCAACGGCAAGCCGGTCGGCCTCGTCGCGGCTGCAGGCGGCGCGGTTGCCACCAACACGCTCACGCAACTGGCGACGATCCTGCGTTCGCTGCACGGGTATGTCATCCCGCAAACCGGTTCGGTGACCTACTCCGACAACTTCAACGCGGACGGCACGTTCGAGAACCCGAAACTGCAAGAGCGTTTCGAGAAGATCGGCACCGACGTCGTCGCGCTGGCGAAACATCTGCGCGGGTAAGCCATGAAGGAAGCTCTCCTTCTCATCGCTCATGGAAGCCGCGTGCCTGCCGCCAATCGCGATTTGCACGAGATGGTGCGCAGGGTGCGGGAGCAGCGAGACGGCTGGATCGTCGAGCCGGCTTTTTTGGAAGGGACGAGCCCGAGCATTCCGGAGGGGATCGCGGCCTGCGTGCGCCAAGGCGCAAAGCGCGTGGCGGTGATCCCTTTTTTCCTGTTGCCGGGCGGTCACGTGTCGGACGATCTGCCGGCGTTTGTCGAAGCGGCTCGCCGTGAGCATCCGGGCGTGGAATTTCGGATGGGTCGGCCGCTCGGCGGACATGAGCGGGTGCGGCAACTGCTCTGGGAACAAATCTGTGAGCTGGATCATGAATGAAGTGCGCCGTTTCTGGTAGAATGAGGGGTAGTTCAAGGAAAAGAGGTGCCCGTCGTCATGGAGGAAGCCTTGCAGACGTTTGACTGCCCCTCTTGCGGCCATGAAGTTCATCCCGATCCGCTGGAGGGCGAACGCGGCAACCAAAGCGCCGCCTGCTCGTCTTGCGGGTCGAAATATACCCGGACGTTCGCGTTCTTCAAGGACGAGTGGGTGTTCGGACTGTGGCGCAGCAGCGAGACAGGGAAAGTGGCGTGTACATATTACAAGACGGCGTTCGGCACAACGAGCGACGATTGCTGAGAGCGGGAGGTGGAACGATGACTTGGGAAGATGCACTGGACATTGCGGAAGCGCTGAACGAAGCGCACCCGGATACCGATGTGTTGTCGATGAAGTTTACGACGCTGCGCAAGTGGATTTTGGCGTTGGAAGGCTTTGAGGGCGCTGCGGAAGATTCCAACGAGAAAGTGTTGGAAGAAATTCAGATGGCGTGGTACGACTTGGTTTCGTAAGACGCGCGGGGAACGTCTGCCTTTTTTGAAGGGCGGGCGTTTTTTCCTTCAGCGGCAGGGCATTCTAAAGGGAGAAAATCCTGTCGGAGGAGAGTGCGCGTATGGAACTGGTGTGTCCGCTGTGCAACGGATTGCGGGGCGTGCAGGCTGCCTGCAAGTCTTGCGGTGGGCCGATGGAGGACGGGGGAATGCTCTCCGATTATGTCGGGCCCTATTCGCCGTATGAATGGACGCCGCAGGTCAAGCAGGAGAATGCCGGGCGGTGCACGCATTTGCTGTTTTGCGCCGCGTGCGGAGACGAGGCTTATCTGATCGCACAGAGTGAGACGATCTGAGGATTGTCTGATGATATGGAATTTTTGGGCGGGAAGATGTAGAATAGGTGGTATTGATTACAAAAAGGAGTTGTACGACCGTGCCTTCGTCTATCAAGTGGGTATTCTGCAAGCGAAACCTTGAGTTACATACGCAAAAAGTATACGACGCCCTGGTGTCGAAATATCCGGAAGAAAAAGTCGATATCAAAGACTGCCCGTCCAAAGACCTCTGCTCTCTGTGCGCGGACGTTCCGTTTGTGTTGCGCAACGGTGCGATCGTGAATGCGAAAGACGCGAAGGATCTGTACTTCAAGATCGACAGCGGCATGCAGTTCTTGACCGGCAAGCAGCTCGTCGACATCCCGCCGGCTCCTCCGGCGCCGCCGAAAGAAGCGGCTCCGAAACCGGCTGCCGCAGCGGCAAAACCGGCTGCGGAAGCGGCACCGAAAGCGGAGGCAGCTCCGAAAGCGGAAGCAGCACCGAAGGCTGAGGCTGCTCCGAAGGCCGAAGAAGCTCCGAAGGCTGAGGCTGCTCCGAAGGCCGAAGAAGCTCCGAAGGCTGAGGCCGCGCCGGAGACCAAGGCGGATGAAATGCCGAAGTTGGACTGATTTTTGTGTGACTTTGAAACATCACCGACCCTTGCCGGGTCGGTCTTTTGTTAAAATGGGCCCTGTGGAATCATGCAGGGAATGTCTTCTAACATTTAAGGAGGTCTACATCACATGACTGCTACCATTCGAATCGAACTCCAATCCATCACCGACGTAGAAGCCGACGTTTTGATCGTCAACTTGTTTGAAGGCACCACCCAACCGACCGGCGCAACCGGCGCCCTGGACCAAGCGTTGGGCGGCCAAATCAGCGCCCTGATCGAAACCGGCGACTTCACCGGCAAATTCAAGGAGCTCAAAGTGCTCTACCCGTTTGGCAAACTGAAAGCCAAGCGGATCTTCCTCGTCGGTCTCGGCGAAGCGGCTGAATTCACGCATCCCCGCGCCCGCCAAGCGGCAGCGGTTGCCGCGCGCGCAGCACGCGATCACAAAGCGGTCACCGTTGCGACCGTCGTCCACGGGGCGGGAGAGGGCCATCTCGACACCGCACTCGCCGCTCAAGCGCTCACGGAAGGCACGCTGCTCGGTCTCTACCAAGTGACCACGCTCAAAAAACACCAAACTCCGTCCACCCTCACCGATCTGATCGTCGTCGAAGCGGACGCAGAGAAATACCAAGCGATCCACGACGGTATCGAGCGCGGCCGTGTCATCGCAGACGCGACGAACTATGCCCGCGAATTGATCAACCGTCCGGCCAACCTGCTCACCCCGACCAACCTCGCCGACGCCGCTCAAGACGTCGCCAATCGTTTCGGTCTCGGCCTGAACATCCTCGGCGACCAAGAGCTCAAAGATATCGGCGCAAACGCCATCCTCGCCATCGGCCAAGGTTCTCCAGAAGAGTCCCGTCTGATCGTGTTGAACTACCACGGCAACCCGGACTCCGAAGAAACGCTCGCTCTCGTCGGCAAAGGCATCACGTTTGACACGGGCGGCTACACCCTGAAACCGGCGGCCGGCATGGAGAACATGAAAACCGACATGGGCGGCGCGGGCGCGGTGCTGGGCGCGATGCAGGCGATTGCTCAGCTCAAGCCGAAAGCGAACATCATGGCGGTCATTCCGGCAGCGGAGAACATGGTCTCCGGCACGGCGATCAAACCGGGCGACGTGATCGTGACGATGAACGGCAAATCGATGGAGATCGTCAACACCGACGCAGAGGGCCGCGTCGTGCTGGCTGACGCGATCACCTACGCGCTGCGCAACGGCGCGACGAAACTCGTCGACGTCGCGACGCTCACGGGCGCGATTTCCGTCGCCCTCGGTCGTCAAGTCGCGGGTCTCTTCACAAACGACACCGACTTTGCTTCCGTGGTCAAAGAAGCGTTCCACCGCTCCGGCGAGCGCGCGTGGGAGTTGCCGATCGTGGAGGACTACAGCAACGCGTACAAATCCAACGTCGCCGACATGAAAAACTCCGCAGGCCGCGACGGCGGCTCGATCATCGCCGCGATGATCCTCCGCGAATTTGTGGAAGAAACCCCGTGGGTGCACCTCGACATCGCAGGGGTGGCGCGCGACATCGAGGGCAACCAAGAGTTGAACCCGCGCGGCGCGACCGGCTTCGGCGTGCGCACGCTGGTGGAATTGGCGTTCCTCCAAGAATCGCAGGAGCAGTAAGAACTGCATGTTTTAGCAAAAAAGAGCCCCGGACACATGGGAGACCCATCCGTGTCCGGGGTTTTTTTACGTCTTGAAGAGGTCAATCTTGAAAGAAACCCAGTTTGAACATCGATTCATACGTGACGAGGATGCCCAGCACGACGATGACGAGCGACGAAACTTGCGCCATGAGGTTGGAGATGCCGCGGCGTTCCAGCAAGCGGGCTTTGCTTTCCGCTTTGAGCAGCAACAGCCCGAGCAGAGACAGCGACAACGCCCCGCCGAACGAAAACGCCAGCACCATTCCGACCCCAAGCGACACGTGCCCGGCAGAGATCGCCGTCAAGAGCATGACGAGCGAAGTGGGGCAAGGGATCAACCCGGTCAACACGCCGATGCTGAACAGACGCCGCAGGGACGTGTTGCTGCGGACCGGAGCGGCGACGGCGGAAGAACTGTCGAGCACGTGCAACTCGTCGGCGTAGTGAGGAACGTGAGAATCTCCGTGATGATGATCATGATGATGCCCGTGCGAATGATCACGTCCCTGTGCATCCACGTAATGCACATGCCCGTGCGAACAGACATACGACCGCCCGCGCTCGTTGAGCCGCCCGAGCGAGACGACCGGCGGGAACAGCAGGTTGAGCACCATCCGCCCGCCGATGAGCGTGATCACCGCGCCGGAAAGCAGCCCCAGCCACGCTTCAATCTGTTGCGGGAGAAGGACTTGCAAAGCGGTGGTCGCCACCAGCGCGAGAAACAGAATCGAGACCGTATGCGCCAGCGCGTTGGTGACGCCAAGCAAAACGGCATCGCGCGGACGGGCGCGGGAAGAGACGAGGTAGGCGGTCATCACGCCCTTGCCGTGCCCCGGCTCCAGAAAATGCAACGCGCCAAGACCGATGGCCGCCGGGATGCTGAGAAGTACGTTCAACGGGTTCACCTCCGAAAAGTGACACTGCTTGTCATGACATGTCTATGCGGGACGACCGCCCTTTTTGCCACTTTCTGTTGACAATAGGCTCACGGGTCGAGAGGGCGTACACATAGGATGATGGTACGAGGTGAGGGCCGTGAAGAAAAAAGCCAAACCGCAAGCACGCGCAACGACGACGAAGACCGTCAAGTACACGGCGGCCAAAACGCGCCGCACACCGGATCTCGCCGCCGGTAACATCGCAGACATCTTCGAACGCTACCGGAACGCTGTTGTGAACATCGAAGTGGTGAAGCGGGAAAAAGCCGCACCGCGCCGCCGCGACCCGTGGAATTTCTTCCAAGACTCGGACCGCGAAAGCAGCAGCAAAAACACGATGAACATCGGAACAGGCTTCTTCTTTGACGCACGGGGGTACATCTTCACCAATGAACATGTCATTCACGGAGCCGACGAGATCTTTGTCCGTTTCTACGACACCGACGAAGGGGTTCCGGCGCAGGTGGTCGGAAGCAATTTTGAGATGGATCTGGCGGTTCTCAAAGTCAAACCGCCCAAAAACATTCGCGTCCTGCCGTTTGGCTCTTCCGACAACTTGCGTGTGGGGGAATGGGTGGTGGCGATCGGCTGTCCGCTGGGGCTCGACCACTCGGTCACCGTCGGCATCGTCTCCGCCACCGAACGTCCGGTGGTGATCGGGGACCGGCAATACCCGCATCTGATCCAGACCGACGCCGCGATTAACCGCGGCAACTCCGGCGGCCCGCTGATCAACATGCGCGGCCAAGTGATCGGGATGAACACGGCGGTCAGCGCATCGTCACAAGGGATCGGGTTCGCGATTCCCTCCCAAGTGTTAAAAAAACAACTGGCTGCTCTGATGGGGTCAGCCAAAAAAAGCAAGAAAACTTGAGAGCAACCTCCTCGTAAAAAAACCTGTCCGCTGACTGTGGCAGGTTTTTTACGTTGCAGTTAGAATTCTTCTAGAGAAGGGTTTGATTTAACATGTGAAAGGTGATGACAGAATGAAATCGAAGCAGTTGCCGCTCGGCAAACCGATCATCCACGGGTTCCAGTTCTACGCGTATCCGCTGTCGATCTTGGCTGTACATGAAGAAGCGAGACCTTGGCTGCACAGCAATTTTTTGCAGCTGTGTTTTTACCGAGACTTCGAGGAAGGGTTTGTCGTCCCGATCGCGCCGTATCTGTATGACTATGCGGTCAACCCGTACTTGTCGGTACAGCGGATTCAACGGGAGACGCTGAAGACCTTCAAGACTTCGATTTTGGAGTTCATCCGGGAGTCGATCGACCGCGGCTGGTACCTCCACCTGAACATCGACCAGTATCACATCCCTCGTCGCGAGCACTACGGCAACACGCACTTTGCGCACGACATCCTCGTGTACGGCTACGACGAGGAGACGCGGATGTTCGACGTGTTGGGCTTCCGCGACGACTTGGCGTTTGCGCCCTCGCAAGTTTCGTTCGAGGAGTTTGAAGCGGCGTATCTCAGTTTGGACCACATCAAGAATTGGAGCGAAGAGATCGTCCTCTACAAGTTCAACCCCGACGGCAAGTTCGAGTTCAACGTGAACTTGGTCGCCGATCATCTGGAGGAATACCTCACCGGCCGCAACACGTCCGAGCGCGTCTACATGTTCGGCGAAGTGTATGACCGCGCCTACGGGATGGACCTCTACCCGCATCTGAAACGCTACTTGCAAACCCTGATTGCAGGCGACATCTGGTACGACATCAAGTACCTGCACATCCTGTGGGAACATAAAAAATGCCTGCTCGCGCTCGTGGGCTACCTCGAAGAGCAGGGGCATCTCGACCCGGCGTTGGGGTATTTGGCGGCCGTTCGCGAGTTGGAACAACAGGCGATGTCGTTTCGAAACGCCATGCTGAGAGCCGGGATGGTGGAGAACATGACCCGGCTGAACAATGTCCACGACAGCCTCGATGCATTTGCAGACAAGGAACGGGAGTTGCTTACAAAGTTGGTCGCTTCGATGCGCCGGAGCAGCATCGTGCATAGTTAGTCCCCGAACGTACAGCAATCGCCGCGTTTCGCTATCGAAATTCCTCGCGTAGAGGAAGTTCATGGCGAATCGGGGTGATTTTTTTATTGTATATTTATAACTGTATCAATTTGATATATGTTCCTAAGTGGAAAATGTTTTTACTATCTGTTGACAATGATAATGACGTGGTTGTATATTCTGATTAGGCACAAGACGACGCAATGAAACGGCGATTCAGAATCTTAAACCAACAGAAACAGACACGAGAAAGAGGGGAACGCAATGCCGGAACCTTTGAAACTAGACGTAAGCAAGTTTGAAAATCCCGTCGTTGAAAGCGGATACAAAGCTTCGCGCTTCAACATCCGTACCAGTGACAAAAACGGCGACATGCTGTTGCTGAACACCTACTCCAACAAATTCATCCGGGTCCCCAAGGATCAAAAAGACATCGTGGCCGACGTGCTGCGCAAACCGGACGAAGCGTTGCAAGACCATCAAGCGTTTCATGAGCTGGTCTCACGAGGCTTTCTCGTCCAGAAATCGGTGGACGAATTCCGGCGCGCCGAAATGCTTCACCACGAGACGATCGCGTCCGCTGATGAACTTTCGCTGATCCTGCTCCCGAACGAAGACTGCAACTTCCGCTGCACCTACTGCTACGAGTCGTTCGCCAAGAACTTCATGAAGGACTGGGTGCAAGACGGCGTGATCCGCTACTTGGAGAAGAATCTACATAAGTACAAGACACTCCACATCGCGTGGTTCGGCGGGGAACCGCTGACGGCGATGCCGATCATCGAGCGGTTGTCGGAGAAGATCATGGAACTGTGCAAGAAGCACAAAGTCATGTACTGGTCGAGCATGACGACGAACGGGTACAATTTGACCCTCAACGTCATGAAGAAACTGCTCTCCTACAACGTGCTGAACTTCCAAATCACCCTCGACGGCATCGAAGAGACGCACAACTGCACCCGCAAGCGTCTCGACGGGGCGAGCACGTTCCAGCGCATCGTCACCAACTTGCGCAACATTCGGGATCAGATCCCCAACCGCACGTTCAAAATCATCGTGCGCGGCAACATCAACCAAGAAGTCTTGAAAGTCATCGGTCCGTACACCGACTTCCTCGCCGAAGAGTTCTCGCAGGACTCCCGTTTCATGACGCACTGGCAACCGGTTGGGAACTGGGGCGGTGAAGTGATCTCGTCGGAAAAGCTGTGCGAGCACACCGACATGATCGGACATATGCTGGCGGCAGCGGAGAAGGGCATTGATTTCTCCTTCTACCGCAGGCTGATGTCGTCCAAAGAGTCGGTCTGCTATGCCGGGCAGCGCAACCACTTCATCATCGGCTCCGACGGGATCATCTACAAGTGCACGATCGCGTTCGACGACGAGATCAACCATGTCGGCATGATCACGGAAAAAGGCACGATGCACATCGACGAGGACAAACTGGCTCTCTGGGTGACCGGGCATGAAAGCACCGACAGCGGTTGTCAGAAATGCTTCTTCCGCCCGAGTTGCCAAGGAGCGTCCTGCCCGTTGATGAAGATCAAGCACGGTCAGGCGCCGTGTCCGCCGATGAAGGTGTACTTCAAAGATTACATGCAGTTGATCGCCGCGTCGCCACGCAACGGTGTGGAAGAATTGAATTTGGTTGAGGATGGTGTTCCTTCATGACACAAGCCGAGAAGTCGGTCGCGGTTTCCGTACGGGAGAGGATCGTGACGGTGCTGCAAGACTTGGGCATTGAAACCGATCTGGAGAACGAACTGGATCTCGCGGAGCAATTCGAGTCTGTGACGTTTATCAATGCGGTTCTGGATTTGGAGCGGGAGTTTGGGATCAGCATCCCGGATGAACTGCTTAACATGCAGATCTTCGCTTCTCTTGATCACACCGCCGAGATCATCAACCAACTGCTCCTGGAGCAGACTTGATCTCCCTTACGCGTATGCGTACAGCGATCTTTCGCTGATCTATATATCTTCCATGAGCTGTCACGCAGAAATACATACCGGCAGGAGGTGAACCTCATGAAAAAAGCGCTGAAAAAACCGCAAGCTGTGGTTGTCGCAAACGTGCAAGCGTATGACAACGAAGGCTGCAACAACTGCTGGTGCTAAGAGTTTTGGAAGGGGGGAGCCGCAACCATTTGCGGCTCCTTTTTCCTAGCTAGGGGTGAGGAACATGTGGAAAGAAAATCGTGGAGCAGGGATTTCCATCGTCGTGTTGGACAGCGGGGTGAATGTTGAGCATCCCGATCTGGCGGCGCACACGTTTGAGGGGATCTCTGTGGTGGAAGACAGGGACGGGTTTCGCGTGACGGAGGGCTTTGCCGATACACTGGGGCACGGGACGGCCGTGACGGGAATTCTCAAGCGTTTGGTGCCGGAAGCGGATATTTTCGCGGTGAAAGTGTTTCACGAGGAGTTGTCTACTTCCTTGGAGCGCTTGTTGTACGCGATGGAATATGTGCTCCACAACATCGACTGTCACATCTTGCATCTGAGTTTGGGCGTTGTTCAAGACAGCGAAATCAAGCGGCTGCGCAGTCTGTGCGAGTCGTTGACGGCCAAGGGCGTGTTGATCGTGTCGGCGTTTGACAACGACGGGGCGGTCTCGTATCCGGCGGCGTTTTCTGAAGTGATCGGCGTGGATGCCAGTCAGACCTGCAAGGGAGACCACGAGTTCGAGTTTGTGGAAGGCTCGTTGGTCAACTTGAAGGCGAAGGGAACGAGTCAACGGTTGGCGTGGGTGCAGCCGACCTATATCTTCCGAGCGGGCGCGAGTTTTGCGGCGGCGTACGCAACGGCCGCCGTGGCGAAACTGCGGCAAGGGGGTCTCACCGAACGCGAAGAGATTCTCGCGGAGTTGCAACAGGAAGCCGTCAAGGTCTTCCCCGCACGCACGGTGCGGGAGACCTCGGGCAAGTTTCCGGTGCGGGAAGCGGTGATTTTTCCTTTCAACAAGGAAATGCACAGCGTGGCGCGCTTTCAAGATCTCTTGGGGTTTACGTTGCGCGGTGTGTATGACACGAAATATTCCGGTCAAGTGGGGCAACCCATCTCGAAAGTGCTGCGACAGCCGGTGCCTGACGATCACGTGATTCAGAACCTTGATCAACTGAACTGGCACGATTCTTGGGACGCTTTGATTCTTGGACACGTCGAACTGCTTTCGGATAAAGTCGGCGTGGATTACATCGAAACGCTGTTGCAGCTGTGCATCGAGCACCGCAAAAACCTCTACTGCTACGACGGGCTCGGGCGGTATGAAGAGCTCGTGCAGGAAGCAAGGGCACGGGGCTTGTCCGTTTTTTACCCGGAGGTGAGCGCGGAGGAAGTGCCGCCCAATCGCTTTGGGAAGTTGCGAAAAATCGGCAAGCCGGTGCTCGGGATCTTCGGCACGTCTTCACAACAGGGGAAATTCACGCTGCAGTTGAACTTGCGCCGCCGCTTCTTGCGCGACGGGTATGCGGTGGGGCAGTTGGGAACGGAGCCGTCCGCGCTGCTCTATGGATTTGACGAGGTCTACCCGATGGGCTACAACTCCACCGTCGACGTGATGGCGTACCAAGCGGTCACGGTGCTCAACGAAATGATGTGGCGCATCGAAGACGGCGATCCTGACATCATCCTCGTGGGCTCCCAATCGGGCACGGTGCCGTATGACACCGGCAATCTGCGGCGGTTTACATATCCCGCCATCAACTTCCTGCTCGGCACGCAGCCGGATGCGTACATCCTCTGCGTGAACGTCGAGGACGACCTCGGCTACATCCGCCGGTCGGTGCAGGTGTTGGAGAATCTCGGCACAGGCAAAGTGATCGGGCTCGGTGTGTTTCCGCTTCGCAAGCAGTTCATTCCGTGGGCGGGGGTGAAGATGAACCCCGGCCAGTCCTCCGACTTGCTCGCGTTCAAAGAGACACTGCATGCGGAGTTGGGGCTTTCGGCGTTTGTGATGAACGACGAGGAAGAGTTGGAGTCGCTCTACCAGCGCGTGTTGGAGTTTTATTCGTAGGGTTTGATTCATAGAGGGAGGGGACGAGCATGAACGCATCATCGGAAGCCAAGCGGGAGATCAAGTTGTTGATCGGAGCCAGCGGCGCGATTTCCGTTTTGAACCTGCATCAGTGGATCGCCTATTTGAAAAAAAATCTCGTGCACGACATTCGGGTGATTCTCACCGACACGGCGGCGGAGTTCGTCAATCCGGAGATCATTTCGTCCTTCACCGGGCATCCCGCGCAAACGTCGGAACTGGGCGACCCGAACTTTCCGGCGGCGCACGTGTCGCTTCCGGAGTGGGCCGATCTGTTTCTGATTTTGCCCGCGTCCGGCAACGTGATCTCCAAAGCGGCGCACGGAATCGCCGATGACTTGCTGACCAGCGCGATTCTGGCGGCGAACTGCCCGGTTGTGTTCGCGCCGTCGATGAACATGCAGATGTGGCGCAAACCGGCGATGCAGCGCAACGTGCAGCAGTTGCAAGAAGACGGCTACCACGTGTTCGTCGGGCCGGAGCAAGAGGGCTTTCGCGTCTCCACCGGACGGCCCGACGCCAGCATCGGCATCGACATCGGCCACATCGGGATCAAGATGATGCGGTTGTTGCGTACGCAGAAGCCAGATTCATCGAGCTCGATTCAGCAGGTGAGTTCATGAAAACCGTGCGGTCTCCGTTGTTTTTTTCCTACGGGGTGTTCTTCCGAGCGGCACCGCTGGCGGCGACGGGCTTGATTCTCTGCACGATCTTGATCGGTTTCATGCCGGGCATCCAAGCGTGGATGCTCACGTCGCTGATGGAACAACTGACGGCGGAGCATCCCGACTCGTGGGGCGGCGTACCGCCGGCGTTTATCGGGATCACGGTGGTCAGTGTCGTGCAGATGCTCTGTTCGCTGGGTAACAACCTCGCGTTTCAATACACCAAAAACCGCATGAACACGCAAGCCACCGACGTGATCTTGCGCAAAGTGTCCCGCTTGGCGGCGGTGTCCTTCGATGTGGATGAAGTGCACGACCGCCTCCATCGGGCGTACTCCAACCGCGAGGCTCCGTTTGATCAGATTCGCTCCTTTCATGCGATCGTGTCGATTTTCATCTCCTTGGTCTCGTTCTTGATTTATGTGCAATCGCTGAATTCGTGGCTGTCGGTGGTGTTTGCGCTCGGCATGGTGCTGTACGCTGTGCAGATGTACTTCCAGAGCAAAGTGGAGCATCGCGTGTACGAGGAGCAGACGGCGCACGAGCGGGAATTGAACTATCTGGCGGAGGTCGCGACCCGCAAGAGTTACGGCAAGGAAGTTCGCGTCTTCGGACTGGCGGGCTATGTGCTCGACCGCTGGCAAGAGCTGTCCGACCGGTTGACGCGGCAGGTGTTGCGCGTAAAGCAACGGCATCATCTGCAGAATCTGCTGTTGACCACCGCCGGGTTTGCGGTCATCACGGTGTTTTTCGTCCTCGTGGCGCTGTCGGTGGGAGCGGGAAAGACGTCCACGGCTGCGTTTGCGGGTCTCGTGTCGTTCATCGGACAACTGGGCTATATGATATCAAACGTCGGGCAACAAACCCGCGATTTCAACTTGACGCGCCTCAAGGTGCGCAACATCTTGGAGTTTTTGCAGGCGGAGGAAGCGTCGGTCGGAGAACTTGAGGCCCCGACAACGGGCGCGCAAAGTTCCTTGCAGCTTCGCAACGTTTCGTTTCGCTACCCCGGCACAGACCGCTTGACGCTGGACGGTATCAACTTGGAGATTCGCCCCGGCGAGACGGTCGGCATCGTCGGCGAGAACGGCGCGGGAAAAACCACGCTGGCTTGCTTGTTGGCGGGGCTGTTCACCCCTGCGGAGGGCGAGGTGCTGCTGAACGGCCTGCCGATGCAGGAGCTGACACCGGAAGCGCGGACGAAGCAGATCGGCGTCGTGCACCAGAAACCGATCCGCTATGAGCTGTCGTTCCGCGAAAACCTCGAACTCGCCGCCACGGTGGAGCCGGGTGTCGTCGAGCGTGTCGTGGAAGAGTTTCAGATGCAAGAACTTTTGCAAAAAATGCCCGAAGGCTACGAGACGGTGCTGGGCCGCTCGTTTGGCAACGTCGACCTCTCGGGCGGAGAGTGGCAGCGGATGGCGATCGCCCGTTGCGTTCTGCAAAACCCCGATGTGTACATCCTCGATGAGCCGACGTCGGCGCTCGATCCGGAGAACGAGTCGCGAATCTTCCACTTGTTCCGGCAACTGTCCGCGCAAAAAACCACGGTGATCATCTCGCACCGCCTCGGTTCGATCAAGGGCGTGGACAAAATCGTCGTCTTGCAGCAAGGCAAGATCGTGGAGGTCGGACGCCATGAGGAACTGATCGAGCGCGGGGGCGAGTACCGGCGGCTCTTCGATCTGCAAGCTCAGTGGTATAAGGAAGGTGAATGAGTTGAAAGCAAGGACGATGGTGTGGGTGCTGAAGTTCTTTTTTGCTTCGTCTTCCCTTCCGTTTGTGCTGATGTCGCTGTTCGGGTTGCTCCAGGCCGGGTTGGCAGCGTCGGCGCTGTTGTTCCTCCAGCAGCTCGTGGACGGACGAAGTCTGTCGGGACTCGCGCTGGTGTGGCTTTCGGTGGGATACCTGCTGTGCGCGCTGGTGTTGCCGAACGCGTTTAACATCCTCAACCAGCTGTTTCGAGAAGCGGTGTTGCGCCGCTCCCAGCAAATTCTGACCCGCAAGCTGATGCAGATGTCGGCAAGCATCGGCATGGATTCCTTGGAAGATGCGCAGTTTCAAGACGTGGTGTCCGCCGTGACCAAAGCGGACAGCAGCGTGATGATCAACTACTGGCAGTGCGTGCAGGAGATTGTGATCTCGCTGGTGCGCTTGGTCGGGGTGGCGGCTGTGCTGACTTCGTTTTATTGGGGAATTCCGCTGGTTGTGTTTGCGTCCGTTCTGCCGGAGTTGTGGATGCGGATGCGCTTTGCAAAACTGCAACACAAGCTCCACCTCGATCAATCGGCGGTGGAACGCCGTGCTTCGTACTTTGCCGACGTGTTGACCAAGCGGGAGTACGTCAAGGAAATTCGCACGTCTGCCGCCGAGTCGTTTCTCTATGGCAAATGGCGTTCGCAAAAGGACGCGTATGATCGCAAGGATTTGGCGTTTGACCGCAAGCGGCAGTCGTACTTCGGCGCAGGGCATTTGATTTTTCTCACGGCGATTTCGGCTTCGATGTTTTTCATGGTGAAGTGGGTGATGGGCGGGCAGACCTCGGTCGGGGCGCTGACGTCGGCGATCTTTGCGCTGAACTACATCGTGGGGTCGATCGGCTCGCTGCTCTACAACTTCGGGCAAGCGCAACATCAAATTTTGCTGGTGGAGACCACCCGCGGATTTTTGGAAGACACGGCAGCGGAACAAGAGCCCTCGCCGGATTTGCATCGCGTGACAGTTCCCTTCGACATCCGCTTTGAAAACGTCTCGTACCGCTATCCGGGGGCGGAAAACTTTGCCTTGCAGAACGTCTCGTTTACGATTACGCACGGCGAACGCATCGCGCTCGTCGGCGCAAACGGCTCCGGCAAATCCACGCTGATCCGCCTGTTGCTCGGGTTGAGCCGCCCGACGTCCGGCCGCATCTACCTGAACGAAGTGCCGTTGGAAGACTGTTCCTGGGGGCACTACCGGGAGCTTGTGACGGTAGCGTTCCAAGACTTTGCCCAGTACTGCCGCACCGTGCGCGAGAACATCGGGTTTGGCGACCTTCACGCGTTGCACCTCCCGCACTTGCTGGAACAAGCAGCGGTGCAGAGCGGCGCCGCAGATTTTATCGAACGGCTTCCGCGGCGGTATGACCAGCAGTTGGGGGCGGCGTTTGCCGGCGGAGTGGATCTCTCCGGCGGCCAGTGGCAAAAAACCGCCATGGCGCGCGCGTATCTGCGTCAAGCGGCGCTGTTGTTGATGGATGAGCCGACAGCTTCTCTTGACCCGATGGCGGAAGTGGAAGTCTACCGTCAGTTTTCTGATCTGGCTGAAGGGAAAACGGCTCTGTTGGTCTCGCATCGCTTAGGATCGGCGACGTTGGCGGATCGGATTTTCGTCCTGCAGCAAGGGGAGTTGGTGGAAGCGGGGCACCACATCGAGCTGTTGCGGGAAAACGGCGAGTACGCCAAGTTGTTCCGTTCGCAAGCGGAATGGTATCTCCATGATGAGAGAGCAGAGGCAGTGGAGGAGCCCCCTGTGGCCGGTGTACAAGTACAATAAGTTGCCTCGGGAGAAAACACCTTGCTTGTGTTGGCAGGGTGTTTTTTTGTGTGGGCAGGCTGTTGGAAGGAAGTTTCCTTGGATTGACAGCGGGTCTCTTGGTGTACACTAGTGGAGGTAGCAAAGAGCCATTGCTTGGGAGGAGTTGAAGACGTGATAAAACGCGCGATACATATCTTTCCCCGCTTTGACAATGCGGAGGAAATCCACTGTTTGCGTCAGAAGTTCGATCCGTTGGCGAACTTGATTCCGCCTCATCTCACGCTGGTCTATCCGTTTGAAAGCGATTGGAGCGCAGAACAGGTTCAGGCGCATTGCCAAGACGTGTTGCAGGGGTTCCAACCGTTCGATTTGACGTTGCGCGGGATCACCGGCACGCCGGACTGGCATCTGTTCCTCAATGTCAAACGGGGCAATGACGAGATCATCGCCTTGCATGACCGCCTCTACAGCGGCTTGTTGCAACCGTTTTTGTATCGCAAAGTCACATTCGTTCCGCACTTGACCGTCGGGCATCTCACCAACGTGGAGACGTTTGAAAGCTCTTTGGCCGCCACGCAGGAGTTCGACCACATCTTCACGTGCCGGGTGGACGAAATTACGGTGGAAGTCATTGAACCAGACGAATCCTCGACGGTCGAAGGAACCGTCCGCCTCTGAGAAGCAGGCGGGCGTTTTTTTTTCTGAACAGAAGGAATGGTAAGGTTGCTGTATAATTAACATCTTGTAGGTAAGATCTCCTCAAAGAAACGTTCAAAGAGAGGTTTCGCAAACGCTGTTCGACAACTGCGTGAGGTGAATGGAACTTGATTGTGTTGAACAACTTGTTGTTGAACCTGTTTGTCAATTTGTTTTTTGTGACGATCTATTTCTCGGTTCGAGTTCGCGAAAAGCATCGTCCCTTGTTGATCTTGGGGTTGGCGAGCGCCTCGTTGTTGCTGTGTTTGACGTTTCCGGTCTCGAACATAAGCGGATATCGATTCGGTTTGGGGATGATCCCGGTCTTGGTTGCGATCTTGTACGGGCGGGCGTGGGTGTCTCTCGTGCTGATGGCGTTGATGGTGGCGTATCGCCTCTATTTGGGAGGCGGCAGTGTGATGCAGTTGTACGCAACTGTTCCCGCAATCCTTACCGCGTTTGCTTGTAAACGCCGCTACCAGATGTTCGAAAAGCTCGATCGCTTGGTGGTCGCCAGCGCGTTGCCCGGAATCGCGGCGTTGGGATCGTGTGCTGTCGTTTGGGCGCAGGACATGCTCACGGCGCAGATGACGTGGTTTCTCGCCGTCTATGCGCTGCTGTATCTCATGACCGCTTTCATGTGCACATTGTTGATTGAAACGTTGCGCGAGAACCGGGCGATGCGTCTGGAGATGCAGCGCATGGAAAAACTTCGTGTGCTCGGCGACCTCGCCGCTGCCATCGCGCATGAAGTCCGTCACCCGATGACGGTGGCGGGCGGGTTCTTGCAACTGCTCCGAGAGGAGAAAAACCCCGCCGACAAGCGTCACTACATCGACATCGCCCTTCAAGAGATGAAACGCGGCGAAGAGATCATCGCAGAATACCTCGCGTTTGCGAATCCGGAAATTCAGAAACCGGAGCGTGTGCAGGCGGCGGAGCGCACCCGGCATGTGCTGAATGGGTTGTCGTCGCTTGCCAACTTGCAAAAGATCGAGATTGTGCATACGTTGCAAGCGGGTCTGTGGGTGACAGTGGATGCAGGCATGCTCGATCAAGTGCTGCTGCATGTGATCCGAAACGGTATGGAAGCGATGCCGCAGGGCGGTCGGCTGCATGTGTCGGTGACGAAGGTGCGGCAGTATGCCGAGATTCAAATCGAAGACACCGGCGTCGGCATGACGCTTGATGAAGTCGCAAGGCTCGGAAATCCGTTTTACACCACCAAAGACAAAGGAACGGGACTGGGTCTGATGGTCGCGTACCGCTATGTGGAAGTCATGCGCGGCAAGATTCGCGTGCAGAGTGAAAAAGGCCGCGGCACGCGTTTTTTGATTCAAATTCCTATTTCTGGATAACGATCTGCTCAACGAGGAGGTCTTTTTGTTCGAATCTCGAATAGATAGAGTGATAAGGGTTTTTTTAGGGGGGGTTGAATTCATGCTGAATCAAGCGTTAGTTGAAGATATCCTGTATGCGGCTCTGGAAACCGGAGGAGATTTTGCAGAAATCTTCGTGGAAGATAAGACGAGTTCGTCGATTCAGATGTTGGGCGGCACCGTCGATACGGCGATGTCCGGAAGAGACTTCGGCGTGGGCATTCGGATCTTAAACGGCGTGTTTGCCGTGTATGCGTACACCAACGATTTTTCCCGCGAGAATTTGATCAAGGTGGCGCGCAACGCAGCGCAAGCGATTCGCGGACAGAAGCAGGACATCCGCATCGACCTGCGCAAGTCGTTGGTCACCCCGCATCATGAGCTCAAACTGCTGCCGTCCGACGTCAGCAAAGCGCGCAAGATCGAGTACATGCGCCGCGCGCACATCGCCGCGAGCGAGTACGATCCGGTGATCTCGCAGACGCGCGTGATCTACCTCGATGACGATCAGAAAGTCCTGATCGCCAACTCCGAAGGTCTGTTCGTCGAGGACCGCCGTGCCCACAACCGCCTCCAAATCGAAGCGATCGCTTCGAACGGGTCGGAAAAACAATCCGGGCAATACGGGCCGGGGGCACACAGCGGCTTGGAGTTTTTGGATAACTTAGACATTGAATGGTACGCGCGGGAAGCGGCACGCACCGCCAAGACGATGATCCACGCGGAATT
Organism: Tumebacillus flagellatus; assembly: GCF_000714935.1. GTDB lineage: Bacteria > Bacillota > Bacilli > Tumebacillales > Tumebacillaceae > Tumebacillus > Tumebacillus flagellatus. Next base: position 102,003 of record NZ_JMIR01000004.1, read on the forward strand.
CGCTCCGAGCGGCAAGATTCCGGTCATCATCGACAACGAGTTCGGCGGTGTCATCTTCCACGAAGCGTGCGGTCACGGGTTGGAAGCGACTTCCGTTGCCAAGGGCGCCTCTGTGTTCGCGGGCAAACTCGGCGAACTGGTTGCGTCTCCGCTGGTGACGGCGATTGACGACGGCACGATCAAAAACGCATGGGGCTCGCTGAACATCGACGACGAAGGGTCGCCGACGCAGCGCAACGTGCTGATTGAAAACGGCGTGCTCAAAGGCTACCTGATCGACAAGCTCGGCAGTCGCAAGATGGGCATGGCGTCGACCGGTTCGGCGCGCCGTCAAAACTACCAGTTCGCGCCCACTTCGCGCATGAACAACACGTTCATCGCCGGCGGGAACTCCACGCCGGAAGAGATCATCGCGAACACCGAATACGGGCTGTATGCCAAATACATGGGCGGCGGCTCGGTCAACACGGCGACGGGCGACTTTAACTTTGCGGTGCGCGAAGGCTATATCGTGCGCAACGGCAAAATCGAAAAGCCGGTGCGCGGCGCAACTTTGATCGGCAAGGGCATCGAAGTGTTGCAGAAGATCGATATGGTCGGCAACAACTTGGCGTTCGGTCAAGGCATGTGCGGTTCGATTTCAGGCAGTATCCCGGCCGATGTCGGTCAACCGATGATCCGCGTGTCGGAACTGACCGTCGGCGGTCGTTAGGAGGTGGCAGGCATGGAAATGGTGCAATTCAAAGAACTGTTGTTCGAAAAAGGGCGTGAAGTCGGGTTCACCGACATGGAGATCTACTACCAAGCGGAGCGTGAGACGACGGTGCGCGTGTTCCGCGGCGAAATCGACGCGTACAACATCGCGGAGAAGGCAGGTCTGTCGTTCCGGGGCGTCATCGGCGGCAAGATGGGTTATTCCTACACGGAAAAAATCGACGCCGACTCGGTCGACCTGCTCTTGCAAGAAGCGCGGGAGAACGCCGCGATTCTGGAGCAGTCGGAATCGGAAGAGATTTTTGCAGGCTCGGAGCGTTACGTCGAATTGCGCGACCAATCCCAGCAGCTGCGTGAACTGACGCCGGACGTGTTGATTGACACGGCGAAGGCGATGGAAGCGGCTGCTTTGGCGCACGACCCGCGCGTAGAGATGGTCAACTCCTGCATGACCGTCAACAGCGAGACGGAATTGACGATCATGAACACCAAAGGCTTGAACTGCCATACCAAAGACAATCTGGTCATCGGCTATATTTCCGCGCTTGCCAAAGAGGACGGCGTCGTCTCTTCGGCTGCCAAGGGCGAGTACTCCCTCCGCAACATCGAAGAAGTGAACGCTGCAGAGTTGGCTCAAACCGCCGCCAGCGAAGCGGTCGGCAAACTCGGGGCGCAGACGATCGAATCGGGCCAATATCCGGTCATCTTGCGCAATGAAACCGCGTCGACGCTGTTGAAAGCGTTCGTCTCGGTGTTCAGCGGCGAATCGGCGAGCAAGGGTCTGACGCTTCTGCAAGACCGTGTCGGACAAAAAGTGGCGGGCGAAAACGTAACGATCATCGACGACCCGCATCGCACCGACGCGCCGGGCTCGACCCCGTTTGACTCGGAAGGCATGGCGACTGCGCGCCATGACGTGGTGCGAAACGGCGAGTTGGTCACCTTCCTGCACAACCTCAAGACCGCCAAGCACTTTGGCGTGGAGTCGACCGGCAACGCGTATAAAGCGTCGTACCGGGGATCGGTATCGGTTCAGCCGAACAACCTGGTCCTCGAACCGGGCGACCGCTCGCTGGATGAGTTGATCGCAGGCACGGAACGCGGGTTGATGCTGGTGGAATTGCAAGGCGTGCATGCCGGGACGAACGCGGTTTCCGGCGATTTCTCGCTCGCTTGTATCGGGCATTTGATCGAAAACGGCAAGATCGTGCGTCCGGTGAACCAGATTACGGTGTCGGGCAACATCTTGGAACTGCTGAACAACGTCGAAGCCATCGGCAACGACTTGAAATTCGACGGCTATGGACGCGGCGCAGTCGGTGCTCCGTCGATCAAGATTAAATCACTGGCGATTGCCGGGAAGTAAGAGTGTGTGGAAGAGAGGAACGGGCAGCTTAGAGCTGCACGTTCCTTTTTTTCATGTTGTAGAGCAGGAAGCAGAGGACGGGAACGAGGAGAAGCGAGGTCATAACGGTCAAGAGGATGGAGAATGACGTGTGGTCGAACAACAAGCCGCCCAAGAGCGGGCCCAGCATGCGTCCGGCGGTGGAAGCCATGCCGATAAACCCTTGCAAAAAACCGGTGCGCGACGGTGGAGAAAGTTGCGCCACAGCCGCCGGGATGACCGGCCAGAGCAACATCTCACCAAGCGTAAGCAGCACCATCCCGGCAACGAAGACGCTGTAGTGGTCATGGTGGGTGAGCACCAACAGGAACGAGAGGACAAACAGCGAGACGCCGAGGAACATCTGAGATGTGAACGACTTGAACTTGCGGGCAAGCAAGGCGATCAACGGCTGTCCGAGGAAGATCACCAGCCCGTTCAGCGTCCACAAGCGGCTGTATTGTGCCAGCGAGTAATCCTGTTGCATAAACACCGCGATGGCGCTTTGCCACTGGACGTAGACGATCCAGAGTGTCAAACACCCGGTGAAGAGCGCAAGAATCGGCAGCCAAGGGATGGCGGGCTCTGCGCGAACGATCTCGCCGGCGGCGGCTTGTTCCCGCATCGTTTCCGCAACAGGAGCCGACGGCTGCTTCCGGTCGCGGATGAAGAAGAACACGAAGCAGAGGAAGATCAGCATCGTCCCGGACGCGGAGAGAAACGCGAGGTTGAACGAATGAGCCGCGACGATCCCGCCGACGGCAGACCCGGCGGCAACGCCTAAATTGTTGGCGACGTAGAGGAAGTTAAACGCGCGACGGCCTCCTTCCGGCCACGCGCGGGCAGCCAGCGCAAACATGGCGGGCGAGACGAGCGAAGCGGTGAAGCCGAACAAAAACATGACCGTGACGTAGAGGGGCCAGATCTCCACAAATCCAGGGATGGAAATCAACGCCGCCGAACAGAACAACCCGGTCAAGAGGACCGGACGCGCACCGAAGCGGTCAAACAGCATGCCGCCGGTCAACTGCCCGAGCGAGGCGCCCGCCGAGTGCAAAAGCAACACCAGTCCGGCCACAGCCAGCGGTCGTCCCAGGTGTTCGTGGATGTAGATCGAATTGAGCGGCCAAAGGAACGAAAGACCGCCGATGTTGAGAAAACAACCGGCTGCAAGCAACCAGAGAATCTTGGGATACTGGCGCACGTAAGAGCCCTCCTGAACATTTCGTAACCTGAATTATTCTATCACAGATTTGCCCTGTTTCCGCTCTTGACTTATCATGAGGAAGAGGAAGGAAGGGAAGTTGAACGTCATGGAAATTACCAATCTGTTATTGCTGTTGTTGTTAGCCGTCGGGATCATCGGCAACAACACTTCGGTCTCAATTGCCGTGGCCGTGCTGTTGCTCGTTCGTCTGTTGCATCTCGACCGCGTGATGCCTTATCTGGAGAACTATGGATTGCAAGTCGGCATCATCATCTTGACGATCGGAGTGCTCGCTCCGGTGGCCGGCGGCAAGATCGGATATGAAGAAATGATCAAGGTGTTCCTGAATTGGAAAGCGATTCTCGCCATCGCCGTGGGGATTTTCGTATCTTACTTGGGCGGTCGCGGGGTACCGCTGATGGCGGCAAATCCCTTGATCGTCACCGGACTGATGATCGGCACCATCATCGGCGTCGCCCTGTTCAAAGGTGTGCCGGTCGGTCCGCTGATCGCAGCCGGGATGATGGCGTTGATCCTCGGCGTGTTGAAACAGTAGAAGGAGGGCTTTTATGCAACAGTGGATCGAACGAGCAAGAGCTTGCCGCTGGCAAGATTGGGACTATGAAGAGACGATCAAAGCGAAACTTTTGTTCTTGCGCTATCTCGGAGAAAGTTTCGCCCGCAGCGGAGCGGAGGAAGCGGAGAGGCTCGCGGAACATCTGGAAGCATACGGCGGGGAGGAACAGGCCACTCTGTTTGCATCGTCCCGCATGCTGCCTGCTCCGCTGGCGGCGTTTGGCAACGCGGTATTGAATCCGCAAGCCCCGTTGGTGTACCCGACCGTCTTGGCGGCGGTTGAAGAGCAGAACAAGGGCGGACAGGAACTGCTGGCAGCTCTGGTCGCAGGGCTGGAGACGGCGTTTCGTCTCGGCGATCATCCGCAAGCTGAACTGATGGGCGCGCTGATGGGAGTCGCTCATGCGTACGAACTGGACGATGACGGTTGGGAAGTGCTGTTGGGACTGACGCTCGGCCGCGCGTCCGGGATGTTGGAAGTTCCGGAAGCGGGGTTTGCACGCGGCACATTGGCTCAAGAGATCGTGGTCGGGGCGTCACTGGCGCGCGAAGAGTGGAGCGAAACGATGGCTTTGCGCACGAAAGTGCCGCAGGAGTGGCTCGGGGCTTTGGAGCGCACGTCGGACAAGCCGGGGATGAAGATGTTTCTCATGGCGCTGGAAGTCAACGCGGACGAGACCGTCGCGAAGTTTCGCACGAAAGCGGACGGTCGAATTCCGACGCCGCATCTGGAATACTACATAGATGCTTGCATGGGTTTGGAAGACGTCTGCTGCATGCCGCAGTTCTTCCGTAAATGAGGAATACCCATGAATGCGGAGAAGAGGAGATCGTGCCTGGGCGGCACGGTCTTTTTTGTCACCAGAGGAAGAGTTTATACATATATCGTGAATTATGTTCTGATTATCTCCTTCATGGACTATGATAAAAAAGTCCAATAAATTGTTCCGTTTTGCACAATATCGATATGAAAGGGCTTTCATCGAAAAAATGAATGATTTTGGCTTAGAAAAAGTTGTGTCAGATGCCTGAAGACCTTTGTATTTATATCCGATATTGTTTATAATCTGAAATATCAGAAGCAAACTACTGGAGGTGGAGAAAACTATGGCCAACTACAATCAGCGCAAGCGAACGGTTGAAGAGCACGATTCTTGTGGGATTGTTGCTGCAGTCGAGACGAGCGGCCATCCGACCCATGACAACGTACAACGCATCCTGGAAGCACTCATCCAAATGAACCATCGTGCAGGATTCATTGACGGCGAAGGGGACGGTACGGGGATATTAATCGATGTTCCGCGCAAACTTTGGATCAAGAAACTGATGAAGCAAGGTCTGCCGGGCGCGTGGGCGGATCAAGAGCATTTCGGCGTGGCGCATCTGTTTGTCCCGAAGACCGATGAATATAAAATGAAGGGCTGGATGGAAGACATCCGCCGCCGGTTTGCCGACAGCGGCCTGAGCCTCTTGCTGGAGCAGGCGGAAGCTGTGAACTCGAAAGCGCTGGGACCGCAGGGCCGCCAAGAAGAACCGCTGTTTTGGCAGCTTGCGTTCACCGCAGAGTCGGAAGAGTTGCCGTCCGGCAGCGAGTATGATGCGCTGTTGTTCCGGCTGACCTGTGAAATTGAGGCCAAAACTCCGGTGCATGTCTGCTCCTTGAGCCGCTACAGCGTCGTCTACAAAGTGCGCGGTTCGGCAGAATGCCTGTTGAACTACTACCCGGATCTGCAGAATCCGGAACTTCGTTCGGCGGCCACCGTTGGACATAACCGCTATTCCACCAACACCTCCACCGTGTTTGAACGGGTGCAGCCGTTCTCCCTGCTCGGCCACAACGGCGAGATCAACACGATCAAGCGTCTGCGCGAAGAAGCGGAGATGCTCGGCATCCAACTCGTCGAGGGCGGTTCCGACTCTCAAGATATGAACCGCACCATCGAAGGGCTGATCTCGGAGTACGGGTTCTCGCTGTACGAGGCGATGGAGATGATCTTCCCGCCGATCGTCAACGAGATCAAAAACTTCAAGAGCGACTTGCAAGACCTCTACATGTTCTATCGTTCCGCTTGGGGTCCGTTTGCGCAAGGCCCGGCGGGTATCGTCTCGCGCTACGGCCGCGAGTGCCTGTTTGCAGTCGATGCTCTCGGCTTGCGTCCTCTGTGGCGCATGCAGACGGAGACGACGATCTGGTTCTCGTCGGAGCAGGGCGTCGTGCCGCTCACGGAGATGATCGCGGAACCGCGTCCGCTGGCACCGGGGGAGAAAATCGGCCTCCAACTCACCGAGAACGGCACGGTCGAACTTCCGTACCATGAATTGCAACAAGTGGTGCTGGAGCGCGCAAGCAAGCGCTATTCGTTCTCCAACTTCCGCCGCTCGATTTCCTTCGGGGCTCCGCGCGCGGAATTCATGAACGGCGAGTTGACCGTCGAAGCGGCGAAGCAAGAGACGCCTGAAGAGCGTGAACGCTTGCTGGCTGCTTTCGGATGGGAAGCGGAGCACCTCGACTTGATCGACCATCAGGCAAGCACCGGCACTGAACCGATTCGATCGCTTGGTTACGACGGCCCTCTCGCCGTGATGAGCCAAGAGCGTCAAAATTTGTCGGACTATTTCAAAGAGAGTGTCGCCGTTGTAACCAACCCGGCGATCGACCGTGAACGAGAGATTGAACATTTCTCCACCCGCGTCGTCATCGGCCCGCGACCGTCGCTGCAAGGCCACCAAGGCATCGTGTACCGCCGTTTGGAGCTGCAAACACCGCTGCTTTTGGGCGGACACCGCCGCACGGCACCGCTTTCCCGCGACTTGTACCGTCCGCTGGCGCACAAATTGGGCAGCTATCTGTTTGAAGACTTGCTGCGCGAGTTTGAAGATGTCCAACACGCCGTCGAAGTGCTGAACATCAACCGCGAAATCGGTGAAAGCGTGCAAGACGCGATTGCTCGTCTGACCCAAGAAGCGGTGGAAGCGGTCGTGGCCGGCGCACATGTGCTCGTCTTGGACGACCGCTTCACGTTCCGCCACGGGGCGGGCTATCTCGATCCGCATCTGATCACGTCGGCTGTCCACCTCGCGCTGAAAAGCTACCCGGTCGCGAAGAAAGCAGAGAATCTCCGCCGCCGCGTCTCGCTGGTGCTCCGTTCGGCGGGGCTTCGCAATCTGCACGACATCGTGATCGCCATCGGGTTGGGCGCGGACACCGTCAACCCGTATCTAATGTGGGAACTGGCGTCGCACACCGAGCCGCTGGCGATGATCAAAAACCTCTACGAAGCTCTGCAAAAAGGGTTGGAGAAAGTCATCTCGACGCTTGGCATCCACGAACTGCGCGGTTATGACCGCTTGTTCTCTTCGATCGGCTTCCAGCCGGAACTGGCGGAGTTGTTCGGCACGCCGAACTTCTTCGGCTCGCAACGCGCAGGTGTATCGTTCCAAGACTTGGAGAAGGACGCGACGGAGCGGGAAGCCCTGTTCCAATCTCCGGAGAAAGCCCGCATCGCGCGCGGCTATCACGTCTTCCCGCGCCTCTGGAAGCTCGTGAACGACGTGGCGACCGGCTCCAAGCCGTATGACGAGTACACGGAGAAAGTGCAAGAGCTGGAAGCGAAGACCCCGATTTCGCTGCGTCACTTGCTGGCTCCGAAAGTCGTCGAGGAAGCGCAACGTCCGGCTGTAGAAAAAGTCGACATCTCCGTCGGTCAGCACTCCTTGCCGTTCTTGATCTCCTCGATGTCGTTCGGTTCGCAAAACGAAACGGCGTTCCGGGCTTATGCGGAAGCGGCGTACCGCCTCGACATGATCTCGCTCAACGGCGAGGGCGGGGAAATCAAGGACATGATCGGCAAATATCCGAACCATCGCGGCATCCAAGTCGCCTCGGGTCGCTTCGGGGTGAACATCGAACTGTTGAACTCCGCGAACTTGATCGAACTGAAGATCGGGCAGGGGGCAAAACCGGGAGAGGGCGGTCACTTGCCGGGCACGAAAGTTACGACCAAGGTCGCGGCAGCCCGGAACGCGCAGCCGGGCACCGACTTGATCTCGCCGTCGAACAACCACGACATCTACTCCATCGAAGACCTCGCGCAAGTCATCGACGAGTTCAAGATCGCCAACCCGCACGCGCGCGTCTCCGTCAAGATTCCGGTCGTTCCGGGCATCGGCACGATTGCAGTCGGCGTTGCAAAAGCCGGGGCGGACATCATCACCGTCTCCGGGTATGACGGCGGCACGGGGGCTGCCCGCGCGCATGCGTTGCGCCACGTCGGACTGCCGACTGAGATCGGCGTCAAAATCGCGCACGAAGAACTGGTGAACTCCGGTCTCCGCCACCTCGTCGAACTGTGGGCGGACGGCGGGATCAAAAACGGACTCGACGCCATGAAGATGATCTTGCTCGGCGCCAACCGCATCGGCTTCGGGACGCTGGCGATGGTCGCAGTCGGTTGCACCGCTTGCCGCGGCTGTCACAAAGACACCTGCCACGTCGGGATTGCAACGCAGATGGATTCCATCGAAGAAGCGAAGGAAAAAGGTCTCAAGATGTTCGTTCCCCGCGAACTGGACCTGTCGATTGAACGCTTGCAGCGCTTCTTCTCAGGCATGGGCGAAGAACTTCGCCAATGGACGGCGAAACTCGGCGCGACCCGCACGCAAGATCTCGTCGGCCGCGCAGACCTGCTGGAGCAAGTCTCTCTGAACACCCGCATTGACTTGGGGGCGCTGTTGACGCCGGTCGTCGTGGAAACGGCTGTGGCCGTTCCGGCGGTGCGTCTCTCCAGCGTCGGCGTCAACTCGCTGACGGAACGACTGTCGATGGAAGCGGTCGTGGAAATGGCGGCAGGCGGTGGAGCCGCAACGCAGAACGTCACAGGGGCGGTGGCTTCTGACCGCGTGCTCGGCAGCCATCTCTCCGGCAACTTGACCCGCCGCCGTTTCAAAGGCGAGCAGTTCCAAAAAGCATCGGTGCGACTCGATGACGGCACGATTGCGGGCAACGGGTTCGCGGCGTACAACACGACGGGCGTGCATTTCCGCGTACAGGGCGGGGCGCAAGACGGCCTCGGCAAAACCTCTTACGGCGGCAAGATTATCGTGCTCAAGGGCGTGAACCAAAAAGGCGTCCGCATCAACGGTTCTGCAGGCAAAGGGCTCGGCTACGGCGCGCAGCGCGGTCTGTTCATCGTCCAAGGCGTGGCAGACTCCCGTGCGGGCATCCGCTTGTCCGGAGCCGACATGATCTTCGGCCAGCGCTTGACGGAGCCGTTGCAAGACGAGTACGGCATGCTGGGGGCGCGCTCGCAAATCAAGGGCTTTGCGTTTGAGTACATGACCAACGGCCGTGCGCTGGTGCTGGGCGATCCGGGTCCGTGGATCTGCTCGGGGATGTCCGGCGGCACCGTGTACCTGCGCTTGCAGCCGGAGATGGGCTTGACGCAACAAGCGCTGCGCCGCCGCATCGCCAAGGGCGCGAAAGTATCGCTGCTCCCGCTCGATCGCAACGGATTGCGCGACATCGAAGAACTCCTGACGACCTACAAATCGGAACTCGTCCGTTCCGGTCAACCCGAGGAAGCGGAGATCATCGAAGAATTGTTGATCCATGCCGCACAAAACTTCGTCATGGTGAAGCCCGGCGCTCTGCAAACCAACCAAGACATCGCAACCGAGTAACCGCGAGCAAACAAACGCCAGTACCAGGCAGACTTCATCCAACGGATGGGGTCTGCCTTTTTTCGAATGGTTGTACTACAATGAAGATACTCAACCGAAAACAATCCACTCTACCGAAGCGAAGGGGTTAGACTCTTGAACCGTTCCATCTTGGGCGTTGCCCTCGTCCTGATCTCGGCCGCCTGTTACGGCATCATGTCGATCTTGGCTGTGTATGCCTACCGAGACGGGGCGTCCGTCCTCGGCCTGTTGACCATCCGCTTTGCATTGGCGGCGCTGTTGTTCTGGCTCTTCCTCGTAGTCAGCCGCACGAAAATTTCCCTCACGCTTCGGCAACTGTTGGCTATGTTCATTCTAGGAGGCGTGCTGTATGCGGCGATGTCGTTTACGTTCTTCACGGCGGTGCAGTACATCTCACCGTCGCTGGCGGCTCTCCTGCTCTACAGCTATCCGGTCTTCGTTGCCGTGCTGTCCGCCGTTGTGGACAAGGAACGACTGACCCGCCGCATCGTGCTCTCCTTGGTGCTCGCGATGGCAGGGCTTGTGTTGGTGCTTGGCACTTCGTTTGCCGACGTCTCTCCAATCGGCGTGATCCTCGGTGTCGTGTCGGCCGTTCTCTATTCGATCTATATCGTCTTGAGCAACCGCGTCGTCAAGAGCGTGCCCAGCGTCGTCACCAGCGCCAGCGTAACGCTGTTCACCGCGCTCTCGCTTGCAACGGTATCGCTTAGCACGAATCAATTGCAACTGCACTTTCACACACAGGCGTGGCTCGCCATCGGCGGGATCATCCTGTTCCCGACGATCATCGCGATGGTGGCGTTCTTCTACGGCCTGCGAATCATCGGCTCGACGAAAGCGTCCATCCTCAGCATGATCGAACCTTTGGTCACGATCACGGCATCGGCGCTGTTGATCGGAGATCGCTTGACCCCCGCCCAATGCGTCGGCGGCACGGCGGTGTTGCTCGGCGCTCTGCTCGTCATGTTGAAACAGTCAGAAGACAGGAGTAACGTACGGAATGAAAAAAGCAGAAGTTCCCATGTTGATTGAACACTTGCAGCAACTCTATCCCGATGCCACGTGCGAACTGATTCACCGCAATCCGTTTGAACTCTTGATTGCGGTCGTTCTCTCCGCGCAATGCACGGATAAGCTCGTCAACGAAGTGACACCGGGACTTTTTGAAAAATACCCGACCCCGGAAGTCATGGCCGGACTTACGCAAGAGGAAATGGAAGAGGCGATCCGTCGAATTGGATTGTTCCGAAACAAAGCGAAGAACATCTTGGAGACATGCAGGAGATTGGTGGAGGAGCAGGGAGGGGAAGTGCCTAACGACTACGACTACCTCGTCAGTCTGCCAGGCGTCGGCCGCAAAACGGCCAACGTGGTGTTGAGCACGGCGTTTGGCGTGCCGGCGATCGCCGTCGACACGCATGTCGACCGCCTCTCGCACCGACTCGGCTTGACCAAAGCGACGAACGTGCTCGATACGGAAAAAGACCTGATGCGCAAACTTCCCAAGGAACACTGGACGTTCACGCACCATGCTTTGATCCTGCACGGACGCCGCGTCTGTGCCGCGCGCAGCCCGAAGTGCGAACTGTGCCCGCTGCAAGACATTTGCAGCGAGTATCAAAAAAACGCAAAGGCCGCCGCCAAAGGTACGAAGAAAACCACCACGAAAGCAACAACAAAAGCAACAACAAAAGCAACAACAAAAGCGTCTACGAGCGCTTCCAAGTAATCTTCCTCTACACGCTGCAGCGAAAGCGTCGAAGCTCCGCCAAAACGAAGACCTCCTGAGATGTCTTCAGCGCGTGCGCTTCGGCGCTTTCTGTTTTTTCTGGAAAATCATCAGGTATTCGCCGGCATGCAGGGGGACCGGCAAGTGCGAAGACGGGGTGCGGGAGTCGTACAAATTCACGACCGAAAATCCGCGGGAGAGAAAGCGATGGACAAATTGGAATCCGAGCGGCATCGTGCGCCCTCGATCCTTGATGTCGCCGATCAGAATCGCGCAGTATCCGTCCGGCTTCAACACGGTGAACAACTCCGCTGCCACCACCTCAATCGCGCTCAGAAAGTCGCGCGACGAGAGCAACGACAAATCGGCGGAGAGATCTTTCGAAAATTTATGAGTGTGCCCGTACGGCGGTTGCGTCACGACGAGGTCGACCGAGTCCGGGCCGAGCAGATCGGCCAAACGGCGGGCGTCGGCGCAGTGCAATTCACCGCCTGCGTCTCCGATGCGCTCTCGAACGTCCTCGACCATGTCGGGATTGCAATCCATCCCGACGACGCGGCGGCTCATCCAGATTCCTTCCGCATATACGGTGCCGGAACCGAGGAAGCAGTCCAGGACGGTATCGCCCGGGCGGGAATACGTTTGCAACAAATCTCGCACGAGTGCGGGAGAGAACGAAAGGGCGAAGGTTCCCGGCTCCTCGCGCTGAAGGTGGGGAGCGCTCCATGCTGATGATAGCAAATCGAGCTGCGCCGTCTGGGGGAACGGGCGAGCCGCGCGCACTGAAGAATGGGAATGGAAAGCGGAAGTAGCCATTGAACCTTCACTCCTCTCAGTCTCTGTAGGTCTATTGTACAAGAGGAGGAGAGATTTGACAAGAACATATGTTCTGTTTGTTTTCCACCGTGCATTTTCGGTATGCTGATACATGGATAATCAGACTACAGGAGGGAAATTTTATGACTGTGATCTTCATCGAACTCGGCATGGGCGTCGACCTGCACGGGCAGGACGCCACGGTGGCCGCCAAGCGCGCCTGCCGCGATGCCATCCAAGAAAACTCCATGCCGGGCCTGCGTTCGATCTTGCCGGGCAACACGCTTGACAACATGAAAGTGCGCGTGAAACTGGGGGTACCCGTTCCCGCGGAACAAGTGGACATCGAAGAGGTCAAGAAATCGTTCCCCTACGGCCAAGTCGAAGTCGAAATCGTGCCGGGCGGTTTGATCTGCTCCAGCGGCGTCGTCCTGCCTGACAAGGGCGACAAAAACGACGAAGTGATCATCGTCAACGCGGCGGTCGAAGTCGGCTACTAAGTCCAATTGGTTCTGAACGGGTGGATAAGCCCCATATATGCAGGAGCAAGGAATGAGATCACTCTGGTTCAGAGTGATTTTCATTTTTTGCCATTCATCAGACGAAAAGGAGACCAACGACACTCATGCCTTGTATGCGTTCCGTTATGACCTTTGCGATCCTGACCTTCTTGCTTTTGATTTCGATGTGTGTGGAAACACCCGCGCCGAAAGCTTGGGCAGCCCCCGTTCCGAATCAACTTCATCTCGAGGACCGCCAAATCCTCGACCAAAAACAATCCGTCCGAAGTTCACACGCAGCGCTGTCTTCGCGCTCGCTGGAGCGGCTCCGGCAAGCCCAAGCCCAGAAGCAAAAAATCGGCAAGCGCGTCGCCGATTCCGCCGCGCATTTCATCGGCACCCCCTACGTTTGGGGCGGCACCGGACCGCAAGGGTTCGACTGCTCCGGATTCACTCAATACATATTGAAACAAAACGGCATCGAAGTGCCGCGCAATTCCTATGACCAATACAACGTGGGACAAGTGGTTTCCGTTCAAGAGCTCCAACCGGGCGACCTTGTGTTTTTTACAACGTACGCGCCGGGGCCGTCTCATCTGGGCATCTATGTCGGCGGCGGCAAATTCGTGCACGCGCTCAATCCTCAAAAGGGCGTGACCACCGGCAACCTCGACGCCGATTATTACAAAGCCCGTTTCGTGGGAGCCCGCCGCGTCGTCGGAGCCGCGCTCTAAGCCGCTCGATTGACACAGAAGGAAAAACATGCCACGATAAACCTTGACATTGAAAAGTAGGAGATGGTTGTCGTGAAAGTGTTTCACAACATCTCGGAATTGATTGGCAACACGCCGGTCGTCAAGCTGAACCGGCTCGTGACGGCCGAGATGGCGGACGTCTATGTCAAGTTGGAGATGTTCAACCCGAGCCGCAGCGTCAAGGATCGGGCAGCCTCCAATATGATAGCGGAAGCAGAGCGCATGGGGCTGTTGAAGCCAGGCTCCACGATCATTGAGCCGACTTCCGGCAACACCGGCATCGGACTGGCGATGGTCGGAGCCTCCAAGGGCTACCGAGTGACTCTCGTCATGCCGGACACTTGCACCAAGGAACGCATCGCGATTCTCAAAGCGTACGGCGCCGAAGTCGAACTCTCGCCGGGGCCGCAGCGCATGAACGGCGCGGTCGCCGTGGCGAACCGGTTGGCGTCCGAGATTCCCGGCTCGTTTCTTCCGATGCAGTTTGAAAACCTGCACAACCCCGACGTGCATCGCCGCACGACGGCGCAAGAGATCTTCCGCCAGATGGAGGGTCGTCTCGACGCGTTCGTCGCGACGGCAGGCACAGGCGGGACGGTCACGGGAACGGGGGAGACGCTCAAAGAACTGATCCCCGGCCTTAACGTGTACGTCGTCGAGCCGGAGACGTCAGCCGTGCTCTCCGGCGAACCGGCAGGCTCGCATAAAATCGTCGGGACAAGCCCCGGCTTCATTCCGAAGATTCTCAACCAGAACGTGTACGATGAAATCTTCAAGATATCCGATCAGAACGCACAGGAAACCACTCGCCGCTTGGCGCGCGAGGAAGGCATCCTCGTCGGCACTTCGTCGGGCGCGTCGGTGCATACTGCTTTGCAAGTCGCCAAGCGTCTCGGACCGGGGCATCGCGTGCTTTGCATCGCTCCGGATACCGGCGAGCGCTACTTGACATCCGATCTGTTCCACACCGATTCAGACAAGGAGTGTTAACACATGCCGCACAACATCGAAGGCATCCAGCAATTTACCGCCGAAGAAGTCAAAAAAATCATCGAAGACCCGAAGGACATCGTGATCCTCGACGTCCGTGAACCGGAAGAGTACAACGCCGGCCACATCCCGGGCGTGCCGCTCGTTCCGATGCACACCATTCCTTCCAAACTGAACGAACTCGACAAGGACAAGGAATACCTTTTTATCTGCCGCAGCGGCAACCGCAGCCATCAAGTTGCCCGCTTCTTGAAGCAAAACGGCTTTGAGAAAGTCAACAACTTCAACGGCGGCATGCTTTCGTGGACAGAGCCGGTCAAAACCGGCATGGAGGAGTAGATGTCCGTCTCTCTGCGCGACCGGATCGTGTTGATCACAGGCGCTTCCAGCGGAATCGGCCGCGTGGCGGCGCTCAAGTTTGCTCAAGCCGGCGCGATTCCCATCCTGACAGCCCGCACGGTGGACAAGTTGCTGGAAGCAGCGGCGGAGATTCGGGAGACGTACGGCATCGAAGCGCCGGTCTTTGCGCTGGACGTGCATTCCGATCAGCAGGTGCAACGCGTGGTGTCGGAAGTGCTCGACCGCTTTGGACACATCGACATCCTCTTGAACAACGCCGGCTACGGTCTCTTTGAAAAAACGATCGACCTGAGCGTGGAAGAAATCGTCGACATGATGGACGTCAACTATTTCGGCCTCGTGCGGATGACCAAAGCGGTGCTGCCCTCGATGCTTACGCGCCGCAGCGGTCAGATCATCAACCTCGCGTCTTTGGCGAGCTTCTTCGCCACGCCGACGCACGGGGTGTATGCCGCCACGAAATTTGCGGTGCAGGGCTTCTCGGAAGGGTTGCGCTATGAACTGCACGGCACAGGCGTTGCGCTTTCGACGGTCAACCCCGGCCCGGTGGACACGCCGTTTTTTGACCGGGCGGACCGCACCAAGCTGCCGAAAGTGGCTTCGAAGTTTCTCAGCGCGGATGCGGTTGCCGACGCGGTGCTGCGAGCAGCCCGCGAGCGCAAGCCGATGTACGTGCTGCCGCGCATCGGGCGCATCGGGATCGCTTTTCGACACCTCTTCCCGTGGGTGTATGACAAAGTGATGTTGTCAAACTCCTGAGTTTTGCATATACTGGAAGTACTACATTTCAAGGAGAGTGAGAGGGACCTATGTTTACGACCGTTGTTCTTGCAGTGGATTTGGCTTGAGACAGGTGAAGTCTGCCCTTTTTCACCCGTTACGCCAACTGCAAGCACAGCGGAAGCAAACCCCCTTTTCACGACTCGACCGGAGTCTGTCTTCTTAGGTTGTCTTCGTAAGGAGAGGCAGGGCGTTTCTTTCGCCCTGCCTCTCTTTGTTGTACCTTCCAGGGGAAGTATGCTGTGCCTTGCAGCGCGTGAATGGGATCTCAAACCACTTGAGGAGGATTCCATCATGAGCATCTTGCATGTAGAAAACGTCACCCATTCGTTCGGGGACAAAACCATATTCCGCGATTTAGAGTTCCGTCTGTTGCCGCGCGAGCGCGTCGGGTTGATCGGCCCGAACGGAGCAGGAAAATCCACGTTGATTCGCATCTTGAGCGGCGAGGTCTTGCCGGACAACGGCACGCTCACCTGGCTGTCCGGGCTCAAAGTCGGACACCTGCAACAGCACATCGACCTTCAGGCGGGGCAAACCTTGCGCGGGTTTCTGCGCACCGCGTTCGCTGAACTGTACGCGCTGGAAGAAGAAATGACTTGTTTGACGCAAAAAATGGCCGAGGACGCTTCCGACCTCGACTCCATCTTGAACCGCTACGCAACTCTCCAAGAGACGCTCGACCACCACGATTTTTACTCGCTGGAAGCAAAAATCGAAGAGGTGGCGCGCGGTCTCGGCTTGCATCAACTTGGCTTTGACACGCTCGTGAATCAACTGAGCGGCGGCCAGCGCACCAAACTCCTGCTGGCGAAATTGCTGCTGCAAACACCGCAAGTGCTGTTGATCGACGAGCCGACCAACTACCTCGACACAGAACACATCGAATGGTTGCAAGGATATCTGCGCAACTACCCGCACGCGTTCATCTTGATCTCGCACGACACGCACTTTCTCAACGAGGTTGTCAACATCATCTACCACCTCGAACACCAGCGTCTGACGCGCTATGTCGGCAACTACAACCAATTCGTGCAACTGGCGGAACTGCGCCGCACACAAGCGCTGCAAGCCTACAACCAACAACAGCGCGAAATTCAAAAACTCGAAACCTACATCGCCAAAAACAAAGTCCGCACGTCCACCGCCAAGCAAGCGAAGAGCCGGGAGAAGCGCTTGGAAAAAATCGACCGCCTCGAACGCCCGTCCGGTCAGCCCAAGCCGCTGTTCAAGTTCCAAGTCGCCGTCGATCCGACCAGCGTCGTGCTGGAAACCAACGGTCTCTCCGTCGGGTATGAAAAAACCAACGCCCTGCTCCCGCCGCTCTCGCTGACGCTCAAACGCGGGGCGAAAGTCGCGCTCGTCGGCTACAACGGCATCGGCAAAACCACCAGCCTCAAGACCCTGCTCGGTCTGCTGCCGTCTCTGGACGGCCGCGTCCGCTACGGCGAGCGGGTGATGCCGGCGTACTTCGCCCAAGAAGTTGAGTTCAAAGCCGGCCATTCCGCACTGGAAGAAGTGTGGCGATCCTTCCCGAAGTTCACGCAAAAAGAGATCCGTCAAGCGCTGGCCCGCTGCGGATTGAAAGCCGAGCACATCCTCCAACCCCTGTCCACGCTTTCCGGCGGGGAGCAGACCAAAGTGCGGTTGTGCAAACTGATCCTCCAAGACAGCAATTGGCTCGTGCTCGACGAGCCGACCAACCATCTCGATTTGCAAGCCAAAGAAGCGCTGAAGGAGGCGCTGACCGCGTACCCCGGCACCGTCCTGCTCGTCACCCATGAGCCCGAATTCTACGAGGGCTGGGTGACGGAGGTCTGGGACGTGCAGGCGTGGCGCGATCGGGCCTCCTTCTAGGGCACGAACGGCTGGTTGTGGTTGTCGGGGTTGAGGTGCTTTTCGAGGAAGAACAGTTGACGCGGGCTTCCTTCAAACACTTTACGCAAAATCAACAGCATTTCGTCGATGACCAGATCGAACTCTTGACGAAATGAGTCGGTCAGGTCGGTGATCCGGACGTTGTGGTCGCGAAACTCCACGCCTTCCTCCAAATCCTGATAAGGGAATTTGTTGATCGCGTTGCGCAGGAAATTGTAGCGCGAGTCGGCGGAGTAGAGCGTGTGGTTGCCCAAGTTGTCGATGAACAACACGCCCTCCGGCTTGTGGTAGTAATCGTCCGGGTCCTCGACACCGACGAGGTAGACATGGGTGATGTGGGTGCGTTGTCGCTTCATGCAAGACTCCTCGATTGTTTTTGTGAATGACAAGTCAATTCGTGATTCAAGAGTTCGTTGACTTTTTTTGCTAAGCGAGATAAAATGTGAGACAAAGGTGTCACCTTTTTAATGTACCGTTAGGAGGCTTCCCAATGCAAGGTAAAGTCAAGTGGTTCAACGCAGAAAAAGGCTATGGTTTCATCGAGCGTGAAGACGGTGGCGACGTATTCGTACACTTCTCCGCAATCCAAGCAGACGGTTTCAAAACCCTCGAAGAAGGCCAAGAAGTATCCTTCGACATCGTTGAAGGCGCTCGTGGCCCGCAAGCTGCGAACGTCACCAAGCTGTAAGAACTACAGATTGTTGGACCCCGCAGTGTAAAGTCCTGGGAACTCAATCCTGGGACTTTTTTGTTGTGTCGAGAATACCATAGGCATACGCAGGGCAGTCACAGCCCATACTACGGAAAAAACGACCGACGGGGGTGGCCCAGATGAACCGCGCGATGCTCGCTTGCTGGCGACTGGGAGACACAGTGTACAGACGTCTGCGGCACTTTGACTTTGAAGACCTCGACGGTACCAACATTTTTCGCATCCGCATCCGTCATTATGCCGGACCGGCCTTCGACCTTCCGGGCGGAGATGTCGTACAGGATGGAGATTGGGTTGGATTTCTGCACTTTTACAACATGAGATTGCAAGGGATTTTGCAAAACATCCAATCGGAAAACCGCCGCGTGCTGCTCGTGGCGCGGGAAGTGAAGCGCTCGTTGCCGGAGCTCGCGGAGTTTCTGCGCAAACACCCGCGCGGCGAAAGGATCAAAGCGCTGATGGGCGTCACGCTGCTCAACCGCGGCGTGGAACCGTTCGGCTTCACCGTGATGAACGTGCCGGACACGGCGTGGTTTCGGTTTAAGAACTGGTACATGCGGCTGATGATGGCATTCTGCCATCCCGACGGCTTCAGGCGGCTCTCGCGGCGCGACGAGGCGATGTGCATCAAGCGGGTCGTGATGCCCGCCGACGAGTTGTTCTTCCGCTATGGAGCGAATTGTAAGGAACAGTAGTCTGAAAATTACATGAATAACGCGAACTGAAACCCTTCCCGCCGGATGACGTCTAATACAGTGGGAAGGGTTATTTTTTGTCCAGAGAGACAGAAAACAGCCCTCGCGCACGAATAGAAGTAAGAAGCGTCCTGATCCCGTGCGAATTCCAAGTTGTGCGGATACTGGTGAGAAGAGTAGAATGTTGCAAAAGAGGTGATAGTCTTGGGCAAGAAAATCTTGCGCAGCTTGCTGATCGCCTTTTTCATAACGGCGATCTCGGTGATTTTGATCGGATGCAGCATTGCGCTTCCGACGTTCGATCCATCAAAGCTTGAACTCGAGTATAAAACGACCCAAATCTATGACAAAAACGACCAAGAGATCATGTCGTTCCAAGCCCAACCGGGGGAACACGCGGCGCTTAACGAAGTGCCGAAGTGGGTCTCTGACGGAGTTGTTGCCGTCGAGGACAGCCGTTTCTACGATCACAACGGCATCGACTTCCGCTCGATTGGCCGGGCGATCTGGAAAGACATCCTGACCGGCTCCGCAGCGGAGGGCGGTTCGACCCTGACGCAACAGTTGGCGAAGAACGTCTACTTGACGCAGGATAAGACGCTTTCCCGGAAAGTTAAGGAAGTCTATCTCGCTGCACAGATTGAGCGAAACTATTCCAAGGAAGACATCTTGGAGATGTATCTGAACCGCGTCTACTTCGGTCACGGCGCGACCGGGATCAAGATGGCGGCGGAAGTCTACTTCGGCAAGGGCGACGACATGAAGGACCTGTCGCTCAGCGAATGCGCCCTGCTCGCGGGGCTGCCGAACGCGCCGTCCGCGTATGACCCGTACAACGACCAGAACGTCGAAGCGGCGATCAAGCGCCGCAACATCGTGCTGGACGCGATGGCGAAGAACGGCTACATCACGCAAGACGAAGCCGATAAAGCCAAGCAAGACAAACTCGTCTTGAAACAAGGCAAGAACATCAAGGGTGCGATGGACAACGTCCAATACCCGTACTATTTGGACTACATCCTGGAAGAAGCGGAAACGAAGCTCGACATCCCGGCGGAACAGATTCTGCGCGGCGGGGTGAAGGTCTACACGAACCTCGATCCGAAATTCCAGCAAGCGCTGGAGAAAAACTACCAAAACGCGAGCAACTTCCCGAACAACGCTGCCGACGGCACGATCGTCCAAGGCGCTTCGGTCGTCGTTGATCCGAAGACCGGCGGGATTGCTGCGATCGTCGGCGGACGCGAGTCCAACGATGAACATGCACTGCGCGGGTTTAACCGGGCGAGCATGGCGAAAGTCCGTCCGGGCTCGTCGTTCAAACCGATCGTCGACTATGCGCCGGCGATCGACACCGGGTTTAAAACGTCCACGTCGCCGCTCAACAACAAGCGCGACACGCACTTCGGCTCGTATGCGCCGAAGAACTGGAAGGATTACTACACCGATACGGTTCCGATGTATGAAGCGATCCGCGAGTCGTGGAACGTTCCGGCTGCCTCCTTGCTCTATGAAATGGGCATCGACGTCGGCTACAAGTACGCGACGCAAAACTTCGGCATCCCGCTCGATAAGGAAGACCAAAACAAACTCTCGATCGCGCTGGGCGACGTGGAGGTTTCTCCGCTCGACCTCGCGGGCGCGTACACCGCGTTTGTGCCGGACAACAACGGACAGCGCGTGACGCCGTATGCGATTCGATCCATCAAAAACGACGGCGGCACGGAGATCGCTTCGATCAAAACGCAAAAGCACGACGCGATCAAACCGGAAACCGCAAAAGTCATGACCAAGATGATGAAGCTCGTCGTCGATTCCGGCACGGGTACCGCCGCGCAAATCAGCGGCCGCGACGTGGCGGGCAAGACCGGGACCACGGAGATGGAAGGCACGTCCGGGAACCGCGACGCCTGGTTTGCCGGGTACACCAGCGACTACGTGATGGTGACGTGGATGGGCTTTGACAAGTCCGACCAACAGCACTATCTGCGCCAAGGCTCGGAATTGCCGGCGGCGATGTTCTCGAAAGTCATGTCGGCAGGTTTGGCCGGCACGAAATCGAAGGGCTTCGACACCAACGTCCAAGAGAAAGCGCCGACGGACGACAAGGACAAAACCAAAGACCAACCGAAGGAATCCGACACGATCGTCAACGACCTCTCCGCTGCGTTTGACGGCAAGTCTGTGCAAGTCAACTGGTCGTCCGTCAAGGCGGAGGGCGTGCAATACTTCCTCTACCGGGCGGACAAAAACCCGGACGGCACCGCGGTGAATTCGATTCCGCTTGGACAATACACCAAGCCGGGCTACACCGACGGAAGCGTCACGCCGGGCAAGTCGTACTGGTACAGCGTCGTCGTTTGGAAAGACGGTCAAGAGCTTTCCAAATCGAACTTCGCGAGCGTCGCGATTCCGGGCGGCGAAACGCAAAAGCCGAAAGACCCGAACCAGCCGACGCAACCGGGCGCCGGCGGTCCAACGCAGCCGGGAACGGGCAACGGCACGGGAGGCGGAACGGGAACGACGCAAGGCAACGGCGGCACGACCCAGCCGACCAACCCGACGCAACCGAGCAATCCGGGCACGGGCGGCACACAGCCTCCGGGCGGAACGGACGGCGACACGGGAGGCACGTTGCCGCAACCGGGCACCGGGACGACACCGGGGACCGGAGGCGGCGCAACGCAGCCGGGAACCGGCGGTCAACCGTCGATCCCGCTTCCTCCGCCGAAGCAGTAAACGTAAGCAGCAGTTCTGTGATGCAAAAATCCTCTGCCCGCTCGCGGCAGGGGATTTTTTTCAGGAAGTTTGGGATTCGGAGCGTGAGATTTTGTAAGATTGGACACGCTTTTAAAGTGCAACATTTGACAAAGGCTAGCTTTCTAGCTATAGTAATTCTAGTTTTTGATAATATTGTAGAGGTTTTGTATAGTCTGATTCAGGTCAGATTTTCGATAGGAGGTTTTCAACAGATGAAGGAAGTCAATCTCGGTCAAATAGAGGAAGCTGTGCGTATGATTCTGGCAGCGGTCGGGGAAGACCCGAACCGCGAAGGCTTGCTCGATACGCCGAAGCGTGTGGCGAAGATGTACGCGGAAGTGTTCGAGGGGCTCGGCAAGAACCCGGAGGACGAACTCACCGCGCTGTTTAACGAAATGCACGAAGAGGTCGTCATCGTGAAAGACATTCCGTTCTTCTCGATGTGCGAACATCATCTCGTGCCGTTCTACGGCAAAGCGCACGTCGCCTACATCCCGCGCGGCGGGCGTGTCACCGGCCTCTCCAAGCTCGCGCGCGTCGTGGAAACGGTCGCTCGCCAACCGCAGCTTCAAGAGCGCATCACCGCGACGATCGCCGACACGCTCGTCAACAAAATCCAGCCGCACGGCGTGGCAGTCATCGTGGAAGCAGAGCACATGTGCATGACGATGCGCGGCGTGAAGAAGCCGGGCGCGTCGACGATCACCACCGCCGTTCGCGGTCTCTATCACGAAGATCCGCAAGCACGCGCCGAAGTGTTCTCTCTGATGCGCGGGTAATCAATGACAAATGACGAAGGGACGCCCGCGCAGGGCGTCCTTTTTTGTTTGGGATATGGTACGATTGGATAGAGGAGGTTGATGGAGATGAAACAACGATTGCTGGAGTTGCTCGGGGTGGAGTTCCCGATCATCGAAGGCGGTATGGCGTACATAGGAGACGGGCGGCTCGCCGCTGCCGTTTCCAACGCAGGCGCGTTCGGCCAAGTCGGTTCGGCGGGACGAACGCTTCAAGACTTTGAGAAGCAGATTCAGATCGCCATCGAGAGCACGAACAAACCGGTTGGCGTCAATTTGCCGATCGGCGAGCACAGCGACCCGCGCGAACGGGTGGAGATGATTTTGAAATACAAGCAACACCTGCGCGCCGTCTCGATTTCGGCGGGCAACCCGCGCCCGTTCATTCCCGTCTTCCAAGAAGCGGGTCTTCCGGTGATGGTTGTGATCTCCACGGCGATGCACGCGCAAAAAGCGGAAGCCGCCGGAGCGGACATCTTGATCGCGGAAGGTTTTGAAGCAGGCGGTCACAACGGCCCGTCGGAAGTGACGACGTTCGCGTTGATTCCGCAGGCGGCAAGCGCCGTCAACGTGCCGGTCATCGCGGCGGGAGGCGTTGCGGACGGACGAGGTCTCGCCGCAGCGCTCGCGCTTGGCGCCGCGGGCGTGCAACTGGGCACCCGTTTGGCGGCGACCGTGGAGTCGCCCGCGCACGAGCAGTACAAACAAGCGCTGGTCGCCGCCCGCGCCGAAGACACCACGATGATTGAGCGCAGTGTCGGCCGCGTCACCCGCGTGCTGAAATCGCCGTATGTGGCGGAAGTGCTGGCGTTCGAGCGCACCCAACCGTCGCCGGACGAACTCTACCCGTTTATCAAGGGCGAGAAAAACAGCATCGGCGCGCTCCAAGGCGACCTGCAGCACGGCTTTGCGTACGGTGGTCAAGGCGTCGGCTTGATCCATTCGATCCCGACCGTGGAGGACGTGATTTCCTCGATGGTCGAAGAAGCCCGCCGCACCTTGCAAAACCTGCCGACGCTCTAAAAAACGAAAGAAAGCCCCGCGGACTCAGGTGAGTTTCAGCGGGGCAAAATCAAGATAATCGCAAGCGACCAGTCGGTATTCGATTCCGTCGTGCATGCCTTCCAACGCGCCTTTGTGTCCCTCCGAGCCGTGCAGATGGCCGTAGACGACTTTCTCGACAGGGTATTGGCGCAGGACATCGAGGAACCCGGTTTCTTGGTGCTTTTCGTTGGTCGGCGGGTAGTGCAGCATCACCCAGATGCGTGTCGCGCCGTGCTTCATCGCATGGTCGAGCGACAGTTTCAGCCGGCCCACTTCGCGCTCGTAGACGGTGCGGTCATGCTCGTCAAACGAGTAGGCGCCGGGGCAGTCCCAACCGCGTGTGGCGGCGAACGTGATGTCGCCGATGGTGATCGAGTCGTTTTGCAGCACTTGAATCGACGGGTCCAGCGCTTTGCGGACTTTGGAGACGGTCGACCACCAATAATCGTGGTTGCCGCGAATCATCAGTTTGCGGCCGGGCAGAGACGCGATGTAGTCGAGGTCAAGCTTGGCTTCCTCGATCGACATCGCCCACGAGATATCGCCGGGCAGCAGCACGAGGTCGTCCGAAGTGACCAGGCGCTCCCAGTTGGCGCGAATCTTCTCGGGATGGTCCGCCCAGTTGTCGCCGAAGATGTCCATCGGCTTAGGGTTTGCAAACGACAGGTGCAAGTCCCCGATGGCGAAGATATTCAAGCTGTATACACATCCTTTCAAAAAAGGGGGGGAGGAGTTCGGTGAGCGAACAACAGCGTTTGAGCACCTTCCTCTATGGAATGGCGCAGAGTTTGATCGCGCATGATGACTTTACCATTTTGCCACAGGAACAGGCCGAGGGGCAAGGCAGGCCCTCGTTGCTGTTGATGCGCAGGAAATTTCAATCGCTCCAAGTGATCCAACTGGTTCCGGCGGACGGCTTGACGGTGGAGCAGATCCAAGCGTTCACGGAGCGGGAAGCGAAAAACTTCGGCGAGCACCAACGCTCGCAAAATACATACAGCCTGACCGTCTTTATCTTCTCCCAGTGGCGCTCCGAAGAAAACTTGCGCGCCATCACAGCCGCCACCCGCTACCTGGGCTATCTGAAAACGATCGGCGCGGCAGCCGTCGCCGTCGACCTCTCGCGCGGCGTGCTGGGCGAATGGCCGACCGGCCCCGCCGTCAAGGGGATCTCCGTGGAGCCGTTGCGCGACCTCGTCGCCCATTATCCGAACGCGAACTACCCGGACGAACTGCTCTACCGCAGCAAGGAGCAGTGGGAGGCGCAACTGGTCGAACTCTCGAACCGCCGGGTGGAGCGCATCGAGTCCAAGATGAACCACAGCGCCAAGACCACGGTGACGTACGCGTTGCTCGCGCTGACCGTGTTGATTTTTTTGATCGCGCGGATGGATGCGTCGCAGGAATTCCTGTACAGAGGTTTGATGGTGCCGGAGTTGATCCGGCAGGGCGAGTTCTACCGCTTGTTGACACCGGTGTTTTTTCATTATGAGGTGTCGCATATCTTCTTCAACATGTGGAGCCTTTGGGTGCTAGGCAAAGTGGCGGAGCGCATCTACGGCAGCAAGCGGTACCTCGCCGTCTACCTGCTGGCGGGCATCGCCGGTTGCTTGCTGTCGTTTGCGTTCAACGACAACCCGTCGCTCGGCGCGTCCGGGGCGATTTTCGGCTTGATGGGGGCGCTGCTGGCGTTTGGGCGGCATGATCAGAAAGCGTTCTCGATGACGATCGGCTCGTCGGTGTATTACATGCTGGCGATCAACCTCGTGATGAGCTTTCTCGTCCCGCGCATCGACTACTGGGGCCACCTCGGCGGGCTGGCGGGAGGCTTTCTCGTCGGCATGGCGGTCGGCGTGCCGGGCTATCGTTCGCAAAAAATCAACTGGAAGTGGGGCGCGGCGTTTCTCGCGTATGTCGTCATCACCTTCACACTCGGTTTAGAAACATCCTAATCTGGTAAACCCCTGCTCAATGGAGAAGGGGTTTAATTTCATTTGTCGTATATATTCAGTTATCTTAATCTCTTTGAGGGTGGTGACTGAAACGTGTTGTTGGGCACTGCGAAACTGACCCGGTTGATCGTGATCATCAATGTGTTCGTGTTCACGTGTGTCGGGATCATGTTGTACCTTTTGTATCTGCAAAACGAGTACGCCGTCCAAAATCAAGCAGCCGTCGAGCAGCGCATGGAATTGAAACAGCTGGGTCTCGACCTCGCCGGAGCGACCGACCTGTTGAGCAACGAAGCGCGGATGTACGTCCAAAGCGGGGACAAACAGCACTACAACAACTACTGGCTGGAAATCAACGGCACGAAAACCCGCGAGCGCGTCCTCAAGCGCCTTCGAGAACTGAACACCCCCGGGGCAGAACTCGAACTCGTCGAACAAGCCGAGCAGAAGTCGGACATCATGTTCAAAATCGAAGGGGAGGCGATCGAAGCGGTCAACGCAGGCGACATGGTCAATGCCCGCCAACTGTTGTTCAACGAAACGTACGACAACGCCAAACTGGAGATCGACTCCTCGCTTCAGAAGTTCGATCAAAAAATGAACGAACGCGCCGAACGCGAGTGGAGAGCGATCCAAGACAAAAGCTCCCTCGTTGTGCTGTTTTTGCATATCGCAGTGTACGCCGTGTCGGTGGAAGTCATCCTCGCGTTTGGCATCATCCACTACCGCCTGCGCCCGATGGGTCGCCTGACGGAATTGGCGAACCGCGTGGCGGGGGGCGACTTGAGCGTCGAAGAGATTCCGACCCGCGCCAAGAGCCGGGATGAAGTGACGATTTTGACCCGCTCGATCAATGCGATGGTGCAGAATTTGCGCACGTTGATTCAACGGGTGGACGGCACCGCGGCTCAGGTGCAAAGCGCGACGCACGTGTTGCTGACGAGCGCCGGGCACGTGATGACGGTGACGGAGCACGTCACGGCGACGATGCAAGAGCTGGCGAGCGGCGCCCAAACGCAAGTGCTCGGAGCGGAAGATTGCTTGACTTCGCTCACAGACGTCGCGCACGGCATCCAACGCATCGCCGAAACGTCGGCGGGCGTCACAGAAGCGTCTGTGGAAACGTCGCAAGCGGCGGAACACGGCAACGTCGTCATCCAAAGCGTCGTGAACCAGATGAAGTCGATTCACGAGAGCACGAACGCGTCGGAGCAAGTCGTCCAGCGGTTGGCGGACCGCTCGCAGGAAATCGGTCAGATCGTCGAAGTGATCACGTCGATTGCGGCGCGCACGAATTTGCTGGCGCTCAACGCCGCCATTGAAGCGGCTCGGGCGGGTGAGCACGGACGCGGATTTGCCATCGTCGCCGACGAGGTGCGCAAACTGGCGGAGCAGTCGAAGGAATCGGCGACGCAGATCGCCGAGTTGGTGCTGGAGATCCACGGCGACACGGGGCAAAGCGGTGCTTGCGATGCAAGCGAGCAACGAAGAAGTGCAAACGGGTTTGCAACGGGTGGACGAGGCGGGCATGGAGTTTCAGAAGATTCTGCACGCCACACTCTCCGTCGCGGGGCAGATTCAAGACATCTCGGCGGCGTCGCAGGAACTCAGCGCCTCGTCGCAGCAGATCACGTCGTCGGTCGAAGAGTTGACCCGCATCGCCAACGCGACGTCGAAGTCGTCCAACGAGGTGGCGGCTTCCTCGGAAGGGCAGTTGGCGTGCACGGTAGAGATGACGGCGTCGATTCAGGAACTTTCCACCGCCGCGCAAGAGCTGCAAGACGTGATCGGACAGTTTAAAATTTAGCGAAAAAGCCCCCTGGCCGCGTGGACGTGCAGGGGGCTTTTTGTCTATAATCGGATTGAGGAGGGGTTTTAATGGTATTTGATCATTCAGCAAACGGGAAGATGCAAACAAAGTCACCGTCTGCTCCCGAGCAGTCTGCCAGAAGCGGGGGTGCCGCGCTCCAATCTCGACTCTTACAAATGCAACAGCTCCGAGGGAACCGTTTCACCGCCCAACTGTTGAGATCGCAAGCCCCGATTCAACGGAACGACTGGAAGAACGAGCATAACAAAGGGCGGTTGACGACAGCCCATTCGGAGATGGCAGGCGGCAAGCAAGCACAGTTGGACCACTCCGTATCGCAAAATCAGCTAAAAGATCTCTACGAAACGCTGAAGAAAATTGAGACGCTCATTCAACCGTCAGCAACCTTATACGAGAAAACCAAAACGGCCTTCGAGACGCTCAAAACTCATTTGGGGGTTCTGTCCAAGACGGGCCTCCTCAATCTGCCCAATAACTTAACGCCCGGCCCGAAGGATCGGGTGGCCGATCAGGGAGACACGTTCGACCCGCAAGTTGCGGTGGCGGGCAACGTGGTCAGCCGATCGGCGCGAACACCGGCGCTTGAAGCGATTGACAACGCCGCTCGTGCCCTCGTCCGATTGCAAACGATCTTGCCTAACCAATCGCAAGGGATGAAGGAGGAATCTTACAACGAAGATTTTGACGGCCGCGTGGCGGAGCTGTTGGACATGATCGAGAAAAATCTGACCTCGATGGAGGAAGGAGCCGAGCCCAAACTCAACCTCAACGCTTGGTATCAAAATGCGGCCGGAGACAAGTATGTCAAAAAAGTGCCCGCGACTTGGTTGGATGCAGCGCCGGCCGATCTTGGAACCGCGAAACAGGCCTACCCTGCAAACTTGGCGGAGAGCGAGTTTGAATGGACGTATGACCTGAAAGGCTATCGCAAGAACGGCAACGAGATCGAGACGTACGATTCGACTGTCACGGTCATGGTCAACATCCCCGTTGAACAATGGAAGCACATCTATGACCGCCATACGGTACGAGGATTTGCCGGAGATGTGAAAGCGATCAATACGTTTTGGAGAGATGACCCCTTCACGACGGTTACGCAGGAGTTATTGAAACCGGAATTGGAGCTGTTGATCGATCGGCTGAGCAACCTGCCGGATTCACCGGAGGAGTATGTACCTCTGAACGCGGCTGCGAGGAAGTTGTTTTTCCAAGGGTCTATGACTCAAACGAAAGATGAGAACAGCGATGATGTGACGGTAAGCATTGAGCTTGATTCAATTGCGCCTCAAGACCCTGCCTTGGCACTGGCGTTGCGTCCCGATCAGTTTCCCGCTCCAGCTCCAGCGGATGCGGATGCGGATGCAGAATAGTTTTTGCAAAAAAACAACTGTCGCCTGAAAACAGTTGCTTTCTTGATAGAATTTGGATAGCGTAAGGGTATGTTTGTGGACGAGAGGAGGACGCAGAGATGATGATCAATTTCGATCTTGGGGGCAGACGGTTTAATCATCGGTCGACCGGGATCGTCGTTCACGACGGATATGTGTTGTTACACCGCTTGGAGAAAGATGATTTTTGGAGTTTGCCGGGCGGACGCATCGAGATCATGGAGCCGTCAAACGTCACGATCGTGCGCGAGTTCATGGAAGAACTGGGTGTGGAAGTGCGCGTCGACCGCATGCTGTGGGTGTCGGAGAATTTTTTTGAAATCGACGGGATGCCGTATCACGAGACGGCTTTCTATTATTTGCTTCACCTGACGGACGAGAACCATCCGCTGTTGAACAAGGACGTGGTGCACCGCGGGATCGAGACGGATGTTCATCTGCTCTATAAGTGGTTCCCGATTGACAGGTTGGAAGGGGAACGGGTGTATCCGTCCTTCCTGCGTGCCGGATTGAAGGAGTTGCCGCAAACCATCCAACACGTCGTCCACTACGATGTGGAGGACAATGAGGAAGCCAAGCCATGACCGAGCAAGACTTGCAGCAACTCGTCGAGACCATTTCCGCCGAGTCGTTCGGCTGGCCGTTTCGGCACAAAGCGCGCTGGAATGGGCGGTTGCGCACGACGGGCGGACGCTATCTGCTCCGAACGCACGACATCGAGATCAACCCGCACCACTACGAAGCGCACGGGCTGGAGTCGATGATCGGCACGATCAAGCATGAACTGTGCCACTATCATCTCCATTTGCAAAAGCGCGGCTACCGGCACCAAGACGCCGACTTTAAGCGCTTGTTGGAGCAGGTCGGCGGTTCGCGCTATTGCCCGGACACGGGGCTACGGCGGGAAGTGAAGACGCGCTACCTGTACGCGTGCGTGTCGTGCGGTCAACCTTATGAGCGCAAACGGCAGATCGATGTGAAAAAGTACGGGTGCGGCAAGTGCCGCGGCAAATTAAAGTTGGTCGCGGCAGGCAACGTTGGCAAATGACGACAGGAAAATGCACACGTCTGTCGAATCTTATAGAGCGAAGCAGTTTTTTGAAGGGGATGAACGCAACATGTTGCAACAAGGGGCTTGGACGTTTCGCTACAGCCTGGAAGGGTTTCTAAAACGCGTGTTGCGCGTCGCGGCAGGTCCGATGAGCGAGTCGGAGTTGGTCGATGCCGTGCAAAGCCAATGGGCAGGCCTTGGGGAGAAATCCCTCGATTCCATCCCGGATCGCGTCCGTGCGGCTTTGCAATCGCGCAACAGATCGTTTCTCAAGTTGGAGGACGAGCGTTATGAGTTGCGCAACGCGGCCGAGGATGAGCTTGGCGAGCGCGCCTATGAATTTTTGAAAGAGTCGGGCCGACCGGAGAAGCAGGGCGAGATTCTTCGCCATCTGCAGCAGTCGACCGGCCGCAACCGCGGCGAGCTGATGTCGCGGGTGGACTTGGACAGCGATCCGCGCTTTGCCCGTTTGGAGAGCGGGGAATACCTGCTGACCGAATGGGACTTGATTCACGATGCCGTCGCCGAGTTGATGGTGGAGTTGGGGTCCCGTCGGGCGCAACGCACCGATTTGCTTGAGTTGGTCAACGCGGACGGGATTTTCTGTCCGGAATTGGACCCGCGCTTTGCGGTGGCGGGCGAAATCGTGGAATGTCTGCTGGTCGAGCCGGAAGCGGCGGCGACCGCTGAACTTTTGACGGAAGCTGCACCGGCGCAACCGGAAGCAGAACCGGAAACGCAACCTTTGGACACTGAACTTGACACCGAACATGAAACCGATCATGTAACCGAACATGAAACAGACCTTGAAACGGAGGAATCTTCGATGAACGCCTTGGAAACGACTGTAGAAACCACTGTAGAAACCACCACCGACGAAACGCAACCGGCGGTTCCGACCGACAAACTGGTCGACGTCGTGTTGCAACAGCTGACCCAAGCGGCTGAACAACTCACTTCTCGCAATCAAGAACTGCCGAACGAAGTGCTGTCGCTGTTCAACCTCGAAGACCTCAAAGGGATCGAGTCCCTCATGCAACAGCGCAAGCGCATCGGCGCGCTGGCGGAAGACCTGAGCGCGCTGGTTGCCAAATGGCGCGAAGAGCAAGCGGAGTAAGATTTCTGCCTTCGCGAGCGTTTGATCGATGCGCGTAGAGCCGGAAAGCCTGTACGAGCGTTTTTCGAGATTGCGGACGGTTGTCTCAACTTGGGAGATTCGGTATAATCAATTGCCCGCACAAGTTCTGGCGCATTTCGACGCGGCCGACTTGGACTCGATAGCAGGACTGATGGTCGAGAAGCGGCGATTGGAAGTTTTGATTCCTGAACTTCAGGATTTTATACGAAAGTGGGAAGAGAATGCTGATTTTGAGCGAGACGGGCTTTTTTGAGGGGATCGCAGACAACGGCATACGACTCAACCCGGAACAACGAGAGGCGGTCCGCCATACGGCGGGGCCTCTCGTCGTGTTTGCGGGGCCAGGCAGCGGCAAGACGACGGTGCTCACCTGCCGCGCCGCTTACATGATGCAAGTGGCTCGGATTCCGGCGAACCAGCTTTTGATCGTCACGTTCACCCGCGCGGCGGCCGAAGAGATGCAGGAGCGGCTCGGCCGGTTGCCCGGCATCGGCGAAAGCGTGGCGCGGGCGGCGGAGATCGGGACGTTTCACTCGGTGTTTTTGCGGATGCTGTTGCAGCAAAACGGCGGCCGGATGCCGCAGTTGCTGGAAGACGCGGAGCAGCGGCAGATCATACGCAACCTTCTGCGGGAAGCGGGCGAGGACGGCGACGACGAGGAAGTCGCCGACGCCCTGCAGAAGATCGGGTTGTGCAAAAACAACCTGATCCTCCCCGCGCGCATCAAAGCGACGAAGCCGGAGAACCAGAAATTCCGCGACCTGTTCGCGGGCTATGAGAAAGCCAAGGCGCGGATGGATCGCTGGGATTACGACGACATCCTCGTGGAGTGCTATCACATGCTGACGGGCAATCCGCTGGCGTTGGAGTATTACCGGCGCAAGTTCCGCTACATCCTCGTCGACGAGTTTCAAGATACGAACCTCGCGCAGTATGAAGTGATCAAGCTGTTGGCAGGGCACGGGAATCTCTGCATCGTCGGCGACGATGACCAGTCGATCTACCGCTTCCGAGGGTCGCGGGTGGAGTTTTTGCTGGAGTTTGAAGAGACGTTTCCCGGAGCGGCGAAAGTGATTCTCGCGACGAATTACCGCTCGACCGACCCGGTGATCGACACGGCGTCGCGCTTGATTTTGCACAACCGCAAACGCCAGAGCAAGCACATCAAGGGCACGGGGCGCGAAGGCGACCGTCCTGTTGTCATCCGGCCTGAAGGCGAGCGGGACGAAGCGGAGCAGGTGTTGACGCAGATCGAACAGTTGCTGCGCGACGGGATGGAGCCGGAGGGGATTGCGATTCTCTACCGGACGAACATCCAAGTGCGGGCGATGATCGACGGATTGGTGGCGCGCAACGTGCCGTTTACGCTGCATGATGCGGACGGTGATTTCTACCGCCGTTGGCAGGTGCGGGATGTGTTGACGTACTTCCGGTTGGCACTGGAGCCGGACGATCTGGACGGGTTGGTGCAGATCATCAACCGGCCGAAGCGCTATCTGTATCCGGAGCGTTGGGTGGAAGAAGTGCATCACATTCGTCGGGAGAAGAATTGCTCATACCTGGAAGCGTTGAAGCAGGTGACAGGTTTGGAGCCGTACCAGCGGCAGAAAGTCGAGCAGTTGGCGAAGGACTTGCACAAGTTGAAGTTTCAGTCGCCCGCGTCGGCGTTGCAGACGCTTCGCAAGGAGATCGGGTACGATAAGTATCTGGAAGAGTACACGACCAAGACCGGCAACGATCTGAAAGCGGCGTCGGAACCGCTGGAGGAATTGGAGCAAGCGGTGATCGGGCACGGGACGATCCCGAAGTTCTTGCAGCATGTCGCGGAAGTCAACGAGACGATTCGCAAAAACCGCAACAAGGGCGAGGGCATCCAGTTGATGACGATGCACAAAGCCAAGGGGTTGGAGTTTGAGCACGTCTATTGCATCGGGCTGGTGGAAGACATGATGCCGCACGCCAAAGCGCTGAACGCCGAAGGGGAGAAGCGGGATGCCGCGCTGGAAGAAGAGCGCCGTCTGCTCTATGTCGGGATGACGCGGGCGAAGCGGTTTTTGACGTTGTCGGCGCCGAAGTGTTACCACGGGAGCCGGACGGAGCCCTCTCCGTTTTTGTATGAAACGGGGTTGGTGCAGCGCGGGAAGCACGTGGAGATCAAGTCCACAGGGCTTCTCGACGGCGTGCCGGTCGGGGCGTACGGAGGCAGTCAGCTGGGCGGGAGATTCGGAGTTGGCGCAGGCGGTCGTCCGGCTGGAGGTTCTTATGGTACAGGAGGCAGTCAGCTGGGCGGGAGATTTGGAGCAGGCGCAAGCGGTGTTCAGTCTGGCGGGCGATACGGGATTGGCGCAAGCGCCGGCGGTTCCGGCGTGATGTCCGTTTCGCCGCAGGATCGGATGAAAGCCGCGCTGGAGAAGTACGGAGAACAGCCGCTTGCAGTCGGCGACACCCTGCAACACCGCGACTTGGGCGCGGGCGTGGTCGAAGCGATCAAGCCGGTTTCCGGCGACGGCGGCCGCCGTGTGTCCCTGCGCATGGACGGACGGGACAAGCCGTTGGATGTGCACCTGGAACTCAGTCTGTTTCTGGGCCTGTTGACCGTTTCTGTGAACGTGTAGAAAAAACACCGCTGTCCGCACTTGGAGAAAAGTGTGCGGGCAGAGGTGTTTTTTTCTTGACAGCCTCCTGCGTTCGGATGTATAAATATAAACAATACTTTTGGGCAACGCGATGATGGAGTGAGTACGCGGGAGAAACCGATCAGAGAGCAGGGGTCAGCGGCTGAGAGCCCCCGCCGGAAGCATCTTGCCGAACCGCCTCCTGAGCTTTCTGTGAAAAGCAGAACGGGTTCCGACCGTTATCTCGGCTTGAGTGGGCAGCAGACCTCCCAAGGGGGTGCTCTGTCAACGAAGGTGGTACCGCGAGAGAGAGCTCTTTCGTCCTTCTGAGGGACGAGAGGGCTTTTTTTATTGGCGTTTTGGAGTGGAGAAGAGGAGGAGAACAGCATGAATCACAGACGGATCGTTGTAAAAGCAGGGTCGAGTTCGCTGACCGACGAAACAGGGCGGCTTGACGAGGCGCGGATTTCCCGCTTGGTCGACATGCTGGCGGAGTTGCGGGAAGAGGGGCATGAAGTGCTCTTGGTGTCGTCGGGCGCCATCGCCGCCGGTCTTGGCAAACTGGGCTGGCAGCGGGAGTCGATCTCCATGCCGGAAAAACAAGCCGCCGCCGCCGTCGGCCAAGGGTTGTTGATCAACACCTACGAGCAGATGTTTGCCGAGCGCGGGATCGTCATCGGGCAGTTGCTGTTGACGCGCTCCGATGTGGAAGTGCGAAACCGCTTCTTGAACATCCGCAACACGACGGAAACGCTGCTCGCCCATCGAATCATTCCGATCGTCAACGAAAACGATACGGTCGCGGTGGAAGAGATCCGCTTTGGCGACAACGACACGCTCGGGAGTCTGGTCGCGGTGGTCGCGGAGGCGGACCTCGTGGTGTTGCTGACCGACATCGACGGCATGTATACGTCCGACCCGCGACTGGATGAGTCGGCGGAGCGCTTGCTCGACGTCTGGGAGATCACCGAGGAGTTGGAGCAGATGGCGGGCGGCACGGGCACGGTTGTCGGCACCGGGGGGATGCGCTCGAAACTGGCGGCGGCACGAATCGCGATGGACGCCGGAATCGATTTGGTAGTGGCGGCGAGCACGGAGCCGGATGTGTTGGCGCGCATCGTGCGAGGTGAGGACATCGGCACACAATTTCACGCGAGAAAGGCGGTTCGAGGAAGATGATCACGGAAGCCGAGCTGTTGAAAGTTCTGGTTCTGAAGCAAGCGGAGAGCGCGCAGAACGCTGCCAAACAACTGCGCGTCGCCACGACGGATCAAAAAAACGAAGCGCTCCGCGCCATGGGGCAATCCCTGTGGGAGCGGCGCGAGGCAATTTTGGCGGCGAATGCGTTGGACGTGGCGGAAGCGCGAGAGACGGGGCAGTCGGAGGGACGGATCGACCGGTTGGCGTTGGATGAGAAACGGATGCAAGGGATCATCGAGGGCTTGCAACAAGTGGCGGCGTTGCCCGATCCGGTGGGAGAGGTGATCGAGACGTTCGTGCGGGCGGACGGCTTGCGCGTGGAAAAAGTTCGCGTGCCGCTCGGCGTCATCGCGATGATCTACGAGTCCCGCCCGAACGTCACGGTGGATGCGGCGGGGTTGACGTTGAAGACGGGCAATGCCGTGATCTTGCGCGGCGGTCGGGAAGCGTTGCGAACCAACGTCGAGTTGGTGGCGGCGATGCGCGAGGGAGTGGAGCGGGCCGGATTGACGGCGGACGCGATTCAGTTGATCAACCGGACGGAGCGGGAAACGGTGGATGTATTGATCCGGGCAAGAGGGCTGGTCGATCTCGTGATTCCTCGCGGCGGCGCGGAGTTGATCAACCGCGTGGTGGAGAATTCAAGAGTGCCCGTGATTGAAACGGGGGTGGGCAACTGCCACGTGTACGTGGATGCAGAGGCGGACCTCGCGATGGCGAAGGCAGTTATCCTCAACGCGAAAACGCAGAGACCTTCGGTTTGCAACGCGATGGAGACGCTGTTGGTGCATGAAGCGGTAGGAGCTGAATGGTTGCGCGAACTCGCCGCTGAGTTGGCGGAACGAGGGGTGGAGATACGCGGGTGTGAGCGGACTTTGAAACGACTTCGGCTTGGTGGAGAGAAGGGGACTTTAAAACGGTTTGAGACTGACGCTTACGAGCAGGCGTTGGAAGTAGGGGACGAAAGCCGTTCTGAGCGAACTTTTGAACGAGTTGGCGAGTTTGCTGGTTCTGATCGTGACTCTGCACGTTCGCGGATCGTCCCCGCCGCCGAAGCGGACTGGTCGACCGAATTCCTCGACCTCATCCTCGCGGTGAAGGTCGTCGACTCGCTGGACGACGCCGTCGAGCACATCGGCCGCTACGGCACGCAGCACTCCGAAGCGATCATCACGGGCAACGAGTCGGCGGCACAGGCGTTTTTGACCCGCGTGGACGCCGCTGCCGTCTATCACAACGCGTCGACGCGCTTCACCGACGGATTCGAATTCGGCTTCGGCGCGGAGATCGGCATCTCCACACAGAAACTGCACGCCCGCGGCCCGATGGGGCTGCGAGAACTTACTTCTTCCAAATACATCCTCCGAGGGACAGGTCAAATCCGCTGAGTCATATGGTATTCATATGGTATAATGTAGAAAACTAGTTTTGCTATGCAAAACAAAATTTCACACAGCGGAACAGGAGGGCTTTTCATGAAAACGGTCATCCTTGACGATTGGGACAATGCTACCAACGGGCTCCAGAAATTGAACGCCCTGAAGCAGTTTTCGGACGTACAGATTTATCACGATCAACCGTCGCCAGCCGTTCTCTACGAGCGGGTGCGCGACGCCGACGCCGTGGTGTTCATGCGCGAGAGAACGAAAGTGACGGCGGAGTTGCTCGACCAGATGCCGAACCTCAAACTTCTCGCCCAGACGGGCACGGGTCTTGCGCACATCGACATGTCGGAAGTCAACAAGCGCCGCATCCCGGTCGCCACCACGCCGGGCGGGTCGACGGCGGCGGTGACGGAGTTGACGTTTGCGTTTCTCCTTGCGTTGGCGCGCGACTTGGTGAAGTTCACCGCGCAGATGAAAGCGGGGAGTTGGCCGATCGGCATCACGCAAAACATCTCCGGCAAGACCCTCGGCCTGATCGGGCTCGGCAAGATCGGCCTCTCCGTCGCGAAGGTTGCCAAAGCGTTCGGAATGAACGTGATCGCGTGGGGGCCGAGGCTGACGGCAGAGCGAGCGGAAGCGGCGGGAGTGACGTATGTGGAGCTGGACGACTTGCTCCAGCAAAGCCACTTCGTTTCGCTGCACGTTCGTCTCGTGGCGGAGACACGGAATTTGCTGACGAGAAGGCATTTTGGCACCATGCGCCCCGACGCGTGCCTGATCAACACCTCGCGCGGGGAACTGGTGGACGAAAAAGCCCTGATCTGTGCGCTGCAGTCCGGCCGGATCAAAGGCGCGGGACTCGACGTGTTCCACCAAGAACCGCTCGACCCGAACCATCCGCTCCTGCAACTGAACAACGTCGTCCTCGCCCCGCACATCGGATGGAAAACGGATACGACGTTTGAGAGCTTCTTGAACGGGTCGATCGAGAATATCGAGAGCTTCTTCCGGCAGGGGAAGCCGGTACATATCGCGAACCCGGAAGTCTTCAATGACTAGAAAAGGAAGCTCCAATCCCCATGGGCTTTCAGGAGATAAAAAAACTGAACCCGAATTGACCGGTAGGAGATAAAAATCTCCGAAACCGCACAGACGGTCAGGAGAAAAAAACTCCGTACACGCACGGGACTATCATAAAGTGAAACAAACCTCCAAGCCCGCACGGCTCGGAGGTTTCTTTTTTTCACCATTTCCGCACAAACGGGATCGCTTGCCGGTAGAGGTACGACACCACGCGTCCCGCATCATCCACCTGAAAGTCGGTAATCCCAAACCACCCTGCGTGGAACAGGTTGGGAGCCAGCGGTTGCAAGGGCTGCTCCCCGTCATGATAGCGCATGATCAGCGTGTCTCCCTCCAGCCGCACGCTCGAATTCAGGAATCCGCTGTGCGAGTATTCGCCGGTGTATTTTTGCAACTCTTCCGCTGTGGGAGTCCACAGTTCAGGGCTCTGCGCGAGTTTGCGGCAGGCTTCGTTGCCCACCATAAGGTGCGCGGCGTCCACAACTCCCACGCCAAAAACGGCATGCCCGGCCGCATCGTCAATGGCCAGCGCGAAGTCGGGGCGCTCCGACTGAACGTCCAAACGGAACACCTGCCCGTTCTTCGAGAGGCGCGTCACGCCGTCTTCCTGCCAAACTTTCACAAACCCAACGGCACCGCCAAAAAAGTCGCCTTCCACAGAGGTAAAGCCAACGTCCGCGCCATCCTTCTCGGCGTACGAGTCGCTTGCCACTGAGCCAATCTCGACCCCGACGCCAGCATCATCTTGCTCGACGAGATAGCCGCGACCCACGGGCCGGGTGATTTTTTTCTCCTGTAAGATCTGTTCGGCGATTTGGAGATGGGGGAACTCGCGGTTGGCGAGCGTAATCACGGCGGCGTCTTCGTCGGGGGAGATCGTCAGCAGGTTCGAGTACTTGCCGACATCGCCGAAGTGGTACACCCAGTTGTTGCGCACGAACAGCCCGAGCCCGTAGCCGGAGCGGAACGTGTTGAAGAGCGGTGTCTGCACGCGTTGCATCTCGTCCAGCGAGCTCTTGGAAAGCAACTCCCCGCGCCCCAACTGCAACCGTGCAAACTTTGCAAGGTCTTCCGCTGTGGACAGCGCCATGTACCCAGGCGCGGCAGGCGTGTCGATCATCGGCAGGTCCTGCACGAGCAGAGAGCCGTCGAACTGCAATTCATGCCCGAGCGCCAACGACCCGCCCGAAGCAAGCAACGCGTCCACATCAAACCCTGTCCGCTCCATCCCAAGCGGCGCGAACACCTCTTCACGCATCAACTGCTCATAAGACCGCCCCGTCACAACCTCCGCCACACAAGCCGCCACGCTAAAATTCACATTGCTGTACGAAAAAAGCGTCCCCGGCGCGGCCGCCATCCGAATTCGAGGCACATCGTGCTCGACAAATTCTCGAAGCGAAGTCGACCGCTCCAACCCAGCATCATTCACAAACCCGGTCATCTGGCTCAAGAGCATGCGCAGCGTCACGCAACCCGAGAAATCATCTCTAGCAGACGCATCCGGCACCCCCACCCGAAACCACGGCAGATACTCCCGCACCGGTACATCGAGCCCCACGATCCCGCGCTCCACCAACCTCAAAATCATCGTCGCCGTCAACGGCTTCGTAATCGACCCGACTCGAAACAGCGTGCGATCCGCCGTCACCGACACACCGCTCCCAAGCACTGCCTCCCCAAACCCTTCTGAAATAACCACCTCGCCGCCGCGCATGACCACACAAGCAACGCCCGGCGTCCGCGCATTTCGCATCGCTTCTTCGATCAACGTCCGCATTCTACAACCCTACTTTTCCCTGAAATTTCCTACTAGTATATCACGAAAAAAAGCCCCCGTCTCCGGAGGCTCTCTTCTTTCCCAAAAAACTCACTGCGACCGCTGATAAGGCAGCCGCACTTGAAACACCAACCCGATCAACACCAACACGCCGAGCGACCCCATCGCCACACGGGAGGCGAGATTGCCGGAATCGGCGAGCAGCAGCGTGATCGTGCCGTAAATCGACGGCCCGACAATCGACGAGAGCTTGCCGGAGAACGCAAACAGCCCGAAGAACTGTCCGCGCTTCTCTTCCGGGGTCATCTCGACGATCATCGCCCGCGACGTCACCCATGTCGCGCCCATCGCGATGCCGTACATCGACCCGCAAATCCACAGCATCGTCTGGTTGACCGCCAGTGCCGCAATCGCCAGCGCGGCCAGCAAGATCACGGCGATCCAGATCAGCGCTTTCTTCGACCCGATCCGCTTCGTCACGTGACCAAACGCAAACGAGCCCAAGATGCTCGCCACCGTCGACACGAGGTAGAGCAACACGAACTTGGCGGTCGTAAAACCGACGACCGCTTTGGCGTAGACCGCCATCACGGAAATCGCCGTCGCAATCGCGTCATTGAGGAAAAAGTACGCGATCATGAACAAAAAAATTCCCCGGTGCGCCCGCGCCTCGCGGAACGTCGCCCAAATTTCGCGATACCCGCTGAAAAACGACTTGCGCTCCTGAACCACTTTCGCCGGGCGGTCCTTGAACAAGAAGAACATCGGCAAACAGAACAGCAAAAACAGCGCCGCCGACGGAATGAACGCTTGGTACGAGTGGTTTTTTTCCACAAACGGGTATACGACCAGCCCCATCAGCGTCCCGACATACCCGAGCCCGACGCCAAAGCCGGAGATCAACGGCAGTTCCTGCTTCGTGCCGATATCGGAAATCATCGGGTCGTAAAACACCAGCGACGAGTTGTAGAAAAATTTCGCCACCATAAACGACAGCAACACACCCGCAAGCGACGCCGGAAGCCCGAACCACTCAGCGTCCGTCTGCCACATCGCCGACAATCCCATCAACACCGTTCCAAGAATCGAGAGGAGGGTGAAAGGGACGAGGTAGGCTTTTTTCTTGCCGGTACGGTCGATCCACACGCCGAACAAGGGATTGAGAAGGACGAGGAAAACGCTTACAAGAGCATTTGTGTACGTGATCATCGTGCTGGCGATCTGGTCCATCTGCGCGTTGCCGCCGACTGCTTCCTGCAGATAAAACGGGAAGAAGATCGTCACGATGTTCGAAGAGAAAATCGTGTTGGCAAAATCGTAGAAAGCCCAAGAAAGGATCGGCAGCGCGAAGTACAGCGCCAGTCCGCGACGAGGTCCCGCCGGGGGAGCTGACCGCTGAAGTTGCGGTTGTGCCATGAAGTCCACACCTTTCGTTTTGGGTCGTGCTCTTATTATTTTAACAAGGAAGTTCGAATTCTCCAACATCAAGACGTAAAGGGCGGCGGATACTTTGTAAACTTTTTGGTTTGGAAAGTGTTGACTGTGGAAACTTTTGGAGATATGATGAATACATAAGAAATATACATGTTATATAAGTTGTTAAACTCAAGAGGAGGTCGAGGCAAATGGAAAAGCAAGTCGTCATGATCACGGGAGCATCGAAAGGGTTGGGGCGGGCGTTGACGCTCGGGTTTGCCAAGCGGGGCGCGAAACTCGCGATCTCGGCGCGCGGAGAAGAGGCGTTGCGCGCCGTTCAACGGGAAGCGGAGCAACTGGGTGCCAGCGTGTTGGCAGTGGTCGGCGACATGTCGGTCGCCCGCGACGTGGAGCGATTCGTCGCGCAGGCGGAAGCGACGTACGGCGGAATTGACGTGCTGATCAACAACGCTTCGATTCTGGGCCCGAGCCCGATGCCGTACTTGCTGGACTATCCGGAGGAGGACTTCGCCGACGTGCTGCGCGTCAACGCCGTCGGGCCGTTTCTGGTCACGCGGCGGGTGATTCCCGGCATGTTGCGGCGCAATTCCGGCTCGATCATCAACCTCACCTCCGAAGCGGGACACACGGGATATGCCGGATGGGGCGCGTACGGGATTTCCAAGTTCGCCGTGGAAGGGTTGACGCAGACGTGGGCGGATGAAGTCGGCGAGACGGCGGTGCGCGTGAACATGGTCGATCCGGGCGAGATGGACACGGAGATGCATGCGCTGGCAGTGCCGGATTGTGACTATGAATTGGCGAACCCGCAGGACATCCTCGACGTGTTTTTCTACCTCGCGTCGGAGGATTCGCGCGGGGTGAACGGCCAGCGGTTTCAAGCACAGGAATTTCAAACTGGTGAAGCTCAAGCGGAAGGGGAGAAGTAGTCATGGAAGCACGCCGTCTGCACCACTTTCAATTGCCGGAAGCTCTCAATGCGACCACTCCGCCGGAGCGCCGCGGATTGCGGCGCGACCATGTGCGGATGATGGTGCTCGACCGCAAGACGGGGGCTACGGCGCATGCGAAGTTTTTTCAACTCGATCAGTTTTTGAAAAAAGACGACCTGCTCCTCCTCAACGCCTCGCGCACCGTGCCCGCTGTGTTGCAAGCGGTGCGCCTGCGCTCGGGCGAGGAAGTGGAAATCCGCCTCGCGCACCGTCTGGACGATTCCGTGTGGCAGGCGCTGGTGGTTGCGGAGGGCGTGGCGGTTGGGGAACGCTTCATTTTCTCCCCGTCGTTGACGGCGGACGTGGTGAAGGAGCAGGGGAGCGGGCCGTTTGTGACCTTGCAGTTCTCGCGGGAGGGGGCGGCGTTGTACGACGAGATCTATCAACTGGGCGAGCCGGTGCGCTATGAGTACATCCACACGGACTGGAGCCTCGATTATTACCAGACGGTCTACGCGTCGGTGCCCGGCTCTGTGGAGATGCCGTCCGCCGGGCGGGCGTTCTCGTGGGAGATGCTGTTCCGGCTTCAGCGCAAGGGGGTCAAGATCGCGTACATGCAACTGCACACGGGACTCAGTTATCTGCTCGACGACTCGTGGCGCCATGACCCGCGCGAGAATCATGAGCAGTACATGATCCCGCAAGAGACGGTCGAAGCTGTCGAGCAATGCAAAGCGGCAGGCGGGCGCGTGATCGCCGTGGGCACGACCGTCGTTCGCTCGCTGGAGACGGCGGTGGACGCGGAGGGCGTGCTGAGAGCGCAATCCGGCTGGACCAACCTCTACATCCACGAAGGCTTTCCGCTGCGGGTGGTGGACGGCTTGATCACCGGCTTCCACGAACCGGAAGCGAGCCATCTCGATTTGCTCTCGGCGTTTGTCGACCCGTCCCTGCTGTATACGGCGTATCAAGAGGCGATCGACCGCGAATATCTGTGGCACGAGTTCGGCGACATGAACTTGATTTTGTAGCCAGAAATAAGAAGGAAGGCGTTTCGCATGCACCTGCACCATCTCGGACTCGAAGTCCGCAACCTCGAGCGGGCGGTGGCGTTTTACCGCTCGCTCTACGGGTTTGTGGAGGAATCGCGCTGGAACCTGATGGGCGAACAGATCGTTTTTTTACAAAAAGGAGCGTTCCGCCTCGAACTGTACGAAGGCGCGGACCCCACGGCGTCTCACCTTTGTTTCTCCGTGGAGAACCTCGACCCGTACCTGACGAGCCTCCCGCTGTTGGAAGGCCCGACTCACCTCGAAAACGGCTGGCGCAACGCGTTTTTCCAAGGGCCGGACGGGGAAGTGCTGGAACTTTTGCAGTTGGAATAAAAAAGGACATGACCGCGCGTCTCATTTCGACCAGCGGGTCATGTCCTTTTCTACCTATTAAATATAACTAAAACTTCGGAACTTTGCGATGCTTCGTCGCTTGCTCGTATGCGTAGGCGAACTTGATCAGTTTCGGCTCACTGTACGCACCGGCGGTGAACGTAAGACCGACCGGCATGCCTGCGTTTTCTCCTGTGGTCAACGCGCCTGCCGGAACGATCACGGACGGATAGCCCGCGCGCGCCGCCAGCCAGCAGCCCCAGGTGCCGTAGTACACCATCGCGTCGAGGTTGTGGTTCGCGAGGTTGTCGTCGATCTCTTGCGCGAAGACGGTCGTGTGCGAGATGATTTCGCGGATGTAGTCGGGGGACGTAAGCGTTGCAGAAGTTTGCGCAGAGCGTTCCGAGTTGGCTTGCCCGTACTTCAACGCTTGCTCGGCATGCGCTTCGTTGTACGCCACCACCTCTTCCAACGAGTGCACCGG
Organism: Tumebacillus flagellatus; assembly: GCF_000714935.1. Taxonomy (GTDB): domain Bacteria; phylum Bacillota; class Bacilli; order Tumebacillales; family Tumebacillaceae; genus Tumebacillus; species Tumebacillus flagellatus. Next base: position 145,061 of record NZ_JMIR01000004.1, read on the forward strand.
AACTTCCGGGCCGCACGTGGAGAGGTAGTAATCGAGGTCGATTTTGAATTCGTCGGTCATGACGTGCGGCGACCACGGCAGACGGGCGGATTTCACGTGTACGCCCTCCACGACTTCCGCGCCCAGCTTGCGCAGGTCGTCGAGCGCGGCTTGGAAGATCGCAAGGTCTTCCTCGCTCAGCTCCGGGTTTTGGAAATCGGCAACGCCGATGCGGACGCCGCGCAACCCGTCGGCGTCCAAGAACTGCGTGTAATCGGTGTGCGCTTCTTGGCTCCACGTCGCCGGGTCTTGCTCGTCAACGCCGGTCAGCGCGCCGAGCAGAATCGCCGCGTCGCGTACGGTGCGCGCCATCGGGCCGGCGGTGTCTTGGGAGTGGCAGATCGGGATGATGCCCGTGCGCGAGACCAGGCCGACCGTCGGCTTGATTCCGGCGAGGGAGTTTTGCGAGCTCGGGGAGAGAATCGAGCCGGACGTTTCCGTGCCGACCGTCAGAGCTGCCAAGTTCGCCGCCGCCGCCACCCCCGAACCGGCGGAAGATCCGCCCGTGGAGCTTGCCGGATTGTACGGGTTCAGCACTTGCCCGCCGCGGGACGAGTAGCCGCAGGGCATGTCTTCCGCCATCCAGTTCGCCCATTCGGTCATGTTGGTTTTGCCGAGGATGACCATGCCGGCTTCGCGGAGTTTTTTCGCGACGAAGGAGTCCTGCTTGGCGCGATGGTTCGCCAGCGCGATCGAGCCTGCGGACGTGTGCATCTTATCGCCGGTGTCGATGTTGTCCTTGATCAGCACGGGAATGCCGTGCAGCGGGCCGCGCGGGCCTTTTTGTCTGCGCTCGAAGTCGAGGGCTTTGGCGATGAAGATCGCGTCCGGGTTCAATTCGAGCACGGAGTTCAGCGTCGGGCCGCTTTTGTCATACGCGGCGATGCGCTCCATGTACATCAGCACGAGATCGAGCGACGTCAGTTCGCCCGCTTCCATCTTCGCCTGCATATCTTCAACGGTGGCTTCGACCAGCCACTCTTCACTCCATTGTTTCAACTTTTCAGACAACAAGCAAGCCAACCTCCTCTGGGTGTCCTATGTCGTACTTTTGCAAGCGTCTCAATTTTCATGCTTCTTGTCAACCAAAAAGACCGGATTCCGAAAGGAAGTCCGGTCATTCATGCTTGGTCACCACGGAGACGGTTTGCGCGTCTTCAATCCAGTACACTTTCGCTCCGAGCGATTGCGACACCGCCCGCAGCGGCAGGTAGGGGCGGCCGTTGATCATCAGGACGGGGGAGGGGAGTTTCACCCGCTGTCCGTTGACTTGCATCCACCAGAGGCCGATGCGAAACCACCATCTTTTTAACAAGCCCTTATGCAGAGCGGCCACTTGGTCGGCGTCGAGGTAGAGCGTGTCGTTCTCGACCAACAGCGGGACTTTGAGTTTTTGCGGCTTGCCGTTGAGGAGCAGGGTCGGCTTCATGCTTTCTTCCACCACCATTTTATTGAAGCGCCCGAACAGCGCGTGCGAAATCTGTTCGGCGATGCGCGTGTGCCCGGCGACGTTGGGGTGGATGTCGTTGTTGGCGAGGTTGACGTATTCCTTCTCATGATCGAGAAAAAGCGACGCGGTCGGCACCACCGTCGCTTCGTGCGTGTTGGCAGCCATCGCGATCGACTCGTTCGCCCACTGGATGTACTCGCTCAACGCGTGATGGCGGGAATCGTCGGGGGGGAACGGGTTGTATACTTCGAGCACGAACAGCCGCGCGGTCGGGTTCTGTCCGCGAATTTTCGCGAGGATGTCCTCGATGTTGCTTTCGTACTTCGAGAGCGCGTCGCGCATCTTGGCGTCATCGCCCGGCGATTTGTAATCGGCCCAGATGATGTCGTTGCCGCCGATCGAGAGCGTGATCAGATCGGCGTGCTTGATCACGCCGCTCGCTTCCGGCCAATGATCCAGCAAAAAAAGAAACTGCCCGCTGGTCAAGCCCGGCACGCCTAAATTGTGCAGTTCCGCCGGGCCGCGTGTGAGCAGTTGGCGGTGCAATTGCGCGGAAAACCCGTTCAGCCGGGTACCGTGGATCGGCGGGGCGCCCCAACCGGCGGTGATCGAGTCGCCGATCGCCACATAATCCACTTGCTCCGGCAAGAACGGGCGGTGCACGACCGCCTGCGCGGGCAGAGCTTGTGTCAACAAACAGCACAGAAGCAACAACCAGCAGAGTGCAGGCCGCAGCCGTCGCAGGAATGTCATGATCTCACCTCCGGGCGAGTCGTCGTTCCATCCAACGGTCGAGCGACAGGTACACGACCGGGATCAACACCAGCGTAATCAACGTGGAGAACGTCAATCCAAACAGAATCACCGTCGCCAAGGGCGCTTGAATTTCCGCGCCTTCGCCAAGCCCGAGCGACGCGGGCACGACGCCGAGCACGGTTGCTCCCGCCGTCATCAGAATCGGGCGCAAGCGCACGGGACCGGCGCGCAGGATCGCTTCTTCGCGATCCAATCCTCGGCGGCGCAAACGGTTGATGTAGTCGATCAAGATGATCGCGTTGTTGACGACGATCCCGACCAGCACGATCAGCCCGATGAACGCTCCGACTCCCAGCGCCCGCCCTGTTACCAGCAAACCGAACACGACGCCGACCGCCGTGACGGGGATCGAGAACATGATGACAAACGGGTGAAAAAACGATTCAAACTGCGCCGCCATCACCATGTACACGAGCACGACGGCGAGGGCGAGCGCGCCTTCGAGTTTGCGGAACGCGTCGGTCATCTGCTCCGATTCCCCGCCGTACTCGATGGAATAGCCGGACGGGAGTTGAAGATGCGCCCCGATCGTTTTTTCAATGTCGTCCATGATGTGTCCGAGATCGCGCCCGATGTAGTCGGCGTCCACCGTCATCTCGCGCAAGTTGTTGTAGCGCGAGATCGTGGACGGGCCCTCTGTCGTGTGCACGTCGGCAATCGTGCCCAGCGCCACCGTCGTGCCGAGCGGTGTCGGCAGTTGCAGTTGGCGCAGGCGTTCCAGCGAATTGCGCAGTTCTTCGGGGATTTGCAGCCGCACGTTGAATTCGCCCGCTTGCGTGCGGTATTGCGTCGCCAGTTGGCCTTGCGTGGCGTCGCGGATCAGTTGGGAGACTTGCGCGTTGCCGAGGCCGTACGTGCGGGCTTTCTCCCGGTCGACGATCACTTCGATCTCCTGCGTGAGCCGCTCGCGTTCGGCAGACGCTTCACGCACGCCCTCGACGGCGGAAATCTGCGCCGTGACTTGCTGCGCCAAGCCCCGCAGAAGTTCCGGGTCGTCGCCGCGCAGCCGAATTTGAATCGGCATGCCGGCACCTCCCGTCATTTGATCGCCGGACACCTGCACGTTAAGGCGTGCGTCGGGGATGTTCGTCAAACGGGCACGCAGATCGTCGGCGACGGCGACGGTGGAGCGGGATCGTTCGCCGCGTTCCTTCAGTTGCAAATTCAGCACGGCTTTGTGCGTTTGCACGCCTGCTGTCGGGTTGTACGAAGTTCCGCCGCCGATCGTGACGAACGTGGTGGCCAGTTCGGGGAGCTCGGAGATTTTTTGCTCCAGCTCGGCGACGCGTTGGCTGGTTTTTTCCAAAGGGGTGCCGGGTGTCAACGTCATCGTGACTTGGATCGCCCCTTGATCGCCCTTGGGCAAAAATTCTTGGCCGATCAGCGGATACGCCGCCGCGGTCAGACCGAGCAGGAGCAACGTGGTCAGGTAGACCGTTTTGCGGTGAGTTAGCGCCCAACGCAGCAAGTGTTCATACGCGCGGGAGAGGCGTCCGAGCGTTTCCGCCTCGTGGGATTCCGGGTCTGCGGAATCGGCAAGTGGGGCTGCGGGCAGGGTTGTTTTTTCCCCGCGCAGGAAGTAGTACGCGAACATCGGGACGAGCAACAGCGCGCTGAACAGCGACGCCAAGTGCGAAAACGTGACGGTCAGCGCCAAGGGGCGGAACAGTTGCGCGGCGAGGCCCGAGACGAAAATGATCGGGGCAAATACCACGACCGACGCAAACGCCGCGCTCGTCACGGCGAGCGTCACTTCGCTTGCGCCTTCCAGCACGGCTTCGTACAGCGGCCGCCCCATCTGGCGGTGGCGGAAGATGTTTTCGAGGATGACGACCGCCGTGTCGACCATCGCGCCGACGCCGAGCGCGAGACCGCCCATCGTGAGCATGTTCACCGATTGTCCGGCGAAATAGACCATGATAAACGTCGCGATGATCGACACGGGGATCGCAAGCGATATGACCAGCGTACTGCGCCACGAGCGCAAAAACACATACAGGATTACCACGGCAAAAACGCCGCCGAGCAGCATGTCGCGGGTCAGCGTGGCGACCGACTGCTTGATGTACGTCGCTTGGTCAAAAAGCGGCGTGATCTGCACGTTCGCGGGCAACTGCTGTTGCAACGTCTTCAGCGCGTCGGCGATGCCGCCGGAGACTTGCACGGTGTTGGCGTCGGACAGCTTTTGAATTTGGAGCGAGACGCTGGGCTTGCCGTTCATGCGGGAGAGGTTCGTTTGCTCCGCGAGCGTCCATTCCACGTCGGCGACGTCGCGCAGGTGGAAGCGGTTGCCTTGCGGGCTTGCCAGCGGCAGGTTGCGAATGCTTTCCACGTCGGGGAAGTCGCCGCGTATGACGACCGCCATGTCGCGCTCCGCTTCCCGCACCAAGCCGCCGGAGAGCGTGAGGTTCTCGCTGGCGAGCAGTTGCTTCAAGTCTTCCAGCGTCAGTCCGCGCGCTTGCAAATCGTAGGGGCGCACGGTGACGCGGACTTCCGATTCCGCTCCGCCGGAGATTTGCACGGCAGCGACGCCTTCGACGCGCGAGAGTGTTCGCTTGACGGTGTCGTTCGCAAGTTTGCCAAGCTCTTGCAAGTCTTTGCCGCCGATCATGCTCAGTTGCACGATCGGGAGCAAGTTCGGGTCGAAGCGGATCACCGTCGGCGTCTGCGTGCCTTCGGGGAGGCTGGATTTCACATAGTCGATCTTCTCGCGCATCTGCAGGGTGGCAAAATCCATGTTCGTGCCCCAGTCGAACTCGACGAGTACCAGCGTGCCGCCGTTGCGGGTGGTGGAGGAGATGTTTTTGACCCCGTTGGCGGTGCCGAGGATTTCTTCGAGCGGGCGGGTGATCATCGTCTCGATCACTTCCGGTCCGGTGCCGGGGCTTTGCACGGTGACGGCCGCCAGCGGGAACGTCATGCTGGGGAAAAGTTCCACCGGCAACCGAAACAACGACACGCCGCCGAGGATCACCAGCGCGATGATGATCATCGTCGCGGCGACAGGGCGTTTGACGGAGAGTTCCGAGAGTCTCATGAGGAAGTCTCCGTTCCCGGCGTTCCTGAAGTTTCCGGCGTTATTGAAGTTCCCGGTGTTCCCGAGGAAATCACTTTGATTTTCGTGCCCGGTTGCACGCGGTCAAGACCTTCGTGGATGACGGGGTCGTTTTTTTGCAAGCCGCTGCGGATTTCGGTGTAGGTGCCGTTGTTGTAGCCGGTGGCGACGGCCCGTTTGACGGCGGTGCCGTTTGGGGCGAGCAGGACGTAGGTTTTTTCTCCTTCGTGCAAAATCGAAGCGGTCGGCACGGAGAGCACGCCTGCGTGCGGATCGAGCGTGATCGACGCAAGGCCAACTTGACCGGGCTTGAAGTCGCCGGTTGCGTTTTCGAGTGTCGCGTGCGCCGTGAACGACTTCGCTTGCGGGTCGAGCGAGGGCGAAACCGAACCGAGTGTCGTCTGCACCGCCGCGTGCTCGCCGACTTGCACGTTGGCTTTCTGGCCTTGCTTCAGGCGCGTCTGCATCGTCGGGTCGACGAGAATTTCAAAGTCCACGTTCGACACGTCGCCCACGGTGAACAACGGCACGCCGGGGCCGGAGGGAGTTCCGGCGACGGCGGTCTTGCTGAGAATGACCCCGTCAAACGGCGACGTGATGTGCGCCGCTTGGACTTGCGCTTGGGCGAGCCGCAACGCTTGATGCGCCTGCACGAGTTGCGCTTGGAGCGTTTGCAAAAGCGGCGCTTTAAACAGATCGAGGCTTTGTCCCACAACCGCTTGTGTTTGCAGGAGAGACACTTCACTCTGTGCGCGTTGCAATTGTTGGGAGATCGCGAGCAGTTTCGGCAGGGCATCGGGCCCTGGTTTTTCCAAAACAGCCGCTAAGGTGGCGATCTGCAACTGCATTTTCGTTTCAATCTGCGAGATTTTGCGCGAGATGTCGCCGGGCAGAGCGGACGCCGAGGCGGTCGACGCGTTCGATGAGCTGGAAACGTCGAAGCCCGTTGGCAGAGCGGCGGTTTGCAGACGGCGAATCTGCGCTTCGAGGCCGGCGATGGCGGTTTTGGCTTCCGTCAGAGAGGCTTGTGAGCTGCCGGTGTCGAGCGTGGCGAGCTCTTGGCCTTTTTTCACGGAATCGCCGACCTGGACGAGTACCGCTTGCACGCGACCCGCCGCCGTCGCCAGCACGGGTGTCTGTTCGCGGGGCATCACGCGTCCCGGCAGCACGAGCTGTTCCGGCAGGTCGCGCGGGGCGGCGCGCTCGACGGAGACGGGGATGACCGTCTCGGTCTGCGCCGTCTGCGGGGACTTGGCACACCCGGCGAGCAGGAGAGTCAGCAAAGACAGTTGCAGCCCGGTTTTTTTCCAATGCAGGTTCATCGGCTCACCTCCACTCCGAGTCAAACATTTCCAATGCTGGTGGATGTAGTGTGAGTGTTTTTCCTGTTTCTTATGAGTGGACATTGCGAATTGAAATGTGAAGAAATCGGAGGGAATTTAGAGAAATTCGGAGCCAAAAAAAGATGATCCAGCCAGATGCCGGATCATCGCCTTGAATCCTTCGACAAGGTTCGGTATATTTTCGGTAAAGAAACGACGTGAATCGACATCGTTTGTCGAAACACCTGAGTCCGGTTTCCAGTTTGCTTTCATGTTTACGAACTCATACTCTTCCCGTGAAAGCACCTACATACTAAGTACGCCTTGTTGCAGAATCGACTGCGGCAGGGCGTATTTTCATTATGGGGCTTCCGTTTTTGGATTACGTGGAGCGTCGATGCAGCAAGCGGTCGACCCAATAGCCGATGCCGCCGCCGCCCATGATCGTGATCAAATCGAGCAAGAGCCGGATGAACTGCTCTCCGTAGAAGCTGAAGCCGTAGTGCGGATGACGAAATTGGTGGACGAGAACGGCGAGCACGACGATCCCGGCGACGGCGAGCATGGCGAAATAGACCCCGCGAATTCCGAAGATCAAGTAGAAGAAAAAGCCCAGCAACAACGTTGCCACCAAGTGCGGTTGTTCGGCGGTGGGCATGACGGTCATGTTGGCGATCAAATAGAGGGTGAACACCACCCAGGCGAGCAACCACTTTTTCACGTAGGACGCCTCCCTTTTCGTTAGTCCAAGCATATGTCGAATGGGGGATTTTTACGACAGGAGGGTTTTGGGAGGTGTGGAGGGGGTTGACAGGTGGAGAGCGTGATGATATAGTAATGCTTGTTTCCGCTATGCCGGTGTAGCTCAGTTGGTAGAGCAACTGACTTGTAATCAGTAGGTCGCGGGTTCGATTCCTGTTGCCGGCACCACATGATGTAATCGAAGGCGTCTTCCTGCGAGGAAGGCGCTTTTTTGTTGGTTTTTTCGTACATCATCAGAGGAGGGTTTGCGGTGAAGGAAATGCAGGAAGCGTTTGAGACCATGCAAGAGAACTGGCGGATGATGCAGTCGAGCGACTTTGATTCGGCGGCGGAAGATGCGGAGCGGTTTGAGGGGTCTTTTTACAAGTTCATCGACGCCGTGCGCGAGTGGGTGGACGCGTTGCAGGAGAAACCGGCGACGCTGGAAGCGCTGTTGGCGCGACCGGAGTTGCAGGCGTTTGCGGATGAACTGCCTGCGCCGCTTCTGTTGAACTTCGAGACGGAGCTGGAATTGATTTTTGAAGGGATTACGCGGGAAGAGGACGAGAAGTACGATTGAGGTTTTTAATAGAGGGTGAGCGAAAAATCCGTGGCTGCGTGCGCACGGATTTTTTTGTAACCTTTTTCCAACGGGACTCGTCATGTACGTGAGGATTTTGAGGGGGAGGTGCTTCCGTGTCGGAAAAAGAAACGGTGTTGCTCGACTGGATTGAGCGGCACAGCGCGTTGCTGATCCGCACCGCCTACTATTATGTGAGAGATCGGATGGTGGCGGAGGACATCGTGCAAGATGTGTTTGTCAAAGCGTTCGACCGGATGGAGGAGTTTCGCGGGGACGGGCGCGTGGAGGCGTGGCTGTCGCGGATGACGGTCAACGCGTGCAAGGACTATCTGCGGTCGTGGCGGCACCGCAACATCGTCGTGCAGGAGTTTGTCGGCCTGAAAGCCACGACGAGCTCGGCGGAAACGGCGGCGCTCGCGCAGGTGCAGAACCAAGAGTTGGCGGCGCGCGTCTTGAAACTGCCGGTGAAATACCGCGAAGCGGTGGTGCTGCATTACTTCGAACAACTGAAAATTCGTGAAATCGCCGACCTGTTGGAGCTGACGGAGTCCACCGTCAAAGTCCGCCTGCACCGCGGGCTCAAGAAGTTGCAGCAGGAACTGGGAGAGGAGGAACGAGCTTTATGGAACGTGTAAAAAATCACATGGAGCAAGCACGTTTGCATGTGCATGACGCCCTTCAGGTGACACAGGAGGATAAAAAACGTCTCGCCGAAGCCGTGCTGAAGCGCGTGCGCACAGGAAACCGCAAGGCGCGAACCCGTGCGGTTTCGAAAGTCGCCGTCCCGATCGTGGCGGCGGTGGTTTTGATTGCAGGAGGCACCGGATTGCTGAAGGCGGGGTACTTGGGAGGCGGAACCAGCGCAACGAAGCCCGATGTTCCCGTGGCGGTGACAGAATTTCCCCCGGATGTGCCGCAACCGCCGTCTGACGTCGCGCCGCTGACGGCACCGAAACTCGATATGAATCAAGAAGTGGAGCAGATGACGATTGTGAACGCTGATCGCACTGTACTGGATGTGCATCACAATAAGGCTACCGGACAAAGCGTCATCGTCCAATTGAATCCGGACGGCTCGAAAAAAGTTATGCATATGAATGTGCGGGAATTAGGGTCGTACATCCTTACCTACGACAAAGACAATCACCGGACTGACGCGGTGTTCCACAAACATCCGCCGATTAGCGACGGCTACGACTCAGACATCAAGGAATGGCAGACCGAGTCGCAGCAGATGCTGGAGGGGCGGACCGATGTTCAAAAAGACGTCGTCGACGGCGTACCAGTCCTCGTCGTCCGTCAGCCCATCGCCCCCAAGGACGGTCGTAACCAAGTCGAGGCGGTGTACTACGACGAAGCCACGTTGTTGCGATTGAAAAGGGAAGTCTATACGGAGGGCGTGTTGGACGAGGTGCAGACTTTCACGTACAGAACGATGGACGCAAAAGACTTTGACCCGAAATTTTTCGAGATTCCGAAAGGGAGCTATAAGAGCGATCAAGGGAACCAAATTGTCGAGAAGCAGTAGGGAATAAGTACGAAAAGAGATAAAAACAGCACCCATGACGGTGCTGTTTTTGATTTGTAATTAATAATGATTCAACGAATCTCTTCGTGTATTTGGTGATTTGTAATAAAATAGGGTGAAATGAGGTGATGTGATGTTACACGCAGACCCTTACGCCCTGCGTTATGCTGCTTCACGTTTTACCGCCGGAGCCCAAGAACTACATCGAATCGCAACCCAAGCGATCGGACACAAAACTGAACTGGTTACGACCGATTGGCGAGGGACGGCCTCTCAAGCTTTTGATCGAAAAACGGAAATACAAGCAGGCTATCTGAGACGGAATGCCGAAGTCTTGGAAAAAGCAGCCCCGATTCTCAATACGCTTGCGAACCAGATCGATCACATCATGGAACTTCAGAGACAGGCGGACAGGTACGAGCAGGCGAGTTGGAAATACAGCGGGGATACGATCGATGACTTGCACCATCGGCAAAACCTTGCGAGACAAGCGGCAACACTCCGCCAACAGGCTGTATGGGAAGCCAATCAAGCCGATTCCACTGCGGCTCGACAGCTTCAAGAGTTGATGAGTTTGATCCCTGGGTTTGGCGATCTGTTAAGTCAGTACCACGAGATGCCGGACAACAACAAGATCAATCAGCAACTTTTAGAGGCTCTTCGTCAATATTACATGTCAAAACGAAGTGATTTATCAGAATCCGATCGTGCAGAAGATACCAAAGATTATTTAAAATTCACCCCTGGCTTGGACAACCAAGAATTATACAATCTGCTGGAACGTCTAGTGTCCACCGATGAACGTGCTCAGCGTTACCAAAAACTCGTCCAAGACCCAAATTTCGATGCAAAAGCACAATTGAAAAACGACCCCGGATACGTGGGGTACGCCTTCGAACAAGGCATGGAGTCCGAAAGTCCAAGCGGCTCGGCGGTTGCGGGTCTTCAATTTTCGATGATGATCTTAGGCATGCTGAAGCCCAAATTTCAGGCGGAAAAAGGAACTTTCACTGGCGGTGGTGAAGGAGTAGCTGAGGACAAAAATGTAAATTTTGTTCAGACGAAAACTGTTATCAGTCCTAGTATGGAAGTTAAGATTTTAGAGGGGCAACGCAAAGTACCCAAGAACGAGTTGATAGGAGGACATTCTCCCAAAATAAACAATGAAAATGAGGGTTTCGCAGTTGAAGTGTTATCAACGAATGTGGATGGTACGATGAATGTTATGTTTACCAAACAATTTCCAGATGGTAACATTTCTAAGCTCAAAAAGAGCACTTTATTCCCAAAATCGTGGAGCGATGAACAAATCCTTGCCAGCATTATTGAGGTTGGAAATACACCTGCGATCTCCACTCGTTTAAGAGCTAGAGCTACTTGGCATAGAGCGATCATTAACGGTATTGAGATAGAAGTGCTAAAAATTGGCGAAGACGTAACGAGTGCTTACCCGACAGGTACAATCCATGCGCCGCGCCCAGCGGGTTTTTGACATACTGAATTTTTCACGATAGGTGGGGTATACATGTATCAAGTATTAGATCGTCTTCTATCAGCTGAAACAACGGTAGATTCTTGGTATGACGATGGTTGTATCATTGCCGGTGAGATTTTGTCAGAGTTTACCCATACAGATTGGGAGGAACTCACAAACAATGTGCAAAAAAAATCAGTTGAATGGCAAAAAAAATTAGCGTACTGTTTGGATAGCACCTGCAATGAATATGAGCTGAGTATTCTTTTGTCATTGCTTAGCACGGAAGATGAGGAATTATTCGAAATATGTATTGATACCCTACGAAGTTTTACAACGATGGAGAGCAAAATCATGATACTTGAAAACCCACGCATAATAGAGCGAGTGAATGAATTATTATCCACAGTAAGCCTTCCTGTGAAAAAAGTATTGGAAGACTTTCTTACGAAAATTCAATCGTAATATGACTTGTGAAACGAAAGTAACAAAAAAGAGCCGCTATCTAAGCAGGCTCTTTTTTGTTTTTTTGGTGGCAATACCCAAGGGCTAGATCTGATAGACCCGCGCCTCATGCGGCCTCAGCGTTGTTTCTTGAATCGACTCCTCACCGGTGACGTCCGCATAGTTCGCGATCACCAACTCCTTGCCGGACTCGTCATACCCAGCCGGAAGCGTGAACGTGTTCTCGCGGTCGGAGTGGTTGAGCATCACCAACCAGCGCGTCCCTTCAAACTCGCGCTTGTAGATGTACAGCTCCTCATGCCCTTCCGAGAGGTCGAAGTAGTCGCCGTACACCATCACCGGGTTCTCTTTGCGCAGTTGAATCAGCTTCTTATAGTAGTAGAACACCGAATTCGGGTCGGCGAGGGCTTGTTCCACATTGATCTCCGTGTGGTTCGGGTTGACTTTGATCCACGGCGTGCCCGTCGTAAACCCGCCGTGCTCGCTCGCGTCCCACTGCATCGGCGTGCGGGAGTTGTCGCGGGAGAGCGGCAGCAGGCTTTCAAATACTTCCTGCGGGTCGCGGCCCGCCGCCACCAAGTCGCGGTACTTGTTTTTCATCGCGATGTCGTCGTAGTCCTCAATCGACGAGAAGCGCACGCCAGTCATCCCGATCTCTTCGCCCTGGTAGATGTACGGCATGCCGGGCAGCGTGTGGACGAGCGTGCCAAGCAGTTTGGCGGACTCCACGCGGAAATCGCGGTCGTTGCCGTAGCGGGTGACTTGGCGGGTGTGGTCGTGGTTGTTGAGGAATTGCGAGTTCCAGCCTTTGTCTTTGAGCGCTTGGTACCAGCGGGTCTGGATTTCCTTGAAGCGCAGCATGTCCCACGACGGCATCTCGTCCGCCACTTCAAAGTGGAACAGCGTGTTCAACTCGCCGCGGTCTTCGCCCGTGTAGAGCGGGCCGTCCTCCGGCTTGATAAACCCGAGTTCGCCGACGGTGAGGATGTCGTAGTGCTTCAACACTTGCTCGTGCATCTCATGCAGGTACTCGTGCACGCCGGGGTTGTTGGCGAGGTAGGAGATGTCTTCCGGGTGCTCCGCGTCCGGGAAGCCCTCCTGTTTGGCGAGCAACGCGACGGCGTCCATGCGGAATCCGTCGATCCCCTTGTCCAGCCACCAGCGCATCATGCGGTAGATCTCTTCGCGCAACGCCGGGCTCTCCCAGTTCAAATCCGGCTGCTCGACGGCAAACGAGTGGAAGTAATACTGACCGGTCGTTTCGTCCAGCGTCCACGTCGACGGCTCAAAGTAGGAGCGCCAGTTGTTCGGCGCGCTGCCGTCCGCTTTCGGGTCGCGCCAGATGTAGTAGTCACGCTTGGGGTTGTCTTTGGAAGAGCGGGATTCGAGGAACCACGGGTGCTGGTCGGAGGTGTGGTTGACGACGAGGTCCATGATCAGTTTCATGCCGCGTGTATGTACTTCTTGGAGCAGCGTTTCCCAGATTTGCATCGTGCCTGCTTTTTCCATGATCGTGGTGTACTCTGAGATGTCGTATCCGTTGTCGCGGTCGGGCGATTCGTAGCAGGGGTTCAGCCAGATCACATCGACGCCGAGGGATTGGATGTAGTCGAGTTTGGCGATGACGCCTTGCAAGTCGCCGAAACCGTCGCCGTTCGTGTCCAAGAACGAGCGCCAATAGATTTGATAAACGACTGCTTCTTTCCACCATGTTCGTTTCATTTGGCACACTCCAGTTTAATAAGGGTCTTTTTTTATTATCAAGGTTGGGCGGGGGAAGTGCAACCTTTCGCGGGATCGATGCGTCTAATGGGTAAGAATGGGAGGAGATGGTTCGGGGTGAAAAAAGCAGGGTGGCTGGCTGTTCTGGCAACGGCGGGACTGATAACAGGCTGTGGAACCAGCGGCTCCGCGGTCGAGGGCCAATTTTCGGTCGACAAAAAGATCGGCGGTGCGCAGATCGAAGGATTTCCGCAACCTCCTGTGGCGTTGGAAATCCACATGGCGAATGAAAAAACGGGCTGGGCGGTCTCCGCAGGCAATGTCTTCCGCACGGAAGACGGCGGCGGGCATTGGATCAACGCGCTGACCTTTAACTATACCGACACGATGAGCCCCAGTGAACTCAAGCCGCTCGACCCGGCGAAACTGCACACCGCGTACAACGGCGCCGACGAGATCTGGGTTTCCGAAGCGGTGGAAGCGGGAATTTCCCCGTATGTCGTCCAACACACCGCCGACGGCGGGCGCAGCGGGTTCAAAAATTGGGACACGCATTCCGCGCCCAGCGCCGGAGAGATTCAGTTCGTCGATTCCAAGCACGGCTGGATGTTGGAGCGCATGGGCGGGGCGACAGGCAACGACATCGTAGGACTCAACCGCACGGAGGACGGCGGCGCAACCTGGACACGGGTGTCGGGGAACGACAAACACGACGGCAGCGACACGTTCCCGTATGCGGGGCTCAAGTCGGGTGTCTCGTTTGCCGATGCACAGCACGGGTTTGCGACAGGCTATTTGCGGGATGTGGAGGTTCCGTTTTTTTACAGAACGGACGACGGGGGCAAGACGTGGAAACAGCAGGACTTGCCGATCCGCAGCGCGACGATCACGACGCAGCCGCCGGAGTTTTTCAACGACGGCAAGGACGGCGTGATGGCGGCGGTCGACGGCCAGGAGTTGAACGTGACGTTCTTGATCACGCACGACAGCGGGCAGACGTGGCAAGCGACGACGCCGCGCCCGTTCCAATTGCGCTCTCTCAAAGACCCCGCAATTGAAAAAAACGGCCTCCGCATCGACATGGTCTATGATTTCGCGGACGCAACACGCGGCTGGGTGATGGATCAGGCGGAGGACCTGTACGCGACCCAGGACGGCGGCGCGACGTGGGAGGCGATTCCGGTTCCGGAGGACAGCGCGTTGAAGCAGGCGATGAATGAAAAGCGGGTCAAGCAGCTGGATTTCGTGAGCGATCAGATCGGATGGGCGCTGCTGGTGAAACCGGGCGGGTTGGGCGAAAGTATCATCTTGAAAACGGAAGACGGCGGTCATACTTGGCGCTAAATCGGGCATACTATCCAAAAATTGGAGGTGCAGCCCGTCATGAAAAAACGTCTCGCCACGTACGCAACTCTCGCGCTCGCCGTTCTCACTCTGACCGCCGCCTTTCCGGCGACCGGCCTGCAGGCGGTCACGCGCGAGACACGGGAGCAACTGATGGAAGACGCGATGTTGACCGCGCTCTCTGCACCGCTTCATCAAGCGGTGCAGGAGCATTACAAAACCAACCCGCCGCGCTTTGCGATCCGCGACGCGCAGGTGTTACATCTCACGCATGACGCGCACGACCCGGCGACGTACACCGTTCGCGTGCAACTCCGCATGCTCGACGACGCCACGCAACAAGCGAAATCGCGGGATATCGTCACAGTGCGCGTGCAACCGGGAGCGTCAAAAGTGCTGGGGTATGAGACGTACCCGGTGGAAGCGCGGAACCACGCGTAAGTTTTGCAACCGTTTGTTTTTGAAAAAAGGAGCCCACATGCGCAGGGCTCTTTTTTGTGTGAAGCTGTAGAAATAGTAGTCGAAATTATCTGCTGATTCAATTACAATGTGAAGTGTAGCATCTTCCATTTTTTTCTTTGCTGAAAAAGTCTGTTTCCGTTTGCATAGAATTCACGACTTATAGAACAGGGGGTTTTTCATGTTGAACTACGGCAAACTCTCATCTGCCAATGATTTGAACTGGTACACAGACGATCCGATCTTGACGCGCTACGCCAAGCGCTATTTGCCGCCTGCTGTGTTGTCCTATCTAGAAGAGACCTTCCAAGCGACAGGCAAACTCGTCGCCGGACCGATGGACCGCCGCGCCGTGCACACCGACCGCGAAGGCCAGCCGCGTTTGATCCGCTACAATAAGAAGGGCGAAGAAATCAATGAAGTCTGGTACAACGAAGGCTACCTGCAAACGGTGCGGGACGGTTACGGCACGGGAGTCGTCGGCTTGCGATATGACGAAAACGCGCCGGAGAAAGTTCCGTTTTTGGCAAACGGGATTTTGTTTTATCTGCTGACGGAGACGGAGTGCGGTTTCACGTGTCCGGTGGCGTTGACGCAATCGGTCGCGTTTGTTCTGGAGAAGTTCGGCACAGAGGAGCAAAAACGCACGTATCTCACGCGGCTTGCCTCCATCGACCCGGACGTGATGGAGCAAGGCGGGACGTTCCTCACCGAAATCCAAGGCGGCTCCGACGTCGGGGCGACGAAAACGGTGGCGGTTGCGGAGGGCGATCACTACTTACTGACGGGGGAGAAGTGGTTTGCGAGCAACTGCGACGCGGAGATCTCCATCACGTTGGCGCGGGTGAATGAGAAAAAATCCACCGCCGGCCTCGGGCTCTTCCTCCTGCCGCGCACCCTGCCGGACGGCACGCGCAATCCCGGGATCAGCATCCGCCGCCTGAAAGACAAACTCGGCGTGCGGGCGGTCGCGAGCGGGGAGTTGGTGCTGAACAACGCGGTTGGTTATCTGATCGGGACGCTCGATCACGGGTTCAAGTACATGGCGGAAGCGTTGAACGTTTCGCGGTTGGACACGGCGCTTGGCGGGCTGGCGATTGCGCGGAGGGCTTTCTTGGAAGCGGCGGTGTATACGAGCCAGCGCGAGGCGTTTGGAAATGTGGTGGCGCGGTATCCGATGGTGCAGGAGACGCTCGCGAACCTGATCACGGAGATCGAAGCGGGCTGGGCGATGGCGGCACAGATGATCTCGAAGTTTGATCAGGTGCATACGTACAACACAGGCACGCAGGATGACTACCTGCTGATGCGGATCTTGCTCTCGCTTGGGAAGACGCGCCTCAGCGACTTGGGAGTGACGGCGGCCCGCCAGTCGCTTGAACTTCACGGCGGGAATGGCTACATCGAAGAGTACGTCACTCCGCGCCTCCTGCGTGACGCGATCGTCAACCCGGTGTGGGAGGGGACGGCGAACATCCAAGCGCTGGAAGTCCTCAAAACTCTGCATCGTGGAGGTGCTGCGCCGTTCGTGGCGGACTTGCAAGCGACGCTGGCTAGCCTCGAACACCCTGCTTTGAAAAAACTGCACCCTCAACTCTCGGCAGAAGTTGCCCGCGCGCAAGAGTTGATCTCCCACGTCTTGCAACAAGACCAACGCCAACAAACCGCCCTTGCGAAGAAGTTGGCGGATTTCATGTACGACGTGTACACCGCCGTCCACTTGGCGGAGGAAGCCCAGTACGATCTCCTGAATTCGGGCGACGGCAGAAGACTGTTGGCGGCGGAGCAGTGGGTGAAGCTGGTGTTCTCGAAGGATGCGGATCGCGGAATCCTCTCTGGCGAAGTGCTGACCGACGAGCAGTTTGAAGCGTTGGTGGCGTTTGGAACATGGAGCGTTTAGGGCAGAAAAAAGCAACGAGTCCGCGCTCGTTGCTGATCATGGTCGTTGTTTTTTTGGTGTTTGGGATTGGAAAGATGTGGTATGGGGATTCTTCTGATACTCTGGAAGGGGCCATCCGCAAACTTTGGAAGTTTCCCGTTACGGTTGTGATGTCGGAAGATGCTCACAACGGCGTGATCTTCAAAGAGAAAGAGATGTATGTTTTTAACACGTATGACAAGTGGCTTGGACGGTACTTCTACTCGGGGAGTGGAGAAGACGGCTGGAGATATGACGTGGGATTTGACGCCATGATGCTGCGGACGATCTATCAAGAGGGGATTGGGGATGTCGTTTGGGGTGTGGTGGACACCGTGAAGCCAGTGAAGGAAGTCGAGGTTCTGTTCATTGACAGGAAAGACCCGACACACACGATCTCCATGAAAATCCCCGTCACGAACAAGGGGTTTATCGGCTATCAAAAGAACCAGTTATATGTGTCTGAGACGGACGCTGCCAACAAGTGGCAAGTTCACGCTGTCGTCTACGCTTCGGACGGTTCTGTATTAATGAAGAAAGATTTCTGATACCAGATTTCTGATTGTGGAGATGAAACCATGGAACGCAACATCACCTTAGAAGTCATCACAGACGGCAACATCGAGGCGTGCCGTGACCTGTGCAACGAATTGATGGCCTTCCAAAAATCGCAAGCGACGCTCGCGCCGGAAGCATTTGACGCGATGAATTTTGACACACGCATGAAGAAGGGCTTTGAAAGCGCATTGGAGAGTCAAGTTGTGGTGGTGAAAGACAACGGGGTGCCGGTTGGGTATGTTTTTTCTACGATCGACATGGTAGAGGGCGAAACGAACGCGATCCCGGACTGGGCACCAGTGAAGGACCCGTCGACCGCGCAGGGTTTCTACCCCGACTGGGTGCAATTCCCCCAAAAGATCGGCCTGCTGAACAACCTCTACATCCGCGACGACTACCGAGACTTGAAGCTCGGCTCCCAGCTGTTCAACATGTCCATCGACTGGCTGGAAAGCCACGCCGACGTCGATCTGATTTTCATCTACATCTCCAACGGCAATGACGCGGCGCTCAATTTCTACCTGAACCGCGGCTTCACCTACAGCCACGAGGTATTCGGCGGCTTCATCAAAGCCGTCTATAAAGAGAAAAAAACCTGGGTGTTTTGAAGTATGAGGAAATTTATTTTTTGATAAATGGCAATATACTTAGATTTTTTATTACCTAGTAGATAATGAGGCTATTTCAGAATGAAATACTTTCGATGCATTGATCAAAGAGAGACTAGTGTAATAATCTAATGAAGGAATTTCTGTTTATTTGTAGAATAACGTAAATGATAATTTGGATTGGAGTGAAGAAAATGTCCGAAATTTTGGCTCTGCAGGAGCGCGTCAAGAACACAATTCAGCTAGGGGAAAGTCATTTTAGGGAATTTAAAACCGCACTAGAAGGTAAACCTGAATCAAAAAAACCAAGATTATCCAAAAAGATTTGTGAAGATATTGGTGAAGCATTAGTGTCATTTGCTAATGCTGATGGAGGCGAATTATTAATCGGGGTAGAAGATGATGGAACGGTAACAGGCGTTCCGCATAACGAAGAAGACATTCAATTTATGCTTAATGCATTTAGTTCTCATGTTCATGCCGATAGCCAACTACCAATGGTTCATAATACAAGGTTAGTTATCGATGGTAAAGTGATATTATTCTTTTCTGTATCAAAAGGGATTGATGATATTTATCAACTCCCGGATGGGCGTTGTGTTAGAAGAAAAGACAAAGCTACAGTTCCTGCGAATTTTAGAAGAATAATAGTGGAAAGGCAAGAGGTTAAATCAAGAGAATATGACAGACAGTTTGTGGATAATGCTACTATAGCTGATCTTGATATTCTCTTTGTGCAATCTATGGCAGATAATTACTTACGGGGAATAAGTGTAGAGAAATACCTACAACAGATAGGGTTAGCTGAATATACAGTTAACGGAATAAAACTTCGTATGGCGGCATTATTACTTTTTGCAAAAGACATTCAGAAATGGCATCCTAGGTCAAATTTCAGAATTTTAAAAGTCGCTGGTACCGAATTAAAACCCGGTGGGAATTATAATGCTTTATCTGATGAGACTGTACAAGGGAATATATTTGAATTATTAGTTCGCTCATGGGAGGCTCTTCGTCCGTTTCTAGCTTACAAAACAGAGTTTGGGTCGGACGCTAAGTTTGAGCAAAAATATATTTATCCTGAAGGGGCGTGTCGTGAGGCGCTTGTAAATGCCATTGCTCATCGAGATTATACTATTCAAAGTGGGATTGATGTATTTATTTTCGATGATAGGATGGAAATAAAGAGTGCGGGTGCCCTGTTGTCAACATTAACAATAGATGGTTTAACACAGTTGTCAGGTATACACGAATCTCGAAACTCTCTTATTGCTCGCATTCTTCGTGAAAACAAGTTTATGCGTGAATTAGGCGAAGGGATGAAACGGATCTTTGATCTCATGGAAGAACATGAGCTGGAAAAGCCTGTCTTGAAGTCTGAGAATAACAGTTTCAGTGTTACATTGTTCCATAAATCAGTCTATACACCGAGACAATTGCAATGGTTAGCTATCTTTGATGAGTATGAGTTGACAAACTGGCAAAAGAAAATTATTGTTCTTGGCATGGATGATAACCCATTTTCTCAAAAAGATATTTACGATGCGATGAATACAACTGATAGAAATACATATGATACCGAAGTGACTGGTTTAAGGAAAATGGGGATTCTAATTCAATTCCGAACTCATGGAGAAGCCATGAAGTTATCTAGGCAACGAAAAATACCAAAACAGCAGGTTCCGAGATTTAAGGTTCATATTCCGGATAATAATTCTACGGGAAATGACGACCCCATCCACATTTCAAAAGTCCCTCTTAATTTAAGGGAAGATGATGTAAAGCGGTTGCTTAGCGTTTATGGGAAGGTAACAAAAGTTGTGTTGCCAAAAACCCCATATGATGATCGTATTCAAGGATATGGTTTTGTTTGGTTTGAGAATGACGAGGTGAAGTATGAAGTTTTAAATAAGAAGGTTTTGGACTTTGGTGCGTTTTCAATTAGAGTAAATGAGTACAAACCTAGGTTGAAAGGGAAGAGAAGAGAAGGATCACTCATTAGGTGAGATGATTTTTTATGTTAGCTTTTTTATCGAGAACTATAGATAAAGATCTCATACACCCGCAGAACCCCATATACCGCCTGCAACACTGGGAACTCTGTTGCAGTTCGCCCGTGTTTCTCCGCGAGCGAGAGGAGGTAGCCATGCAGATGATCCGTCTCGACGGAGAGGCCTTTTTCCATGTCGTAGAGCATGGAGGCTTTCATCCCGAAGGGGGAATTGACCACGATCTGATACGTTTTTTCCTCGACATCCTCTTTGGTGGGGGCGCCGGCGAGTCGCGTAATCTCCACAATCTCCGCCAGCAACTTCTTGCAGGTTGCATGCCCGTGCGCATCCGCCATAATCGGCCCGAGCGACGAGCGGAACAGGGTCGTGATCCCGCTGATTACGGCAATCGTGATGTATTTATGCCACACATCCCGCTGCACGTTCTCGCTCAGAATCACATCAAAACCCGCACACGACATATGCTCCAAAATCTTCTCCACCCGCTCCGTACGCCCGCCGTCCCATTCGCCGAACGTCACATCATGCCTAGGGCTGCTATGTACAATCCGACCTTCCGCATCCAGCGTCGTCGAAATGAAGCACAGCCCGCCGAGCACGCGTTCCTTCCCAAACGCCTGCCACAGTGTTTCATAATGCCCGTACCCGTTCAATAACGGCAAAATCACCGTCTGCTCCGTCACATACCCGCGCAAATCCTCCACAATCTGCCCCATATGATACGCCTTCACCGAAAGCAGCACCACATCAAACGGCGCGTCAGCCTCTTCTCCGGCGACCAGCGTCTTCACACCCGCCGACCAATTCCCGGCGTGACTCTCAATCACCAACCCGGTCTGCTCCAACTGCGCCCGACGACCCGAACGCACCAAAAACGTCACATCTTCGCCCTTCTGCACCAAACGCCCGCCAAAATAACCCCCGACCGCACCGGCTCCAACGACCAGAAACTTCATTCTCGTCCGCCTCCTCAAACAATTCTGTCTCCTCTAGTATAGAAGAAACGGAAAACCTCAGCAAACCCTCCACACTTTGTGCTTTTTTGCACTTGCTTCCTGTGGTATGATAGTTGATAAATGTCAATGAAAAGTAGGTGTGTCCGGTGAACAAAACGATCTATGATGTAGCCCGCGAGGCTGGCGTGTCGATGGCGACGGTTTCCCGTGTCTTAAACGGGACGGCGGTTGTGAAGGAAGAGACCAAAGCCAAAGTTCAAGCGGCGATTGAGAAGCTCGGGTATCGACCGAATGCGGTAGCGCGCGGTCTCGCCAGCAAGCGCACGAAATCGATCGGCGTCATCCTCCCGGACGTTTCCGACCTGTTTCATGCAGAAGTCCTCCGCGGCATCGAGGACATCGCCACGATGTACCAATACCACATCATCCTCACCAACTCCGATGCCCGCGAAGACCGTGAAGTCGATCTGGTCGGCACCATGTGGGAAAAGCAGGTCGACGGGTTGATTTTCATCTCTGAAAAAATTACACCGAAGATTGTAAAAACTTTCGAATCGGCACAATTGCCTGTCGTTCTCTGCGCCACCGAAGACCCGGAACACCGCATCCCGTCCGTCGCCATCGACAACAAGCAAGCCGGCACGGACGCGACCCGTTATTTTCTCAACCTCGGAGTGGACAAGATCGTGTTTCTCGGCGGTCCGACTTCGCAGCCCGTCACGATGGAACGCTTGGCCGGCTATGAAAAAGCCCTCGCCGACGCCGGTCACGAATTCAACCCGGCGTACGTGATCCACGCCCGCGATTCGCACTACCAAGCAGGCTATGACGTCTCCAACGAATTCCTCAATTCCGGCTTGAAAGCGGACGCCGTCGTTGCCACCTCCGACGAACTCGTGCTCGGCTTCCTCAACGCCGTGCGCGACCGCGGCGGCAAAGCGCCGGACGACGTGATGTTGCTCAGTTTCGAAAACACGCGCCTCACGACCATCGTGCGCCCGGAACTGACGACGATCGCCCAGCCGACTTATGATCTCGGAGCCGTCTCGATGCGCCTCTTGACCAAACTTCTCAACGATGAAGCCATCGAAGAATACACCGTGCGCCTCCCGCATTCCATCTTGGAGCGCACGTCTACCAAACGATAGAGAACTGATCGTGGAAGAGGCCCCGCATGCGCACGCTCGACATGCGGGCTTTCGTCTACCTGACGAGGTGATCCCGTGTCCCAAACCAACAAACCCCGCGTGCTCGTCACCCGCGAAATCCCGGAAGCGGGCCTCGCGATTTTGCGCGAGGCGTGCGAGGTGACCGTTTTTTCCTCCGAACGGCAACCGACCCGCGAAGAACTGCTGGCGTTGCTCCCGAATTACGACGGCCTGCTCTCGATGCTGATCGACATCCTCGACCGCCCGATGCTTGAAAAAGTCCCGCACCTGCGCGTGATCAGCAATTACGCGGTCGGCTACAATAACATCGACATTCAAGCCGCCACCGAACTCGGCATTCCGGTCACGAACACACCGGGCGTGCTGACGAACGCCACCGCCGACATCGCGTGGGCGCTGCTCATGGCCGTCACGCGCCGCATCGTGGAAGGAGATGCGTACGTTCGCCAAGGAAAGTGGGTCGGCTGGTCTCCGGACCTCTTGCTCGGCATGGAACTCGGCGGCAAGACGATCGGCATCGTCGGGGCCGGCCGCATCGGGCTCGCGGTGGCGAAACGGGCGCGCGCGTTTGACATGAACGTGAAGTATTACAACCGCCGCCGTTTAGATGAAGAAACAGAACGCGAATACAGCTTGAACTACGTCGATCTGGACACGCTCGTCCGCACATCGGACGTAATCTCGCTGAACCTGCCATATAATCAAGAGTCGCACCATCTCTTCAACGCCGACTTGCTCTCCCGCATGAAGCCCACCGCGTACTTGATCAACACGGCGCGAGGGGCGATTGTCGACGAAGCAGCTCTCGTCGAAGCGTTGAAAAAACGCCAGCTGGCGGGCGCGGGCCTGGACGTTTTTGAAAACGAGCCGTCCGTTCATCCGGGATTCCTCGAACTCGACAACGTCGTCCTCGTGCCGCACTTGGGCAGTTCCACGCGGGAAACCCGCGACAACATGGCGATTCTCGCCGCAGAGAATCTCGTACGCGCGTTGCAAGGACAGCGTCCGCACTCTCTCGTCAACCCAGAGGTTTACTCATAAGGAGGCATACATACCATGTTTGAAAAGTGGATTGAACAACATCGCAGCCAGATTATCGAAAACACGCAAGGCATCTTGCGCATCAACTCGGTCGGCGGCCCGGCGAGCGCTCCGGATCAACCGTTCGGCCCCGGCTGTGCCGAAGCGCTGGAGTACGTCTTGAACCTCGGCCGCGAGATGGGCTTCGCGGTCAAAAACGTCGACGGCTACGCGGGACACATCGAATTCGGCGAGGGAGACGACTACATCGCCGTCCTCGGCCACCTCGACGTCGTGCCGGTCGGCACCGGCTGGACGTACCCGCCGTTTGGCGCGGAAATTCACGACGGCAAAATGTACGCACGCGGAGCGATCGACGACAAAGGCCCGTCGATGGCCGCACTGCACGCCCTGCAAGCCGTGAAGGAATCGGGCGTCAAACTGTCGAAAAAAGTCCGTGTCATCTTCGGGTTGGACGAGGAATCGAACTGGCGCTGCATGGATCACTATTTTGAAAAAGAGCCGAAGCCGCTCGGCGGATTTACGCCTGATGCCGACTTCCCGCTGATCTACGCGGAGAAGGGCATCCTCTGCTTCGACGTGATTCGAGATCGCAAAAGCCAAGAGAGTGCGACGGTCATCGTTCGCGAAGTGACGGGCGGCAACCGGATCAACATGGTGCCGGATCACACCGCGATCGTGCTGGACGTCAAGGGCGTGGACATCGACCAAGTCGTGAAGCAGATCGGCGAGATCGCCGAGTCGTACAACATCCAGCATGAACTGGAAGTCGGCGACGACACGATCAAAATCCACGTCGCCGGGGTTTCTGTGCACGCCGCCGCTCCGCAGCACGGCGTCAACGCGATCCGCCAAGCGGGTCGACTGCTCGCGGAACTCGACACCGCCGAACGCGACCTCTGGACGTTCATTTCGGAAGTCGACACCGAAGGCGACCGCCTCGGCATCCAATTGGTCTGCGATGTGACCGGCCCGCTGACCAACAACATGGGCCTCGTCCACGTCGATGAAAAAGCGGCGAAGTTCTCCTTCAACGTCCGCTTCCCGGTCGACCAAACGTCGGAAGGTCTGCTCTCGATCATGCAAGAGAAGCTCGGCCCGGACGGGTATACCGTCGCGATGAACGAGCACGCGAACATGGAGCCGCTCTATGTGCCGAAGGACTCGGAAATCGTCCAGAAACTGCTCAGCGTCTACGAGGAAGAAACCGGTGACAAAGCCGAGCCGCTGACCATCGGCGGCGGCACGTACGCACGAGCGATTCCCAACGCCGTCGCGTTCGGGGCGCTGTTCCCGGGCCAAGAAGAGCTGGCTCACCAGCGCGACGAAAACTGGGCGGTGGACGATCTGATCCGCTGCACGAAAATCTACGCCAAAGCGATTTATGAGCTGGCGAAATAGAAGGAAACACGCAGTTTTGTAACTTTGCCTCTGAAATTACGAAGGGCCGCAGAATCCAATCGCGGCCCTTTTTTTGTTGTATTTAGTAAGAAACCGGAGCTTGATTGCATGATTGAATACCAAGAATAGGTTCGTTATACTATTTTTATGATCGTAATTCCTAGATGATAGGTAGGGTTCTACATGGTGGAAGCAGATCCACAACAACTTCGATTCCTTGCACAACGCTTCGCAGGAGCAGCCAACGACATTCGAAGGCAATCCTCCCGCATCGAAACACAGGCGCATGCACTCGTACAGGGGGCGTCCGGTTGGAAAGGGCAAGCGGCTGACAGTTTTGTCACGAAAGCGGAGTTTTTGGCGGGTGAGTACAAAAAGTACATCACTACCTTTGATGAGATCAGTTCCACTTTGAGTACGTTGGCGTACAAGGTCGAAACCATTCAGCAAAAAAGACAGAACCTGCAAAGACTTGAGAATCAGCGCAACCATCTGCATTGGAGTGCCAATCCGGCAAACGATGCGGAAATTGCGTATCTGGACGGGCAAATTGCTTGGTTGGCAGGAGAGATTGAAACCGAGAGCTGGTACGCGGATCAAGCGGCGGCGACGGCGTTTCGGGGGATTGATCTCATGGAGGGTTTCCAATCGCTGTGGGATGTGGTCAAACGAGGGTATCATGTGGCGGAGGTCTACACGGAAGATGTGGTAATCCCCGCATTAGATGCAGTTTGGAAAGACGTTGAAGAACATCCGGAGGAGTACCTGAAAAAGTTCGGGAATCTCCTCTTAGACGGTGTGGAGGAGTTTTTAGGAATCCCGGAGATCGTGGAATCTTGGAATACACTCACAGATTCCAACAGTTCTTGGGGAGATCGTCTGGAAGCCGCGGGATCGTTGATTTTCAACGTTGGGACCGATGTGTTGATGGTGGTCGGCGTTGGGGAAGAAATTCGCGGTGCCGAACTCTTGGCGAAGGCTGGGGCGAAGTTTGGCCCTGCTTTGCAGAAGTTGCAGCAAGCACGGGAGTATGGCAAACAAGTCCTTGAAAACGGAGCCCGCTTCTATCGCGAAGTCAAAAATGGCGACCGGGAGATCACACTCTTTCGCGGCATGGGGCCTAATTACGGACTGGCGACGGCCGGCGGAGCGGATGTAAGAGCCGCGCAAGGGTTCTCTTTTTTCAACAAAGCGGACGAGAGTGTTGTCCGATTCTCCGGGAACCTAAACGGACAATCCATCGAGAAGGCATCCAAAAAAGTAGTGCCCGAAGGCTATGACAGTGTGGAGCAATTCCTTGCTTCAGTTGAGGAAGTAAAAGGGTATGAAAGCAAGGAGGAGTTCGCAAGGGTCGTTGAGAATACGGAAAAGTACTTGAATGAAGGGACGAGGAACAAATCTCTCGTCAATGGGAAATATGCGGGTAAAGAGTATAAAGGTGTGGAATTTGATTGTATCGGCTACCCGATTTTTGGTCCATACTCAAAATTCGAAGCTAAGATTCATCCAAATGATTTTTTAAAGAATGACGACTATCATTTTGCCAACGCAACGAAACAAGTATCCGTGGCGATCCAAAATGGAAGTCTTGATCGTAGTCTTTTCACAGACAAGCAATTATCGGACATTGAAAAGGGTTTGAAAAAAATAGAAGGTTATACTTGGCATCATCATCAAGTGGAAGGAAAGCTGCAACTTGTTCCAACTGAAATTCATTTTCCTACGAAACACACAGGAGGAAGAGCGATTTGGGGTGGGGGAGAGAGTTGCAGGTAAGCGAGAGTCAGCGATTTTTAACGGGAGGAATACAGCATGTCAATTGTCTGGGAAGGCGCAAATCAACCTGTAACCTTGCAGATGCTGAAGGACATGGAAGTGAAATTGGGAATTCGTTTCCCGAAGGACTTTGTGGAATGTGTAATTCAGAATCACGGCGGACACCCCTTCCCGGACGTTTTCGATTTTGGGAATCATAAAGGCGCAGTATTCGGAAGATTGCTTAGTTTAGACACCAATGAATTTGAGTCCGTTCAGAGGATCTACGAGGCTTCCTCAGATGAACTGCCGGATGGAGTGGTTCCGTTTGCTCTGGATCCAGCGGGCAATCTGATCTGTTTTGATTATGTTCACGGAAAGCAGTCCGACCCCGTTGTGGTTTTCCTGTATCATGAATTTGCGCTCACAAGAGACGATTTCGAGGACCTCACGGAAACAGACCGCGGAGGGCTTACCTACGACGAATTTTTACGCGAAGAAGCAATCCGACCGATCTGCGGTTCTTTTTCGGAACTGCTTTCGATGTTGCATGAAGGCGACGGCGAAGAATAAAAACATACCAACGCCGACCCTGTGCATACACTGGTACCTGACGTCCAGCCCTGCATGGTATGATGGAAGCAGGGCGGACTGCGTTCTAAGAAGCGCGATTCGTTCGTAAGTTGTCTTACAGAACGAAACGCCTGTCCCCTGCATAATAATGAGTAAATACACACACCCATGGAAGGTCATCTCTCGGCAAAGGAGTGAGGAGAATGAAGGTAGAAAAACTCAGCACAAACAAAGTGCGCATCTACATCACCTACGAAGATCTCAGCGAACGCGGCATCGACCGGGAGGAGATCTGGCAGAACGGGCGCAAAGTGCAGGAATTGTTCTGGGATATGATGGAGCACGCCTATTCGGAAGTCGGGTTTGAAGTCGCCGGTCCGTTGGCTGTCGAAGCGTTCACGATGCCGACCGAAGGGATCGTCGTCATCGTCACTCAGTTGCCGCCCTCGATGGCGGGCGCAACAGAGGATGCGCTGCTGGATGAGGAAGAAGATCTGGAGTTGGAAGCGATTCCCGCCGATCTGAGCGAAGCCTTCATTTTCGTGTTCCAAGACTTTGAGGATGCCATTCGGGCGGCTCACTCGTTGCGAGCGCATGACGGTTTGGGTGGTTCGCTCTACCATTACAAGAACCGTTACCACTTGTTCTTTGACGAAGAAGAGATCGCGGAGGACCTCTACGACACGATTTGGTCGATCCTCCACGAGTACGGCGATCTCTCCGCCACCACCAAAGCCATGCTCGAAGAATACGGCAAATGCGTCATGAACGGGAACGCCGTCCAGACACTGACGGATCATTTCCCGCTTCAATAAATTGAATACGTGCACAAAAAGAAACTCTTCGCTCACCTCGGTGAACGAAGAGTTTTTTCATCGGAAGAAAAACTGCACCAGCCGCATCAGCATCGCCGCGATCGCCGCCGCCATCAAAGGCCCGACGGGGATGCCCTTGAACACGACGATCCCGATCACCGAACCGAGGATCATCCCGACCATCAGCTCCGGGTCCATTTTTAACATGTACAGACCTTGACCATTTACATAAGTGGCGATGATGCCGCCCACCAACGCGCAGATGCCGCCGATGGTGAGAAACGTGCCGAGCAAGTCCTTGGTTTGAATCTTGCCGTTGACCAAGGGCACGAGCACGGAAATCATCAAAAACAACAACCCCAGTTCCAACCCCCGACGTTCCATCGTCGGAAAGAAACGCTGAAAACTCAACAGTTTCATGATCAGCAACAAGCTCGCCGCCGTCGCCAAGATGCTGGCGCGCCCGACGATGCCGATGATGATCAACACGACGAGGACGATTTCACCCGTCACACACATCCGCCCTTCCTGCATGAGCATTCTCGTACAGATGTATATGGACGAGGTACAGGCATTAGACCTAGAGAGTGAAACGCAGGGTATCGCTGCGCAAGCCGCACCGCAGCGCTTCCAGCGAGATGATGTCGCGCGGCGCGATGTTGCCGAAGTTGACGTTCGGCCCGAACAGCTTGATCAGTTCTTCCTGCTGCGAGCGAATCGGCGCTTCCCAGATCAGCAGGTCCTGGTTGCCGACCGACCGTACCAATTCGTCAAACTCGTCGCGCAGCAGCTGCCCGTGCGAATCGAACATTCCGACGCCCTTGCCGGACTCGCGGCCTTCGATGATCACTTTGAACGCGCCCGCGTCCAAGTCGGCGGCGATCATCTGCAATTGGGTGGCGACAGGGAGGTGGGTGTCGTTTTCCTTCTTGCCGACTTCAGTGATGACTTTAAAGCCCTGCGCTTTGGCGGTGGTGATGATTTCGAGGCGCAGCTCCGCCGGCAACGAAATCGTGCCGTCCGAAACTTCGACCGTTTGAAAGCCCAAGCTCTGACAGCGATCCAAAAATTCGTGCCATTTGCCTTGCAAGATGGACGCTTCCAAGAAGGTGCCGCCGGGGTAGACGTCGATGCCGGCGCTTTGGAGCAGGTTGATTTTTTGCTGCAACACGTGAAGCGGATAGAGCTTCGACGTGCCGAATCCAAGCTTGACGAAATCGATATAGGCTCCGGCCAACTGGATGAGATCGCCGGTTTCTTGCACACCCAGCCCCGTGTCGATCAACATCGTAAGCCCGCTGTCGGTGCGCGGCTTCGCGAGGCGACCGGGCAGCGGGTCGCGCAGGATGTCATCCCAGCCCCGCTTCAGGGGGTTTTGTTGCATGCGTATCACGGACTCCTTTCGCGAATCAGGCTCTGTTCAGCCTATGAAAAAAGCGGGCGTGTGGTTACGCCCGCGCTTTTTTCAGAGCCGTCGCTTTGCGATCCCATTCGATCTTCTGATACGGATCTTTGCCGCCCTTGTCCTGCTGTTTGACTTTGATGAACATCCAGCAGACGATGAAGCACAGCAATGTCAGCCCCGCCATGATCAAGTACATCATGCGCGGCGTATCCATCAGCGCCCCGAAGATCGGCGGTCCGGCGGCCACGCCCAAGAAGCGTACCGAGCCGTACAGCGACGTGATCGCCCCGCGCTCGTTCTGCTCGACCGACGAGGTGATCATCGTGTTCAGACACGGCAGCGTCAAGCCGGTCCCGATGCCGGAGACGACCAAGAGGCCGAGCTCGATGTAGGGGTTTTTCAGGAACGCGTTGATCACGAGCGGCAAGAAGATCAACGCGAGACCGACGAGGATCAGCGTTTTCATCAAGCCGTAGTTTTTCTTGATCTTGGTGCCGGTGATGTAGGAAGTCACCGCCATCGCCAAGAGCGGCCCGGAGAGGATGAAACCGCGCATGAGGCCGTCGATTTTGTACACTTCCTCCAGAATTTGCGCGATGTAGAACAGGAACCCGAAGAGGATGAACAGCGCCACCACACCGGCGAAATAGGCGGTGAGGAGGAATTTGTATTGCTTCTTGAACGTTTTTTTCAATGTGGAGAGGTACTTTTTGACTTCTTGTTTCGGCCCGGTTTTTTTCGGTTCTTTCACAAAAAAATACACGAGCGCGGCCGAGAACACGCAGATGATCGGGAACGCGAAGAACGCGGCGTACCAAAACAGCATGGCGAGCAACACGCCGAAGATGGGGGAGAGCACTTTGCCTAAGCCGTTCGCCGCCTCGATCAGCCCGAGAGCTTTCGCGCGCGCGGCTCCCTTCCAGAGGTCGCCCGCCAGCGCCATCGCAATCGGAGCGGTGCCGGCAGCGCCCAAGCCTTGCAGAACGCGTCCGACCATGATCAGCCAATACGGAGAACTGAGCAACCACGCCGCAAGACCGCAGATGACGCCGCCGATGCCGTAGAGAATCAGCCCCGGCACGATCACCACTTTCCGGTTGTAGCGGTCGGAGAGAAAACCTGCGAGCGGGATGATCACACCCGCCGGGACGGAGAACATCGTGATCACCAGAGAGGATTGCGCTTTGGAGATGCCGATGGTATCCTGCATCGTCGGCAGGATCGGAATCAACATCGAGTTCCCCAACACCATGATCAGCGGAACGGTCGCCAGCGCGAACAAGGGCAAGAAGTGGATCTTTGTTCCGGTGGATTCCAAGGTTGTTCTCACTTCCTCTGCGTTTGTAATGGTTCTCTCTTGTAGTTTTCGGCACAAGAGGTGTACCCTATGAGAGGAGATTGTTGGACAGAAGGAGAGTGACACTATGAACGGTGTAGACCCGCAAGAGTTGCTGCAATTGATCGCGACACGTCGCTCGATCCGCAAATGGACCGACCAAGAGGTGCCGGACGAACTGATTCATCAAGCGTTGACCGCCGCGACGTGGGCGCCCAACGGCGGCAACTTCCAGCCGTGGCATTTCGTCGTCGTGAAGAACCGAGAGCTCATACAGAAGATGGCGGACGCGGTCCAAGAGAAAACCCTGCTGATGGCTTCGTGGCCGGAAGCGGAGCCGTTTCGTGAACATGTGGAGCGCTGGAAGACGTCCAGCGACTTCTTCCGAACGGCGCCTGCCTGCATCGCCGTCTACATGGGCGATTACCGCTCGATTGCCGACCGACTGCTGGCGGCGCGCGGACGCGAAGACGCCGATGCGGCGGCGATGCAAGATGCCCGCCATCTCGGCAGTTCGCGCCTGCAGACGATCGCCGGAGCCATCATGCAGATGCTTTTGATGTTCCACGCCCAAGGGCTTGGCGCGGTCTGGATGGCGGGCCCGCAACAAGCGAAGCAGGAGATCGAAGCGATTCTGCCGCCTGTGGAAGGCATGGATTTCGTCGCGCTCGTGCCGGTGGGCTATCCGGCGCAAGAGCGCACCCTCACCCGCAAGCCGGTTGAGGAAGTTTCAACTTGGTTGAAATAGGCAGATGCCTTGACAGAATTTTGTGAGTGCTGTACTGTATTGAAGTAGCAAAACAACGACAACTGCACAAGCAAGAAACTCTCTTATCCAGAGTAGGCGGAGGGACTGGCCCGATGAAGCCCGGCAACCGACACGCGGATTTTTGCAAGTACGACGCGTGCACGGTGCCAATTCCTGCAGGATCACACGATCCTGAGAGATGAGAGAAAGGACTCCTTATGTCTATTTAGAGGGCCTTTCTCCACTGGGAGAGAGGCCCTTTTTGCTTGATGATTGAGGAGGACTTCAAGATGACACATATTGAAACCAAGTTCGCACAAATCGGCAACCGCCGCGACCCGCAGACCGGTTCGGTCTCGTCGCCGATCTACCTGTCGACCACGTACAGCCATCCGCAGCTCGGTGTTTCCACCGGCTTCGACTATACCCGCACCAAAAACCCGACCCGACAGACGCTTGAAGACGCGATCGCCGAACTCGAAGGCGGCGTGCGCGGGTTCGCGTACGCATCGGGTATGGCTGCCATCGCCGGAGTCTTCGGACTGTTCGGTCAAGGCGACCATCTGATCGTCTCGCATGACTTGTACGGCGGCACGTACCGCTTGATCGAGCAAATTCTGCCGAAGCAGGGCATCTCCGCCACGTTTGTGGATACGGGGGAGGTGCAAGCGGTTGAACAAGCTCTGCAACCGAATACCAAGGGAATTTTCGTAGAAACGCCGACCAATCCGACGATGCGGATTACCGACTTGAGTGCGATTATTGAAGTGGCTCAGCGTCACAACGTGTTGACGATTGTGGACAACACGTTCATGACGCCGTACCTGCAACGCCCGCTGACGCTTGGCGCTGATATCGTCGTGCACAGTGCGACAAAATACTTGGGCGGGCACAACGACGTGCTCGCAGGTCTGGTCGTCGCCCGCGAGACGGAAGTGGCGGATCGCATCTACTTCCTGCAAAACTCCATCGGCGCGACCCTCGGCCCGCAAGATTGCTGGCTGTTGATGAGAGGGATCAAGACGCTCGCGCTGCGCATGGACCGCCACCAAGAGAACGCGCTGCTCGTCGCCGAGTGGCTGGCGGAACATCCGGCGATCTCCACCGTCTACTTCCCGGGGCTGTTCGGCCATGAGGGCCGTGACATCCACTTGAGCCAAGCGCGCGGCTACGGCGGCATGCTGTCGTTTGAAGTGGAAAGCGAAGCGCTCGTCGAGCCGCTCTTGCGCCATCTGAAACTGATCACGTTCGCCGAATCGCTGGGCGGCGTCGAATCGTTGATCACGTACCCGGCTCGTCAAACGCACTTCGACATCCCGGAAGAGATCCGCGTCTCCGTCGGCGTGACGAACTCCCTGCTGCGCCTCTCGGTCGGCATCGAGCATCACAGCGACTTGATCGACGATCTGGCGCAGGCGTTGGCGGCGGCAGAGAAGGAAATCGGAGCGAAGGGAGCACAAGCTCGTCATGACTGAAAAAAACACCACATTCGCCACCCGCGTGCTGCACACCGGCAATGAAATCGACCCGGTGACGGGGGCGGCGGCATTTCCGATCTACCAAGCTTCGACGTTCCACCAAGAAGACCCGTGGAACCCGCCGGCGTATGAATACGCACGCTCCGGCAACCCGACGCGAAACGCGGTCGAGGACGCCGTTGCGAAACTGGAAAACGGCACGCGCGGATTCGCGTTCGGCTCCGGCATGGCGGCGATCACGACGACGCTGTTTCTGTTTTCGCAAGGCGATCACATCGTCGCGTGCGACGACATCTACGGCGGCACGTTCCGGGCGTTGACCCAGTTGATCAACCGCTTCGGCATCGAGACGACGTTCGTCGATGCCACAAACTTGGATGAAATTCGCGCGGCGATCCGCCCGAACACCAAGGGCTTGTTCCTCGAAACGCCGTCCAACCCGACGATGAAGATCATCGACTTGGCGGGGGCGGCGCAAATCGCCAAGGAACACGGTCTGCTTTCGATCATCGACAACACGTTCATGACGCCGTACCTCCAGCGTCCGCTCGATCTGGGCATCGACATCGTCGTGCACAGCGCGACCAAGTTCCTCGGCGGGCATTCCGACGTCGTGGCAGGCGTGGTCGTCACGAGAGACGAAGAGCTTGGCAAGCGCTTGTACTTTTTGCAAAACGCATGCGGCGGCGTGCTCGGTCCGCAGGACTGCTTCTTGCTCCAGCGCGGGTTGAAGACGTTGAAAGTCCGCATGGACGCCTCGTGCGCCGGCGCGGAAAAAATCGCCCAGTACCTCTACGAGCGCGGCGATATCGAGAAGGTCTACTATCCGGGCCTGCCGACGCACGCAGGCCACGAAATTCAAAAAGCGCAGGCGGACGGCTTCGGCGCGGTGGTCTCGTTTGACCTCGGCAACGAAGCGCGCGCCCGCAAGTTGATGGAGCGCGTGCAACTGCCGCTCGTCGCCGTCTCGCTCGGCGCGGTGGAATCGATTCTCTCCTACCCGCGCATGATGTCGCACAACGGCATGCCGGCAAATGAGCGCCTCAAGCGCGGCATCGGCGACGGGCTGTTGCGCTTCTCGATCGGTCTGGAAGACCCGGACGATCTGATCGCCGATCTTGAACAAGCTTTGAAGTAGAAGGGCTTGGAAGAGTTTTCTTGAAGTAGAATTTTCCAAGAGGTAAAATGACCGATAGAGCATCCTACTGTATACTCCGTATGCTTAGGGTGCTTTTTTCTATAGGTATGGATTTGGACAGAAAAAGGTGGGAGAGAGTTTGGAATCGACAACGATGGAGATGGTACACCGCTACATCGGATTGGTGTTGATCGTGCTGATTGTCGGGATGTTCGGCGGACGGCTTTCGCGGATGTTGCGCATCCCGGACGTTGCGTTGTATTTGCTGATCGGCGTGTTGGTCGGGCCGATCTTGCATTGGGTGGAACTGTCTCCGCAATCCTTGGCGGATCAGTTGATCATCATCGTCGGAGCGGCGCTGATCTTGTTTGACGGAGGACGAGCCATCCAATTCAGCGTGTTGAAGAAAGTCTGGTTCACGCTGTCGATGCTGTCCATTCCGGGCGTTTTGATCACGGCGGCGGTCACGGCGGGAGCGGCGTACTATCTGCTCGATTTGCCGTTGCCGGTGGCGTTTTTGCTGGCGGCGATCATCGCGTCGACCGACCCGGCGACGCTGATTCCGGTGTTTCGGCAAGTGCCGATCGACGAGAAAGTCAAGCAGACGGTGGAGTCGGAGAGCGCGTTCAACGACGCGACGGGCTCCATCGTTACGTTTACGGCGCTTGGTGTCGTGACCGGCGGGGAATTTGCAGTCGGCAGCGCCCTCTGGCAATTTGTCAAAATGGCGGTGGGAGGCCTGCTGATCGGGCTCGTGTTCGGGTGGCTGGCGACGGCGATGATCTCGAAGCGGCGCGGGGGTTTTTTGCGCGACTACGCTTCGATTGTCGTGATCGTCGTGGCGCTCGGGGCGTATCTCGTCGGCGATCTGATCGGGGTGAGCGGCTTCATGGCGACGTTTACGGCGGGGCTGATGCTTGGCAACCACCAAAAGCTCGGCTGGCCGACGGATGAGGAGAGACTGCAAGGCGTGGGTCATTTTTTTGACGGCATCACGTTGATTTTGCGGATGATGATCTTCATCTTGTTGGGGTCGCAAGTCGACTTTGCGGCGCTGGCGGAGTATTGGTGGCAAGGGCTCTTGATCGTGGCGGTCTTCATGTTGATCGCCCGACCGTTGACCGTGTTTCTCTGTGCGGGGCCGGATCGGATGGCGAAGTGGACGCTGAAGGAATTGCTGTTCATGTGCTGGGTGCGCGAGACGGGCGTGATTCCGGCGGCGTTGGTTGCGTTGATCGCCGGGATGGACATCCCGGGCTACCGGGCGATTGCGTCGGTGACGTTCATGGCGATTCTGATCACCATCGTCGTGCAAGCCGGAACGACCGGAATCGTCGCCCGCAAGTTGGGCGTGGCGTTGGATTTCTCCGCGAATCATGGGAAACACTAAGCGCAACCATGAACACAAGGGGGAAACCAGTTGAAACCCTATAACGGTGTGACGCGCAAAGACGGAGGCGAGAAAGACCTGATCAAATTTGACAACCCGGACGACGGCGACGTGTTGGAAAACGCCGCGGACGGTGCGCAGGGCGATGCCGAAACGCTTGTCGTCGTGGACAATCCGGACGATTTTGATAACGAAGTTCAAAACGGATAACGTATGAATTTTCTGGCGACAACCTCCCCTTGCTTCTGTTAGAATGGGGGCATGGGAGGGATGTCCGCATGACGATGTTTCAACCTCTGATTGGAACGAATGATTTGGAAGAGCTCGTGAGCAAGTACCAAAAGCAACTGAACACCGAGGCCCTGCTCTACTTGGAGAATCGGGACATCTCGGAGAAGACGGTCACGAACTTCTCGCTTGGGTATGAAGACATCATCATCGGGTTTTCCGTGACCCAGAACACCGGACTGTTGCCGGGGCGGATCGTGTTTCCGATTCGCGATATGGAAGGGAACATCCGCGATTTGATCGGGCGGGCGATCGACGACCGCGAGCCGAAGTACAAAGCACTGCTGGGCGATTCGATGGTGCTGTTCAACGAGCCGGTGCTCTTGGACCATCAGGAAGTCGTGCTGGCGGGCGGTCTGTTTGACGTGTTGTCGCTGCATCAAGTGCCGATTCCGGCGGTGGCGGTGCCCGATTGCTACTCGTTTCATAAGGAACAAGCCCAGCTGTTTGCAGACAAGCGCGTGTTCATCTGCTACGGCAACGACGAGGGAGGCCGCCGGGAAGCCGAGCGCGTCTCGAACTTGCTCGAAGGCGTGGCGCAGGACGTGTTTATCGTGACGCTACCGGAAGGGATCAAGGACATTAACGATCTGTACGTGCGGGCGGAGAATGCCAAGGAAGTGTTTGTTGCGCTGATCAACCGGGCGATTCAAACCAAGCAGGAGTCCGGCATGCCGCCGGATGAGCATTACCTGACCATGTACAACGAAGAATTTTTAAAACGCCAGCGCGGGCAAACGACCGGCATTCCGTCCGGGATCGCCGAGTTGGACGACCTGTTGCTCGGCGGGTTTCGCACCGGGCTGTATGCGGTATCCGGACCGATCGGCTCGGGAAAAACGACCCTGCTCCGCCAGATGGCCGACCACGCGGCGTTTCTCGACTGCCCGGTCGCCTACTTCTCTTGGCAGAACTCGTCGTTTGAACTGTGGGCGAACTCCGTGGGACGCTTGCTGGGGGTCTCGTGGCGCGATCTGTTGCTTGGCAACGCCGACCCGGACATGGTGAAGCAAGCCAACGAACATTACAATGAATTTGCCGATCACATCTGGACGCTCGAAGCGTCTGTGGACAACACCGTCGAGGACATCGCCGAGTTTGTGCAAAGGATTGCACAAACCAACGGCAAGGAGCCGATCGTGTTCTTGGACTATTTGCAGCGCATCCCGAACAGCAAGCAAGAGATGCTGCCTTCGCAAGAGCGGGCGTCGAGGGTCGCGTACGAGTTGCACATGTTGGCGCGCGACTTGGATTGCCCGGTGATCGTGGCGGCGAATCAGGAGCGCGACGGCGACATGCTGTCTCAAGCGTTGGAAGCGACCGTAGACGTATGGATGCACTTGTCCGCATATGATGAGCGGGACGGGACACATACTTTAGACGTCGTGCAAAACCGCAACGGCGACCGCGGATCGATTCGTGTCGCATTGGGTCAAGAAGCGGCCGTTTTTCGTTCTCTCGGCGAATAAGTCAGCATACGGGCGAGTGATTCAGCCCCTTGCGTTTCTTTGAGGAATTTGGACGTGTACCGTGTTCAGATGCGTCTCAGTGCAGGTTCATGAACTTTCCATGGACTGCGCGAAGGTGTATATTGGTTGAGGGTTAGAAAACCTTTCAAATGTTCAAAGGTGGTCGAGTAGAAGTGAGTACCCAAAACGCAACCTCCAATGTTACAGCAAATGAACCTGTTGAGAACCTGAACGTTTTGACCAGCACCCAGCTGGTTATTGGCGAAGCATTGAACAAGCTTGGTTACGGCCAAGAGATGTTTGAACTGCTCAAGGAGCCGCTCCGCGTGTTGACGGTGCGCATTCCGGTTCGCATGGACGACGGGAATGTCAAGGTCTTCACGGGCTACCGTGCGCAGCACAACGATGCAGTGGGCCCGACCAAGGGCGGCATCCGTTTCCATCCGGATGTGACCGAGGACGAAGTCAAAGCTTTGGCGATCTGGATGTCCGTCAAGTGCGGCATCGCCGACCTGCCGTACGGCGGGGGCAAGGGCGGCATCATCTGCGACCCGCGTGAGATGTCGTTCCGCGAACTGGAGCGCCTGTGCCGCGGTTATGTCCGCGCGATCTCGC
This sequence comes from Tumebacillus flagellatus, assembly GCF_000714935.1. GTDB lineage: Bacteria > Bacillota > Bacilli > Tumebacillales > Tumebacillaceae > Tumebacillus > Tumebacillus flagellatus. The sequence continues at coordinate 182,732 of NZ_JMIR01000004.1, forward strand.
AGATCGTCGGTCCGACCAAGGACATTCCGGCTCCGGACGTGTTCACCAACTCCCAGTCGATGGCATGGATGATGGACGAATACTCCCGCATCCGCGAGTTCGACGCACCGGGCTTCATCACCGGCAAACCGCTGGTGCTCGGCGGCTCTCAAGGCCGCGATTCCTCGACCGCACGCGGCGTGGCGATCGCGATCCAAGAAGCGGCGAAAGTCCGCGGCATCGAACTGAAAAACGCGCGCGTCGTCGTCCAAGGCTTCGGCAACGCGGGCGGCTACTTGGCGAAATTCATGCACGACGCCGGCGCGAAAGTCGTCGGGATCTCCGACGCTTACGGCGGTCTGCATGATCCGAACGGCCTCGACATCGAGTACCTGCTCGACCGTCGCGACTCGTTTGGCACCGTCACCAAGCTGTACAAGAACGTGATCACCAACCAAGAGCTCTTGGAACTGGATTGCGACATCCTCGTTCCGGCGGCGATTGAGAACCAGATCACGGCGCGCAACGCCCACAACATCAAGGCGCAGATCGTCGTGGAAGCGGCCAACGGCCCGACGACCATCGAAGCGACCAAGATCCTCTCCGAACGCGGCATCCTGCTCGTTCCGGACGTGGTGGCGAACGCAGGCGGCGTTATCGTCTCCTACTTCGAGTGGGTGCAAAACAACCAAGGCTTCTACTGGAACGACCAAGAAGTCGACGAGCGTCTCCAGAAGATCATGTCGCGCTCGTTCCACACCGTGTACGAAACGTCGCGCGTGCGCAAGATCGACATGCGTCTCGCGGCTTACATGGTCGGCGTTCGCCGCATGGCGGAAGCAAGCCAACTGCGCGGTTGGGTGTAAGAGCTGTTTTTGGTATACTAAGAGGGTGGGGCCCGGTTGCGGGTCACGCCCTTTTGTTTTTTTTCGTTGAGGAGGATGCAGGATGACATACACAGTTCCGCAGAACGTTGAGACGCTGTTGAAGACGTTCACCGAGATGATGACCGGCGAGTCGTCGCCAGAGAATGTAGAAGCGGTATTGCAGTGGGCGATCTACATGCACGTGCGCTCCGTGATGCCGCCGCTCGTCCAACACTGGCGCAGCGCCGACCCGGAGAACGCGCAGGAAGTGTCGGAGGCGATCAAGCAAGTCCAAGCGCTCAATGCCGCCTTGAAGGAAAAACGCGCCGCGCAAACTGCGCAGGGTGAGCAAGCGTAATACATACACACATGTCATACACACACGTCATACACACACCAAGAAGCTCTCGCAAACGAAACGGTTGGCGGGAGCATTTTTTATAGGAGGTCGGGGAGATGGCGAAGCGACTGGAGACGAACGTGCCAGGGGATTTTTTTGTAAACTCGAACTGCATTGACTGCGATCAGTGCCGGCAGATTGCGCCCGCGACCTTCTCCGATGTGCGCGGGATGTCGGCGGTGACGACGCAGCCGCGAGGAGATGAGGAACGGCGGTTGGCGATGTATGCGCTGTTGACTTGCCCGACCGGGGCGATCGGCAGCGAGAACCAAGCAGGGTTGCAGGAGGCGATGGCGGACTTTCCGCTGCGGGTGGATGAGAACGTGTACTTTAACGGGTTCTCGGCGAAGCACTCCTACGGGGCGAGTTCGTACTTGATCCTGCATCCCGACGGGAATTGGCTGATCGACGCGCCGCGCTGGCAGCCGCAGTTGGTGGAGAAGTTTCAAGAGTTGGGCGGCATCCGTTATCTTTTTCTCTCGCATCAAGACGATGTCGCGGACGCGGCGCGGTATGCGGAGAAGTTTGGAGCCGAGCGCATCATCCACGAGTGGGAACTGCACGCCCAGCCGGACGCCGAGCACGTGATCCAGGGGCTGGACACGGTGGAGTTCGCACCGGACTTCCGCATTCTCGTGCAGCCGGGGCACACGCGCGGACATCTCGTGCTGCTCTATGCCAAAAAATACCTGTTCACCGGCGACCATCTCGCTTGGGGCCGCGAGCGGGAGGAACTCGAAGCGTTTGAAGATTTCTGCTGGTATTCGTATGCCGAGCAGGGCAAGTCGATGGCGCGGCTGGCGCAGGAGACGTTTGAATGGGTGTTGCCCGGTCACGGCGACCGCGTTCATCGGCACGCCGACGAGATGCGTGCCCGGATGAAATCCTTGGTGCAACGGATGGGGGCGCAGGCATGAAAGTGTTGTTGCTTTCCGACTTGCATTGCGAGAACAACCATGAAAAAACGGGCAAGAGCATCATCCCTGCCGTTGCCACGTACATCCGCGAAGTGGCGCCGGACCGCGTGATCGTCGCGGGCGACATGGCGGGCGGGGCGGCTCGGTGCATTCGTTATCTTGAAGAGTTGGAGCAGAGCTCCGGCACGGCGCTGTCGTACGTTCCCGGCAACCATTCGATTTGGACGGATAAGCGCACCGATTCGTGGCACGAGTACGAGCTGTTGCGGGCGCATCACTCGTCGTTGATCGGAAAGCCGCTGTTGCTGGGCGACAAGTGGGCGGTCGTCGGCGACATGGGGTGGTATGACTACACGTATCGGGAGAAGTCTTGGACGCGGGAAGATTGCGTCACCCGCAAAGAAAGCTACTGGCGCGACAGTGTGTTTGCGCGCTGGGGCATGGAGGACGAGGAAGTGACCGACCGCATGCTGGACTCGTTCCGGACGCAGTTGGAAGCGACGGCCGATCGCCGGGTGGTGTTTGTGAATCACTTTATCCCGTATGACGAATACTGTCCGATCTCTCAGCACAGCCGGGTGTGGAACATGATCCGGCCGTTCATGGGCAGCCGCCGTATCGGCGAGTTGATCGATGCGATGCCGCACGTGGAGCATGTCGTGTTCGGGCATGTGCACTACCGCTACGGCACGAGGCGGCGCGGGGACAAGTGGGTGCATTGTCATCCGCTGGGCTATCTGCATGAGTGGAAGACCAACAACATCGAGCGGGAAATTCGCTTGGCAAGTCATGTGATTGAGTTGTAAGAGTTCGTTGTAACCCATCGTATCCTGTGTAACCGTGAACACCTCTCCTCTGGTATACTAAAGCTAATGAGGAGAGGTGTTTTTGGGTGTCGCAACTGCATTTTCAAACGGACGGATTGTCCGTTTCTTATAAAGGTTTGACCATTGCGCTGTTGCCCAAGGAGTACGCGCTGTTGGATTTTTTGTATCAAAATCGGGGGCATGCGTTTACACGCGAGGAGTTGCTGGATCGCGTGTGGCCGCTGGAAACGCCGGTGGATCGCACGGTGGACGATCATGTCTACCGTTTACGGAAAAAACTGAAACCTTGCGCAGAGGTGGTGAGCCTCGACACGGTACGCAGCATCGGGTATCGCTTGACGGTGAAAGACGTGCGTCCGCTGACGATGATGCCGTCGCAGACGGATGCGGAGCTCAACGAGTACGCGCAGAAGATGCTGAGCAAGTATCACCTGTTCGGGCAGGGCGATGCGCTGATGATGATGTACCAGCAGCAGAAGGTGTTGGGGATTGAGATCGACCCTTTTTACGAGGTTTACATCCGGTTTATCTCCGGGGATTTTTTTTGGTTGGTGGAGTCGGAGCACGTTCCGATTGAGCATCGGCTGTATCTGCTCTTAGTCCTGTTTGCAGTCGCACAGGATGACACGCAGGAGGCGCTGGATTTTATCGAGCGGGCGTTGGCGACAGACTTGTTGCCGGAGAAGAACCGTACGGAGCTGTACATCCTCGATATGTTGTTTGCGATGATGATGACGGGACGCGTGGACGAGGTGTTAGAGCGGTTTACAACGGTTACGTATCCGTTGATTGAAGAGAAGGGGTGGCAAGAAGGCTTTCTCATGCCGACGATGCTGGCGGAGTCGGCGGCGTTCTTTCTGGCTGGGCAGTATGAGAAGATGGAAGGCAATCTGAACCGCGTGGAGAAGATGATTCAAGAGGCGCCTTACTTGCGGGAGACGGGATTTTACCGCTTGGCGCGCGGAGTGTGGGAGATTCACAACGGGCGCAAGGCGGCGGGAAAAGCGACGTTGGAGGAGGGCCTTGATATTTTGCGGCAGTCGAAGTTTGTGCCGCAGTATCTGTTTCATTTGCGCAAGGTCGTTTATTTCTTCGAGGTTCAACTGGATGAACCGGAGTTGTGCCGGGAGTATCAAGGGTTGTGGAAGGATGCGTGTAAGCAGTATCGGTTGGAGGAAGTCGCGGTGAAGATTCGCGAGGTCTTGCAAAACGTGCTCCTCTGACATTCCTCTGACAATCCCCTTGTATGCTGAGAGCAAGAGCAACAGAACAGGGGGAATTTTTGATGTTGAGAAGAAATCGAGCGTTCCAGCGATTGTTCCTCGCGTATGCGATGTCCACGCTGGGAGATTGGTTTGATATGATGGCGGTGTCGGTGCTGATCGGGTATGTGTGGAACGCCGACCCGTTGGTGATGGCGCTCGTGCCGCTGACGTTTGCCGTGCCGGGCTTGCTGTTCGGGCAAGTCGCCGGGGTGTTTGCGGATCGCTTTTCGAAGTTGAAGCTGTTGATCATGTCGGACGTGGTGAGCGCCGGGTTGACGGTGGCGCTGATGTTTGCGCCGAACGTGTGGGTGTTGCTCGTACTGCTGACTGTGCGCTCGTGCGCGGGGACGTTCCATTATCCGGCGCAGAATGCGTTGACACGGTTGATCGTGGCGGAAGAGGACCTGCTGCGGGCGACGTCGTTGAACGGAATGGTGAACCAGATCGGCAAAGTGCTCGGCCCGATCGTCGGGGCGGCGTTGGTGGCTGTTTTTACCCCGCAGGCTTGTATGTTGGTGAACGCGATTTCGTTCGGGTTGTCGACGATTGTGTTGTTGACGGTGGGGAAAGTGGAAGAGCGCAAGGCTGCAGAGCAGATCGATCCTGGTTCGGAGCCGATGGTGGAAGCGAAGCCGTCGTTTTGGGAATCTTGGAAGGGCGGGTGGAAGGTGCTCGCGGGCAACCGCGTGGTGCTGAATTGGCTGGTGTTCGGGTTGGTGGCGTCGATTTCGTTGCAACTCGGGGATTTTCAGTTTCCGGTGGTGTTCCGCGAGTACGACGCGTCGCGGACGGATCTGTTTGGGTATGCGGTGGCGGCGATTGGGATCGGGTCGGTGATCTCCATCGCGCTGCTCGGCCGGTTGAAGGAGGTCAAGCGGTACGGGTGGTTGTACGGCGGCGGGTTTCTGCTGCTGGGTCTGCTGTTCGGCGCGACCGGCTTGATGCGACCGGGGTTGCCGTGGTGGCTGTTTCTCGTGATCGCGCTGGTCGGAGGCATCGGGAACGGGCTGACGATGACCGGGACGAATTACGTGTTGCAGAAAGAAGTCCCGCAAGATGCGATCGGGCGGGTGTCGGGGATTGTGAATTCGTTGTTCAGCGTGGTGATGATTGTGTCGCCGTTGTCGGGTGGGTTTTTGGTGAGGTCGCTCGGGGCAGGGGTTACGTTTCAGGGGATTGGGGCGTTTTTGATGGCGATGGGGTTGCTCGGGTTTGTGATTGAGAGGGTTTGGATGAGTGGGAGGAAGGGACAGAAGGCTTCGGGCCCAGTGCATTTGGACTCTTGAGGGTATCATGAGTACTGTCACTGTTAGATTTGTGTGCTTACAAGAATACGCGGATACAGATAACGGAGTAGGGAGTAGGTCATAATTGATCTGCTCTTTTTGTTTGTTCTAAGAAATTTCTAATTAATCATTTTGCCGAAACTACTATCTACCTTCATACATAGAACAATAACAGAAGTCAATTAATTACATATTCCATTCTGAATTCTCGTGGCAAAATGTATACTTTTTTTTGAGAAATCTCTATAATTGAATAGTGATTCTGGTTGATTGTGTATTTACCATTGAACATAAATGGTTCAATGCATGGAGGGGTGCTAAATCATGAGTACGATTGAACATACAGCAACAGCGTCTATCGGTAGAATTCCAATGGGGAGAAGACTTTCAGAACTTTTAAAGGAACGGGGAGATGCCTTCTCTGCTCGTGCTGTAGCCGAACGAATTGGGCTCAACCGTGAGAAACTAAGAAAGATGCTGGTTGGACAACATCCAGTTACGGTTCAAATTCTTGAGCAAATTGCTGACGACCTTAAACTTCCTGTGGAAAGGATTATGCAACTCGATACAGTTAAGAGTGAAAAAGAACTCAAGACTCTCTTAGATGCCGACAAAAGAACGAAAGTAATGATGCTTCGCGCTCTAACTCTCGCTAACGAGCTCGTAGATGCGTCTGTCGGTTTTACAGAGCGTTGTTTCAGTTTTGCGAATCGAGGAAGAGCAGAATTTCAATTGCAAAAATATGATGAAGCACATGAATCTTGGCAAACTGCTATGAAATATGCTGAGAAGGTAAGTAAAGAGTTTGATGACTTCACACTACTCCATCATGTGAGTTCGTTTTTGATGATCTCATACACTATCAGACGAGAATATACAAACATTCTCCACACGTTAAGTATTGTTGAGACTGCTTTTAAAGATGACCCTGAAAAAATGGGGTATGCGAATTATGTTCGAATGAAATGGCAGGAACATAGAGGGGATATGATCAAAGCTAAAGAGTATTCCTACATTGCACTGGAGTTTTTTAAACGCACGGGTAAGATGGATCAAATTGGTCGAGCAATGATCAATGTTGGACATTTCGAGTTTCATACAGGCAATTATGAGGTAGCGAAGCAAATTCTCTGGTCAGCAATTGAAGTATTAGAATCCTTTGACTATCCACGTTTGTTTGCAGTAAAAGACTACGTAAAGGCATTGCTGAAACTCGGACAGAAATCTTCTGCAAGCGAATTAATACGAGAATTTTCACATCTTGCATCTGATTATCCTGACATTCATGGGAAGCTAATGATTCTCTATTCAATGGCAGCAGATGATCCAACTTATGCGGTTTCTGTAAGCGATGATTTAAGCCAAGGAGTTAGTGTTCGTTATTCTGCGTGTAAGTATCTTATGGAATACTATACCTTAGAACGTGACTCTGAATCAGTGATGCAGTACTATGAGAAAGGAAGGGCGATAATAAAGCAAAAATCTGGTTTGATCGACGAGGAGGGTTTTTAGTGAGAGGTAGGTTTTCACGTTTCATTACGTTTGTAGCCGTTGTCACGATAGTTGTCACAGTTTCAACAATCTATGTACAAGGAAAAACAAACAAGCAAGCAGAAACCATCCCGCCAAGTCCTAATTTTATTACTCTGTGGAAATAATGTGCATGTTCCCCTCGATGTCATTCGAGGGGTTTTTGGTGTCACGAATTTAACTGACACATATATGCGTCACTTCTAGGTCTTTTAAAGATTAGTAATAATAAAATCGATGACAAAGAAATTGATATAGAAACCACCCTGAAAACAGTAGGGTGGTTTATTGTGTTTGTAGGGAGTAAACAATTTACGCGAGGTGATTCATTTGGAAACCTTCGGGCAACGTCTTCGTCAGTTCCGTATGAAAAAAGGCTTGACGCAATCGCAATTAGCAATGGGCATCGTCACGCCGTCTATGCTTTCAC
>NZ_JMIR01000005.1 GCF_000714935.1 Tumebacillus flagellatus
CTTGGTAGCGCGCACGCTTCGGGAGCGTGAGGTCCAGGGTTCGAATCCCTGCATTCCGACCAACTGAAACAGCATCACACAGCGAAAGCCTGATCTCTTCGGAGATCAGGCTTTTTTCGTTTTTCCATATCGAACTGAAAAGCAACCGATCAGACAACTTTCAAAAAAACGCCTCTGTCAGCGAACGGGCTGCAAGACGCCGCCGGTCTGGTAGGAATAACGAAGGGGAGCGGTTTGGCCCGCGAACACCGCTTCGAAGTTCTTGGTTTTCGGGTCGAAGGAAACGGAGGCCGCTTGCAGCTGCTGGTTGAGGTTGGCTTCTTGGAAGCCCCCGCCTGCGTACTTGTAGACGAAGGTGACTTGCGGAATGTCGGAGGAGGCGATCAACTCCGGCACCCCGTCGTTGTCGAGGTCGGCAGTCACGACGTGTCCTTGTGCCACCAGCAATGCCACGGGCTTTTGGTCGACCCGATAGAAATAATGCGTCTCCTGCGGGTTCGCCCCGCACACGCCCTTGATTCGCAAGAGCGGGCTGTGGTCCTTGAAGAGCGACTCCACTTTGACTTCCTCCAAGTTCGAAGACGCGAGGCTGCCGCTGGGACCGAGGGAGTAGAGGCTGTTTTTATCCTTGGAGATGAAAGCGGCGTAGAGGGTTTCGGAGTCCTTCCTTGTGCTGTACAGGAAAACCGTTCCGAGCGAGGTCGGAGTGGCTTTGATCAACTTTTTGGAGGCGGGGAGCAAGCGCATCGCTTTCTCCGGCGTCAAGGGAACGGCGGTGGAAGCAACGGCGATCTGTTGGATGTCGCGACCCACTACCGCCGGAGAGAAAGTCAACGCCACAGGCTTTGCTACCGCTTCTTGGGGCGGCGGTGTCGCCGAAGGGGAAGACCAAGCGGCGGCGGTGTATGCAGGGCCTCCCAAGAGACCCAGGCAGAGAACCGAGTGCAGGAGCAGGGTTGTTTTTTTCATTAGCAGGGCACCTCCTAGGGATGACAACAGGAGTATCCCACAGCGCTTCCCGCTTATGCGCGCCAAAAACAGGGTTCGACTCCCGAAGGAATCGAACCCCGTTACATAGAACGAAATTGTTTGACGGTCGTCCAGAGGATCGAGCCGACGAAGACCAGCAAGGAAAACCACGCATACAGGCGGTACCACTTCTTCACCTGTCCGCCGTGTTTGGCGGTGCGAAATCCGGCGACGGCGTCGGCGTGCGCCAACACGCTGTTGAACGGACTGCGGCTCTCTTCTTCCGGCAAGGGCTCCACGTACAGCTCCGACTCGTGCAATTTGCCGCGAGGGTGCATAAAAGGGCACCTCCTTTTACTTGTAGTATACCAAAAATTCTGTCTACAGTGAAACCTTGACTGTCAAATTGTGTCTAATCAAAAGCAAGGGGAAAGGGGGCGTTCTACCGATATGATCTTGTTCAAACGAATCTTTGGCATCTTCGCGCGCAACCTCTTCGGGTTGGCGGTGATGCTTGCGTTTATCATTCTGATTGCGTTTTTGCCGACGGCGTTCTCCGTGCGCGTGCCGGAACCGGCAAACGCGTCCGGCGGGTTGCGCGTGCAAGCGGTGCAACTCGACAAGCACTGGACGATCAGCGAAGGATCGGCGGCGTACATGACGATCAAAAGCGGAGGCGAGTCGGTCAACTTCAAATTCCCGGACGTCAGTGGATTTTGGGACGTTGATGTGGCCAAGCCTGCCAATATGAAGGGGGCGGCGGCCGTCGCGGTCGCGGGCGTCGACTCCGGCAACGCCCTGCGCGATCATCGGCTGCAAAGCGCCGAAGTGCTCGACGCCGCGCAATTTCCGCAAGCCAAATTCGAACTGCTTTCCGCGGGCTCTTGGCCGACACAGTGGGAAGCGAAAAAACTGCAACGCTTCCTCCTCAAGGGCAATCTCACGCTGCACGGCATCACCAAGCCGGTCGAACTCGACACGGAAGCCAAGTTTGTCGACGGCAAGATTCTGATGCAAGCGAAAGCGCCGCTGCACCTGCCGGACTTCGGGGTGCAGGACGTGGGCAGCGGATGGTTCAGCGCCGAAGCGGACGGACAAGTACAACTCCAGTTGATCTTGGAAGATCGGGGCGACAGCGCCCGGCCGGACGCGGCGCCGAACCCGCGTGCCGACATGACCACGATGTACAAAGCCAACGTCAGCATCGATCCCGGCTTGCAGACGGTCAGCGGCACCGTGGAGATTCAGACCCGAAACGACACGGGCACCCCGCAAGACGCGCTCTACTTTCATCTCTACCCCAATCAATTCGAACATACCGAAGACCTCAAAACTCCCGCGTGGAGTCGAATGCTGGGCGACCAATACAATCTGCCCGGCTGGATCGACATCTCCCGCGTGGAGGTCAACGGGCAGGAAGTTCCCGTCCACGTCCAGAAGACGTTGTTGGAAGTTCCGCTGTCGCACTGGCAACCGAACGCCGAAGCGGACATCAAACTGAACTTCCACTTGATCGTTCCGCGCAACTCCGGGCGCTTGGCGTACAACGAACACGAAATCTGGCTTGGCAACTGGCTGCCGATTCGCGCCGTGTATGAACAATCGGCGTGGCGGCTCGACCCGTACTACCCGATCGGCGACCCGTTTTACAGCGAGGCCGCCAACTATGAAGTCAACGTGACCGTCCCGAACTCCTACCGCATCGCCAGCACCGGGTCGGACACCGAGATCAGCGACGACGGCAAGTTGCGCCGCTATCGGATCACCGCACCGCAAGTCCGCGACTTTGCGCTGGTCGCGCTCGATGACACCTACACGTCGACCCAGCAGCAGATCGGCAACGTCCTCGTCAAAACGTGGTCGCGCAAAATGGACAACGCGTATGACGTGCAGCTCTTGCACGACACGGGTACGAAAGCGATCGAGTATTTCAGCAAGCACTACGGCACCTATCCGTTCCCGGAGTACGACATCGTGCCGGTCGGATTTTTCAGCGGCATGGAGTACCCGGGGTTGGTGTTCATCAACGGAGACTATTTCAACACGCCAGACCCCAAAGGCATGTTCACCGTCCTCCATGAAACGGGGCACCAATGGTGGTACAGCGCGGTCGGCTCCGATCAAATTCGCGAGTCGTGGCTGGATGAAGGATTGAACGACTACACCAACATCCGCTACCTGTTGGAAAACGACCCGATGAGAGCGAAGGGCATGATCGACGCGCGCGAACAGAACTTGAAAACCATTCAAGAATACGAAAAAAACGGCGAGCTCATGACCAACTCGCTCAACATGTTCTCCGGATGGGATACCTACGGCGGGCTGGCGTATCAAAAAGGCTCGCTGATGTTCTACCATCTCGACCAAGCGGTGGGGCAGGAGACGATGGACCGCGTGCTGCAGAAATACTACGCGACGTACCGTTACAAAAACGCGCACGGCGAAGACTTGATCTCGCTGTTTGAGCAAGAGCTCGGCCCGGACGTGCGCGCGTACTTTACCACCTGGCTGCACGGCGGCGTCGCCGAATTCACTCCGCGGGCGCAGCAGACCTCAACGGAAGGAGCGAAGCATCCATGACCAAGAGACGAATCACGGCGGCGGCCCTCGCGTTTGCCCTGTTGCTGCTCGGTTTTTTGTTCCTCGATTGGTACCGGGGCAACCACGTGGACGTGCAGACGGTTTACAACCTCGTCGAACCGGATCACATTCAGTTTTCCACGGACTCCTACACCACAAACGTGAAGAGCTTCCTCCACGACCTCGGGCAAGGAAATCTCGGATCTCTGAGCACGAGGGTACGCGGGGCGTACACCTCCACCGACATTCTGAAACTGCTCGCCCAGATGACGTGGCGCTCCGCCAAAGTGCTCGTGCCGGGCTTGCTGATCGGAACGGCGCTCGGGATGCTGTTCGGGTGTTTGACGTTTTTCTTGCCGGAGCGGTTGCGCAAACTGATCATCGGGTGGCATAATGTCCTGACGTCGATCCCGGATCTGCTCTTGATCCTCTTGCTGCAGATGCTGGCGATCAAGATCGACCAATGGACGGGCACGTACTTGATCGGCGTCGTGGAAGTCTACAACAAGCCGGTCAACTTCCTGCCGATCACGACGATCGTGCTGCCGATCTCTGCGTACCTGTTCCTCTACACGGTCAACGCGTGCCGGGAAGCGTTGCACCAAGACTACATCCGCACGTTGCGCGGCAAGGGCTTGCCGTTTGGGTACGTGTTTGTCAAACATGTGCTGCGACCGGCGGCCGACTCCGTGCTGACGGTGCTGCCCAAGATGGCGGCGTTTGCCGCTTCCGGGCTGGTCGTCGTCGAAAAACTGTTTAACTTGCCCGGCGTGACGTGGTTTTTTCAAGGCATCGCCGCGTTCTCCCCGATCATGGCGAAGTTGCTGGCGGTGATGCTGATGGTGTTGGCCATTTACTTTTTTGCGATCAAGATTGTGACGCAGTTGCTTCGCCTGTGGGTGAATCCGCTGCTCAGACGTTGACCGAGGAGGATGTTGGCGCATGACGAGAATCACAGAGCGACTGGGCATCGAACTTCCGCTGATCCAAGCGGGCATGGCGGGCGGTTCCACCACCCCGCAATTGGTGGCGGCGGTGTCCAATGCAGGCGGACTCGGAACTCTGGGGGCTGGATACATGACAGCCGACCAGATCCGCAGCGCGATCCGCGAAATTCGCGCGCTCACCCCGCATCCGTTTGCCGTCAACCTGCTGTTGACCGAACCGGTCGTGCCCGACCCGGAGCAGATCTCCGCAATGCAGGAAAAAATGAAACCGTTCCGCACGGAACTCGGCCTCCCGGACCCCGCGCCCGTTACAAAATTCGCAGAGCCGTTCGACGAGCAGATGGCGGTCGTGCTGGAAGAGCGCGTTCCGGTGTTCTCGTTTGCGTTCGGGCTTTTGCCCGCCCGCTGGGTGGAAGCCTGCAAACAGGCGGGCATCCTGATCTGCGGCACCGCCACGACCGTTCGTGAAGCGCTGTTGCTGGAAGCAAGCGGCGTCGACCTGATCGTGGGGCAGGGGATGGAAGCGGGCGGACATCGCGGGACGTTTGCCGGGCCGTGGCAGCAGGGCATGATCGGCACGATGGCGCTGATTCCGCAAATCGTCGACGCCGTCCGAATTCCGGTGATCGCAGCGGGCGGCATCATGGACGCGCGCGGGGTGGCGGCCGCGCTGGTGCTGGGAGCGGAGGCCGCTCAATTGGGCACGGCGTTTCTCACCTGCGTGGAGAGCGGCGCACATCCGCACTACCAGCAAGCGATCCTCGAAAGCACGGAGGAGCAGATCACGACGATCCGCGAATTCTCCGGCAAACCGGCGCGCGGGTTGACCAACGCCTTTCATGAACAGCTGGAACGGCACGCCGGCGACCTTCCGCCGTATCCGATCCAAAACGCGCTCACCCGCGACATCCGCCAAGCGGCGGCGAGGCAGAACCGCACCGAATTCATGTCCATGTGGGCCGGACAGGGGACGCGTCTCTCCCGCCGCGAATCCGCAGGAGAACTCGTGAAACGCATCGCCGAAGACTTGGCAAAATTTCATTTTTAAAAAACAGTCCCGTTCACGTAAATTGGTGAACGGGTTGTTTTTTTTGAGAAATTCCCAAGTTGTAATAAAAATTTTCGAAAAATACTTTACAACTCATTTGGGTTGTCATATATTTATAACCAATCGAAACAATTTTTTAAAACGTTTTCTAAAAAACAAGGGAGGAACATTCATGAACAACAAACGTTGGACTGCGTTGGCGGTTGTTTCGGCACTGGTATTTGCAGTGGCGACCACCGGTGCCGGCTCCACTTCGGCTTCGGCTGCCGGTGTGGGCAAAGACAAAGCGATCGACATGAAATTCAAACAAGGGAGCGCGGTGGCGAAAGTCGCGGCCGACTCCAAAGGCAAAGAGAAAGTGCTTTGGAACGACAAGAAAGGCGTGCCGAACTTCGTCTCCGGCAAAGTCTCGGCCAAGAAACTGAACAACGCGAGCGACGCTTCGCAAATCATGGAAGAGAACAAAGACCTGTTTGACATGTCTTCCGTTGCCGACGAGTTGAAACTCGACGTGCAATCGACCGACAACTTGAACACCAAGATGTTCAAGTACCAACAAGTCTACAAAGGCATTCCGGTCTTCGGCAACCAACTGATCCTGCACGCCGACAAAAACGGCGACGCAACCACGATCAACGGGTACTACGACCCGGAAGTGAAAGTCAAAGGCTTGAACACCAAAGCCAAACTTTCTTCCACCCAAGCGCTCCAAGCAGCGAAAAAAGACACCGGCCTGACCGATGTGCAACACTTCGACATCGAGAAAGCCGATCTCAACATCTACCAAGCGCAAGACAACTCGTACCACCTCGTCTACCTCGTCGAACTCTCGACGCTGGAAAACGACTCCCCGGCGTACTGGGACGTGTTTGTCGACGCGCATGACGGCTCCATCGTAAACAAAATCGACAAAGTCGAATTTGCGGCGGCCGTGGGTTCCGGCAAAGGCGTTCTCGGCGACACCAAGTCCTTGAACACCGAATCGACCGGCACCACCTACAACATGCGCGACATCACCAAGCCGATGTACTCAACCGGCGGCAAAATCGAAACCTACACCGCGAAAAACGGCACGACCTTGCCGGGCACGCTGTTGACCAGCAACGACAACACCTGGAACGACCCGGCTGCGGTTGACGCGCACTACTACGCGGGCGTCGTCTACGATTACTACTACAACAAACTCGGCCGCAACTCGTTTGACAACGCGGGCGGCACGATGAAACAAACGGTTCATTACAGCACCAAGTACAACAACGCGTTCTGGAACGGCACGCAAATGGTCTACGGCGACGGCGACGGCACCACGTTCATCGCTTTCTCCGGCGGCCTCGACGTTGTCGGTCACGAAATTTCGCACGGCGTCACCGAGCGCACGGCGAACTTGACCTATTCGTACCAATCCGGCGCGCTCAACGAGTCCTGGTCGGACGTCATGGGCAACCTGATCGAGAACAAGCCGGACGATCTCTGGTTGGTCGGTGAAGACATCTACACCCCGAACACCCCGGGCGACGCGTTGCGTTCGATGTCCAACCCGACCGCGTACGGCGATCCGGACAACATGGCGAACTATGTGAACACTTCGTCCGACAACGGCGGCGTGCACACCAACTCCGGCATCCCGAACAAAGCGTTCTACAACTTCGTCACCACGCCGGGCGTCACCCGTGACAACGCGGGGAAAGTCTGGTACCGCGCGCTGACCCAATATATGACCGCATCCTCGCAATTCTCCGATGCTCGTCAAGCGACGATTCAAGCGGCGACCGACCTGTTTGGCGCGAACTCCACCGAAGTGACCGCAGTTACCAACGCGTGGAACAACGTCGGCGTCGGGGCTCCGGTTCCGCCTCCGAACGACCCTTACGAGCCGAACGACACCCAAGCGACGGCATACGGTCCGATCACGTCCGGCACCGCTTATAACGGGTACATCTCTTCGAGCTCCGACGTCGACTGGTTCAAATTCACGACGGCTGATTCCGGCACCATCAACGCCTCGCTGACCAACTTGCCGAAAGACTACGACTTGTATCTGTACGATGCGGCGGGCACGCAGCTTTCGAAGTCGATCAACGGCGGCACGACCTCCGAGTCGATCGCCTACAGCGCATCGGCACCCGGCACGTACTACGTGAAAGTCATCGGCTACAGCGGCGCAAACAGCACCTCGGCGTACTCGCTGACCGTGAACTATCCGACCGTGGCTCCTGTTGGCACGTGGTACTACGAGACCAAAGCGTTCGACACTCCGCACCCGTACACCAACTCGTACACCGGTCCGGTGCACTCTTACACCAAAACCGGCGCAACCAAAGTCGGCCTGCACTTCTCGCGCTTTGAAACCGAATCCGGCTACGACTTTGTCAAAATCAAAGACAAAGCAGGCACTGTGAAATACTCCTACAGCGGCACGCAAGCTGCGTTCTGGGTCTATGTCGACGGCGACACGATCTCGTCGCAACTCACGTCCGACGCCTCCGTCACCGCATGGGGCTACTCGATCGACCAGGTGGCGTACTTCTCGGCGACTCCGCTGGTGACCGGCACCGTCTCCCCGGTCTACCCGATCCAAGGTCTGTAAGTTCAAAATCGATCAATCGAAAAGCCGCTCCCGCTTCCGTTTGGAAGTCGAGAGCGGCTTTTTTGATTGCGTTTTTTCTATATAAAGATACTTTGTCGGACATAGTAAATCAAACAACATCTTGCGTGAGGAGGGATGGCATGGAGAAAACTCGAAAGCCGCCCGTCAAATCCCCGCTTGACGGCAGCGGTGCCAATGTCCGCGGGTCGGCGGACGTCAAGGGATTGAACGCGGTTTCTCTTGCCGGAATCGGGATTGGCGGCATCATCGGAGCGGGGTTTTTTCTCGGTTCCGGACTCGCCGTTCACGAAGCGGGCCCGTCGGTGACGCTCGCGTTTGTGCTGGGCGGCCTGATCATGATGCAAGTGCTCGGCGCGATGACGACCATCAACGTCAACCGTTTGGCGCACGGTTCGTTTCGCGTCTATGCGGAACAGCTGCTCGGTCCGTTTTTCGGCTATCTGATCGGCTGGGTCGTTTTTGCATCGGGGGTATTGGGCTTGGGCTCGGAAGCGCTGGCGATGGGCGTGTTTGCACACTTGTGGTTGCCGCACGTTCCCACGCCGCTGCTCTCCTTGCTCTTCACGCTGGCGGTGGTGGGCTTGAATGCGCTCGGCGTGCAGAATTTCGGGCGCATCGAGACGGTGCTCGGCGCGGTCAAAGTGTTGGCGTTGTTGGGGTTTATCGCGCTGGGAACGTACGCGATCGTCCGCCAAGGGGCGTTGGTGTCGCCGACGCCGTTCTCCGGGACGGGGGCGTTTTTTCCAACCGGGGTTTCCGGGTTGCTGCAGTCGATGCTGGTCGTCTTGTTTTGCTTCTCCGGCATCGGAGCGGTCGCGATGGCGTCCTCCGAAGCGCAGCACCCCAAGCGGGACATTCCCCGCGCCGCCGTCTATTTGACGGTTGGCATCATCGCGCTGTACGCCGTCTCGATGCTGGTGCTGGTGTCGTTGACGCATTGGAGCTCCGTCTACACGGACAAATCTCCATTTGTGCAAGCGTTGACGGCAGGAGGGCACGGAGTGGCGGCAAGCGTGATGAACGCCGTCATCCTCGTCGCCGCGTTTTCGGTGATGGCGGCGACGTTTTACTCCACCATGCAGATGCTCGTGTCCCTTGCCGAAGGACAGAAAGCGCCTCATGCGTTCCAAAACCGCACAGGCGGCGGGCTGTACCGCAACGCGTGGCTGGTGGTCGGGGGAGCGGCGCTCGTTGTGGTCGGCAGTTCGTACGTGATGCCGTCGAGTCTGTTCAACTATCTCGTGTCGGCTTCGTCGTACTTCACGTTCCTCAATTGGAGTTTGAACTTGACCACTTATCTCGCCTGGCGGAAAAAGAAGCGCGCCGACGAAACGTTCCACTCCAACTTGATCTGGGGGAAGGCCGGGGCGTTTGTGACGATGTTCGCCATCGTCGTGCTGGCGGCGATGTCGCTTTGGGTGCCGGACTTCCGGATGGGCGCGTACTTTGCCGCCGGAATCATCGCCGTCGTTTGTTTGTCGTACTTGGGGTGGAGTAGTAAGGGGCGCACGGCGCGGAAATACTAGCGGTAAGGTTCTCTTGTAACGACAAGGGTGTTCATGTATAATATTTACCAAGTGACTGGTACGGGTTTCTGGTGACACGAACTAGGACAAGGTTTGGAATACGGCTTTTTTTATAATGGAGGTGTAGATTTGAGCAAGACGAACAACAAATTGTCGATCATCCCGTTGGGCGGCGTTGGGGAAATCGGCAAGAATATGACGGCTTACGTATTTGGCAATGACATCATCGTGGTGGACACGGGTCTCAAGTTTCCGGAAGAGGAGATGCTCGGCATTGACATCGTCATCCCGGACATCACCTACTTGATCGAGAACAAGAACAAAATCCGCGGTGTCTTCCTCACGCACGGTCACGAAGACCATATCGGGGGACTCCCGTACTTTCTGAAGCACATCAACGTTCCTGTGTACGCCACCCGACTGACTCTGGGGTTGGTTGAGGGCAAGCTGCGGGAGCACAATCTCCTCGATGTCACCAAGCTCATCACCATCTCCCCGCGCGTGGGCATCAAAGCGGGCGTCTTCACCGTCACTCCGTTCCTGAACAACCACTCCATCCCGGACACGGTCGGGTTTGCGATCGACACGCCGGAAGGGATCATCGTGCACACCGGCGACTTCAAATTCGACTTCACGCCGGTTGACGGGCAGCATGCCGACATGTACATGCTGGCGGCTCTCGGGGAGAAGGGCGTCCTCGCGATGCTGTCCGACTCCACCAACGCAGAGCGCCCGGGCTTCACGATGTCCGAGCGAGTGGTCGGTCAAACGATCGACGACGCGTTCCGCCAAGCGGACCGCCGCATCATCCTCGCGACGTTCGCGTCCAACTTGCACCGGATTCAACAAGTTTTCGAATCCGCTGAGAAGTTCGGCCGCAAAGTGGCTGTCGTCGGCCGCTCGATGGTCAACAACATCAACGTGGCGATTGAACTGGGCTACTTGAACGTTGCCAAGGGCACGCTGATCGACGCAGACGACATCAACAAACTCCCGGCTGACAAAGTCGTCATCCTCTCGACCGGTTCGCAAGGCGAAGCGATGTCCGCGCTGACCCGCATGGCGCGCGCGACGCACCGCAAAGTCGAGATCATGCCGGGTGACACCGTCATCATCGCGTCTTCCCCGATCCCTGGCAACGAAAAATACGTCTCGCGCACGATCGACCAACTGTTCCGCATCGGCGCGAAAGTCATCTACCAATCGGTTTCCGGCGTTCACGTCTCCGGTCACGCTTCCCAAGAAGAGCTGAAGTTGATGCTCTCGCTGGTGCGTCCGAAGTACTTCATCCCGGTCCACGGCGAGTACCGCATGCTCAAGAAGCACATCGAACTCGCAGTCGGCACCGGCGTCGACCCGGACAACTGCTTCATCGTGGACATCGGCGACCAGATCGAACTGCAAAACGGCAAAGCCCGCATCGGCGCGAAAGTTCCGTCCGGCACCGTTTTGATCGACGGTCTCGGCGTCGGCGACGTCGGCAACATCGTCCTGCGCGACCGCAAACTGCTCTCGCAAGACGGCATCCTCGTCGTCGTGGTCACGCTCTCCAAAACGGACGGCACGATTCTTTCCGGTCCGGACATCATCTCGCGCGGCTTCGTCTACGTCCGCGAGTCCGAGCAACTGCTGGAAGAAGCGAACAAGATCGTCACGAACACCTTGCAGCGCATGGTGTCCGAAAACGTCAGCGAATGGTCTTCGCTCAAGACCGGCGTGCGCGACGCGCTCAGCCGTTTCCTCTACGAGCAGACCCGCCGCCGTCCGATGATCCTGCCGATCATCATGGAAGTCTAATCAAACAATTGCGTAAAGTCCTGATCCTCTCCGGAGGGTCGGGACTTTTTTGCAGGGTACGATTTCGCATAGACAGGGGGGAGGTGGTCATACTACGGAGGAGAACGATGAGGAGAGTGGTCACATGCAAGAATGGTTGAATGGGAAGATGGACATGCCGCCGGGCATTCCTCCGGTTGCGCCGCAATCCCCGCCGCCGGGCATGCCGCCGATGGACCTTCCGATCGGCAAAGGACCGGCTGACAACATTGAAGCGCTCGGCACCCCGTCCGTTCCGGACACAGGGGCTTCGAACATCTATTGCATCTCGGTGATCGGGCAAGTGGAGGGGCACGTCGTGCTTCCGCCGCAGAACAAAACCACCAAGTACGAACACATCATTCCGCAACTGGTCGCTGCGGAACAAGATAAAAAAATCGAAGGCGTTCTGATCATCTTGAACACCGTCGGCGGCGATGTCGAGGCCGGGCTGGCGTTGGCGGAGATGATCTCGTCGTTGAGCAAACCGACCGTCACGTTGGTGCTGGGCGGCGGGCACTCCATCGGGGTGCCGATCGCCACCGCGTCGGACTACTCGTTTATCGCCGATACCGCGACGATGACGATTCACCCGATTCGCTTGACCGGACTCGTGATCGGCGTTCCGCAATCGTTTGAGTACATGGAAAAAATGCAAGAGCGCGTGATTCGCTTCGTCACCACTCATTCGAACGTGACGGAAGACCAGTTCCGTGAACTGATGCTCAAAACCGGCGAGTTGGCGCGTGACATCGGCACGACGGTCGTAGGGCGAGATGCCGTCAAGTACGGGCTGATCAACGAAATCGGCGGCATCGGGCAAGCACTCAAGAAGCTCAACGAAATGATCGGGAATTACCGTGAAGGCATCTACAAAAAAGAGGTGATCCAGTGATGTTGATCTGGTCCATCGTGCCGGAGGAATTCGTTTTTGAAGGCATGGATACGGTTCAATACAACTGGGTGGAACGAGACGTGCAAGGCGTGAAGATGGTGGTCGAGCCGCTCGCCGACAAACCGGGCCAAGGCAGGATCGTCCGCTTGCTGTGCCCGAAACCGGATTCGTACTTGAACCCGGCGTTTCAACCGGGGCAGATTGTCAACCTGATCTAGTCAACTTGATCCAGTCAACCTGATCCAGCGAAGGGAGGGACAGAGATGTCGACAGAATCGAAACTGCGGGAAGTGCTGGACAGCGGGCAAACGGTGAACATCACGCTCTCCAACAACAAACCGCACCTCGCGGAATCGGAAGGTCTGCAAACGGTCACGGGGCGCATCGTCTCCACGAACACGCCGGACGTGGTGCAAGTGCAGCCTCTTGACGGAGCACCCGTGCCGGTGCCGGTTTCCCGAATTTTGGTCATCGAATAATACTGAATCGAACTTTCTGCGAAGAACCCTTGTCGATGCGGACAAGGGTTTTTTACTGTATCACTTCCTTAATTAATAGAGTTCAGTTTGGGAGGGGTGTTTTTTTCATACGAAGGGAAGGAAATCGGAGGAAATCGGAGAAACTTTTAGATGGTAAGTTTCTAAGAACGGAGCGAAACTATGGCAAGAGCAAAACCGAAACCCAAACCGAAAGACCAAGGCGCGAGCAAGATCGACCAGGCCAAAAACTTCCTCAAGTACGAAATCATCGGCCTCTCCCTGATCGCGGCGGCGATCTTAGGGTTGGCGGCATCCGGCTGGGTGGGACGCACGATCGACTATGTGTTCATCTTGCTGGGCGGCAATTTCGACTGGTTGCTGGAGTGGTACATGATCTACTCGGCGCTCTATCTGATGATCTACCGCAAGCGGTTGAAGATGAACGCGCGGCAATGGGGGATCGCGCTGTTTTTGGTCGTGATCTTGACGTGGTCGCATCTGAATCTGTATGACGATTTGAACAAAGCGCATTTTAAGGAACCGCCGAACATGTGGAGCGTCACGCTGGACCGCATCAACAAACAGGCGGAGTTTAACACTTCTGTGCCGGTCGGACAGACGGGGAAAGTCATGCCCAAACCTTCCGCCGGCGGCGGTCTGACCGGCTACGTCGTGTTCATGTCCACGCATTGGCTGTTCGACACGGCGGGCACTCTGTTCGTGTTGCTCGTCGGCGGTTTGATCTCGATCTTGCTGTTCACCAAGCGCTCGCTCGTCGTGACGCTTGGAAACGGCAAAAACAAAGCGGCGAAGCGCATGGCGGGAACGTGGGAAGCTCTGCGCGAGTGGCCGAGCCTGTTGCGGGAGAAGAAAGAAGCCCGCCGCGAGGAGAAAGCGGAGCGCGCCGCGGAGCAAGCCCGTTCCGACAAGTCCGATCCAAAAGCGAAAGCAAAAGCGCCGGGCAACGTCGTCTCGCTGTTTGACACCCCGCCTTGGGACGAGCACGAAGACGAACACGCTGTCGAGGCACAAACCGGTGCGAAGGAAGCGGTGTTTGCATCGGCAACGCCTGCCGAGCCGCAAGCGGGAAGCGACGACCTCGGCTTCACCGTGCGCAGCTTTGCCGACCAACTGATCCGCGAGCAAGAGTGGGAGACAAGCGAACCGGCAGGCGCAGAAGGCTCGCCGTCGATCGAACTGCCGCGCTTCGTCCAAGTGCCGGACTCGCCGCAGATCAAAGTGCAGTTCCCAAGCGAGCCGTTCGCCAAGCCGAAGGAAGCGCCCGCATCGACTCCCTCCATGCCGTCCGTCAAGCCGGTGCGCGGAGTGCCGGGCGAAGCACAGCCGGAGGACGTGAAGATCGACTTCACCCCGGCGGTGGAAGATCACTACGAGATCCCGCCGCTCTCTCTGCTCGATTTGCCCAAAAACGGGCCTGCCCGCGTCGGGATCAAAGCCGTGAAGTCGAACGCCCTCAAACTGGAGCAGACGTTTGAGAGCTTCGGCGTGCAAGTCAAAGTCGTCAATGCGCAGATCGGCCCGACCGTCACGCAGTACGAAGTGCAACCGGCGACCGGCGTTAAAGTGTCCAAGATCGTCAACCTCGCGGACGACATCGCGCTGGCGCTCGCCGCCAAGGACATTCGGATTGAAGCGCCGATCCCCGGCAAGTCGGCAGTCGGCATCGAAGTGCCGAACTCGGAAGTCGCCGTCGTCACCCTGCGCGAAGTGTTGGAGACGCCGGAGTTTTTGCAAAGCGACAACAAACTGAGCGTCGTGCTCGGCCGCGACATCTCCGGGCAGCCGATCGTCGGCAACCTCGCCAAGATGCCGCACGTGTTGGTCGCGGGGGCGACCGGCTCCGGGAAATCGGTTTGCGTCAACGGGATCATCACGTCGATTCTGTACAAAGCCAAGCCCTCGGAAGTCAAATTCATCATGGTCGATCCGAAGATGGTCGAGTTGAACGTCTACAACGGCATTCCGCACCTGATGGCTCCGGTCGTCACCGACCCGCGCCGGGCGGCGTACGCGCTCAAAAAAGTCGTCGCGGAGATGGAACACCGCTACGAGCTGTTCTCCAAGACCGGCATGCGCAACATGGACGGCTACAACGCGATGATGATCGAGAAGGGCGCCCAACCGCTCCCGTACATCGTCGTCATCGTCGACGAGTTGGCCGACCTGATGATGGTCGCGCCGGGGGACGTGGAAGACGCGATTTGCCGCTTGGCGCAGATGGCGCGCGCCGCCGGCATCCATATGATCATCGCG
This sequence comes from Tumebacillus flagellatus, assembly GCF_000714935.1. Lineage (GTDB taxonomy): Bacteria > Bacillota > Bacilli > Tumebacillales > Tumebacillaceae > Tumebacillus > Tumebacillus flagellatus. The sequence continues at coordinate 15,142 of NZ_JMIR01000005.1, forward strand.
ACACAGCGCCCGTCGGTCGACGTCATCACCGGCGTCATCAAAGCGAACATCCCGTCGCGTATCGCGTTCGCCGTTTCCTCGCAAGTGGACTCGCGCACGATTCTCGACGGCTCCGGAGCCGAAAAACTGCTCGGGCGCGGCGACATGCTTTATCTGCCGGTCGGTGCGTCCAAACCGGTTCGCGTGCAAGGGGCGTTCCTCTCCGACGCGGAAGTCGAACGGGTCGTCTCCTACGCCAAAGCACAGGGCGAAGCGAACTACACCGTTGACCTCAGCGGGCCGAGCAACGACGACGAGAAGGGCGGGGGCGACGAAGATCTGGACGATCTGTTCTACGACGCGGTCACGCTGATCGTCGAGACGCAGCAAGCGTCCGTTTCCTTGCTCCAACGCAAGCTCAAAGTCGGCTATGCCCGCGCCGCGCGGCTGGTCGACCAAATGGAAGACCGCGGGTTTGTCGGGCCGTTTGAAGGCAGCAAACCGCGCGAAGTGCGCGTCACCCGCGACCAATGGGCGATGATGCAACAACATGGTGCGACTTCCGAATGAATCGGAAGTCGCTTTTTTTGCGAGAATATCACTCAGGTGGTAAAGATTGTGTTTTCAGCATTGAGATTTTGTAAATGTGCCAAAAAGTTCTGGCGTGAACGGGTCGAAACTTGTAGAATAGGTATGGTGTCAGACATCTGACCAAGGAGGTTCATGTGAATATTCGTCAGGACACTCGTCCTCTGTACATGCTGGTTATCGATCGCGTGAAGGAACTGATGAGCAACGGGGAATGGACACCCGGCACCCGATTGCCCTCCGAATTTGAACTCGCCAAGCAATTCGGCGTCTCGCGGGCCACGCTTCGCGAAGCCCTGCGCGTGTTGGAGGAAGAAGGCGTGGTCGTGCGCCGTCACGGCGTCGGCACGTTCCTGGCAGACCGTTCTGTCGTGCGGGCGGGCATCGAGCAACTGTTCAGTGTGACCGAGTGGATCGAACGGGCCAACCGAGTGCCGGGAACCATCGAGAAGCAGGTCCGGGAGATGCTGCCCTCGGAGGAGGATCGCGACCGGCTCAGCCTCAGCGAACGCGAACAGATTTACTTCATGACGCGCATCCGCACCGCTGACGGTGATCCTGTCGTCTATTGCGAAGACCGCATCCCAACCCGGATGCTTCGTCAGGGGTGGAAGGGATTCAGCGGTTCCCTGTTCGAGTTGTTGGAAGCATCGGGTCATCCGATCGCGTATGCGCAGACGGAAATCAAACCTGTCGCGCATCATGACAGCGTTTTCGCGTTACTCGGCGTGCGTCCGGGAGAAGCGCTGCTCTTGCTGGAGCAGTTGCACTTTGACGTTCACGATCAACCTGTGCTGCTGTCATCCAACTACTTCCGTACGGATACGTTCCATTTCCATGTGTTGCGCCGTCGTCCGTAGCGCGGACTCATCGAACTCATGCAAGAAACTTTACGCAAGAAATCGGCAAGCAATGGGAAACCTACTTTCAGTACATACCTTGCATCGGGAATCCGATGAGATGTTCTGACCAAAAACACCCAAAGTGAGGGACAAATAGGATGAATGCGAAAAAAGTAATGGGTCTCGCTGTAACTTCCGTGATGGCTGCTTCTTTGGTGGCCGGCTGCGGCACTTCCAACAACAAGGCTGACAACAACACGCAAGGTGGCACCACCGGCGGCAAGAAGATGACCATCGCGATGGTTACCGACGTTGGCGGCATCCACGACAACTCTTTCAACCAATCGGCCAACGAAGGTCTCGACCGTGCGTCCAAAGACCTCGGGATTGAAAAGAAAGTCGCAGAATCCAAGCGTGCGGAAGACTACACGCCGAACCTGAACTCGTTCGTCAAGGGCGGCAACACCGACCTGACCTGGGGCATCGGCTTCCTGATGGCGGACGACATCAAGAAAGTTGCACTTGCCAACCCGAACTCCAAACTGGCGATCATCGACTCCGACCTCAGCGGCGACATCCCGAAAAACGTCGAAGCTGTCACCTTCAACGAAAACGAAGGTTCCTTCCTGATGGGCGTACTCGCGGCGAAGATGTCCAAAACCCACAAAGTCGGCTTCGTCGGCGGCGTGAAGTTCGCGCTGATCGAGAAGTTCGAATACGGTTTCAAAGCGGGCGTCAAAGCGGTTGACCCGACCGCACAAGTCACCGCGGTCTACGCAGACGCGTTCGACAAGCCGGACAAAGGGAAGCTCCTCGCGTCCCAGCTCTACCAACAAGGCGATGACATCATCTTCCACGCAGCGGGCGCAACCGGCGACGGCGTCTTCGCAGAAGCGAAAGAACGCGGCGCAGGCTACTGGGTCATCGGGGTTGACCGCGACCAATACGACCTCGCTCCGAAAAACACCCTGTCTTCGATGGTTAAGCGCGTTGACAACGCGGTATACGATGTAGCGAAAGACCTGCAAGCCGGCAAGTTCGAAGGCGGCACCGTCCGCACCTTCTCGCTGAAGGACGGCGGCGTCGACTACGCTCCGACCACCAAAAACAACACGCCGCAAGACGTGATCACGTTGATGGACGACTACAAGAAGAAAATCATCGACGGCTCGATCAAAGTCCCGGCAACCGCAGACGAGTTCAACAACTTCAAGTAAGTTCGTAACCCAAACAAGGCTGGTGAGCAACCACTAGCCTTGTTTTTGGGTAGTAGACCCGGAATTGCAGGGAGGGAATGCTGTGCCGGCTGTCGTTGAAATGCTGGGGATCACCAAGCGATTTAATGGTTTTACAGCAAATGACAACATCAACTTAATCGTACAAAAAGGTGAAATTCACGCCCTGCTTGGGGAAAACGGAGCAGGGAAGTCCACGCTCATGAATACGTTGTTCGGGCTCTACCAACCGGATGAAGGCGAGATTCGCATCCGGGGAGAACGGGTGAACATCACCGACCCGAACATGGCGAACCGCTTGGGCATCGGCATGGTGCATCAGCACTTCATGCTGGTCGAGCCTTTTACCGTCACCGAGAACATCATCCTCGGCATGGAACCCAAATTGGGTGCCAAGATTGACATTCGCAAGGCGGAGCGCCAAGTCCAGGAACTCTCCGACCGCTACGGGTTGCGCGTCGATCCGAAAGCGAAAATCCGCGACATCTCCGTCGGGATGCAGCAGCGCGTGGAAATTCTCAAAACGCTGTATCGCGGAGCCGAGATTCTGATCTTCGACGAGCCGACGGCGGTGTTGACCCCGCAAGAGATCGGCGAGTTGATGCAGATTATGAAAAACCTCGTCTCCGAGGGCAAGACGATCATCTTCATCACGCACAAACTCAAGGAAATCATGGCGGTTTGCGACACTTGCACGATCATACGCAAGGGCCAGTACATCGGTTCGGTCGCGATCCAGGACACCAACGTCGACGACCTCGCGTCGAAGATGGTCGGCCGCCACGTCACGTTTGAAGTGGACAAAACCCCCGCTCAACCGAAAGGCCCGGTGCTGCAAGTCCAAAACCTCGTCGTCGAAGGCAACCGGGGAGCGGACGCACTGCGCGGTTTAAGCTTGGAAGTTCGGGCGGGTGAAATCCTCGGCATCGCCGGGATTGAAGGCAACGGCCAGTCGGAGTTGATCGAAGCGATCACCGGTCTGCGCAAGATCAAGTCCGGGTCGGTCCTCTTGAACAACAAGCCGATCGAGAACAAAAAAACGCGCCAGATCGTGGAAGCGGGCGTCGGGCACATCCCGGAAGACCGGCACAAGCACGGTCTCGTCCTCGACTATACCATCGGTGAGAACATGGTGCTCCAAACCTATTACCAATCTCCGTTTGCCAAGCGCGGCGTCCTGCGCTACAACGCGATCTACGAGTACGCCCGCAAACTGATCAAGCAGTTTGACGTGCGCACGCCGAGCGAATTCACTCCGGCCCGCGCGCTCTCCGGCGGGAACCAGCAGAAGGGGATCATCGCCCGCGAAGTGGACCGCAACCCGGACCTCTTGATCGCGGCGCAACCGACGCGCGGTCTGGACGTCGGGGCGATCGAGTTCATTCACAAAAAACTCGTCGAGCAGCGCGACGCAGGCAAAGCGGTTCTGTTGATCTCGCTGGAACTCGACGAGATTCTGAACGTGAGCGACCGCATCGCCGTCATCTACGAAGGCCAAATCGTCGGCATCGTCCAACCGGAAGAAACCGACCATGATCAACTGGGTCTGATGATGGCCGGCGGCGGCAAAGGCAAAGGGGGGAAATAGCCATGATCAGTTCGATGCAAACCTCGCGTTGGAACGCGATTCTCATCCCGGTGTTGGCGGTCATTTTGGGCCTCATCGTCGGCGGGTTGCTGATGCTGCTCATGGGTTATAACCCGATTGTCGGCTACAGCTCCGTTTTCCAAGGGATTTTTGGCAACATGTACTTCATGGGCGAGACGTTGCGCGCTGTGACGCCGCTGATTTTTGCGGGTCTCGCGGTCGCTTTCGCGTTTCGCACCGGCTTGTTCAACATCGGTGTCGAAGGCCAGTTTATCATCGGCCAGTTGGCTGCCGCTTGGGTCGGCGCGTTTTGGACACTTCCGACCGGGCTGCACGCGGCGGTCGCCATCCTCGTGGCGATGATCGCCAGCGGCCTGTACGGCGGATTCGCCGGTTGGCTGAAAGCGCGCCTCGGCGTGCACGAAGTCATCACGACGATCATGTTGAACTACGTCGCGCTGTTTGCGGCAAACTGGACGATCCGCACGTACCTGATCGGTGCGTCGGAACGCTCCAAAGACATTCTTCCTTCGGCTTCGTTGCAAGCGCAGTGGCTGTCCGACCTGTTTGAAGGGGCGCGGATCAACTGGGGCCTGCTCTTGGCGCTCATCTTCGCGCTGGTGTGTTACTGGTTGCTCATGAAGACGACAACCGGCTATGAACTTCGCGCCGTCGGTTTCAACCCGCACGCGGCGGAGTACGCCGGCATGAACGTCTCCAAGAACATTTTCCTCTCGATGCTGATCTCCGGCGCACTGGCCGGCATCGGCGGCGCGACCGACGTTTTGGGCGTCAACGGCAACATGGCGATCTCGGCCGGATTTACCGGGATCGGGTTTGACGGCATCGCCGTCGCGCTGATCGGCAACAACAACCCGTTTGGCGTTATTTTCGGCGCTTTGCTGTTCGGCGGCCTGTCGTTCGGGGCTGACAACATGCAACGGGTGGAAGGCATTCCGACCGAATCGATTCAAATCGTCATCTCGATGGTCATCTACTTCGTCGCAGCAGCGTCAGTCGTCAACTGGCTGCTCGGGAAGTTCCGTCGTCGTCAGGGGGTTTCGCAAAAATGAATTTCGCAGATATGCTGATTACCATCCTCAACGGCACGATCATTTTCTCGACGCCGTTGATCCTGGCGGCGCTCGGCGGTGTCATCAACGAACGATCCGGCGTCGTCAACATCGGTTTGGAGGGTTTGATGACCGTCGGGGCGTTTGCCGCTGCCGTCATCACGATCTGGACAGGCGAAACGCTGGGCCTGCCGGGGTGGCTGGCTCCGTATCTCGGCATCATCGCCGCGATGATCGTCGGGATGATCTTCGCCGTTCCTCATGCCGTCGCTTCGATCGACCTCAAAGCCGATCAAGTGGTCTCGGGTGTCGCGTTGAACATCTTCGCTGCCGGCGTGGCGATGTTTTTGGTCAAGAAGCTGTTCGAAGGCGCAGGTCAAACCACGACCGTGCAAAACGTATTCACCAAAGTCAACATCCCGTTCTTGAGCGACATCCCGATCATCGGGCCGGGTCTGCTCAAGATCTACCCGACCTCGTACTTGGCGTTTATCTTGGTTGCGGTGATTTACTGGATGCTCTTCAAAACTCCGTTCGGCCTGCGTCTGCGCGCCGTCGGGGAACATCCGCGAGCAGCCGACACCCTCGGAGTTTCGGTGCGCAAAGTCCGCTACATCGCCGTGATCCTCTCCGGCGGCTTGGCGGGCATCGGCGGCGGTACGCTGTCGATTGCCATCTCGTCGAACTTCCAGCACTCGACCGTCTCCGGTCACGGCTTCATGGCGTTGGCGGCGATGATCTTCGGCAAATGGCATCCGGTCGGCGCGATGGGCGCTGCGCTGTTCTTCGGCCTCGCGACCGCTCTCGCCGTCTCCGGGCAAGTGCTCGGTCTGACGCAATACGTGCCGAGTGAGTTCTTAAACGCACTCCCGTACCTGCTGACCATCCTTGCGCTCGCCGGCGTTGTCGGCCGCGCCGAGGCGCCGGCTGCTTCGGGCAAGCCGTATGAAAAAGGCAGCCGCTAGTTCGTAATCCAATCTTTCAACAACGTAAGGAGCCCCTTAACGGGGCTCCTTTTCGTTAATTCGCATTAAGTATCTGACTATACACTTTTTAGGGGCGATGGTATAATTTTCAGTGACAGCGTGTCAATCGGAGAATTTCGGGGTTGGGGAGAGGAGAACCATGATGATTCAAGAGAGAAAAGTCTATGTCACCCGCCTGCAAGAAGGGGCGGTCCTGTCGCGGGACGTGCTCAATGATCGGGGACAGCTGGTGTTGCCAAACGCAACGCATTTGACCCCTTCCCTGATCGTGCGGTTGAAGCAGATGGGAATCATTGAAGTTTGGGTCGCCGAAGCGATGATCGGCCCGGCCGCTCCGTTGCAAGAGGAGAGCCCGGCGGAACCGACACACGTCAGCTCCCAGCCCAAACCTACGATCTTTGACCATAACAGCTCTATGATCGAGTGCATGGAAGACTTGTTCCGGGAAGCACAGGCGAACGGGCGTGTGGAATTGGGGACCACGAAACGCCTGCTGCGCGATTTTGCCGAGAGCTGTTCGCAAGAGCGGAACTTCTTGCATTTGGTGATCAACTTGCGCACGTTTGACGAGTACACGTTCCAACATTCTGTAGGAGTCGGGATGTTGAGCCGGCAAATCGGTGAGTGGATGGGACTCGATGAGAAGGAATGTGAGGAATTGCTGTTGGCGGGCACCCTGCACGACATCGGGAAGTGTCGGATTGACCCCGCGATTTTGCAAAAACCCTCCCGTTTGACGGAAGAGGAGTATGAGATCGTCAAGCATCACGCCCACTACGGCTACGAGATTTTGCGCAATTCAGGCGTCAATCCCCGCGTTGCAGCCGCCGCGCACGAGCACCACGAACGCTGCGACGGGAGCGGATACCCCCGCGGGTTGCAACACGAACAAATCGCGCCGATCGCCCGTATCGTGGCGGTGGCGGACGTGTTTAACGCCATGACGTCCCGCCGGGTGTACAAGGACGCCCTGAGCTATTACAGCGTCCTCGACGAATTGCAACAGGACGCGTTCGGCGCGCTCGACCCGGAGGTGGTGCAGAAGTTTGTGCGCAAGATGACCTCGTTCTTCGTCGGCAACGAAGTCGTGCTTAACGACGGCACCGTGGGAACCGTCGTGCTCGTCCCGCCGGACCGCCCCACGCGCCCGCTGTTGCGCACAGATGGCGGATTTGTGGATCTGTTGCAACGATCGGACTTATACATTGAAATCGTGAGAGCGATCTAGGGTCGCTCTCTTTTTTCTGGAATTTTTATGGTATACTGTGAGGAAGGCAACGAAGAGGAGGACCTCATCTAGATGGCATCCCAGAACGCGCTGGAGCGCTTGTTCAAAGAGCAGCGGTTGACTGTGCAGAAAGTTTCCGAACTGACCGGTGTTTCGCCGCTTGCGCTCGAATACATGATCGAGCAAAATTCGCAACCGAAGCCGCACATCGCCCAGAAAGTGGCGAAAGTGCTGAACGTTCCGGTTGATCAAATCTGGCCGAAAATCGGCAAGTAAGAACGGATCAAGCACGCTACTGCGTGTTTGGTCTTTTTTTGCGCGTAAAAACCGCACGGCACGCTCATGCTAATCAGGAAGCCACCATCCATCAAGGGAGGTGTTCCGGTGCGGTCGGAAAGTCAGAAGATGATCAACCTGTACGAGATACCTCTCTCGGAAGTCAAACAGCTCGTGGATGTGCTGAGCAACGACTTGAAAGAATATGAGCAACTCGACGCCGATTTCGGTCCCGGCACAGAAGCGGCGATCAAGAGGTTTGTTGAAGAGTTGTCCCGACATCTGGATTCCTAGGAAAGGGGGGGTCCGCGGTGCCGCCTTCCCTGTGGTTTACGGCGCACTGGATCTGGATAGCCACCATCGTGGTTGCTGTCGGGATGCTCGCTTATTTGGCGACGTACCGCCGGCAAAAGCGGAAGTAAAAAAAGCCACCGAGGCCGACTCGGTGGCTTTTTTCACATGAAGGCGCGAAGTTACGGCTTGCGCTTGTTGATCCGACCAATCATCGCTTGATAGTACCCGATGCCATACTCGCGGGTTTCGCGGAGCAGGGCACGCACGATCGGCTCGTGACCGCCGCGCATCAACGTTTCGATCACCGACTGGGTGGTGAACGGCTCGTTCATGCTCTCTTGCACATCGGGGTCATGTTCCAGATCTTCCAGCCATTCGTCACTGTAGTGCGGGCCGAGTCGCTCTTGGTATGCTTTGCGGTACAGGTCTTTGACCGTGAAGGGGACCTCCAAAGCTTTCAAGTAGAAGTCCAACTGATACAGGGCTTGATCCGGCGTGTATTCGTAACGTTTTCGATGGTTCTGAGCCATTCGACTACACTCCCTTCATGGCCAGCGTCTATGGATATACATATTCAAAGGTGGCGGCACACTTGCGTCTAATTCCATCTTCGCCTCGCTTCTGAAAATCTCCTGCCGGTTTAGAGCGGCGTTTAGAACTCTGAAATCTGCTTGTATCGAAAAGAGAGCCGATTTTTACGTACATACAGCCGCTGGAACGAGGAAACGCACTTGGATGGGAATCTATGTAAAAAGATAAACTGCTAGTTCAAAAAAATCGCATTGTGAGAGAATTCATTCCTATATACAATAAATCCAACGAGTTCTTGTTAAAGCTGATTACCACGAAAATTCGTTTGTTCATGGTAAGGAAGTCACAGGGACTTAAGACTTAGAACTCCACACAGAGAAAGGGAGGACACACAGCATGGCAAAGCGTTTTAAGAAAGCAATGATCCCGACCGCACTGGCTGTGCTGAGTCTCGCGCTGCTGCCTGTACAAGGCACGATGGCACAAGGTCTTGACAAAGTCAAGATGAAAGGCCAAGAAGCGAACTCGGCGAAACACGGCACACTGCTCGGTCACAAAGCAGGGAACGAGAAGGTTCAACTCACCCTGTCGCTCAAGTTGCAACATGCAGACCAAATCGACAGCTTCATCGCGGATCTCTACGATCCGGCATCTCCGAACTACAAAAAGTTCCTGACTACGGATCAATGGGCAAGCAAATTCGGCCCGGCGCAATCCGACGTCGACAGTGTGCTTTCCTACGTGAAAAGCAACGGTCTGACCGTCACGGAAATCTCGAAAGACCAACAATTTGTCACCGTTGAAGGCAAGGCTTCACAAATCGAATCCGCTTTCGGCGTGACCCTGAACAACTACAAAAACGCGAAGGGCGAATCCTACTTCGCGAACAGCGATGCTCCGGTGGTTCCATCGGCGATTGCCAACGTGGTGACCGGCGTATACGGTCTGTCCAGCGAAGCGGTTGCACACCGCAACGCAAAACCGGCTTCTCCGTATGTGGCAGGCAAACCGAACAACCTGCAACCGAATGTAGGCTCCGGTCCGACCGGCGGTTACACCCCGACCGAACTGCGCAACGCGTATGACATCGCCCCGGCGATCTCCGCAGGCTACAACGGCACCGGTCAAACGGTCGCTCTGTTCGAATTGGACGGCTACGTGCAATCGAACATCACCACCTACGTAAACAACTACAGCCTCGGCTCTCCGACCCCGACCAAAGTGCTCGTTGACGGGTACAGCGGCGCAGCGGGCTCCGGTCAAGGCGAAGTTGAGCTCGACATCGAAGTCGTGAACGCGATCGCTCCGAAAGCGAACACCATCGTCTACGAAGGTCCGAACACCGACGCGGGCGTGCTCGACACCTACAAGAAGATCGCAAACGACAACAAAGCGCAAGTCGTCTCCATCTCTTGGGGTCTGTGCGAACCGAACAACTCCGCGTCTTCGATGAGCTCCCTGCACACCGTGTTCCAACAAATGGCGACCCAAGGTCAATCCGTATTCGCAGCAGCAGGCGACGACGGCGCATACGATTGCGGCGATACCAAGCTGTCTGTTGACAACCCGGCGGACGATACGTACGTAACCGGCGTAGGCGGCACCAACCTGACCCTGTCCGGCTCCTCCTACGGTTCCGAAAAAGTTTGGGGCACCTCCTCGAACAAATCGGGCGGCGGCGGCGGTCTTTCCACCGTCTACTCCAAACCGTCTTGGCAAACCGGCCCGGGCGTAACCAACTCCTACTCCAACGGCATGCGCCAAGTTCCGGACGTATCGGCAGTTGCTGACCCGGCAACCGGCTACTCCATCTACTCGGCAGGCTCTTGGGTGGTCTACGGCGGTACCTCTTGCGCGGCTCCGCTGTGGGCTGGGATTGCAGCGCTGAACAACAACTACGCAGCATCGAACGGCAAGTCCAATCTGGGCCAAGCCAACCCGACGCTGTACGCAATGTTCAACACCACGCAAACCTACAACGCGTACCATGACGTAACGTCCGGCACCAACTTGTACTACCCGGCAACTTCCGGTTACGACCTCGCAACCGGCATCGGCACCCCGGATGCATGGAACTTGATCCGTGACATCAACAGCGGCACCACCCCGCCGCCGCCGAGCAGCGAACTGATCACCAACGGCGGTTTCGAATCCGGCTCCACCGGCTGGACCGAATCTTCCTCCGGAGCTTATGAACTCGTCGACACGTCCAAACCGCATGCAGGCACCCACAGCGCGTATCTCTGCGGCTACAACAACTGCACCGACTCGATCTACCAAACGGTAACCATCCCGGCGACCGCTGCCAGCGCGACGCTGTCGATGTACACCTACGTTTCCACCACGGAAACTTCGCACGCGTACGACTACCTGAAAATCCAACTGCGCAACACCAGCAACACCGTATTGTCGACGCTGCAAACGCTGTCCGACGCAACAGCATCCGGTTGGGTAAAACAAACGTTTGACGTTTCCAGCTACAAAGGTCAAACCATCCGTGTGTACCTGCTGGGCACCAACGACTCTTCCAACGCGACTTCCTTCTACGTGGACGACGTCTCCCTGCAGTACAACTAATAGGTAAACAGAGACAAGAAAGGAACCGGGCGAATTCGCCCGGTTTTTTCTGTGTAACTTATTTCTCCTCGATGGTGATCGTGTTGATCACGACGTCCTCTGTTGGAGAGGAGAGTTCACCGTAGGGGGATTCCGCCACCGGAGTTGCGGCGATCGCTTCCACGACATCCATCCCGTCCGACACTTCGCCAAACACTGTGTAGTACGGGGCTTGGTCCAAATTTTCCACCGCATCGCCTGTGCCGATGAAAAACTGGCTGCCGTTGGTGTTCGGGCCTGCGTTGGCCATGGCGACAACACCCGGCGCGTAGTGGGTCTTCGGCCGCAGTTCGTCTTGGAATCGATAGCCGGGGCCGCCGCTTCCAGTGCCCGTCGGGTCGCCGGTTTGGATCATGAAGCTCTGGATGATCCGGTGGAACTTGACATGATCGTAGTAATGATCACGGGCGAGAAAAACAAAATTGTTCACCGTCAGCGGCGCGTCTTGCAGATCGAGATGAATCTTGAACGTGCCTTTGTTGGTGTCGACGACAGCCGTGTAGTCCTTGGACGTGTCCAGCTTCATCGCGGGCGGGGCGTCATAGTGTTTGGCGACGCCCGGCGTGCGCACATCGACAGTTTGCGTGTCTTCGTGCCAGTAGACGCGGGCGCCGAGCGCTTCGCTTACAAACCGAACCGGAATCAACGAGCGGTCGTTTTGTACTTGCGCCGGGACGTCTAGCGGCAGCGCTTCGCCGTTTCGATAGGCGGTCGCAGCGCCGATTTGGAGCTTGATCGTGGCAGTGCCCTTGACGGCGGTCACCGTCTGCGTGCTCTCGTCCCAAGAGACGCGGGCGCCCAACGCTTCAAAAATCGCGCGCAACGGCACCAGCGCGCGGTCATGGACGATGATCGGCGGTTGGTCGAACGTTTGGGCGAATCCGTCGATCTCGACAGTGATCGGTGAAGCAGTTTGAGCCGAAGCGGGGTTCGGAGCAAGCAACGCGCAGGAAAGCAAGATCCCGGACAGGAATCTGGAAGCAGTTTTGGTGAACATCGGATTTCCTCCCTTCTTCTACTAATAAATAATAGACCGTTTCCGGAGGAAGGAAAAGTGGTACAATAGGAGCAATTCAGTTTCATTTGTATAAAGGAGGTACAGCTCGCGTGGGAATGGACTTTTTTATGGCTCTCATGTTCATCACGGTGATGGTGATCGCGTTCGTGGTGGCTGTGGTCATGTCGAATAGAAAGAAGAAAAAAGAGAAGATGCAAGAGGAGTAAGGAACTTCGAGAATCGAAGTTCCTTTTTTAACACTTGGTTTTCAAGAACGTGGAGATAAATTCGCGGGAGGAGCGGCGGAAGAGGATCAGGCCGAAGAGCGGGGAGAGCCCGACGATCAAAAAAGCGATGCGGTTGGACAGGGCATCCGGCAACCAGAGTTCGCACGCGATCAAAGCGCCCAGCGATAGGCAACGTCCGGAGTTGATCGCCACTTCGCGCACGACGAGGTACTCGACTTTGCGATGCACCGCGTCCGGCAGCCGACCCATGACGTCATAGGAGTGACAGGAGTAGGGGATCAGCAACAACGGGCTGAACAGGGAATTAAGCAACCCGAAGACGAACAGCGAGAACGTGTTCACCTGAAACAACAACAGGAGAACGGACGCCGCCAGCATCAGTCCGGACACCGTCACGAAAAGCAGCCGCCGATCAAACGTCAGGAAGCGTTTGACGATGTAATACGCGACCAGAGAAGCGATCGAAGTCATCAACAGGTAGCGCGAAGCGGTGAGTTCGTTGCCGGTCACCAAGAACACGAGCAAGAACGGGAGGAAGATCAGCACGCCCTCGCGGAATCCGAGGAAGAACGAAACCAAGAGTTTGCGCCGCCACAGCGGACCGTGTGACGCTGGGCTGAACCCCAAGCGCAAGTTGTAGTCCGGCGGGGAAGTGCGGTGTTCCAGCCGCCACGTGCAGAGGACGGAAGCGGTGAACATGGCAAACGAGAGCATGAACAACATGCGGTATCCGCTTTCCGGAAGCGCCGTCAGCAATTTTCCGGCGAGCAGGGGAGCCGCACCGCTGGCGACGGCGACGAGAAACCCGTTCACACCGTTGAAAGAATCGCGCGTTTCCGGCTCTGTGACCTCGAAGACCAGTACCTGCATCGACAGCCAATAGAAGCCGGCTCCGGCTCCTTGCAAGCAGCCCAGCCACGGATACGTCTCGGCGACGCGAGGACCGAGCACGAGAATCAGCACGTAGAAGACCGCCAGAAACGAGACGCCCAAACGTAACGTATAGAGACGGTCTGTCCGTTTGGCCAGCCATCCGGCACCCACGTACCCAAGAGCTGTGAAGAGAAAGATCAAGAAGTTGTACAGCGCAATCTGTTCCAGACCCCGAACCAGTTTCCAGAGGTAGATGTTCAAAAATGTGTTTGAAAGGGCGCTCGCACCCGCAAAAAGCGCGTTGACCGCGAGCAACCACCTCCCGCTGGGCGGCAGGGTTTCATGCGGTGTCTCTGCGTTGCGATTCATGGACTCCTCCTCATGCAGGGGTAGATGATACAAGCGTTCCCGGTTTGAGAGACGGTTAGGAATGGAAAATTTCTCATCCCGAACTGTTGAGGGCTGTGTTATACTAATTTTGAATGTGTTTTTGCAATTAACGCATTATACAGGCAGGAGTGTACGTAATTTGTTATGAAATTCAATCGACGTTTCGCGGCTTTCGCAGCCGCAGTCGCTGCATCGGCTGTCCTGATCTCCGGTTGTCATCAGCCGGAATTTGAACAACTCAAACCTACGAAAGTCAAGTGGGCCCTCTCCGTGATCGCCGTATCACCCGGCGATGCGCAGAAAACTGCCATCCAAGGCATGGTGAGCCAACTTGCCGCCACCCAAGCGATGGCCACCAACGTCACGTGGCTGGAGAAGCCGGCAGATGCCGCCGCCGCGTTGGACAAAGCGGCCGCTTCGCCGGGCGTGGATCTCATCTTGCTGGGGAATGCGTCGGACAACCTGCAAGCAGTGGCGCAGAAACACCCGGAGAAGCGCTTTGCCGTGCTGGGAGATGAGAACGTTCCTCATCTGTCGAACGTTCGCTCCTTGACCGCCGTTCACAAAAACGTGCTGTTTCTCGCTGGATTTCTGGCCGCAGAAGCGAACAAGGAATCAAGCGCTCCGTTTAGCGTATATGTAGACAAGACCCGTCCTTCCAGCGACCCGGATTGGCAAACGGTGCTCGCGGGCGTGCGCTTCGCAGGGCGCAAGGACGCTCCGATCCAAGTATCGAAGGACGCCATTCTTCCGCCGCCGCCGTCGAATACCGGAAAAGCAGCATCGAACGTTACCAATCAGAAAGCGACGCTCAGCGGACGCTCGCTTTTGCTTCTCGACGAGATGCCGGACGATGTCTGGGCGAAGATCCGCGATCGGGGTATGAAATGCATTCGTACGGATCAAAGTACGAAGGGGCTGGCATATCAATCCAATTGTGTGGCGCAACCCGCGACGTTGTTGCAGGAAGCGGTGGGTGAAGAAAGCCAATTGCTGCAAGCCGGTAAGTGGGCGGCGGGGCAAAGCGTGGAATTGCAGGCGAAACAGGTCTTCAATTTGACGCAGCCGGAGCTGTTCCTCGACAAAGACTTGGCCACGCGCTTGGATTTGATTCAAGAGCAGCTCGCGTCCGGTGCGCTCAAACCGGAAACCTGGTAGAGAGAGAAAAGGGGTTGTATACGTTGGAAGAACAATGGTATCTGGAATATCACATTCACAAGGACCGTCCGGGTTTGCTCGGCGACATCGCATCGTTGCTCGGGATGCTCTCCATCAACATCCACACCGTCAGCGGCGTCGATGAATTCAACCGGGGGTTCCTGTTGACCACCAACGACCGGCAGAAGATCTCCGCGCTTCGATCCATGCTGCGGAAAGTCGAGAACATCACGGTCACAGCCTTGCGTCAACCGACGTTGCTCGACCGCTTGGCTCTGCGTCACGGCGTGTTCATCCAACGGGAATCTTCGGAGAACACCAAGACGTATAAATTTACGAGGAACCAACTTGGAATTCTTGTCGATTTTTTGGGGGAATTACTAAAAAAGGAAGGAAATCAGGTTATTGGAATCCGAGGGATGCCGCGCGTCGGGAAGACGGAGTCGATTGTCGCCGCGTCTGTGTACGCGAACAAGCGGTGGTCGTTCGTCTCGTCAACACTGTTGCGTCAAACGGTCCGAACGCGTCTGGACGAAGACGAAATGTTTGCTGAAAACATGGTGTTCATCTTGGATGGTATCGTGTCCACGCACAGAGCCAACGATCAGCACCGTTCCCTCGTTCGCGAGATCATGCGACTGGAAGCACCGAAAGTGATTGAGCATCCGGATATCTTCGTCCGCGAGACGGAATTTGGATGGGAGCACTTCGACCGCATCATCGAGTTGCGCAACGAACCCGATGAAGAGATCTCGTACCAGATGATTCAAACCGGATTCTCATCCTTCGATATCAGTTAAGATCGACAGCAGAGACTCTCGAAGGAGGTATTGCAACGTGCAGGAACTCGGAACAGAAATCAAACAAGCGCGTGAGCAGAAAGGCTTGACGCTCGAACAAGTGCAGGCGGACACCAAGATTCGCACCCGTTATCTGGAAGCGATCGAACAGGGTGATCTGTCCGCGCTGCCGGGTCTCGTGTATGCGCGCGGCTTTATCAAGAGCTATGCCGAATACCTCGGGATGAACGGACACGAACTGCTGGAGCGTCACGATCTGATTCAGCCGGCGGCTGAGACCGCTCCGGTGGAGTCGTTGCGCCGTTCCATCAAAAAACCGTCCAGTGTCGATGTGTCGAAGTCGTCCATCGGCAATTCGCGCCTGTTGCCGCAGATCGTCGCGGGCGTCGGGGTGTTGGCCGTGCTGGTGGCGGCGTATGTGCTGCTGGTGAGAAGCGAAGACTCGAAAGACAAGGGTCCGGCTCAAACGCAAGCGACGGCAAACGCGCAAGACATGACGCCGTCCGTGCAGACTGCTCCGGCCCCGACCCCGGCTCCTCAGCCGCAACCGGAACCGCCGAAACCGGCAGTTACCGTCACGCAATCGGCGAAGGAAGCCAACCGCACGCTGTACTCGGTCGCAAACGCCGACAACTTGTCGCTGGTGCTCACCGCACAAGACAATTGCTGGGTGCAAGTGACGGCAGACGGCAAAGTTGTCGAGACAGGCATTGTGAAAAACGGCGAATCCCGCACGTGGACGGCAACGAAAGACATTGCCGTGCTGACCGGCAAATCAAAATTCATCACCCTCAAGATGAACGATCTCCCGGTGTCGTTTGAACCGCAATTGCGCGGTTATACCTACGCGTTTCAAAAGCAATAGAGCCGAAGCGGCAGGTCAGGACTCAGGCTCGTCCGGGTCGCGGGGCCGGCTGCGGTGACGGTAGTAATTGGCGTAGAAACCTGGCGAGGGCACGAAGACGTGGACACCGAGCCGCGCGGTCTCTTCTTCAAGGGTTGAGAGGAGCAGACCGAGTCCAGCCTCGTCCATCGTCTGCAAGATGGTCTTCAGCGTGTGGAACTCCTCCAGACCGGCGGTCACGTACGCGTCTTGGTCGAGATGGTTCAGCCAAAGCGCGCCGGGCATCTCTTGCCACTGCTCACCGTACGTCAATTGATACAGCTCTTGCAGCGTCAGAGGGATTTGGATCGATTCAAAGTAGATTCTCAGTTGATACAGGGCTCGTGCGAGCCTCAGTTCTTCTTTGCCGTTCATGCTGTGCCTCCTTCGAGCAGGGTGTTGAAGAGAATTTCAGCTTCTGCTTGCAACGTTGCCATCAAGAAACAGTGCTGGACCCGATAGCCGCGCTCCACGTAGGCGATCGTGAAGTCCAGGCTGTTTTTTTGTTGTTCGGTGACGCGGACGCTGTGGCGCCGCAACAGCCGTTTCTGTTCGGCGATGCGGGTTAAGAGCAAACCGTGCAGATCCTGAAGCCGTCGGATCAGACAGTCGGACAAATTCAGAGAAGCGGCCGTCAGCAACGTGAGATCCTCTTCGATCTGTTGGCGCAGCAGGTGCATGACCAGCACGCTCTTGATTGAAACGAGCGATTGAAAGGATTCCGCCATCCTGCTTTCCTCCCGAAAAAAAACTCCGCCCGCAAAGGAACGAACGTTCTTGCGAACAATTGTTCCCTAGTACGTATGTTCGTATTCTAAACCCGAACGCAGATTCGTGTAAAGGGCGTTTTTTGCAGGAAAGAGATGGCACTGGTATAATGAAATCGATACATACGCAAGAGACAGGAGGCGATAGCGATGGCGAAGGACCCGTCTTTTGACATCGTCAGCGAGATCAACATGCAGGAGATGGACAACGCGGTGAACCAAGCGGTCAAGGAGATGACCGGCCGCTTTGACTTTAAGAACAGCAAGAGCTCCATCGAGCTCGGAGAGAAAGACATCACGCTCGCCAGCGACGACGAGTTCAAATTGAAGTCGGTCATCGATATTTTGGAGAGCAAGATGATCAAGCGCGGCATCTCGCTTAAATCGCTTGATTTCGGCAAAGTGGAACCGGCGTCCGGCGGCACGGTTCGCCAAGTGGCGAAACTCAAGCAGGGCCTTGATCAAGACAACGCCAAGAAGATCGTCAAGATCATCAAGGACTCCAAAATCAAAGTGCAAGCGTCCGTGCAAGGCGATCAAGTGCGCGTTACCGGCAAGAGCCGCGACGACCTGCAAGCGGTGATCCAATTGGTTAAGAACAGCGATTTGCCGATCGATTTGCAATTTACCAACTACCGATAGAGACGCGCGCAAACAGGGCCTCTGCAACACAGAGACCCTGTTCGTTTTTTGACACCTTTTCTTACATGGTTTATACTATTGGCAGCATGTCTTTATAGGTCAGCGCCTGTAGGCGATAGATGGAGGATACAGCACTGTGACGCAAAAAACTGCACAAAAAGTCCACTTCGTAACACTCGGTTGTGAAAAAAATCTCGTAGATTCTGAAGTCATGATGGGGATTGTCCAAGGCAAGGAATACACGATTGTCGACAACGCGGAAGACGCGGACGTCGTCGTCGTCAACACTTGCGGTTTTATCGACGACGCCAAAGCGGAGTCGGTCGAAACGATTCTGCAAATGGCCAACCTCAAAGAAACGGCGAACGTGAAATCCGTGCTCGTCGCCGGTTGCATGGCGCAGCGCTACAAGGACGAACTCATGCAAGAAATTCCGGAGATCGACGGCATCGTCGGCACGCAGGACTTCATTCAGATCACCGATCTGATCGAGGAATCGCTGACAGGCTCCCGTCCGCAGTTCTTCTCGGCGGGCAACCCGATCTACCTCTATGACGAGAACACCCCGCGCGTGCACACGTCCGGCAACATCTCGGCGTATATCAAAATAGCGGAAGGGTGCAACCATGCCTGCACGTTCTGCATCATCCCGACGATGCGCGGCAAACTGCGTTCGCGTCCGATCGAATCGATCGTGTCCGAAGCAGAGCAGTTGGTGGAGCAAGGCGTGAAGGAAGTCATCTTGATCGCGCAAGACACCACCGACTACGGCATCGACATTTACAAACAACGCCGCCTCGCCGATTTGCTCGAAGCGCTCAACAACGTGGAAGGTCTGCACTGGATTCGTTTGCATTACGCGTACCCGGGCTTCTTCACCGATGAAGTGATCGATGCGATCGCCCGTTGCGAGAAAGTGGCGAAGTACATCGACATGCCGCTGCAGCACTCCGAAGACCGCATCTTGAAATCGATGCAGCGTCCGGGCCACCAAGCGGGCGTGCGCAAACTGGTCAAGAAGATCCGCGAGCGCGTGCCGAACGTGGCGTTGCGCACTTCGATTATCGTCGGGTTCCCGGGCGAAACGGACGAAGACTTCGAGAACCTCTGCAACTTCGTGCGCGAGCTTGAATTCGACCATATCGGCGTGTTCACCTACTCGCCGGAAGAAGGCACTCCGTCTGCGGAATTTGCGTCTCAAGTCCCGGACGAAGTCAAAGAGCGCCGCTCGAACATTTTGATGGAAGTCGCGCGTGAAGTCGCAGCGGCTCGCCAAGCCCGCCATGTCGGCCAAGTGCTCGATGTGCTCGTGGAGAAGTTCGATGAAGAAGATCCGTCCGTTCGCGTCGGCCGTACCCAATTCGACGCCCGCGACATCGACGGTCTCGTGTTTGTGGCAAATTCCGACGCGCAAGTCGGCGATATGATCAAAGTTCGCGTCACGCACGCGTTCGATTTTGACCTCTCGGGGGAGGCTGTCTAAGGTGAAGTTCAATCTGGCTAACCGCATTACTTTAGCCAGGATCTCCTTGGTACCCATCGTGATGTTTTTCTTGTTGGTGCGCTTGAATCTCGGGAAGTTTAGCTTCCTCGGGCATCAAACGTCCGTCTCGGATCTGATTGCCGCGTTGATTTTTATCATCGCGGCGGTTACGGACGGTCTGGACGGCTATATTGCGCGCAGTCGGAAAATGGTGACCAACTTCGGGAAGTTCCTGGACCCATTGGCAGATAAATTGTTGATCTCCGCCGTTCTGATCTCGTTGGTTGAGATGGGGCGTCTGGACGCTTGGATTGCCATCGTGATCATCTCGCGCGAATTTGCCGTCACCGGTCTGCGCCTCGTCGCAGCGGCCAACGGCACGGTGATCGCAGCTTCCAATCTGGCGAAGTGGAAAACCACGTTCCAAATCATTGCCGTGGTCTCGCTGATTCTCGACAATTTTCCGTTTTACATCTTCAACTTCCGCTTCGACCTGTTGATGGTCTACGTCATGGTGATCATCACCGCTTGGTCGGGTGTGGATTACTTCGTCAAAAACAAATCAGCGATTCAAGAAGCCTGATGACAGCAGAAGGTAGCCGGCGGATTCACTCCGACTGGCTACTCTTTTTCTAAGGAGGAGAGTCGAATGATGAACGCGGAATTGATCGCCGTCGGCACGGAGTTGCTGATGGGGCAAATCAGCAACACCAACGCGCAATACCTCTCGCAACGGATGGCGGAGATCGGCATCGCCGTATACCACCACGCGGTCGTGGGCGACAATTTGGAGAGAGCGCAAAAAGTCCTGGGGATTGCCAAGCAGCGGGGGGCCGACGTGATCATTCTCTGCGGCGGTTTGGGTCCGACGGAAGATGACTTAACTCGCCAAGTTGTGGCGTCGTTTCTCGGGAAAAACCTGATTTTGTCAGACGAGATTGTTGAACATATTCGGAGCTTTTATACATATCGTGGCAGAGAGATGCCTGAAAACAACAAGCAGCAAGCGTTGGTGATCGAGGGAGCTACCGTCCTTGACAATCCGCGAGGCACCGCTCCCGGTCAGTACATCGAGGCGGACGGCGTGCACTACTTCCTGCTGCCGGGACCTCCGGCCGAACTTAAGGGCATGTACCAAGAGCAAGTGCTCCCGATTTTGCAACGCGTGCAGGGGGAAGCCAAGCAAGTGTTTGCTTCCCGCTACCTGCATACGTTCAACATCGGGGAATCGGCACTGGTGCTCAAGATCAAGGACATCATCGATGCCCAGTCCAATCCGACTGTCG
The DNA here is from genome assembly GCF_000714935.1 of Tumebacillus flagellatus. GTDB lineage: Bacteria > Bacillota > Bacilli > Tumebacillales > Tumebacillaceae > Tumebacillus > Tumebacillus flagellatus. Next base: position 35,905 of record NZ_JMIR01000005.1, read on the forward strand.
CGCCGTATGCGTCGGAGGCGGGCTGCACGATCCGGTTGACGGCGAGCAGCGCGAACGAAGCAGAAGCGCGGGCGTTGATCGCTCCGGTGGAGAGCGCGATACGCGAGCGGATCGGGCATTACGTGTACGGAGTGGACGACGAGACGTTGCCGGTAAAACCGGGGCTGTTGCTCCGCGAACGGGGCGAGCGCATGGTGACGGCCGAGAGCTGCACCGGCGGCCTGATCGGACAATTGCTGACCGACATTCCGAACTGTTCGGACTACTTCTACGGCAGCATCGTCGCCTATGACAACACGATCAAGGAGAAGGTGCTCGGCGTCGACTCGCAAGTGCTCCGCGAGCACGGGGCGGTCAGCGCACAAACAGCCAAGCAGATGGCGGAAGGCGCCCGCAAAGTCATGGGCGTGGAGTGGGCAATTTCGGTGACCGGCATTGCAGGACCCGGCGGAGGGACTGCCGAGAAACCGGTCGGGCTTGTCTACATCGGCGTTGCAGGACCCGGCGGCACGACGGTCGGGGAGCACCGTTTGTTTGGCGACCGCAGTCAAGTGCGCCTGCGTGCGGCCCGCACCGCCCTGCACAGCTTGATCGAACGCATCCAAAACGAAAGGTGATTTTTGCTATATGACGACTTTCTCTGAATTAAATCTGAACAAAAAGGTCTACCAAGCCATCAGCGACATGGGGTTTGAAGAACCGTCTCCGATTCAAGTGCAGTGCATTCCGAAAGTCTTGGAGGGGCTGGACGTGATCGGGCAAGCGCAGACCGGGACCGGCAAGACGGCGGCATTCGGGATTCCGCTCGTCGAGATGGTGTCGACCGCCAAGCCCGTACAAGCGCTGATTTTGACGCCGACCCGCGAACTGGCGATCCAAGTGGCGGGCGAGATGCGCAAGATCGCCAAGTACAAGCGCGTGAAAACCCTGCCGATCTACGGCGGACAGTCGATCGGCTCCCAGATTCGCGCGCTTCAACAAGGCGTGCAAGTCGTCATCGGGACGCCGGGCCGCGTGCTGGATCACTTGCGCCGCGGCACGCTCAAACTCGACAAGCTGCGCGTCGCCGTGCTTGACGAAGCGGATGAAATGCTCGACATGGGCTTTATCGAGGACATCGAAGCGATTCTGCGCGAAACGCCGTCCGATCGTCAGACGCTGCTGTTCTCGGCGACGATGCCGCCGGAAGTCAAGCGCCTGTCTGTGCGCTACATGAAAGACCCGGTCAACGTCACGATCAACCGCGGGGAGGTGACCGTCCCGCTGATCGAGCAGGTGTATTACAAAGTCTTGGAGCGCACCAAATTGGAAAGTTTGTGCCGTATCGTCGACAGCGAAGAAGTGGAACTCGGCATCATCTTCTGCCGCACGAAGCGCGGCGTTGACGAGTTGAGCGATGCGCTGATGTCCCGCGGCTACCTCGCGGACGGCTTGCACGGCGACCTCTCGCAGGCGCAGCGCGACCGCGTCATGCGCAAGTTCCGCACCAACGACATCCAGCTGCTGATCGCCACCGACGTTGCGGCGCGCGGGATCGACGTGGAAAACGTCACCCACGTCGTCAACTACGATGTCCCGCAAGACCCGGAATCGTATGTGCACCGCATCGGACGAACCGGCCGCGCCGGGAAAAAGGGCCTTGCCATCACGATGGTCACGCCGGCCGAATTCAAGATGCTCAAGCTCATCGAGAAGGAAACCAAGGGCAAGCTCGTCGCCCGCGAAGTTCCGACGCTGGCAGACGTAGCGGAACGCCAAGCGGAAGTTTGGCGCGACCGTCTCGTGCGCACGGTGCAAGACGGCAAATTGGCGACGTACCGCGCGATCCTCGCGGGCCTCGTCGACGAGTTTGACCCGCTTGACCTCGCATCTGCCGCTTTGAAGATCGCCAGCGGCGAAGATTTCGAAGAGCCGGAGACCGATTACAACTTCGGGGAGACGGGCGGTGCGCCGGGCATGGTGCGCTTCTTCGTCAACATCGGGCGCTCTGCCAAAATCGGACCGTCCGACCTCGTTCGCTTCATCTCCGAGGAAGCCGGAATTCCGGGCAACGCGGTCGGCAAGATCGACATCTTCGACAAGTTTACGTTTGTCGAGGTGCAGGAAGAGTCCGCGCCGTTTGTCTATGAAGCGTTGCGCAAGTCCCGCATGAACGGGGCTCGTGTCAATTTGGAGCCGGCGCGTCCGCGCGAACGCGCAGTTCGCAAGTAGATCATTTCGACAAATCACGATGGGCTGTTGACACTACTTTATACGTCAACAGCCCTTTTGTTGAACAATATTTGTTGAAATATGTAAGGAGTTGCAGGGATGATCCAAAACACATACAAAGTGATCAGCGACATCCACGGATGCCGCGAAGAATTTGAGGAATTGCTGCGCGTGGCGAAGTACAACCCGGACTCCGAGCGCTTGATCCTTTTGGGCGACTATGTCGACCGCGGACCGGATTCCCGAGGCGTTGTGGAGCGGGTGATGGAGCTGGTGCGGAACTATGGAGTCGTGGCGCTGGGCGGCAACCATGAGGAAGTGTTCTTGGAGTGGCTGGACGAAAGCGAACGCTCGGCGTTTTACTTGCGCGAATTCGTCGGCGGGCGGGAGACGATCGACAGCTACTGCCGGCCGTTTGGCGTCACGGGATATGAGGACGCTGCCCGCCGCTTGATTCGGGAGCGATATGCGGAGCAAATGGACTTTTTGCAGAAGTTGCCCGACTACCATGAAGCAGAAGGGTATATTTTTGTCCATGCGGGAATTGACCCGGCGGAGTCCGATTGGAAGCAGACGGAAAAATCGGCGTTTCGCTGGATTCGAGATGAATTCCATTTCACCCCGCATCAGGCGCCGGGGGTTGTCGTGTTCGGGCACACGCCGACGTCCCGCCTGCATGGTGACGAAAACTGCGGCGACATCTGGTTTGGAGAGAAGATCATCGGCGTCGACGGCGGTTGCGTGTTCGGGCAACAGCTGAATTGCTTGGAGATTGGCCCGGACGGCATTTCCGCGTACAGGGTGTCCCGTCGAAGTATGTAATTCCATCCGTTGTGTTATCTTACAGGAAAACACAATGGTAAGGAGCTACTTACGATGCGGAAACGATTCGGGTTGCAAGCGGCAGGCGTGTTGCTTGGCGCGCTTCTCTGCAGCGGGTTCGGGAATGCGCAGCCGAAGTTGTTGATCGCCTTCACGGACGGAGAAGAAGCGGTGCACCACTATCAAGTTCAATCGGAAGCCGGATCCGCCGATCTCTTGGACCTTGCCGAGCACGGCGGGGGACAAGTTGCCGTGCTCGCGGCCGACGGCAAGCGGCTCTATGAAGCCGGACGCGACACCGACCAGCAGTTGCAATTGGAGGAAGTCAACCTCGACAACAAGTCCCGCCGCCAATTGACCAAGGGGTTTGCGCGGATTGACAACCTGCGTTTGGACAAAAAACACGGCAAGCTGTTCTTGCGAGTGGTCCAAAAGGACCGCAAGAACGCCCAGATCGCCGCGTACGACTTGGAAAAAGACCAAACGGAAATCTGGAACCCCGACGAACGCGACGAGAGCGTGCAGAGTTTCGACGTCAACCCGCAGACGGGCGACCTGCTCGCGTGGGTGTATTCGCTTCGCGAAGAACAGGCGAAACTCGACGAAGGGCACAAACTGGAGATGCCCGCCGAGTCGCCGACGTACGACTTGGTTTTGTATCAGGCGGGAAATTCGCAGCAAGCCCGGCACGTCGGCGAGTCGGACAAGCAAGTGCTCGATGTCTCGCTGTCGTCCGACGGAGAGCACGCGCTCTATGCGGCGGTGCAGTGGCCGCATGAAGAGCGCATGCGCTATTCGATCCAGCACATCGATTTGACGACCGGCCACTCGCAATCCGTCTTGAAAGAGCAGGGCGGGATGGCGGAACTGAAACAGCCGCAGTACGCGCCGGACGGGCGGGGCTTCTTTTTCACGGCTGCTCTCGCCAACGAGCCGTATCACACCGACAAGTACGGCTACCAGACCCGGCTGCGCGCGCTGTTTCGCTATGATTTCAAAACCAAAGCCGCCCAAGTCGTGTGGAAGCGCGCCGGCGGTGTGCTCAACCAATACTTGTTGCAACGCTAAAAGCCCGGTGAAAATCGCCGGGTCTTTTTGCGAACAAACGTTTGCTTTTTCTTTTGAATCATTATATAATAAGGGCAGGACTTGGAGAAACCATCGCGAAATACTAGTTTGGGAATGGCTAGTGCTTCGTGAGTTAGGATAAAGGGGAGTGTAACCATTGGCAAACGATCGCAAAGCGGCGCTGGACATGGCTCTGCGCCAGATCGAAAAGCAATTCGGCAAAGGTTCCGTCATGAAACTCGGCGAGGCGGCAAACTCGATGAACGTCGAAGTCATCTCGTCAGGTTCCTTGGCGTTGGATATTGCGCTTGGCGTGGGCGGGTACCCGCGCGGGCGTATCATCGAAGTCTACGGTCCGGAATCCTCCGGTAAAACGACCGTCACCCTCCATGCGATTGCAGAAGTGCAGCGCGCAGGCGGTCAAGCGGCGTTCATCGACGCTGAACATGCGCTCGACCCGACCTATGCGGCGAAACTGGGCGTCAACATCGACGAACTGTTGATCGCGCAACCGGACACCGGGGAACAAGCGCTGGAGATCGCCGAAGCGCTCGTGCGCTCCGGTGCGGTCGACATCATCGTCGTCGACTCCGTAGCGGCACTGGTGCCGAAAGCGGAAATCGAGGGCGAGATGGGCGACTCTCACGTCGGTCTGCAAGCTCGTCTCATGTCGCAAGCGCTGCGCAAGCTCGCCGGCGCCATCAACAAATCCAAGACGATCGCTATCTTCATCAACCAAATTCGTGAAAAAGTCGGCGTCATGTTCGGCAACCCGGAAACCACCACGGGCGGCCGCGCGCTGAAATTCTACTCCACCGTGCGTCTGGACGTGCGCCGTGCCGAAGCGATCAAGCAAGGCAACGACACCGTCGGCAACCGCACCCGCATCAAGGTCGTCAAGAACAAAGTGGCACCGCCGTTCCGTCAAGCGGAAGTCGACATCGTGTTCGGCGAAGGCATCTCCCGCGAAGGAACCCTCGTGGACATGGGAACCGAGCTCGACATCGTAGCGAAGTCCGGCGCGTGGTATTCCTACGAAGACGAGCGCCTCGGGCAAGGCCGCGAGAACGCCAAGCAATTCCTCAAGGATCATCCGGAAGTCGCCTTCAGAATCGAGTCCAAGATCCGTGAGTACCACAACGTCGGCAAAGCAGCAGCTGCCACTTTCAAAGCGACGGCGGAAGAGCTGGCTGACCAAGAGATGGACGGCGAACTGCTGGAGTTCTAAGCAGGCGTCTGACTCCGCAGAACACCACGCATGAGTTGGAATCAAAAACGCAATCCACGCGGCAAAAACCGCTCTCCGAAGGGCTCCTGGGGTCATCCCGGGGGCTCTGATGATTTTGAGGAAGGCAACGACACCGGCGTTCCAGACGCCCAGGACTCTGAGAACGGGGAGGATGAGCGCACAAACCGCCTCGGGCGGTCGGGTCAAACCGGTCGCTCCAGTCGCTCCAGCAGCTATGGACGCAAGAGACATTCGGACAGCTCTGACGACTCCGCTCACTCTGAAGACTCCAGTCACTCCGGCCGCCGCATTCCGGAATTTCGCGACGGCACGATCACGTCTCTGTCCACGCAGGTCGGCAATCCGGATCGGGTCAGTTTGTTTCTGGACGACGACTTCCTGATGGGCATCAGGCGGGAAGTCGCGTATCGGCACGGGTTGAAAAAGGGCCTCGACGTCACCGCCGACTTTCTGCAGGAAGTCTGGCGGGACGAAGAGGGCTTTCGGGCCCGCGATCTGGCGGCGAAGTATCTCGGGATAAAGCCGCGCACGCGCAAGCAACTGCGCGACTACCTGCTGGGCAAGGAGTTTGACGAAGCGGTCGCCGAGCGCACGATCGAGTGGCTCGCCGGGTACGGCTACCTCGACGACGGAGAGTTTGCCCGCCAGTGGGTGGAGAACCGCACGCGGTTTCGACCGCGCGGCAAAGCGATGTTGCGCTGGGAACTCCAGCAGAAGGGCGTTGCCCGCGACGACATCGAAGAAGCGATCTCGACGGAATTTGAAGGCGACGTCGAAATCGAAGCCGCTGTGCAACTTTTGCAAAAGAAAGTCGGCCGCAAACCCCTCGATTTCTCCTATGAAGAAAAGCAAAAACTCGCGCAATACTTGGCGCGGCGAGGGTTTTCCGGGTCTGTGACGGCAGAGGCGGTTCGCCGTTTCCGTCAGCACGCCAATCTTGACAATGATTGACACAAAACATATAATTATAACTGCGTATAAACAGCTTGATTCGGTCTCACCATACCGTACACTTTCGCATACCGAGGACGCGCATCGCTGGCTCAGATCATAATAGACTGGCTAGGAGGCGTCACCCTCTATGGATTATGTATTAATGATCCTCTTGTCACTTATTTTCTTGTTCGTTGGCGGATTTATCGGCTATCTGGTGCGCCGCAACATCGCGGAAGGCAAGATCGCGACGGCTGAAGCCCAAGCGGTGCAGATCGTGGATAACGCGGCGAAGGAAGCCGAAGCCAAGAAGAAAGAAGCAGTGCTTGAAGCGAAAGAAGAAGTTCACCGTTTACGTTCCGAAGCTGAAAAGGACATCCGCGAACGTCGCAACGAAATCCAGCGCCTTGAGCGTCGCTTGCTCCAGAAGGAGGAGACGCTCGACCGCAAGACCGAAGCGATTGAGAAGCGCGGAGAAACCCTCTCCAATAAAGAACGTAGTATCGAAGAAATGAAGGAACGCGCGGAATCGCTCCTTCGTGAACAAGTGGCTGAACTTGAACGTATCTCCGGTCTCTCTCGTGAAGACGCTCGGCAATTGATTTTGACGAACGTGGAGAACGAGTGCCGTCATGAAGCAGCGATCATGATGAAGGAGATCGAGAATCAAGCGAAAGACGAAGCTGAGAAGAAGGCGAAGGAAATCATCGCCACGGCCATTCAGCGTTGCGCAGCCGACCATGTCGCCGAGACGACTGTCTCCGTCGTGGCTCTGCCGAACGACGAGATGAAGGGCCGCATCATCGGCCGCGAAGGCCGCAACATCCGCGCGCTGGAAACGCTGACAGGCATCGACCTGATCATCGACGACACGCCGGAAGCGGTCATCCTCTCCGGGTTCGACCCGGTACGCCGCGAAATCGCGCGCGTAGCCCTCGAGAAACTGGTCGCCGACGGCCGCATTCACCCCGCCCGCATCGAAGAGATGGTGGAGAAAGCTCGTCGCGAAATCGACGATCGCATCCGCGAAGAAGGCGAACAGGCAACATTCGAGACAGGGGTTCATGGCATCCACCCCGACTTGATCAAAGTGTTGGGACGACTCAAGTACCGTACTTCCTACGGGCAGAACGTCCTCAAGCATTCGATCGAAGTCTCGCATCTCGCCGGCCTCATGGCGGCGGAACTGGGGCTGGATGTGCAACTTGCCAAGCGTGCAGGTTTGCTGCATGACATCGGCAAGGCGATCACGCACGAAGTGGAAGGTTCGCATGTGGAGATCGGGGTCGACTTGGCCAAGAAGTACAAGGAACACCCGATTGTCATAAACGCGATTGGTGCGCATCATGGCGACATCGAATTTACGTCGCCGATCTCGATGCTGGTCGCAGCCGCAGACGCATTGTCCGCAGCTCGCCCGGGTGCGCGCCGTGAAACGCTTGATATCTACATCAAGCGTTTGGAGAAATTGGAAGAAATCGCCGAGTCGTTTGACGGCGTGGACAAGTCTTATGCGATCCAAGCAGGACGTGAAGTGCGTATCATCGTGAAGCCTGAGCAAATCGATGACGCAGAATCGGTACGCGTAGCACGCGAAATCTCCAAGAAGATCGAGAGTGAACTCGATTACCCTGGACAAATCAAAGTTACGGTCATCCGGGAGACCCGAGCCGTCGAATACGCAAAATAAAGTAGCCATCCGGCTGCTTTATTTTTTTGCAGAAGACCGCCTAGATTTACCTGCAGGATTTTATCTGTCAAGAGGCGAATAGGTGTCAAGACCGATTTTTTTCTTAAAGGTGTTGATTCTGTGGCAAAACTACGCTTGAAGGAAACGCCGGGCACGAACTTGCTGATCTCGTTTTTGATCCGCTACCCGGTACTTGCTTCCCTGCGCTACAACCAAGGGTCTCAGACACTGTCGTTTACCGTGTTGTTGAAGGACCAAGTGGACGCAGAGCGTCAAACGGAGTTTGTGGAGTTTCTCCAAGGATATTATGAAGCCTGCAAGGTCGTGGACCCGAAGTTCCCGCAGTTGGGGCGGGTGGAGCACGCGGCGCTCAACGGGGTGACGGTGCTGGGCTATGAGCAGCGGGTGGAAATCCTCACACTCGTGGAAGTTCGTTTGCTGATGCAGTTGTTTGTGGAGTTTTACGGCGATCTCATCGGGGCGGAGGCTCTCCCGTTGCAAGAGGAAGAGCTGTATGCGCAAGAAGAGATCATCGAGCAAATACTCGGCCAGAAAGAGACGTGGCGGTCGGAGAAGTCGATCGTCGCGTACCGAGAAGGCGGCCGCGTGTTTGTATACAATAAATAGTTCGGAGGAACGTACAGCGTGCGTATCTTGTTTTTAGGAGACATCGTCGGACATCCCGGCAAACAAATGGTGGAAGCGTGGATGCCGAAACTGTTTGACCACTACCAGCCTGATCTCGTCATCGCCAATGCGGAGAACATCGCGCCCAACGGCCGCGGGATCACCTCGCGTCTTGCAGAGGCGCTTTTTGACGTGCAAGTCGATATCTTGACGATGGGCAACCACGTCTGGGATCAAAAAGACTCGTTGTCTTACATCGATTCCGACCGCCGGATCGTCCGACCGGCAAACTACCCGGCCGGTACGCCGGGCCAACCGTACACGTTGTGCAAAGTCGGCAAGGAACAAGCGGCGATCATCAACGTGCTCGGCCGTTCGTTCATGGGCGACTATGACGATCCGTTCCGCACGATGGATCGGGTTTTGGATGAGATCGGCACGCAAGCGAAATATATTTTCGTCGACGTGCATGCGGAAGCGACGTCGGAGAAGTACGCGCTGGGGAATTATCTGGCGGGCCGCGTCTCGGCTGTCGTCGGCACGCATACGCATGTGCAGACGGCCGATGACCGCATCTTGCCGGGCGGCACGGCGTACTTGACCGATGCGGGCATGTGCGGACCGTATGATTCGATCATCGGGTTCACCAAGGAACCCGTGATTCAGAAGTTTCTCACCCAGATGCCGACCCGCTTTGAAGTGGCGCAAGGAGCGGGACAGCTGCACGGCGTGGTGATCGACTTGAACGACGCGGGCAAAGCGGTTCAGATGGAACGCATCTCGATCACGCCGGATCGTCCTTTCAAGGTGTAAACGAAAGTTTTCAGCGTCTGCCAAACTTCCATTACATCGTAACAAACTTTCAAGGGTTATATGGTCGAATTTTAAGAAAATTGCCTTCTTTAGAGAAGGAATAATTTTGAATAGGGCGAATATAGATAAAGTGTCCTATCGATCCAGACCCTTTTAAGGAGGTACGAACAAATGGATGTATTAAAAGTTTCAGCAAAATCCAATCCTAATTCTGTAGCCGGCGCACTTGCAGGAGTCCTTCGCGAGCGAGGGAATGCTGAGATCCAGGCGATCGGGGCGGGCGCACTGAACCAAGCAGTAAAAGCAGTAGCGATTGCACGAGGTTTCGTTGCACCGAGCGGCGTTGACTTGATCTGCATTCCGGCTTTTACCGATATCATGATCGACGGGGAAGAGCGCACGGCCATCAAACTGATCGTGGAGCCTCGATAAGCGTCGATACCCGATACGGCACTCATATTTCTCTTCCATGAGCAGAAGCCTGTTTATCAATTCTGATAAGCAGGTTTTTTTATTCGCAGAGCGAAAGGTTTTAGAGAGGAAGGGGAGAAGACAGATGGAAAAGCACTACTTGATTGACGGACATGCCGATATCCTCTACCGCATGGAGAAGGAAGGTCTTGATTTCCACGATCCGAACTCGGGGCTGCATCTGGGCTATGACCGACTGGCGAAGGCCGGCATTGATTTGCAGTTTTTTGTGTTGTTCTCGGGACCTCCGTACACCCCGGAAGAGCAATTGACAATGACGCTCGGCTACATTGATACGTTCCATGAAGTGATCTGCAAACACGGCATCCGTCCGGTGCTGTCGCGCGGCGATTTGCAAAAAAACCGCGAGCTCGGCGTCCGTTCCGGCCTGCTCTCGATTGAGGGCGGCGACCTCTTGCAAGGCGACATCCGCCTCTTGCGCATGATGTACCGCATGGGCGTGCGGGCGATGGGGCTGACGTGGAACAACGGCAACTGCATCGCAGACGGCGTCGGTGAACCGGAAGACCGCGGCTTGACCGAATTCGGCCGCGAAGTCGTCCGCGAGATGCACCGCCTCGGCATGGTGGTCGACGTGGCGCACTTGGCTCCGAAAGGCTTCTGGGACGTGATGGAGATGGCAGAAGCGCCGATCATCGCGTCGCACGCCAACGCCCGCGCCATCCATGACCACCGCCGCAATTTGACGGATGAGCAGCTGCAGGCGATCTTCAAAACCAACGGCGTCGTCGGCGTGACCTACGTGCCCGCTTTCATCTGCGAAGGCAAAGCGTCGATCGCAGCGCTGATGCGCCATATCGACCATATCTTGTCGCTTGGCGGCGAGAACCACTTGGGCTTTGGCTCCGACTTCGACGGCATCGAGACGACGATGATCGACATGGAGCACGGCGAGCACTACGATCGTTTGATCGAAGCGGTCAACAAAGCATACGGCGACGACGTCACGCGCAAGATATGTGGAGGCAACTTCAAGCGCGTGTTGGAAAGTATCCTGAAGGAGTAGGTGCGTATGGCGATTGCAGATTTGCACGCCCACACCACGGCGAGCGACGGTACGTTTACGCCGCGCCAACTGGTTGAACGGGCACATCAAAACGGCCTCGCAGCCGTCGCGGTCAGCGACCACGACACGACTGCCGGCGTGGCGGAGGCGCAGGCGGCAGGGCGTGAACTCGGCGTGGAAATCGTGCCGGGCATCGAACTGAGCACAGTGTTTGAGGGCAAGGAAGTTCACGTCCTCGGCTATTACTACGACCCGAACCACCCGGCGTTGGTGGAGTTGACGACCAAGATGCGCGAAGACCGCGTCAACCGCATGGAGAAGATGGTCGTCAAACTGCAAGAAGCGGGAATCGACATCACTCGCGAAGAGGTGCAAGCAGAAGCGCAGGGGGCCATCGGCCGCCCGCACTTCGCCCGCGTCCTGATGAAAAAAGGCTATGTCTCCTCCATGCCGGAAGCGTTTGACAAATACTTAGGATACGGGAAACCGGGTTATGTTTCCCGCATGAAAGTCACGCCCGTCGAAGGGGTCAACGTGATCCTCGAAGCGGGCGGTGTGCCCGTTGTGGCACATCCCGGACTGATCGGCAAAGACTATCTGTTCGACGAATTGGTTCCGCACGGCCTCGCGGGGTTGGAAGCGCTGCATCCCGACCACGATGACGAGCAGCGCAAGCACTACCTCGCCCTCGCCGAGCATCACGGCCTGATCGCCACGGGCGGCTCCGACTTCCACGGCGCCGGTGCCGAGCATCGCGGCGAACTCGGGTCTGTGAACGTGCCGCTCGATGTGGTGCGCCGTCTGCAGGAGAAATCGGCGTACCTGCGAAGCCAAAAGGGGTAAAATCTGTGACGACCGCCTGTTTCTAACAGGTGGTCTTTTTTGTTTTTGAGGAAAACTACTGCCAGATGGAATTGAAATCGCTATAATGTGAGGGGGAGAATTGGATGCAAATTCCGGTTGGCGTATCAGCCCGGCACGTTCATCTAAGCCAAGAGCACCTCACCGCGCTGTTCGGTGCAGGTGCCCGGTTGCACCCCAAAAAACCACTGTCGCAGCCCGGTCAGTTTGCGTCCGAAGAGAAGGTCGACGTGCGAGGCCCGCGCGGCACGATTCAAAACGTGCGCGTGCTGGGGCCGGTGCGGCCGGAAACGCAATTGGAAATCTCCAAGACCGACGCCTTGAAACTGGGCCTGCAACCGCCGGTGCGCGAGTCCGGTCGTCTGGAGCAGACGCCCGGTATCACCGTGATCGGGCCGCAGGGCCAAGTGACGCTTACACAGGGCGTGATCGTGGCGAAGCGCCACGTGCATTTTTCCCCGGAGGATGCTCGGCGCTACGGCGTGCGCGACGGACAGTCGCTGACCTTGCGCACGACCGGCGAGCGCGGGTTGATTTTTGAAAACGTGACCGCCCGAGTGTCCCCGAAATACAAATTGGATTTCCACCTCGACACCGACGAAGCGAACGCGGCCGGGTTGCAGTCCGGGGACGAAGCGGAAATGATCGAGCTGGAGGGCTTGAAGGCGCAACCGATGCCGCATTTCCACGGAAATGAGATCATTCGCGATGATTCGAGCCCGCAGCATGAAAAAACGACGGAATCTGTCGGTTGATGGAGCAGGATAACTATGGGATTTCATGAGATTGACGCCAAAGAACTGTACGATGTGCCGGAGCGAGTGCTGATCGACGTGCGCTCGCCCGGCGAATTTGCGGAAGGCACGATTCCAGGCGCTGTGAACGTGCCGCTGTTTACGAACGAAGAACGGGCGATGATCGGGACGGTGTACAAGCAGGAGAGCCCCGCCGCCGCGCGCCGCTTGGCGATGTTGACCGTTTCGCCGAAAATTCCCCAACTGGTCGAGCAGATGGAAGAGCTGATGAAGCAAGGCGAGTTGGTGATCTTCTGCTGGCGGGGCGGGATGCGCAGCTTTGCCGCCTGCACGTTTATGTCCTTGTTGAAATACAACGTCATGCGTCTGCGCGGCGGCTATCGCGCGTACCGCCAACTGGTGTTGGAGGGGCTTTCAACGTATGAAGGCTTGCCGAGCGCGCCGGTCGTGCTGCACGGCAACACCGGCGTCGGCAAGACGCGGATTCTGCTGATGCTCAAAGAGCGCGGCCACCAAGTGCTCGATCTCGAAGGCATGGCGAACCACAGAGGGTCGGTGTTCGGCGCCATCGGGCTTGGCAAACCGTCCAGCCAAAAAATCTTCGACTCCGAACTCTGGGAAGCGATCCGCGATCTCGACCCGGAGCGTCCGATCTTCATGGAGGCGGAAAGCCGCCGCATCGGGCACTCCGTGATGCCGGAGTGGTTGGAGCTAGATAAAATCCACGGCGTGCACGTGGTGATCGAGGCGTCGCTTGCGAACCGCGTGGAGCGCCTGATGGACGATTACTTGTCCAACGGCGACCCGGAGCAGCTCAAACAGGAGCTCGGCGATGCGCTCGGCCACATCCGCAAGCGCATGCCGCGCGATCAACTCGCCCAGTTGCAAGAGCTGTTGGAGAAGGGCGAGTACGCGCTGTTCACCGCGCAGTTGTTGGAGCTGTATTACGATCCGAAGTACACGCACAAATTGCACACCTATCAGTCGGAGATGCTCACCGTCAACGCAGACGACCTGAACCGGGCGGTTCTGCGTCTGGAAGAGTTGGCGGAGCAGGTGGACCGCGAGAAAAAACAAGAGCAGAACCGAGAGATGAACCGAGAGATGAACCGGAGCAAGGGAGAGATCATGTCATGACGATGAAACTGCGAATTTTGGGTGAGACGGGGCCGTTTCCGGCTCCAGGCGGTGCGACCACCGGCCTGTTGCTGTCCACGGAGGAAGGCAACGTGCTGATCGACTGCGGCAGCGGCGTGGTGTCCGAACTGCTGAAGCACGTCGAAGTCAAGGACATCGACGCGCTGATCGTCACGCACCACCATGCGGACCACACGGTCGACATTCCGGTGCTGCGCTATGCGGTGATGATCCACCGCCTGCACGGACACCGCGAACAACCGCTGACGATCTACGCGAACAAAGAACCGGAGAGCGATTTCGCCACCCTCCCGTTTGAAGACCATGTGCAAGCCGTGCCGCTTGACGCCCGGTCGGAAGTGATGCTGTGCGGCATGAAGTTCACGTTCACCAACACCGTGCACGCCGTGCCGTGCTTGGCGATTTCCGCGGAGTACCAAGGCAAGCGCTTCGTGTTCTCCGGCGACTCCGGCATGTCAGAGAACTTGGAAAAAATCGCCGAGGGCGCAGACTTTTTCCTCTGTGAAGCGTCTTGGCTGCACAAAGACAAAGGCCCTGACTTCATCGGCCACCTCACGTCCAAGGAAGTGGGCGAAATCGGCAAGCGCCGAAACGTCAAAACGCTGTGTTTGACGCACTTCTACCCGGACTACGACCGTTCGGAGCTCAAAGCGGAAGCGGAAGCCGAATTCGGGCGCGAAGTGCTGATCGCGAACAAAGGCGATGTCTTCGAAATCTGATTCGAAATCGAATTGATACTGGTAAAAAAACACCCCGCGCCTCCTCGGAGACGCGGGGTTCGCCATATGGGTGCCTCGCTGCGCTTACTGCCCGATTTTGTCGGAGAGTTTACGCTTCCTCGACTTGTGGGTCAAGCTGTGCGTCGGCTGTTGACCGGTCTGCGATTTGTGTTCGCGCGGACGCGGTCTCCCCGCAGGCTTGTACAGTTCGGTGGCGAACTCTTCACGGGCAAAGTCGACTTTGTTTCGGAAGATGTTCTTGTGGTTCGGCATGTGTGCATTCCCACCTTTCACCGGATTGGTCTGTACTCGCAGTGTAGAGTATCCATAAAACACAGGAGACATGCAATGAAAATTGTGCTAACGTTAAGGTGTGGAATTTTTGTAAGGATCTCGTCTTGGAGGGAAATGTTCCGTGATTCGCAAATACCGGGCGCGCGACTTGCCAGCGGTGCTGGACTGGGTCACCCGTTGCACGTCCATGCACCCGCAAGAAGCCACCGATGTGCTGGCAGACAGCATCGTCTACCTGTATGAGCAGAGAGGCGTCCTGCAGGGCGTGGCGGCCGTGAACGCGGTCGAGCGATCCTCGCTTGGCAAGACGGTGGAGCTGTACCTGCTCACAGACCCTGCCGCCCGCAACCGCGGCATCGGAGGCGCGCTGTGGGAGAGGGCGTGGCCCGCTGTGCTTGCCGCCGATCCCGACACGTTGACGGTGCAATACCGTCTGGAGGAGGAAGAGGGCGGTGCCCGTGATTTTTTTGCCAAGCGGGGGTTTGAACGCTGGCTGGGGCTGCACCTGATGCAGTATACGGGAGAGAAGTTTCCGGAGCCGGACTTGCCGGTTCGCGAGTATGAGGACCGGGACTTTGACCGCTATGTGCAGAGTTTGAGCGACGCGTTTTACGAGTTGCGCCGCGAGAACGATTGCCGCCCGTATGCGTTGACCGAGTCGGTGACGAAGCAATCCCGCGACCTTCTGTTGCAGCATCGCGAGTTCATCTATGTGTGCGCAGAAGAGGAAGCGAGAACGAAGATGATCGGCTCGTTTGCCGTGAAGGGTCCGACGGAGATCGACGATCTCTTCATCGCTCCGGAGTTTCAAGGCCAAGGATACGGCCGTCGACTTGCGCAATTCGCGGTCAACCGCATGCTGGAGCGCGGCGCGAACCCGGTCACGCTCTCTGTGGTGACCACCAACACAACCGCTTACGAGTTATACAACAGCTTGGGTTTCCAACGCGTGCAGACTTCTGAGATCAGCCGGATGACATTGAAAACACCGTGAGAGAGCCCCGAGGTTTATTTGGGGCTTTTTTTTGCAGACGAGGGATGGATGGAGGAACGATGATGAAGAAGCGAATGAGGTCGAGAGCGTCATTGTGGATGGCGGGGCTCTTGCTGATGACAACGATGATGAGCGGGTGCGGGTCGCAGCAGAAGGATTCGTTAACGAAACCGGCAGACCCCGTGAGCGCCGCCGCCCCGCAGGAAAAAATCATCCACAACATGTGGGGCGATGTGACGATCCAAGGCACGCCGAAAAAAATCGTCGCGCTCGATTTCTCGCTGACCGACGCGCTGATATCGCTTGGCATCCAGCCCGCAGGGGTGGCGGGAACGGGACAAACGCAGGTGCCGGAGTACATCCAAGACAAAGTCCAAGGGTACTCCTACGTGGGCGACCGCAACGAACCGAACTTGGATATGATTCGCCATATCAAGCCCGACTTGATCATCGCCGACCCGGACCGCAGCCAAAACGTCAAAGCGCAACTTCAAACGATTGCGCCGACTCTTGCGCTCAACGATACGTCGTACCAAGAGATGCTGGACAATGTGACCGTACTCGGCGACGTGCTCGATTGCAAGGAGCGAGCGGAGAAAGTAAAGCTTGACCTCCTGTCGAAGATCAACAACACCAAAGCGAAGATCCAAGACAAGCCGTCCGTTCTCGTCATCGGCGGATTCGGCGAAGAACTCACCGTCTGGATTTCCAATTCGTTTGTCGGCTCGCTGATGAAAGACCTGGGGCTGTCCTATGACATGGCTGCCCAGAAAGTGGACAATTTAGGGGGCAACGACGTTTCCGTTCTGAGTTTGCAGCAACTGGCCGATCTCGACCCGGACTATATATTTTTCTATGGCGAAACGCTCGGCTACCGAGACGACCCGTTGTTTCAAAACCTGAGCGCGGTCAAAAACCGCCATTTCCTCGAAGTCGACCGCAATTTATGGTCGCGCGGGCGCGGTCCGATCGCGGCGAGCAAGATCATTGACGACGCATTGCCGCTGTTGACGGCACAGGTATCGCATTAATTCGTACGCATCTGTTCGAGAGGCTGATCCAATATTTCAGCCTCTTTTTTTATTTTCATGACCCATATTTCATTTCATATAAGGAGCTGATTACAATTATGTAAGTTTATGCAAATGTATGCTTGACTTACGGCTTGATTACTCTTTATCCTAGGGGTGTCCGTTTTTATCAGTTTACGAACAACGAGGTGAGGCAGAGTGACGGATGCAGGGGTGTTGAGTGGAGTGTTGGACGCGGAGGAAGAGCGAATTTGGCAGGCTCTGAGCGCGGAGCAACCGGAATTGGCCGAGCGGTTTCGGCAGCAGATTCCATACGGACGGCGCGGGATTTTGCAGCGGTTGGTGCAAGCGGTTGTCCGCGAGAACATCGCCGGGCTTGGCGAGCGCAGCCTGTGGCAGGAATCGGGGCGCGTGTTGACCCTCGAACTGGCGGGAGGCAGTCGGTTGCGGGTTCCGGTATCGTGCCGCCATTCGCTCGGCCGCTTTGATTTGGGGGAAGGGGACTTGCAGGTGATTTCGCCAACCGGGGAATCCGCCGTGCTTGACCACCCCGCGCTGTTGGTCGATTTGCTGGAAGCGGAAGGGGTGCCGGCGGAGTTGCTCCTCCGATTCCGCCGCGAGATGCAAAACAGCGCCGCCAACCTCGCCCTCGCTCTCGCAGGAGCCGAGCGGCGCAGAGCGGACCTGATGCCGGACGCAGAGCGTCTGGGTTGTTCTACGGCGGTGGAATATGCAGAGAAGCGGGCGGCGGCGGAGGAGGCATTTTCGACGCTTGCGTTTTTTGAACAGTGGGTGGTGGAAGGGCATCCGCTGCATCCGGGCGCCAAGATCAAGATGGGGCTCGACCCGATGGACGTGCTGCGCGATTCGCCGGAGTGGGGAGCCATGCCGGAAGTCGTGCCGGTCGCGGTTCATAAGGACCATTGCCGCTGGATTTCGTACGCGAAGCAGAGCCCGAGCGACATCCTCTTCGCCGAACATCCGGGCTTGCGGGAGCGGGTGGCGGCGAGTTTGACCGCCAAGGGCCTCCAGCCCGACGACTATGAGCTGATCCCGGTGCATCCGTGGCAGTATGAGCATACGTTGCCCGCGCTGTTTCGACACGCCATCGAAGCGCAAGAAGTCGTGCCGCTTCCGGAGACCCGCATTCCGACATACGCTTTGATGTCGTTTCGCTCGCTCGCTCCCGTGCAGAAGCGGGGCGAAGGCAAACATCACATCAAGACCGCCGTCAACGTCCAAACCACCGGAGCGGTGCGCACCGTTTCGCCCAACTCCGCGCAGAACGGTCCGTTGCTCTCCCGCCTCTTTACCCTGATTCAAGACCGCGAACGGCACTTTGACGGTCGTTTTTGGATTCTGACAGAGGAAGCGGGCGTGTACTACCGCCCCTCGGGGCAAGAAGACGCCCTGCTTGGCAAACAGCTTGCGTCGATTCTGCGCGAGAACCCGGAGAATCACGTGCAGGACGGAGAGATTGCGATGCCGGGGTCCGCCCTGCTCGCCGCCTCGCCGATCAGCGGCACGAGCATCGCCCGCGAATTGATCGAGCGGTATGCGGCGCGAAACGGCATCGAGAATTTGCACGAGGCGGCGACGGCGTGGATGCGGGCGTACGCCGAAACGGCGCTGCCGGGGTTCTTGACGGTGATGAGCCGCTACGGCATCTCGCTGGAAGGGCATCTGCAAAACTCCGTCGCCGTGTTTCGGGACGGCGCGCCGGCGCGGATGATCGTGCGCGATTTCGGCGGCGTGCGCATCTTGCGGGAGCGAATCGCGCGCCAGGGTTTGCAGGCGGAATTTTTTCCCGGTTCGGCGACCGTGATCGACGATGTTCACGATATGCGGAATAAGATCTACTATCCGGTGTTTCAAAATCACTTTGGCGAGTTGATCACGAGCATCGTCCGCTCCCTTGACACAGGGGAAAAACCGCTCTGGCACGCGGTTGCAACCGTTTGCCGCCGCGTGTTTGCCGATTTGAAACAAGAGGGCGGCCCGTTCGGACAACAGGCGGCGGACGACGAAGCCGCGCTGTTTGCGCCGACGCTCGATTTGAAAGCGATGGCGACGATGCGCCTATTGGGCGATGTGACGTCCTACACGTTTGCGCGCGTGCCAAACCCGCTGGCCGACTCTTATTAAGCAGGAGAGGACACCTAAGATGACACCACAGATGACAGCCAGATTGCAGACAGAAGAGTTCAATTTGCTGTGTGAACGCCTGCGGGACGGGCGGCTTGATGAAGAAGAAGAACGGGTGATGGTGTTTTTGCTGTCGGAGCGCCCCGAGCTGACAGCCGCCTACCGGGCGCACTTGCCGCGAGCGCGGGCGTCGATTTTGCGGCGCTTGGCGGAATCGCTGTTGCGCGAAGATGTGCTGGGAATCTACTCGAGCAGCGTGACGGTGCTGGAGGGCGGGCAGACCTGGCTGCAAGTCACGCTCGACCCGGCGCTTGACGAATTCCTGCTGATCCCCGTCGGGCGCACGTACGCGTTTCGCCGCCTCGAAGTGGACGGTGAGATCCGCCACCGCTTCGGGGATAAGGTCAGACCTTTGACACACCCTGTCGAATTGTTGGAGTGTTTGGAGCAGAAGGAATGGGTCGAAGAAGGACTGCCGCAGCGGGAATGGCTGCAGTTGGCGCGGGAGTTGCAAAACGGCAGCGCCAACCTCGCGCTGGCGTTCGCGTACGCCGCGGAGCAACAAGTCCATTGGCAAGGGATTGCCGCGCAAGTGGAGGCGCGCACGTCGCTGCAACTGGCGGAATCTCTGCAAAAATTGCGCGCGGATTTCGACGCGTCGCTGTTCTTTGAGCAGATGTGCGTCGAAGGGCACAACTTGCATCCCGGCGCGAAGACGAAAATGGGCATGGAGCCGCGCGATGTGCTCGCCTACGCGCCGGAGTTTCAAGGGCGGCCGCGTTTGCGCTGGGTGGCGATCTCCCGCGAGCGGGCGGGCTGGTCGTACGAGCGGGGCGCGGGCGAGCCGAACGCCGCCCTGTTTGCCGAGTGGCCGGAAGTGGCGCAAGGCGTGCGGATGGAGATGGAGCGGCTCGGGCTTGACGAGCGCGATTATCTCGCCGTGCCGGTGCATCCGTGGCAGTATGAGCATGCGCTGCGCGACCTCTACCGCCGGGAGCTGACGCAGGGCATCGTGGTGCCGCTGCCGGGCGTGATGACGGCGGCGGGCGCGACGTCTTCGTTTCGCACGGTCATCTCCGATCAGGCGGGGAAAAAAGCGCGCCGTCTCGCCGTCAAAGTCGCCGTCAACTCCCAGATGACGTCGACCGTCCGTTCCATCTCGCGCCAGACCGCGTACAACGGGCCGCGAATCTCCGCGCTGATCCGTTCGATCATGGCGCGGGAGCCGCAGTTGGCCGGGACGTTCGTGCCGGTCTGCGAGATCGCCGGGTTTTATTTTCAACCGGGCGAGGAAGAGAACGATCCCGGCTTGCAGACGCTGAAAAGCCGCAACTTGACCGCCGTTTGGCGCGAAGACGTCTCCGAGCACGTGCAGCCGGGCGAATTGGCGATCGCAGGGATTGCCTACTACGCCGAATCTCCGGTCAGCGGGCGCACCGTGTTGGAAGAGTTGGTCGAGGCGTATGCGCAGACGGCGGGAGCGGAGAGTGCGGCGGACGCGGCGAGGGCGTTTTTCACAGAGTACGCCCAAATCGCCGTGCCGGGTTTCTTGACGCTCTTGGTCAAGTACGGCATCGGACTGGAAGGGCATCTGCAAAACAGCGTCGGCGTGTTTCGCGCCGGACGTCCGCAGCGGCTGTTGTTCCGCGACTGGGGCGGCGTGCGCATCTCCGAAGAGCGCTTGGCGAGACAGGGCTTGCAGGTGGAGTTGATGCCGGGCTCTGTCGTGTTGACGGAAGAGGTGCGCGAAATGCAAAACAAAGTGTTCTACACCGTCTACCAAAATCACCTCGCCGAGATCATCCTGCAGTTGTGCAAGAAGTACGACCTCTCGGAAGCGTCGCTTTGGCAAGAGATCCGCCGCATCAGCGACGAAGTGTTTGCCGAACTGCTCGCCGACCCGCAGATCGCCGAGGGAGCCCGTGCGGACCGTGACGCGCTGTATCACCGCGACGTGTTGCACAAAGCGCTGACCACCATGCGGCTCTCGTCCCGCGAGGACGGCTATTCGTACGCCACCGTCACCAACCCGCTTCTCTACAGCTGAAGAAAAAAGCAGTGCAAGGGGCGGGGCCTTGGCACTGCTTTTTTTGTGGAAGTGTGCTAGAATGCTGGAAACGGAAAATTCAGGGAGTTGAACGAATTGAACGAACCGAAATGGTTGGAGTGGGCGCAGCAGTTGCAAGCGATCGCCCAGACGGGGTTGACGTATGTGAAGGACGTGTACGACCGCGAGCGGTACGAAGAGCTCCGCAAGTTGAGCTGCGAGATCGTGCAGAGCTATACGAGCGAGCCGATGGCGCGCATCGAGACGCTGTTTGCGCAAGACGACGGGTACGCGACGCCGAAAGTGGACGTGCGGGCGGCGGTGTTTCGGGACGGAAAAATTCTCATGTCCCGCGAGAAGGAAGACGGCCGCTGGACGGTGCCCGGCGGATGGGCGGACATCGGGTTGTCGCCAAGCGAGGCGGCGGTGTTGGAAGTGAAGCAAGAGACGGGGTATGACGTGAAGCCCCTGCGCGTCATCGCCGTATTGGATAACAGAAAACAACCGCAACCGCCGCATCCGAACCACATCTACCGCCTGTTTTGGCTGTGCGAGCTGGTGGGGGGAGCAGCGGAGCAAGATACGTTGGAGACGCAGGGCGTCGGTTTTTTCAGTTTGGACGAGCTGCCGGAGCTCTCGACGGGACGGATTACGGAGAGCCAAGTGCGGTTGATGTTTGCACACTTTGAGAACCCGGAGCGGCCGGTGGATTTTGATTAGGACCTTTCAAAGTCTTTGTTAGGTCGGAGCCTGTAAGGCAAACGGGCAACCACCATATGGAAAAAAGCAACCCGGCCAGCGCGGCGGGTTGCTTTGTTTATTTATCCTGTTCGCAGGCTTTCAGTTGAGCCAGCAGGTCTTCCTGATCCAAACCTTCCCCAATCACCACCGCGAACGCCTTCACGCCGTCGACGCCGGGGTATTCGGTGACCAGCGGGGTCGGGGGGACGTATTGGAATTCCTGGAGGGTGCCGGTTTCTTCATCGGTGAAAAAGCCCTTCGCCCGCAGCACGCCTTCGGGGAGATCGTAGAGGAAGCGGTAGAGGCGATCAGCGACCACCGGGCCCGTGAACTCGTAGTGCAGCGTCTGCAAGTTGCCAAAGCTCGTGACCGGGCGCGAGGTCGGGGTGACTCTGTCTTGCGCGGCGGATGTGCTGCCTTCCGCACCTTCCGTCCGCTCGCGGACCCGGCGCATGATGCCCTTGGGCAACGTTGCGGCGGGCTGTTCCTTTTTATCCGGGCGCTTGTCGGCATACTGACTGCGCACGTCGAGCAACTGCTTCACATCCACTTGCCCGTTCGTCACGGTCAGAATCGGAGCTTTTGCGTTCAACTCCCGCACGACGCTCTCCACCGCGAATTTGCGCCCGAAATCGGCGGCGTCCGTTTTCGAGATCAGCACGATATCCGCATACCGCACCTGATCAAACTGCGTCCGCTGCAACTGCGTCTGCGAGAACTCCGGCGGCACCGCCAGCGGGAAGCGCGTCGCGCCGACCAGCGTGAACACGCCGCCCAAACTCACCGCGCCGTGCAACTCCGGCTCAAACAGCGCATCCACGATGTCCACCGGATTCGCCACGCCCGTCGCTTCCAAAAAAATCACATCCGGCCGCGCCGCTTCGATCAACTGCAACATCGCGTCTGCCAAACCGCCCTTGACCGTGCAGCAGACACAGCCTTCCACCAGATCCATCACCGGGACGTTCGCGCCTTGCAACGACAGCGTATCGACGCTCTCCATGCCGAATTCGTTCATCACCACCGCCGGACGCAAGCCGTCCGCTTTGACCGCCGTGAGCAGATTCTTCAATAATGTAGTCTTCCCGGCCCCCAAGAAGCCGGTCAATATGTAGACGGGAATCATGCCGCAAAACTCCTTTCACATCCATACCCCTTTACTATACACGAAAACGCAGGAACGAAATAAGACCCTGTCATTTCACCTCTGCCTCGACATACATATAATACTGCCGTCCGTGGGCATTGCCCCAAAAATGGGCGGGCCGAATCTCGTGCGGTCGTCACCATACCAGGGCATGCGCATAGGATATAGGGACAGATGACCCAAGAACCTCAAATTCCTACAGGGTCGTGCAGACGTCGGAGCCTGACGTGATCAACTTCGCACCAGAGGCGAATGTCCCGCATAGTGATGGTACTACGTGCGGCATCGGCCCACTTCAACGACGTCGCAACGTGACCGTATCACACGAAAACGGCCTGCACGTTCTGTTAACCTAAGAGGAGGTAGCGAGATGAGCACAGAGAAAGACTATCGCGCCCGGGAGATCATCACCAACGCGGTCTGCGGCAAAGGCAGCAAATACTCCCAGACCACCTTCACGATCTTTCCGGCGAACCGTCCTACCACCATTGGTGGCTGCTGGGTGATGAACCATATCTTTGAGGCACAATTGGTGGGAGACAGCGTGGAAGTGGTCGGCAACTTCGACATCAACGTGTGGTACTCTTACGACGGGAACTCGGAAACGGCGATCGCCAAAGACACCGTCTCCTACACCGAGACCATCCCGCTCAAAGACCTCGACCCGCACTGCACCCGCGACGGTCTGCGTGTAAGCGCCAAAGCGATCCAACATCCGAACTGCCTCGACGCCAACGTCGTCGACAACGGCAGCGAGATTCTGGTTCGCGTAGAAAAAGAACTCTACGTCGAAATCATCGGCCAAACCAAAGTCTGGGTGCTCACCGTCGAAGCCCCGAACTTCAAGGACGTGGAGGACGACGGCGAAGACGACGTGTACGAAGACGACGATTTCGAAGACTGATGGGGCGACGCCTTGCGCGTCGTCTTATTTTTTTGTTCGGGAACCTGCGCGGAGTTGGTATGGAACCTGCTTGGAACCAAGACAACCCTTTCCGTCATAGCTTGAAGGCAACGGATCGGGAAGGAGGAGACGCATGAATCCGTTTGTCCCGGACCGTGCGCCCCCAACTGCGCCGCCCGATTTCCGACCGCGACCTCAAGCAGATCAATCGAGAGGTCGAACGTCTCGAAGACCGGTTGCAATACTAGACGACCCGATCTCTGCATCGGGTTTTTTCTTTCCGGAGGGATCGTGCAATGTCCCACACTTGGCTTGGCACCGCGAACATTCAAACTTGGCCCGGCACGGACGAACTCCTCCTCACCGTGCCGGGCGAGTGGCATGAACATCTCACGCTGATCCACAAGAACCGCCGCGACCAAATCCGCATCGTGTGCGGCAACCGCGAGGCGCTCGCCGACGTGGTGTTTACCGATGAACGCGAAGTGCAGGCGACCGACGAGCTGCGGCGGACGCTGCTGTTGCCAAAGGGAGAGATCTCCGCGAAGGCGGTGGACGGCGTGCTGCACTTCGGGCCGTTCATCGGGCTGTATGCCGCGCCGTCCGCCCGTCCGGAACGACCGTTCGGCGGGCTCACCGCGCTGTTTCGCGACATGATGCCGCTCGCCGAGCAACTCGGTCTCTCGCTGTACGTGTTCACGCCGGGCGACGCGAAGTGGCAAGAAGGCTGGGTGAACGCTTCGGTCTACAACCCCCGAACCAAGCAATGGCAAAAAGCCAAACGCCCGCTGCCCGACCTCGTGCTTCCGAAAATCCTCGGCACGCCCCCCGCGTGGCGGGAAGAAGTGTTGCACGACACGGAGCAGTTTCAGCGCCGCGTCCCCTGCGGCACGTTCAACAACGCCACCGGCAACAAATGGACGGTGCACGAACAGCTCCACGCCAACGCCGACTTGCGCCGCTGGCTGCCGGAGACAGAGCGGATCACTTCACCCGGCGTTGTCGACGCGATGCTCGCCCGCCGCGGCTCCGTCTACATCAAGCCCGCCATCGGCACGCAAGGGATGAGGATCTACCGGCTCGACACGCAGGACGGAAAAGTGCTCGTCCAACACCGCTCCAAATCCAAAACGGTGCACCGCAAGTTCGCGCCGGAGAGCCGTGAACTCCACGCTTTTGTCAAAAAAAACTTCCTCGCCCGCCGCACGTTTCTCGTTCAGCAAACCCTGCCGCTGCTCACCCTGCGCGGCGGACGGCCTGTCGATTTCCGCTGGCTGGTGCAAAAGGACGGCAGCAACGAGTGGTGTGTGACGGCCCGCGTGGCGCGCGTCGGCGCGGCGAACCGCTTGACGACCAACTTGCACACGGGCGGGTCGGCGGTCTTGGCAGAGACCCTTTTGCAAAAAAACGGCTGGGGCGACGCAACGGCCCGCCGCCGTCTGCTTGAAGAGCTCGACGAAGCCGCGTTTGCGATCTGCCGGACGCTGGAACGACACGCCGGACGAATCGGCGAACTGGGGCTTGATTTCGGGCTGACGAGGCAGGGGAACGTGTACTTGATCGAAGTCAACCCGCGCCCCGGACGGCAGATGCTGCTCGACACGTCTCCGGACCTGCGGCGATTGTCACTTCTCCGCAACCTTGAATATGCTAAGAGCACAACAGGGTATCAGCCCTGAAAGTGACAAGCACAAGGGGAGGGACGGCAGATGGCGAACACCACCCGCATTCGCATCGACACCGTTTCCTCGTTGCAGAGCGGGACGCTGTGGTTGCCCAAAAGCGCGATGAAAAGTCTGCAGCTCCAAAGCCATTCGACGTTGCAACTCGCGTACGGCGGGAGGGAGATGCGGGTGCACGTGCGCGAATTGGGGGCAAAGTCGGAGCAAGCGCGCGCTCAGATCGCGGAAGATGTGCAGCGCGCGTTGCTGGTGCCCGACGGTGTTCGCGTCGAAGCGATGCTGGCGGGAGATCGCCTGCGCTTGGGCTACTTGCTCGGCATCGCGGCGCAACTGAAAACGGAGGGCGAAACGCTCGTCGGCCAACAAGCTCCGGTGTTTAAACATCTCCTCAACGCAGCTGAAGAAGCGGGGATGAGCGGTTTCGTGTTCTCTCCGCTCGACATCGACTGGGAGAACGACTTCATCACCGGCTACGGCTGGGATGCCAAGCGGCGCGTGTGGCGGCGTCGGAGGATGCCGATGCCCGACGCGGTGTACGACCAGATCGTGTCACGGGTTTTTCAAAAGCGCGCCGACGTGGTCGAACAACGGGAGCGCTTGTGGAAGCAGCTGGGAGCTCGGGCGTTCAACCCGGACTTTTTTGACAAATCGCAAGTGCACCAATGGCTGTCGGGCTCTCCGCTCACCAAGCCGCACGTGCCCGACGCGATCACCTACAAGAGCATCACGCAAGCCAGTCAGTTTCTCTACCGCTACGCCGACGTCTACATGAAACCGATCCACGGCTCCCTCGGCATTGGCATCTTGCGGTTGAAACGCAAACCGGACGGCCAGGTGCACTACCAGATGAAGAAAAAAGGCGGCGCCCTCGTCAAAGGCACCAGCGGCTCGATCTCCATCTTTCTGAAAAAATTCGCGCCGCGCCTGCGCAGAGGCCCGTATCTGATCCAAGAGACCCTGCACCTGAAAACTTGGCAAGGACGTCCGTTTGACATCCGCATGCTCCTGCAAAAGGACGGCACGGGCCAGTGGCACCGCACCAAGACGTTTTGCCGCATCGCCCAAGACGGAGATATCACGAGCAACCTCTCCACCGGCGGCGACGCGCTTGCGGTCAAAGCGGTGCTCAAAGAGATACTGCCCGGCGACAAAGCGGTCAACCGCGTGATGCGAGAGCTGAGTCGGATCGCCGAAGATGTGCCGGCCGTGTTGGAAGCGACGGTGGAGGGCACGCTTGGCGAACTGGGGCTTGATCTCGGGCTTGATGAGAACGGCAAGATCTGGGTGATTGAAGTGAACGCCAAACCTTGGAAAAAACCGAACATCGAAGACGGCGAATGGCGCGAGTTGTCGCTGCTCGCGTTCGCGCGGCCTGTGCAATATGCCAAATATCTGTGCCAAACGACCCGCGACCGCTAATCTACTCGCAGAAAGGAGACATGGCTATGGGGTACCTGCTGTTGCATTCGGGTCAACCGTCCGCCAAGCGTTTGCAAAGACGCGTGGTAGAGTGCACCGGCGTGGAAGACCTAGACCCGGTGGCCAGTCACGATGTTGTAATTCGCTTTGGTAATACAAACGGGGACGACAACCGGGCGGCGTGGACGCTGAACCCCCGCCAAGCGATTTTAAATACAACGCCGCGCAAAAAAATGCTGCGGATCTTAAAACAAAACGGCGTCTACACCCCGTCGGTCAACATGGAATGGGGAGCTGAACTTCCGACCGACGTCATCTTGGAGAGCGGCACGCGCGTCAAACTGATCCGGTACTACCGGGTGCCGGTGTTTGATTTGCAGGCGATCGGGCTGTACCGCGCCGACAGCAAAGACGTGTGGCTGGAATCGAGAGTCAACCAGACCAAGGACCGCTTTCAAGAGATTGCGTTTGACGAGGACGTTTACGCCACCCGCGCCGTGCGCTTGGCGATTCGCTCTCTGCACGCGCTGGGGCTGGACTTCGGCTTGGCGACGATCGGCATCACGGCGCGCGACCGC
Source organism: Tumebacillus flagellatus (assembly GCF_000714935.1). Taxonomy (GTDB): domain Bacteria; phylum Bacillota; class Bacilli; order Tumebacillales; family Tumebacillaceae; genus Tumebacillus; species Tumebacillus flagellatus. The sequence continues at coordinate 63,291 of NZ_JMIR01000005.1, forward strand.
ACGATCTGCCTGAACGTCAACGCCGCGCCGATCTTGCACGGGCGGATGCTGGAGCAGTTTGAGGAAGCCCTCAACGCGTACATCACCCGCGACACCACGGAGCAGGCGGAGTGGGAGCGGGCGGGGCGCTATCCCAGACCGTTTCAGATGGGCACCGATCTGGAATTCATGCTGCGCTCGGCGCAAGGGCGGATGGTGCTGGCGTCGAAATACCTGCCGCGCCGCGGGCGGGTCGGCTGCGACGACCGCTCGCTGGCGCAAGACGGCGAGAGGTTTCCGCTTGCGGAAGTGCGTCCCGATCCCGCAACCAACCCGGAGGAGCTGATCACCAACATTCGGGAGACGCTGTCCGAAGCGCAAAAACTGATTCGCCCGCGCAACATTCAATGGCTGGCCGGTTCGATGCCGTTTAAAAACTTCCCGCTCGGCGGGCACATTCACTTTTCCGATCTGCCGTATTCGTCAAGGTTGGTCAAAGTGTTTGATACGTACTTGGGCCTGCCGGTGATGATGATCGAAGCGAACAACACCGCCGCGAAGCGACGTCCGAAGTACGGCTTCCTCGGCGACGTGCGCTTCAAATCGCACGGCGGCTTTGAATACCGGACGCCGGGCTCGTGGCTGGTGTCGCCGGAAGTGGCGCTCGCCGTCACGGCACTGGCGTACGTCGTTGCCGTTCACCACCGCGATCTGCGGGTAGATCTGTTCGTCTCCCCGCGCAAGCAACGGCAGTTTTACCTCGCCGACAAGCGGGAGTTGCGCGCCGACTTTCAGCGCATCTGGGCGCAGATTGAAGCGACGTCCACCTACCGCCGTTACCAAGGCGTGCTGCGCCTCTTCCCGGAGATGGTGCGCGAAGGCATTTCGTGGGACGAAGCGGTCGACATCCGCCGCTCCTGGGGCTTGCCGGTGGAAAAAACACCGCAACCGCGCCTCAGCGCGCCCGCTCCGAAACGCAACAACAAAAAGAGGGGGAGGAACGCGTGAACCAACCCAACACCAACCCTTCAGCGCTCGTTCTCTCCGTCTCCCGCAAGAAATTGGAGGAGTGGGGATTGCAAGCCGGCCGCACCGTCCGCGTCCGTTACGGCTCCGTGCAAGGGCAGGCGATCATAAGGCGGCTGACGCAGGGCGGGGAAGACAGCGTCACGCTGCAAGCGGCGGGCGACCGCATCCAATGGAGTCAGAATTCGCTTTCCGGCAGGCTCGTCTTCAGCCCGGGCGAAGGCGTGCAGGTGGGACCCGTGATCGGGATTCTGACGCTTGGGGTCAAAGACGATCCGAAGCGGCCGGTCGGCGGGCGCACGAAACTGCTGGGGAGTTTCGTGAATGCGGCAAGGGAGCTTGGCGCGCTCTGTTTTTTCTTCAACGCGTCCGATGTCGACTGGTCGCAGAACCTCGTGCGGGGCGTGACGCTGGTGCAGACCGGCAAGAGCCTGCCCGTGTGGCGGATGCGCACGTTCCCGCTGCCGGACGTCGTCTACAACCGCATCCCGCACCGCAACGGCGAGATCGCCGACTCGGTCGTGCGCGCCAAGAAAGAATTCCGCTCGCGGGGCATTCCGCTTTTTAACGAGCGGTTTGTCAACAAGCGCGAGATGTACGCGTACATGCTGGAGCAAGACGCGACCAAGGATCTCGTCCCGCGCACCGACCGCCTGCGCACGGCGGACGGCTTGGAGCGCTTCACCCGCACGCATCCGTACGTGTATTTAAAACCGATCGGCGGTTCGCTTGGCATGGGCATCCTCGCCGTCAAACGCCGCGCCGATCACTATGTTACGCGGTATCGCAAACAAGGCCGCCACCAGACGGCGAAGTTTCGCGAGGCGCGCTCGCTGTATTCGTTCGTCAAGCGCTACAACCCCGACCGCATCTACATGATGCAAGAGGGAATCCACCTCATGCAGCATGACGGAAGCCCCACCGACTTCCGCGTGCACATGCACAAAAACGGAGCGGGCCAGTGGCAAGTCGCCGGGATCGGAGCCAAGATCGCGGGCAAAGGGGCGGTGACGACGCACGTGCACAACGGCGGCCACGTGCTCGCCGGCGACGTCGTGCTGCGCGATTGGTACGGAGACGAAGCGGCTGCGATGCGCAAAAAAATCGAAGAGACCTCCGTACGGGTGGCACAGACGATGGAAGGCATGCTCCAAGGGCCGGTCGGCGAATGGGGTTTGGACGTCGGCATCGACGAAAGCCGCCGGATCTGGGTATTTGAAGCAAACGCCAAGCCGGGGCGGGCGATCTTTGATCATCCGGATTTGCAAGCGGACGGGCGGAGAGCGGCGCATCTCCTCATTGAATATGCGTCTCTCCTCGCGAATTTTCCCGCGCGCCGTGAAGGGGGAATGGGATGAAAGCCAAGGGAGACGTTCTGATCGGCATCTTGACCGTTCGGCGGCCGGGCACGAAGTCGTTTCGCGGCAACCATGAAAACTTTCGCGACATCTGCGAGATGGGGCGGCGGCTGGGGTTGCAAGTCGCCGTGTTTCCCGCCGAAGCGATGAACGGATCGGAAGACCGCATCGAAGCGTACCTCGACGCCCGCCGCAACGGCAGACGCGTGTGGAGAAAAACCACCTTGCCGTACCCGACGGTCGTCTACAACCGCGTACCCGACCGCAAAACGGAAGTCCAGCCGGCGGTTCGCCAAGCGAAAAAAAAGCTTGCCGAGCGCGGCATCCCGCTGTTCAACCAGCATTTTTTTGATAAAAAACAGCTGGCGGCGTGGCTGTCCGGCGAACCGGAGACGGCGGGGTACTTGCCGAAGACGGAAGAGATTCGCGATCTTCACCACTTGGAGCAGTGGATGGAGCAGAGTACCCTGCTCTACGTCAAACCGGTGGACGGCAAAGCGGGAGACGGCATCCTGCAGGTGACGCGCTCCGGTTCCGGCTGGCCGTATCGGGTGGTGGCGCAACAAAACGGCAAGCGCACCCGGATGTTTTACAAGACGCGCCAAGAAGCCGCTCTGGCGGTGTGGGGCCGCGTGCAGGGCCAAGAGTATCTGATCCAGCAGGGCATCGACTTGGCTTCGTGGCGCGAGCGCAAGTTCGATCTGCGCATGCTGGTGCAAAAAAACAGCACCGGCGCGTGGAAAGTCACCGGCGTCGGGGCCAGGGTGGCGGACCGCGACGGAATCACCACGCACGTGCCCAACGGCGGCGAGATCGCCCGTGCCCGCACGACGCTGCGGGCGGCGTTTGGCAGTGCCAAGGGCGACGCGATTCTCGTCAAAGCCCGCGAGACGGCGCTGGTGTTCGCCCGGACTTTGGAGCAGAGCGTGCAGCGCGAAGGCGGATTGCTCGGCGAGTTGTCGCTGGACGTGGGCGTCGACACGGCGGGAGAGTTGTGGTTTTTTGAAGCGAACGCCAAGCCGATGAAGTTCGACGAGCCGTCGATTCGCGCCAAATCGCTGATGCGGCTGCTCCGCTATTGTGAGTTTCTCTCGCGCACGAAGTAAAAAACCCCTCGCGTCTGCGGGACGCAAGGGGTTTTCTTATGAAGTCGGATCCGGGGTGAGACGGTCTTGGATGCGGCGCAGGATCTGGTAGCGGTTTAACAGGCGAACCAGATGGTGTTGGTCCGCTTCTCGGATGAACATGAATTGCACGCCGTAGTAGAAAACGCTGTCCACCTGGCGCTTCCAGACGATGCGCCCGAGCAAGTTCAACTTTTCTCCACCCAGCTCGATGAGAAACTGCCACGCGAGCAACTCGCTGTTGGGCAAGTCGCGCCGGGACATGAAGCTCAATCCGCCGCCGGAGATGTTCTCCACGAATCCGTCCAACATCTCACCTGTGCGAAACGTGCGGTTTCCAAGCGTTCGGAGCCGGAATCGGCAGGTGGTCCGCAAATTGACCCGGTGGTACTGACGCGCGTTGTTTTGTCCGTTCATGACGGGGGCTGATCTCCTCGTAGTTTTCTGAAATCAACGTCTACTCTTTACAAATATAATACGGTGTGCAGGCTCAGTTTGTCAAAGTCATGCGGTGTTGGAAGGGAAGTTTTCCCTCCATGAAGAACAAAGTAAGGAGGAAAGCGTTAGGGAAGAGAGGATGAGCTCGATGAAAGAGGTTCGAATCTACCAGATGGACGCATTCACACACATCCCGTTTGGCGGCAATCCGGCCGGCGTCGTGCCGGAAGCGGACGGCTTGACGGCGGAGGAGATGCAGAACATCGCCCGCGAGATGAACGTCTCGGAGACGGCGTTTGTTTGCAAATCAGAGCGGCAGGGCGCGGATTTGCGCGTGCGGTTTTTTACCCCGACGGAGGAGATCGATCTCTGCGGGCATGCGACGATTTCGACGTTTGTCGTGCTCGGGATGGAGGAGCGCTTCGGCGCGAAACTGCCGCTGACGGTCGTGCAGGAGACCAACGTGGGGCTGTTGCCGGTGATGATCTCCCGCGACGAGGGAGGCCGCATCCAAGCGTTTATGACACAGGCGGCGCCGGCGTTTAAACCGTGCGACGTGTCGCGCGAAGAAGCGGCGAAGCTGCTTGGGATCGACGCGGCGGACATCGACCCGAACTTGCCGATGGGACTGGCGTATACGGGCTTGTGGGATCTGTTCGTGCCGATCATCGGCTTGGAGCCGTTTTCGCGCATGCAGCCGGACCTTGCGGGGTTGACGGCGATGAACAAAAAATTGGGAGTCGCGAGCACCCACTGCTATTCGCTGGCGACGGCGACCCCGCAAGCGCACGTGCACACCCGCGATTTCTCGCCGGCGGTGGGCATCCCGGAAGACCCGGCGACGGGAACGGCGAACGGGGCGCTGGGAGCGTTCTTGCTCCATCACGGCGTGTTTGCCCCGGAGCGGGAGAGCGTGCGGCTGTTGGTGGAGCAAGGCTTTGAAATCGGGCGTCCGAGCTACATCCACGTGGAAGTGGACGGCGAGCCGCGCAGTCCCCGCACGGTGCGCGTCGGCGGGACGGCGGTGCCGATTTTGCAGGGTGTCATGAAGTTTTAGTTTGCCGTTCGTTGCCGTTTTCAGGAGATTGCAGTTGACAGACAGGAGCATCCCGCTTAAAATTTCGTGGAACTGATACCCTAGTACATAAGAATCTTTCCAACAGGCGGAGGAGTTCCATGAACGATCGTTTGCAATTGTTTCTCATGAATTTGATTCCCAAGAACGCGATTTCCCGCTTGGTCGGCAAATTTGCGGCGAGCGGGTTCAGCCGGTTGTTCATCCCGCTGTACGCCCGCAAGTTTCAGATCAACTTGGACGAAGCGGAGCACCCGCTGGAGCACTATCCGAGCTTGGTGGAGTTTTTTGTCCGCCGTTTGAAACCGCATCTGCGGCCGCTGGCGGAGGGCGAGGACGTCGTGGTGTCGCCGGTCGACGGCAAAGTGTCGCAGTACGGCCCGATCACCGACGGGCGGATCGTGCAGGCGAAGGGCGTGACGTACACCGTCGAGGAGCTGTTGGGCGGCGACCGCGAGCGGGCGAAGCGCTACGAGGGCGGGACTTTCCTGACCGTGTACCTCTCGCCGACCGACTATCACCGGATTCACACGCCGCTTTCGGGAACGGTCACCGGCTATACGTACGTGCCGGGGACGCTGTTTCCGGTCAATCCGTTCGGCGTGCGGGCGGTGGCGGGGCTGTTTGCGAAAAACGAGCGGCTGGTCACGTACTTTGACACGGCGGCGGGCGAAGTGGCGCTGGTGAAAGTCGGAGCCACGATCGTCGGCTCCGTGAAAGTGCTCTACGACGTCAAAGCGGGCACGAACATTCGCGGCGGTCGTCTGGAGCGCAAGGATGTTGCGAACGGCCCGCACTACGCCAAGGGCGAGGAAGTCGGGCGGTTTGAGTTCGGCTCCACGATCATCCTCTTGTTTGAGCCGGGCGCTGTGGAATTGGACGGCGGCCTGCACACGGAGGGGCGCGTGCTGCTCGGGCAAGCGATCGGGAAAGTGAAGGCGCAGGTGTCTGCGCGCTACTAGGAAAAAAGAGCCGCGTCCCATGGGGGATTCGGCTCTTTTTGTGTGTGCAGGGGTTGCGGGATTGGGATTTTTTCGTGAGGCGGGCGCGGGTTATGCTTCGTTCCCGCGCTCGCGTTCGTGCTTGGGACCTGCGTTCGGGTCGATGATGTGGCGCGACTCGTTTTGCTTGTTGATTTCACTGAGCGTCGTGCGGCGGCGACGGTCGTTGCGATCGTCGTTGACCGGGCGTTTGACGTTGGACATGGAGATCACCTGCCTTTCTGTGAGCTAGGGTACTCTGTTTTTCGACAAACATGTTGTATAATAGAACGAATACCCGCATAACAAACAATACACGAGTGCCTTTACGCGGAGAGGAGATGACGAGAATGAACCGATTTATTAACGTCAAGACGTTATCAGGAGAACTGAAACGCACGGAGATTCGCCGGGGGATGGGGTATCGATTGACCAACAAGGAGATGATCCTGCTCCGGGATGACATTTCGTACCACATCTTGTTGGAGGACATCCTCGGCCTGATCTCCCGCGACGAGGAAGAAGATAAATTCCACGACCGCAACATCGGGGACATGCGAGTGAGCGCCAACGGGGTCGCCGGCGCGAACACGTACAAGATCGTCGTGAACAAGATGCGCGTCTACAACCGCAGCGGCGTGCACGAGCGCGGCGCGTCGACGTTGTACGCGAACTTGTCCAACGGATTCTCCGAGCAATTGGTGGAACTGCTGCAGGCGATTTGACATAGGATATCCCAGACCTATAGCTCAATGTCTGGGGGAATTCAATCATGGCAGCAGCAGCACCGAAGAAACCGGCTGCGAAAAACAGCAAGAAGAAAGTCCAACTCGACAAAGTGCGCCAACCGCAAATGCAGATCGTCACGGTCGATGTGTGTCTGAAATGCCCGACCGTCTGCGCGCGGGGAGCTCAGTATATGGAGAACATGAAAACGCCCGGAGCCATCGGGTTCGGCGTGCCCTGTCACCTGCGCAAGAAGTAAGCGGCGCAGGGGAGGTCGCGGAAGGCGCGGGCGGAGAGGGGAGAAAGCCTGTGTCAGAGTGGCCGAATGTCGAAGAGATTCGCGCCAAGGTCTCGGACGTCCGCGTCCGCTCCGTCAACCCGCGCGACCCGGTTCATGTCAACAGCCACCCGGAGACCTGGCGGGTCATCGGCGTGGGGAATTCGGCGGCGGTGTTTCAGCCGAAGGAAAGTCCTGAGTTGGCGATCAAAGTGTACGCTCCCGAGTTTGCACAGGTCTGCGCGCAAGAGGCGGGGATTTACGAGCAGCTCGGGGAGAATGAGTTTTTCCCGCGGTATTACGGGCGGGGAGAGCGGTTTTTGGTGATCGAGTACCGGGCGGGGAAGAATCTGTACGACTGCTTGGTGCAGGGTGTGGAGATTCCCGAGCAGGTGATCCATGATGTGGATACGGCGATCGAGTTTGCGAAAGAGCGGGGGTTGAACCCCTCGGATATCCATGTGAAAAACGTCCTCGTCCATGGCGGGCGAGGATTTTTGGTCGACGTGTCCGACTACCGCAACGAGGGTGATTGCAAGCGCTGGCCGGACTTGAAGGCGGCGTATTACCAGTATTACCGCGAGCTGTACCGCCCGGGCTTGACGATCCCGGCGTGGGTGCTGGAGACGATTCGCAAGTGGTATAAGTCGCCCGAGGGCGGGTCGTCGAATATCGCGGTGTTTGCGGAGCGGATTATTCGGATGTTCTTCTAGTCTAGCGATATTTACCTACTGAAAATTCACATAAACCGTGGTATACTCTTCTCGTAACCGTTTCTTACTCGAACAAACAATCTGGTTGAGACCCCGCCGGTGCCCGGCGGGGCTTTTTTTGTTTTCCTGAACAATCAGGTGGCATTTTCTAGTCGTCTTTGCCAATGGACATGCGTGAAATCCCCCTTGCTGATCTTGACTGTTGGCGTCGAGATAAAATATGGGCATCACGCCTGTTCGCGTTTGCGTAGCCGATTGGCTTGCCGCTCCTTACCGAGCCACGGCGGGTTGCGCGTACGCAGGGATGGCAGCAAAGTCTGTAAACGAAGCGGTCACGGCATTTTCGCGCCTCAGCGTGTTGCGCAAGATCACCGCCGCCACTTCGGCGCGTTTCAAGAAGGGTCGCACGCGCGTTCCTGCCTTTCCGAAAAACTACAAAGTGTTCTCATTGTCACACGAATGTCACAACTGCGCATTGCGAAAATGCTGGAAAGGGAAGGGACGGCGACCGTCAAAAAATAAAACTTCCCGACTCGATACGTTCGGGAAGTTAGTCGGTCAGTTTGATCTCTCGGGAAGTCGTAGTCCAACCTTCGCCTTCAATCTCCAAGGAATAATCGCCCGGCGCAAGGCTTGAGGGAAATTCGAGGGGGAGGTTGAAATGACCGTCCTTCGGGTGGGCGATCAGGGTCAAGAGGACGTTCTCGCCCTGTTTCAACCGCACGTTGACGCGGTCGGTGAGCCATTCATTTCCCTCCACCTGAATTTTGCGTTCACGTCCAAGGCAGGCGCTGTCGGGCACGATGAGGAGAGGAACGTCAGGCCATGTCCGGCTCATATGATCCACGTACTCATAAAGTTTTGGCGAGAGGGCAGGGTAGGCGTCGGCGCTGTCGGATGTTTGGATGAGGACATGGTCGGGAACCGATTTGCAAGTGGTCTGAGTAGAGGAGGGGGACTGGCAGGAATACGCAAAGTCCACGTAGGTCTTGGTGCCGTCCTTCCTGACGATTGTCACCGTCGAGGGGAACGCATGTGTCGGAAAGATCAAGTTGTCGTCCTTGACCGGTTTTGCTTCGCGAATCTCCTTCAACAACTCCACGATCTGCGGACCGTCCCGGTCGGGAAACAACGGGTTCACAGAAGTGCCTTTCGGACCGCGATCGAGATACACCCATCGCACGTCAGTCAGCGGACTTGAAAACCACTGCACGCCGAAAAAAACAACCACGGCCGCCGCTGCGACTCCGGTCGCGCCCAAGACCATACGATGTTTTGGTATTTTTTTTTAGTACCAAATGGAAACACCTCCTTGGTCTGGTAGACACAGGGAGGTGTGGGGGAGTTACTTTTTCCTTAGACGGTTTGCAAAAACTCGCGCACGACGCGCAGGTATTCGTCCTTCTCCTCGAAGTACGCTTTGTGCGCGCTCTCTTCAAACACATGCAGTTTCGACCCCGGCACGAGGCTTTGGTAGTATTCCAGCGTCTCCGGGCGGGTCTCGTCGTAGCGCCCGCAGAGGAACAGCGTCGGGATCTCAATTTCGTGCAGGCGGGGCGTCACATCGTACGTCTTCAAATTGCCGGTCGCGCAGAATTCGGAGGGGCCCCACATCGTGTTGTACACGACGCCGCCGAACGGGCGGTCTGCCGGGCGTTTCGGCGATTCGACGCGGCAGAGGTGGCGCTTGTAGTATTCGGCCATCGCTTGTTGGTATTCTTCGGAGTCGGTCGTTCCTTCCGCTTCGCAGCGGGCGACCGTCTCTTGGAACTCCAGCGGGAATCGGAACAGGTGGAGCGCTTGGTCTTTCTGCCAAAGCGACGCGCTCAAGCACGGACTGGAAAAAATCACGCTCTTCACACCCTCCGGACGCGTCAACAGGTACGACGCCGCCAGCATCGTGCCCCACGAATGCCCCAAGAGGTGGACTTCCTTCAACCCCAACTGTTCGCGCACTTGGCCCAACTCTTCCACGAAACGGTCGAGGTTCCAAAGCGACAGGTCTTCCGGGCGATCGGAATAGCCGCAGCCCAGTTGGTCGTAGATAATGACCGGCCACTTGTCCGACAGCGGCTCCAACGCCTCCAAGCCAAATCCGGTGGAACCCGGCCCGCCGTGCAAGGCGAGCAGCGGCACGCCGTTTGCCTCTCCGAAGATTTGGTAATAGACTTTGCCGCCTGTAACGTCTACATATCCTTCTCTCATCGTTCACACTCCTGTGGAAATGACAATATCCTTATTATACACGGAATTCTCAGAAGGTGGCAGGATCGAGAGGAAAGATGTGGAATCTACTGTATGAAAAAATAACTCCCTACAAACCCTTCAAGGAGGAACGCCACTTCAATGCCTGCCAAAACTCCGATTCAAGCTCGAATCAACAACACGTTCATCCCGGTGCGCGACATCGAAAAAGCGCGTGCGTGGTACAACACTCTGTTCGGTCTCGACGGCGGCGAGATCGTCGCGGGGCATCTGTACTTCCCGCAGATGGACGGCGACGCCGGGTTCACCCTCGACACCATGCCGGTCTGGATCGGGCAGGGCGGCGAGTTCCGTCCGCTGCCGTACCCGTCCGTCTCGTTCTGGGCAGACGACATCGAAGCGGCGTACGCGTTCATGCAGGAGCACGGCATCGAGCTGGTGACCGGCATCGAGAACGGACACTGGTTCGTCTTCAAGGACCTCGACGGCAACCATTTGATGGTGTGCAGCCAATAGAGAGCAGGAAACGACGAAGGACGCCTGGCCCGTGCGGGGAGGCGTCCTTTTTATTAATGACCTAAAGAAAAAAGCCCGGTACGCGGACCGGGGCTTTTTTCACTGTTTCGACTTGTTGTGGAAGCTGGCGAGCGTTTTGACGACTTGGCGAACGGCGTTGTAGTTTTCGGGTGTGAGGTAGTCTTGCAGTTTTTTGGGTTGAGGCTGTTGGGGCGGTAACGTCGGAGTTTGTCCATTGGGCCGAGGCGGGTCGCCAAGACGTCGTTTCACACCGCGGTGGATCATTCTGGACATTTCATGGAAGGAGTCATGCTGCAGAATGCTCGCGGCATGTTTCGTTAATTTGAGAAAGGTATCGAAATTCATCATCCATCACCCAACACATCATATTCACCTCGTCCGAAATGTGTTTTGGTTGCTTGTACTGCTCGCGCGACTCGTTTTTCCAGCTAGGCAAATTGGAGATTTGTGGTAAACTATTACCAAACTTCACGAACATTCAGGAGGGATTGTCTTGTCGAAAGAGTGGGAGATCAAAGCGGTTTCCACCCCCGGCGAACGAGATTTGGATCAACTGGCGGAGTTGCTGGTCGAAGTCGTCGGGCAGGGGGCGTCCGTGGGATTTTTGCCGCCGTTGAGCGTCGAAGCGGCGTTGCGGTATTGGCAGGGGGTCTGGTCTCCGAACGTACAGGTGTGGACGCTCTCGGAGGACGGAACGATCGTCGGCACGGTGCAACTGCATCGAGCGTCGAGCCAAAACGGAGGGCACCGCGCTGAAATCGCCAAGCTGATGGTGCATCCGAACGCGCGCGGCCGCGGGTATGCGCGCGCCCTGATGCACACGGCTGAAGAGCAAGCCCTTGCGGACGGCCGCACGCTGCTCGTCTTGGACACGCGGGCGGGCGACCCGTCCAACAGCCTCTATCAATCTCTCGGGTTCCTCGAAGCCGGGCGCATTCCCGACTACGCGCAATCGGCGGACGGCTCCTTGCACGAAACGGTCTACTACTATAAAAAACTGACCTGATCCGCAAGACTCCGCCCGCACCGGCGGAGTTTTCTACTTCTACTTCTCGATCTCAAGTTTCAAACCGTGCACCGTCGCCGGGCGGTCGGTCGGAAACCACGGACGTCCTTCCTGCACCACGACGAAAACGCCGCTGGTATCCCCGTAAAACGAAAACGTGTCCGACTCCGCTCGAAAAATTGTCGGCCATGCTTGCGCTTCCTCCGACGCAACAAACTCGGTGACGTTACGCACTGGGCGACCGACTTCCAGCAAGCGAATCCATTTGTCGGAGCTGACTTCGGTTTTTTGCGGGAGACCGAGGATTTCCACGACATTTCGCTGAGGGTCGTCAAAATAAATCTGCTCCGACGTGTGCCAGATCTGGGATTGAAACAACGTGTAGCCGTTTTTGCCCAAGAGAGGCGTGCGCTCCGTCACCCGCGCTTTCATCTCTTCAAAAAACTCTGTATTCAAAGCGAACGCAAAGTGGTAGAATGGCACATCATCGACTGTCTCTTCAAACGTCACCAACGTGGCGCCGGCCCGCACGGTAAACCGGGTTTCAGACTCCGCTTCCAAGGGCATCTGGAGCACGTTCGTATAGAATTCTTGCATTTCGCGCACTACATTTGTGAAGAACGTGACATGACGAAATTTCATGGAGATACCTCCTACAAGATTTTGGAAACTGTTTCGACGAAGATCTCAACAAAACCTTCTAAATCTGGAGAGCTAGAGAGAAAAGGGGCGGGGTTCCTTTGAAAAAAGCCAAATACGCACTCTTGCTGACCTGCGCCGTCGGCTTGATCTCGGCGGGTTGCGGCAACAGCGGCCAACGTGTCAGCGACAGACCGTCCGCACCGCCCGTTCAGAACGCACAGGAGCCGGAAGAAAACTACGACAACGTGCAGGTGCAGTCGAAATCCCAAGAAGACCTCGACGGACATATCAAAGTCGAATATCCGCAACTGTCGGGGCTGAAAAACGAAACGATCCAAAAACAGATCAACGCTGACCTTGAAAAGCAGGGGAAATACAGCGACGAGACGATACACGAGATTCAAGGAACGTTGGATTACCAGAAAGAGCACCCGGAAACAGGCGGCAGCGCCGGGTACACCAGCAAATACGACGTAAAATTCCGCAAAAACAACGTGTTCAACTTCGTCTTCAACAGCTACATGGACACCGGAGGCGCGCACGGCATGCCGTTTCGGTGGTCGTACATCGTGGATGTGAAGACGGGCAAAAGTTACAACCTTCCAGACCTCTTCAAGCCCGGTTCCGGTTACCTCTACCGCTTGAGCGAGTTGGTGAAGGAACGGGACGTGAAGAAAGACCTCGATACGTTCCAACCGTTTTCCGGTGTCGAGCCTTACGACAGCGTGTATCTGACGAACGAAGGGCTGACGGTCTTCTTCCAGCCGTACGAACACGCTTCGTATGCGCAAGGATTCTTGGAGTACTCCCTGAACGCGCAGGACTTCATCGACCTGATCAACCCCGACACGCCGTTTGCGAAACTCTGGGGCGATGTCAAGCCTGCTCGCACGAAGGAAAGCCAAGAGACGTTGGTGCGCGACCTCGTGCGCCGCTATGAAACGAATATGGTAGACGCGGTCAACGATGGGAATCTGCGTGCGGTGAAGCCGTATCTCAAACCGGGCAGCCAGCTCTACCAAGACCAAGAAGCCCTCGTCAAGAAATTGCATGACCAAGGGATTTACGAACATCTCGTCTCGTACAACATCGACCGCATCGACGGCAATCAAGTGTATGTGACCGACACGATCGAGATTACGGAATCTGCCCAAAACGGCGGAACAACCAAGCGCACCGAGACGTACCGCTGGATCTACACGGTTGACCCGGAGGTCTTGCAATTGACGAATCTGGCAGCTTGGAAATAAGGAAGGAGACAAACTCGTGTTCAAGTCAAAAATTCTCGCATCTTGCGCCGTGCTCTTGCTCGCCGCGGCGGCGTCCGGCTGCTCGTTGGCCAGCCAGCCGGCGACGGTCTCCAACATTGACGGCAGCGCGGTGCAATGGGCGTTTACGCAAGCGGACCAGCATCCGGATCAGGTGTTGGAGCAACAGATCAACACCGCGCAGAAAACACTGGACATCGCGATCTACTCCCTCACGGAAAAAGGCATCGTGCAAAGCATCCTCGATGCCAAGAAGCGCGGCGTCAAAGTCCGCCTGATCACCGACAAACAGCAGATGGCAGGGAAGTCGCAAGCGGAGCAGTTGAAAAACCTCGCCAAAGCGGGCATACCGATTAAGTACAACTCCCACTCCGGGCTGATGCACTTGAAAGTCAGCATCATCGACGGGACGGAGTGCACGACGGGTTCCTTCAATTACAGCAACCAAGCGTCGACCGACAACGACGAAGTGCTGCTCGTCGTCAAGGACCCCAAAGCCACCGCCGCTTTCCAAGCCCAATTCGACCGCATGTGGAGCGATACAAAGGGATTCAAAGACTACAAATAATAAGCGCGTGCAAAAAGCCCCTGTCCACACCATTGTGAGCAGGGGCTTTCGATGTGCCGCAAGGACAGCTGATGATGCAGAGCTCATGCGTGGCAGAAATAAGTTTGCGTCACGTAAGCACGATGAGAGTGTTTCGTGCCAGGACGATGCATCAGCTGTTTGCACACCGTAAGCACAAGATGTGCGGCACAGATTCTTTTTTACTTCACGGTCACGGCTTGTCGTCCGAGTTGCTCCCAGCGCAAGCGGAACAGGTCGCGGGGGTAGTGTTCTTGGTTGCCCGTGTGCGGATCGTTGATCACGACCGCTTCGTCGGTGTACCCGACCAGCGTCATGCAATGCTCCGGCGACTGCCACTGGATCATCGTGCCCGACCCGTCGATGTCTTCCCAGAGCGTCGTCTTGCGCGGTTCCTTCAATTCAATGGTCGCCCACACGACAACCGGCCGCCCGCGGTCGATTTCCGCCAGCAACTCCTCAAACGACAGCCCCGTCACATCCAACGCCCGCCCCGGCAAAAAACGCTCCATCGTCTCGGCGATCGGCCCGTGAAACGTGCCGTAGCTTTCCTTGTCATACGGATCGCCGATAAACGCCCGGTACGGATTGCCGCCGAGCAACTTCCCGTCCTGTTCAAACGGATTCGGCTCTTTCACCAGCGCGTCCGCCACCGTTTCTTTTTCCACGTCCACGCCCGCCCAGCAGAGCACCATCGTCAACGCCGTCGCTTCACAGCCGGTCGGAAGCACCGGATACTGCCCGATCACCGGCACGTTTTCTACAATCTTGCTCACGAAATTCTTCCTCCATTCTCCAAACAACGAGAGTGCCTTCTGAATTCGACGCGTATACCGCCCAGTACCTTCCACGCATACTAAGAAAAAAGCGGATGGAAAGGGGAGGGGGTTGCCATGTCGATTCCCAACGCGATGATCGTCCAGTCGGACGGCACTCTGTTGGTGGAAGCCGCGCACCCGGACTATCCGGAGTTGCGCGATCACTTGGTGCGGTTTGCTGAACTCCTGAAAAGCCCGGACCATTTTCATACGTATCGCCTCAGCCCGATCTCGCTCTGGAACGCGGCGGCAAACGGCCACACGCCGGAGGAAGTGCTGACGCTCCTGCATGCGCACAGCCGCTATCCGCTTCCGTTGCAGTTGCAGCAGGACGTGCTCGCCGAGATGAACAAGTACGGCTCGCTGCAACTCGTCCCCGGCGACGGCTGCCACGTTCTCAAGGGCGACCGCGCGCTGCTCGACGAAATCCGCGAGCTGGGGGGCATCAAGGAATTCCTCCAAGGCCGCAAACGCAACGTGCTCGAAGTCCGATCGCAATCGCGCGGCCCGCTCAAGCGCCTGCTTGCCAAGCACGGCTATCCCGTACAAGACCTGATCGGCTTCGTCGAAGGCAAGCCGCTCGAACTCAGTCTGCGCACCAAAACCCGCGAAGGCCGCGCGCTGCTCTTGCGCCCTTATCAAGAGGAAGCTGTGCGCGCGTTTCACGCCGAGGGAAGCGGTGTCGTCGTGCTGCCGTGCGGCGCGGGAAAGACGGTCGTCGGCATCGCGGCGATGGCCCAGGCGAAAACGCACACGCTCGTGCTGACGCCAAACATCGTCGCCGCCCGGCAATGGCGGCGCGAACTGCTCGACAAAACCGATCTCGCAGACGACCAAGTCGGCGAATACACCGCCGAGCAAAAAATCATCAAACCCGTCACGATCACCACGTACCAGATGTTGACGTACCACAGCGGGAAAACCTACCCGCACTTTGAGCGCCTCAACCAAGAGCCGTGGGGGCTGATCGTCTATGACGAAGTGCATTTGCTGCCCGCGCCGATCTTTCGCTTGACCGCCGATGTGCAATCGACCCGAAGGCTCGGGCTCACGGCGACGCTCGTGCGCGAAGACGGGGCGGAAAGCGATGTTTTTTCCCTGATCGGTCCGAAAAAATACGACGTGCCGTGGAAGGAGATGGAGCGGGGCGGCTTCATCGCGCCGACCACCTGTTACGAAGTCGGCGTGCCGATGTCCCGCGACTGGCGCGAGAAGTACGTGGAAGCGGGCGTTCGACAGAAGTATCGCATCGCAAGCGTTAACCCGCGCAAACTCGATGCGCTGCAACATCTGCTGACCCGCCACCAAATCGACCGCGTGCTGATCATCGGGCAATATCTCGAACAGCTGCGCGAAGTCGGGGAGCGGTTCAACGCCCCCGTGCTGACAGGCAAGACGCCGACAGCCGAACGTGAACGGCTGTTTGAAAGCTTTCGCAACGGAGCGTTGCGTGTGCTCGTCGTCTCGAAAGTCGCGAACGTCGCCATCGACTTGCCCGACGCCAACGTCGCGATCCAAATTTCCGGGGCGTTCGGCTCCCGGCAAGAGGAGGCGCAGCGCATCGGGCGTTTGCTCCGGCCGAAAGGGGACGGAGGCGAGTCGCACTTTTACACGCTGGTCACGCGGGACACGGTCGACCGCGAGATGGCGAACCATCGACAGCTTTTTCTCACCGAGCAAGGGTACGCCTACCGCGTGCTCGACGCCGAAGACTTGGACAAGCCCCCGGAGGTGCATCCCGTATGAGACTCAGCGAATGCTTGAACTCGTCCGACATCGAAACCCTGCGCAAGATCGCCGACGCGTACTCGTTTGACTGCTCGAAAAGCTCCAAAAACGCGCTGATGCAAGAGATCATCACGCATTTTCAAAACCGCTCTTTCATCGCCGAAGCGCTCGACGGGCTCAAGGAAGCTCCCTACCGCGAGGCGGTCTCGCAACTGATGCTCGACACCCGCCAAGAGTTCTCCCGCGAGGAAGTGCTCGCCACCGTCCGCCGCACGATCCAGCCCAAGAAGGAAGGCCATGATCAGAAGTGGATGAACCGCTTGCTTGCCGAGGGCTGGCTGTTCCGCTTGAACGCCAAGGGCGGGCGGCAGTGCTACTTCATCCCTGACGACTTGCGCCGCACGATTCGCGACTGCCTCTCGCAATCGTTGAAGCAACGGGTTTCCGTCACCGAGCAGACGCCGATCGTCTACCGCGACGAGAATTTGGCGCTGGTGCGGGACACGGGGGTTTTTCTCCACTATCTGGAACGCCATGAGGTGCGGATCACCAAGGACGGCACGATTTTGAAACGCCAGCAGCAAGAGATCTTCTCGTTGCTTGAAATTAAGGAAGAAACGCTCGGCAAAGTCTCCTGGCGCTTCGGCTTCGGACGGCGGTTTCACGATTATCCGGACCGGTTTGCGCTGCTGTATGACTACTGCTACGCCCGTGAACTGATCGCGGAGACGGCAGAGGGCGCGCTGGTGCTCGGATCGAAAGCCGCCGCCTGGCAAGCGTCTGCGGAGAGGGAGCGCGCCGCCGACCTGTTTCGCTATTGGCGTCTGCTCTACCGCCGCCCGATCCCGCAGTTGCGCCGCACCGTAAATCTGATCGCCAGCGCCGCCCGCGACGAGTGGGTGTATGCCGCTTCGATCAGCGAACTGATCCGGCCTTATGTGCAAGACTACTATTATGAAAAAGCGCCTGCCGTCATGGAGCGGCGCATCTACAACATGCTGGTGCACCTCGGCTTGCTCGCACACGGGCAGCTCGCCGACGGGTCTCCCGTGCTCAAAGTGACGGCGATTGGCCGCGAATTGCTGCTCCAAGAAGAAACCCTCGCCGAAGAGCCGGAAGCGCAAGCGGCGGAAGCGGTGCGCACTCCGTTGATTCTGCAACCGAATTTCGACTTGCTCGTGCCGATTCAAGGGGCGGAGCGCATCGCATGGGAGCTGGAGGAAGTCACCGAACTGATCCGCGTGGACACCTTGCGCGTGCATCGGATCACAAAATCGAGCATCGCCCGCTGCCTCGACAACGGCTGGACGGCAGAGACGATCCTCGATTTCCTGCGCGAGGAGACGGCCGATATGGTGCCGGGCAACGTCGAGCGGATGATCCGGCAGTGGGAGTCGGAGTTCAAGCGCGTGCAACTGCACCGCACCGTGCTGGTGACGTGCCAAGACGCTTCGATTGCCGCCGACCTCAAAGCCATGCCGGAAATCGCGCCGAGCCTGCACGCCGACATCTGCGACACGCAATTCCTGATCGCCGAGCGCGGCGCGCGCCCGCTGCAGGAGATCTTGCGACGGATGGGGTACCAAGCGGATTTGCAATGACGGCACATCACGAAACGAGCGTACACAGGACGATCTCGCCGAACGGGATCGTCCTTTTTCATTTCCTCTAATTCCCCCTTCACAGACAAACAGGGAGGTGTATACAATAGGAATACATCTCACCCGTGTCGGAGAACTTGTCACTCTAGGCAATCGTCCAATTTCAGAAAATTTATAGAAATAGAGGAAAATGAGTGCGGGTGCCGAATAGAATGGAGTAAGTGAGAAATAGTCGAAACATTCATGAAAGTGTTGCCGGCAAAGAACTTAAGTGAGAGTACAGTGCGAATTGTAGAGTGAAGTGAAGGAGGGAACGCAAATGGGAGAAGTAATTACAATTGCTGAGAAGAAGACGTTCATCAAGTGGTTCCTCGAAAAATACGACCTGCAAAACCGTGAGGCAGAGTGGCTCCTCCAATATATTGCTTCCTCGGATCAACTGCTCGAAAAAGTCCACTTCATCGATAACTTCCGCAACCTGCCGAAAACGATTTTGATCTCGACCAAGTGCGTTCAGATGACGCCCTTCAAGTTCTATAAGAACAAACGCGTCACGTCCGATGTGGAGAAAGCCTTCCTCGACATTCACAACAATCCGAACGAAGACATATATATCGGCCTCTTCTTCAAAGAGCGCACCGTCTCCCCGGAATATGCGGCCGTCCTCGAACGCAACCCGATGGATGACACCAAAGAAACGATCGACGCGCTGGTCTCGCTGCAAGCGGAGCTGATCCTCGACCACGCGTTCAAGCAGTACCGTTTGAACTCCCTGTACGAGCGCATCGACCAAGCGCTGGCGAACGGCGATCAAGCGGCGTTTTTGGAATTGACTTCTGAACTGAAGACCGTGCTGGAACCGGGTGCTTAGGCGCCCGGTTCTTTTTGTTTGGGTCTGCAAAAATTGCGGTGTCCGGAGCGCAACGACTGCAGAGAGCGCAACGGGTCCGTGAAGTATGATCAAATCAAGGAAAGCACATCACACCTTCAAGGAGGAATCACTTATGAAACGCAACCTCAAACTCGCTCTGGCTGTTGCGCTGGGCATCATCGTGATCGGCGGCGCGTCCACCGCGTCGGTCTCCCACGTCGCGGCGGACGGTGGTCCGTCGAAGTACATGGCGCGCGGCAACTAACGTTCGACCCGTACTTTCGAAGCAATTCTCCCAAACCTTGCGTCCCCCTGTTGCTCTTCCCGAGAGCGGCGGGGGCTTTTTTATGAGAACGTTCAAAAAATTGCCGTTTTCAATGAGAGTTATGCACTGGAAGAAAAGTTTCCAAACGAGTAGAATCATGGTGTATAGTGGCTCCTTCTGCGCAGCCACGAGAAGCATCCTTGGAAAGGAGGGGGAGAAACATGCGTCTCACGCACGTACATATGAACAAGTTCGAAGAGTACTCGCCCTACATCGACACGCTGGTGCTGCCGATCGGAACGATCGAAGCGCACGGGCCGCACGCGCCGCTGGGCACCGATGTGTTGATTCCCAAGAAACTGGCCGACTTCATCGAGCGCAACTTGAGCGGTCGAGTCTGGACGGCTCCGGAGATTCCGTACGGCAACACGTGGCATCTGCGCGACTTCCCGGGCTCCATCGACGTGCCGAGCCGGATCTTTGCCGATTACGTGCACGCGGTCGTCTCGTCGTTTGCGCGCTGGGGCATCAAAAACGTCGTGCTCCTCAACGGTCACGGCGGCAACAACACCGCGCTGAACGAGGCGGCGACGAAACTCGCCGAAGAAGGACTGCGCGTCTTGGTCAGCAACTATTGGATCGACTACCGCGAAGAGATCAAAACGATCACGCCGGGCGTCGGTCACGCCGGAGAAGACGAAACGTCGCTGGCGATGGCGGTCGACGCGTCGTCTGTCGATCTGGAACTCGCCGGAGCGCCGTCCAATCCGGAATTCGGCCGCGTCCGCTCGCAGAACATGGGCCGGGAGCTGTACCCGAACGCGTACTCCGGAGACCCGAAATCGGCGTCTGTGGAGAAGGGAGAGCAGCTGTTTGAACTGATCGGGAACCGACTTGTCCAAGAAATCACGGGGCTTTGGACTCACAACTCTTAATTTTTTGTGACATTTCTCGATAACAGAAAAATTGAACGACCCCTTGCTTGACACTATAAAAGGCAGACAGTATGATTGAAACGAGATGCACGGGTCAGGATTTACCTACCATTTTATCTGTCGAATTTGCAGGAAATGACGCGGATGAGCAAGTTTTGGTGTGGAAATTTTTGGCCGGTACGATTTTTTCTATGGTAGGGAGGTTAGATGGACAATGAGTGACAAGAATGGCAAACAGGGGCTCTCCCGCCGTCAGTTCCTTTCCTACGCACTTGGTGGCACTGGCGCGTTCATGGCAGCGACTATCGCAGCTCCGCTGGTACCGTTTGCTATTGACCCGCTTACCCGCACCTCCGGCGGGGGCTTTGCTGACAGCGGTCTGAAGGAAAGCGATGTCAAAAGCGACTTCCCGACGATGGTTGACTTCAAAGTACACCGCAAGGATGGGTGGATTGAAGAGAACGTCAAGATGCGCGCGTGGCTGATCAAGGACGAGTCCGGCAAGATTATGGCGATGTCCCCGATCTGCACCCACTTGGGTTGCCAAGTAGCGGGTACTGTCGATGGCAACGGCAACCCGAAACCGTCTGAAGACGGCGAGTGGTGGTTCCATTGCCCGTGCCACGGCGGTCGTTATACCATTTACGGGATCAACGACAAAGCCAAGCCGCCGCAACGTCCGCTCGACTTGTATGAAGTCAAGGTCGAGGGCGGCAAGATCATGCTCGGCGCAATCTCGCAACGCAAAGCGTAAAAGGGAAGTAGGTGAGACTAACAAATGTTCAAGAAAACGTATGACTGGATCGACGAAAGGCTTGGGATCACGCCGATCTGGCGTGACATCGCAGACCACGACGTTCCTGCACACGTCAACCCTGCGAACAAGATGTCGGCGTTCGTCTACTGCTTCGGCGGCCTGACTTTCTTGATTATCGTCACGCAGATCCTCTCCGGGATGTTCTTGGCGATGTATTATGTGCCTGATATCGTAAACGCTTACCGTTCTGTTCAGTACATCACCGACGAAGTCTTGCTCGGACAAATCGTTCGCGGCATGCACTTCTGGGGAGCAAGTTTGGTCATTATCATGATGTTCCTCCATATGCTCCGGGTCTTCTTCACCGGTTCTTACAAGGCACCGCGCGAGATGAACTGGGTTGTTGGCGTTTTGATCTTCTTCGTCGTCATGGGCTTCGGCTTCACCGGCTATCTCTTGCCGTGGGACCAAAAAGCGTATTGGGCGACCGCGGTCGGCGCGCAAATCGCAGAGTCCGTTCCGTGGATCGGGAAGTATATCAAAACCGTCCTGATCGGCGGCGACGTGCTCGGCGCGCTGACGCTGACCCGCTTCTTCGCGATTCACGTGTTCTTCCTGCCGGCTGGTCTTCTCGGCCTGTTGGGCTTGCACTTCATCATGATCCGGAAACAAGGTATCGCTGGTCCGCTGTAAGATCTTCGATGATGGCAATAGAAGCTCAACAATGCACAGAGAAGGAGGTAGCCTAGAGAATGGCACACGATCATTTTCGCGAACGTATTCCTGGGACCCCGCGTTTCAAGGAAAAAGATAAAAACAAACCGATCGGAACGGAACCGTTCTTCCCGAACTTTCTTCTGAAAGAATGGATCGTCGGTGCGCTGTTCCTGGTCGCATTCATGCTGTGGATCGTCTTCAACCCGGTTGAATTGACCGACGTGGCGAATCCGTCCGACAGCAGCTACACCCCGATGCCGGACTGGTACTTCCTCTTCCTGTACCAACTTCTGAAATACTTCCCGGGCTCCGTTATCTGGCTCGGTTCTGTCATCCTCCCGGGGATCGCGGCTACGCTCTTGATCCTCGCTCCGTGGCTTGACAACTCCAAAGTGCGTCACCCGTTCAAACGTCCGGTTGCGACCTCCGCGATGGTTCTCTCGCTGTTGCTCATGATCTGGATGACTTACGAAGCGCACGTGCAACATGAGGAGCACTTGGCTTCCCAACCGAAGAAAGTCGACCAATCTGCGATGCCGGCTGACACGACACTCGTCGATGCCAACGACCCCGGCGCGAAGATTTTTGCGACTTCTTGCGCAGGTTGCCACGGCGCCGACCTGAAAGGTCAGATCGGTCCGTTCCTCATCGGTGTGGGGAACAAGTACGACGAAGCAAAACTCGTCGACACCATCACCAAAGGCTTCCCGCCGAACATGCCGCCCAAAGGCGGTCTGGCGAGCGACGACCAAGTCAAGCAAGTTGCCGCTTGGCTCGCGAAGCAAAAACAAAAATAAGCAAGACCGACCGACCTCGCCCGAGGTCGGTTTTCTTCTACATACTGAGTCCTCACATTCTGGGAAGCGGGTGTCTTGTTTTGAATTGGTCCTTGCTCAAACACTACTTGCTGAGCCGGTCGTTTCTGTGGCTGTTGTTCCTGTTTAACTTCCTTGGTTCGATCTACGGCTTCTACTGGTACGGCAACCAGATGGCGCACACGGAGTGGTATTGGAACTTTTTCGTCCCGGACTCTCCGACGTCGAGTTCCTTGTTCACGATCGTCGTGTTGCTGTGGCTGCTCGGCAAGCGCTCCAAAGTGCTGGAGATGCTCTCGATGGTCACCAACCTCAAGTACGGCATCTGGGCGGTCGGCGTGATCATCACGTACTGGAACGCCAACGGGAGGGTCGACGCCACCGACCTGATGCTGATGATTTCACACGGCGCGATGGCGGTGGAAGTGGTGCTCTACAACTTCAACTACAAGTTCGACAATCGCGTGCTGTGGATCGGCGCTTGCTGGCTGTTGTTCAACGATTTTGTGGACTATGTGTACACGATCCATCCGTGGCTGCAAGATGAGCGCTTCACGGCGTACATCCAGTTCTGGACACCGGTGCTTTCCTTGCTGGTGCTGACGTTTACGGCGTTCCTGCGCCGCGAGAGAGCTCGTTCGAAATAGCATGTCTAAAGTATCGCTTCCACCCATATTTTGATGGTGGAGGCGATTTTTTTATGGTGCGAAGACTCACATGGGCAATTTGCTTGTGCTTGCTGGTGGTTGGCCTGTTGGCACCGCGCGCCGGGGCGGTCACGGCGCTGGTGCACCCGATCACGCTGTATCAAGAGGCCGTCAAAGTCGAGAACATGATCAAGAGCGGCGAAAACCAACCCGCCGTGCTGCCGGAACTCGACGTGCTCTCCGACATGTACACCCGCCTCGACACGAGCAAGATCGTGCAGAAGGTGGAAGGCGTCCAAGCGGTGACGAACGAGCTGATCGCGCTCAAGATGATGTATGCCGCGGTCAAAGGTCCGGAGCAAGCGGTGGCGGAGTTTCGCATCCACCGGCTCGTCGTCGCGTTCGACTCGTTGGCGTACCCGACATCGCCGACGTGGTTGCCGGTGGCGCGCTCGATGGAGAACAACCTCGACAAGATGATCGACGCGGTCGCCAAAGGGGACTACAAGACCGCCAAAGCGGTGTTCCAAAAGTTCCGCAACGAGCGCGACCAAATCGCGTTGGCGCTCGCGCTGCACGGCGACCCGACGGAGCTGCAAACGCAACAGTCGGCGTTTCGCTTCCTCGACTCGCAATTGCAAGGCGAGACCCCAACCGACAAACAGGGCGTGCTCGACGCGCTCGGCCACTACAAGGGCTCGCTTGGCAAGCTGACTGCCGGAATCCGCGCGGTCGACGACCCGCCGCTGCTGCCGGTCTTTCATCTGACCGTGGGGCCGGGCACGTACGGCACCGTCTGCGGCGGACTGCTCTGCTTCGCCGGGTGGCGCGTGTGGCGGAAAAAGAAAAACTAGGAAACCCGTCGGTCTCCTAGTTTTTCGTTTTTTCGAATTTCAAGTTGAGTTTCTTGCCGGGCTGTTTGAGCGGGTTGAACCCTTCGCCGAGCACGTCGTGCACTTCGTTGACGACGAGGAACGCGTGCGGGTCGACGGTGCGGCACATCTCTTGCACGCGGGAGATCTCGTCCCGCGAGACGACGACGTAGAGCACTTGCTTGTCGCGCCCCGTGTAGCCGCCCACGCCGTGCAAAAGCGTCGTGCCGCGCTCCAGTTCGGTCTGAATCATGTCGGCGATCTTCTGCGTCTCGTCGGAGATGATGAACATCGCCCGCGAGTTGGAAACGCCCTCGTTGACGACGTCGATGACGCGGGCGGAGACGAAGAGCGCCACCAGCGAGTACATCGCGGCGTCCTTGCCGACGATGAACGCCGTGGACGTGATGACGATGACGTCGATGGCAAACATCGTGCGGCCCATGCTCCAGCCAAACTTTTGATTGACGTAGCGGGCGATGATGTCGGCGCCGCCGGTCGTGCCGCCAAAGCGGAAGATGATGCCAAGGCCGATCCCGGAGAACACGCCGCCGTACAGCGACGCCAGCAGTTTGTCTTGCACGCCCATGTGGAACAAGTCCATCGTGAACTCCGACATCACGGAGACACCGACGACGCCGATGACCGTTTTCAAGATAAACGTGCGGCCGAAGCGGTACCAGCCCAAGAACAGCAAGGGAATGTTCAACACCAGAAACGACACCGAGAGCGGGATGTTGTACAGGTAGATCCCCAAGAGCGAGACTCCGACAAATCCGCCCTCGGCGAGGCGGTTGGCGATGATGAAATTGTTCAAGCCAAACGTGTACAGAAAGCTGCCGGCGAGGATGCCGAGAAGCGAAAGGACGGCTCGTTGTGTGCGGTTGTCGCGTTGAAGCAGCATAGGGTGGTCCTTTCAAGGTTTTTCCTTAGTGTACCTTAGAGTTTTCGACAAATGCAAGAGGGGAAAAGGGGGGAACCCTTCATGAGTGTCAAAGGGATGCGGGCGCGCCGGGTGCAACTGACCGGCGCTGTGCTGTTGTGCGGGGGCTACCTCCAAGACGTCTTGATGACGCTCCAATCCCTGTCGATCCGCCATGATGCGAACGGCAACTGGCAGGTCCTCTCCGACCCGTCCGGCGTCTCCCGCATCTGGAGTCTGCTTTCGTTTTTTCTCGTGTCGGCGGGGTTGTTGACGTTTGCCGCGGGCTATCTCGTGCGGCGGTACGGGGGAGGCGGCCGCACACCGACGTTGGAACACAGCCGCCTCGGCTGGCGGCACCTCTGTTTGGCGCTGGGCTGGGTGGGGCTGTTGTTCTTCGGCGGGATGTACGCGTATTATTTCGGACTGTTTGCCTTGATCCCGAGCAGTTGGCGGCACAACGCGGGGCTCGCGTCGCTTGGCAGCGTCTCGATGCAGATCGCGGCGGTCGTGATCGTGCCGTACTACTTCCGCCGCCACCTGCACGAAATCGGGCTGAAACGTCCGGTGTTGTCGTGGAAGATCGCGGGCTATGTGCTGGTGTTTCTGATCACCCTCTACGCGGTGACGCTGATCACGGGATCGCTTGGCTCTTGGCTGGGCGTGAACACCGATTCCTACCGGGAGCAGCGGATCACAAGCGAGTTGCAGAACGCGTGGTGGCAAGGGAGCTTCCTGCTCAAACTCTTGCCGCTGCTCGCCACGTCGGTGATCGCGCCGCTCGGTGAAGAGATGCTGTTTCGCGGTCTCGTGCAATCGACGGTCACGGCGAAATGGGGCAACCTCGCAGGAGTTCTGCTCTCGTCCTTGCTGTTTGCGCTTCTGCACGCCGATGTGGTGCTGTTTCTCCCGATCTTCGTCATGGGGATTTTGCTTGCCGTCCTGCGACGGGTTTCCGACTCGCTGTGGGCTCCGATCTGGCTGCACGCGTTGAACAACTTCTACGCGAGTCTGATCGATCTCTTATAAGAAAAAAGTACAAGAAAAAAGACCTTCGCCGCCGAGGCAGAAGGTCTTTTGCTTATCGTTGCAGGTTTCGTTTGCGCCATTTGTAGATCGCGTACGCCGCGCCGAGGACGACGAGCAGCACGACGACCCAGAGCACCATCTGGTGGGACATCTCCGTGACCTGCGCCCAGTGCACGCCGAGCGCTTTGCCGATCGTGATGAACGTGAACGTCCAGATCAGCGCGCCCAAGTACGCAAACAGCGCGAAGGACGAGAAGCGCATGCGGGAAATCCCGGCCGCAAACGCCGTGACGTGGCGGATGCCGGGGATGAAGTAGCCGATGACCAACACGACTTTGCCGAAGCGGGCGTACCAGTTGTTGACGATGCCAAGCCGCGCTTCGGTGATGCCGAACCGGCGGCCGTACTTCACCACGAGCGGCGATCCAAACCGCCGCCCCATGCCGTACGAGATCGAAATCCCCGCCACGCTGCCCAGCAGCGCGGTCAGGAGCGTGATCCAGTAGTTCAGCACCGACTGGGAAACGAGGTACCCGCAGTAGGTCATAAGAATTTCGTCCGGAATCGGAAGTCCGACTATGCCGAGTATGAGCGAGAGAAAAAGTCCGTAGTATCCGTAGTTTGTTACAAAGTCCAAGACGAGTTCCTTGACCATGAAATCCTCCTCAACCCAGACGCTTCCAAAACTAGAATATCACATCCAGTCCGCGTTCGCTAGTTTTTCAGCTTGCGGCGCGGCCAGAGCAGCACGAGCAAGAGGAGGAAGCTCAAGTTGCCGAAGATCGGGTAGAGGTACTGCACGATGTTGGAAAACCCGACCTGCGCCACGAAGAACGCCGCCGTCAAGATCAAGATCGTCACCAAGTAGCCCTGTACCGGACGGCGCGGCGACGCGAGCTGCGAGCCCAAGCCGTAGACGTTGGCGATCAGCGTGGAGTAGATTTCTCCAAACAACGCCACCGTGAACAGCGCCTTCATCAGCGGGTTGAACGTCGAGGCGAGGAACCCCATCGGCACTTCAAACTCCAAGATGCCCGGCAGCCGCGTGGACATCGCATACTGCGCGCCCAACAGCATCAACCCGAGCCCCGCCGCGCCGAGCAGACCGCCGATCTTCAGCGCCCGCGCGCTTTTGATCTCGCCGCCCAGCGGCACCAGCACGGAGACGGCGAGCCCCAAGTTCAGCGCGGCGTACGAGATGGCGGACGTGATCCAGCGCCACGGAGCCACGTTTTGGATCGTGTGCAGGTTCGGCAGATGGTCGCTTTGCAGAAAGCTTTTCGCAAAGATCGTCAACGTCACCGCCAGCATGATCGGGACGATGATGGAGTTGGCGAGCATGATGCCTTTCATCCCGCGCAGAATCGTCAGGAACGTCAGCACCATCGTCAGCAGCACGCCGATCTGGAAGGAGATCCGCAACTGCTCTTCAAACAGCGCGCCGACGCCGGCCAGCATCGCCACCGTCACGAAAAACAGCATCACCATCATGAACGTGTCGATGGTGCCGGCGATTCTCGGCCCGAACAGATACGCGGTCAACTCGCGGTAGGACTCGGCTTCCAGCTTTCGTCCCAAGAGCAGGATCTTGATCCCGATCCAGCCAAACAGGAACACGGCCAGCAGAATGCCCGGATACGCATACGGCCCGAGCATCGTAAAAAACTGCAATATTTCTTGCCCGGAGGCAAACCCGGCGCCGACCACCGTTCCGATGTAGGTGAAGGCGATCTGCAACGCCAAGCGCAATTCGGTTCGTGTCATAGCCATTCCCTCCCTCAGAGGAACCATATTCGGGACGAGGCTGAAACATGTCCCTCTCACAAACGAAAAAACCGTACTATTTGAAAGATTGAGAGTCGTATACTGCTAGCGGTGGCATACGAGATGAAGGAGGAGATGCTGTTGTCTCTCTTGGAGGCGATCTTTCTAGGGATCGTACAGGGTTTGACCGAATTCTTGCCGATCTCCAGTTCCGGGCACTTGGTGCTCTTCCAGCGCTTGTTCGGCTTGGAAGAAGGGGCGCTGACGTTCGACGTGCTGCTGCACTTCGGCACGCTCATCGCCGTGTTCGCCGTATACTGGCGCGACATCGTGGACATGTTGCGCAATCCGTTTGGCAAATTCGCCCGCTTGATCGTCGTCGGCGCGATTCCCACGGCGGTTATCGGGTTTTTGTTCCAAGACTTGTTTGACGAGCTGTTCTCGTCCGGGGCCACGCTCGGTGCGGAGTTCGTCATCACCGGCGTGATCATCTGGTGGGCGGATTCGGCGCGCCGTGGGACAAAGGGCGTGCGCGAGATGGGCTACGGCGACGCGCTGCTGGTCGGCACGCTCCAAGGCGCGGCGATTCTCCCGGCGATCTCCCGCTCCGGCCTCACGATCATGGGGGCGCTGTTTCGGGGGCTCGACCGCGAGTTTGCGGCGAAGTACTCGTTCTTGCTGTCGATACCGGTCATCCTCGGCGCGAACGTGCTGGAGCTCAAAGACATCGTGACCGGCGAAGCGGCAAACGCCGGCACGTTCGGCGTGAAAGAACTCCTCGGCATGCTCGCGGCGGCGGTCGCCGGCTATTTCGCGATCAAGTACATGATCCGCCTGATCATCAGCAAGGGCATGCGCATGTTCGCTTGGTACGTCTGGGTGTTGGGCGGGCTGATCCTCCTCGACCAACTGTTCACGCAAACGTTCTTCCACTTCTAGCACAAGTCGAAAAAATCACGAGAAAAAAAGCCCTGGTTCTCAACGGAACCAAGGCTTTTTCTTCGTGCTCCACGCCACCACGCGCGCCGAGCGGAGGAAATGCACCACCAGCGACAGCACGACGACGCCGCCAAACAGCAGGAACCAATTTTTCACGAGCAGGTACGCCAAATCCCAATGTTGGCCGGAAGAGCCCGCCGCGGACACCGCCGCTTGGACGTTTGCCATCACCGGCGCGGCTTGCTGACCCCAGCCCATGTTCCAAAGCACCACGGCGAGGACGGACGCGAACAGGGCGTGCAAGAGGCGCGAAATCAGATACGGCCCCATCCGCAAGTCGGTGCCGACGATCAGCGACGCGACCTGCGCGTGCACGGAAATCCCCGCCCAGCCCGTGATGAACATCACCACGACCGCTTTTGCCGCCAGCGGCGCATGAGCGGCGGCGACGGCGGACGCGCCGAGATCGACTTCAAACAGCCCGGCGAGGAGCGGCTGGAGCAGGGAGACGTCCAGCCCGAGCAACTGAAACAGCCCTTGCAGCGGCACAGCGAGCAACGTCAGCACGCCGGTGTTGAGCAGAAGCTTATACAGCACCGCAAAAAACATAATGAATCCGAGGATCATCAGCGAGATTTTGATCGATTCGTTGACCGCATCGCCGAGCAGTTTGCCAAGCGTACGCCCGTCTTCGTGACGCACGCGCACCATCTCGCGGTAGGCGCGGCGGAAGATGTTGACCTGGGGCGGGCGTTGTGTTTTTTCTGATCTCATCGCTTCTTCGGCGCGCCCGTGGAACTTGAACAGGAACCCGACGAGCAGCGCCGCGCCGTAGTGGGCGAGGGCGAGCAAGAGGCCGAGCTGCGGGGAGTGCAGCAGCCCCACGGCGATCGTCCCGACGAGAAACAGCGGGTCGGCGGCGGAGGAGAGGGCGAGCAACCGCTCTCCTTCGATGCGGGAGAGCAGTTTGTTTTTGCGAAACTTGCCCGTGACCACCGCGTTCATCGGGTAGCCCGCCGCCACGCCGAGCGACAGGGAGAAAGCGCCCGCGCCCGGCACCCCGAACAACAGGCGCATCAACGGCTCCAAGAGCACGCCGATGCCTTGCATGACGCCGGTGCCGAGCAACAACTCGACCAAGATCAGAAACGGCAGCAACGACGGAAACACCGAATCCCAAAACAACTTCATTCCGGACAGCCCGGCCCGATACCCTTCCTCCGGGTACAGGACCAAAGCGACCGTCAAACAGACCACCACCAGCGCCAGAAGCGACGTTGAGTATTTCTTGGCCGCACGCGTAGGTTCTGTGGACACCGGTTGCCTCAGCTCCTTTGCACAAACAATCTGCGGGAAACCCTTGTACCATGCTTATGGCGGCCTGTCTTGGGACATGACGTGTCTTGGGGCAGCGCATGAAAAAAACCTGCCGAGCTGCGCGGCAGGTTTTCTTATTACAGTTCGCCTTTGAGAGCTTCGTACGCTTCTCGCAAGAACTTGGAGTCGTTGTATTGTTTCTCCACGTCGTAGAGAACATTCTGGGAAGCACCTACTGCGCGCAGGTTCTCCAACACCACACGGTTTTCTTCGATGCGTTGATCCAACAGGGCTGCGGTGCGTTCGCCGTTGATGGCAACCATGCGTTCAAGGATTTCTCTCTTGCGTTCAAAACCTTCCATACCAATCTATCCTCCTAATCCTCGTCATTTTCTTAGATTGTGACAAAACAGGGCGTTTCATACCTTGTAGCATCCTACATTATAGACGATGAATGAAAGAATTGGTAGGGATTCCTGCGAGGAATTATAAGTTGACAAAATCAGGCACATCGAATAATCTGGATTTACAAACCGATCTGCAATTCCAGATTGATCTAGAATGATCCAGATCGTGTGCAAGGAACGTGAAATCAGGAGGCCGTCCATATGGAGAAGAAGCAGAAGAAAGTCATTGACGTCACGCTGGAACAGTCCAAATTGCTGGCGAGCGCGTTGCGGATGCAGATCATGAACTTGATTGCCGAGACGCCGCGCACGGCGAAGCAGGTCGCCGATCTGTTGCAGAAGACACCGGGCAACATCCATTACCACATGCAGCGCTTGTATGACGCCGACTTGTTGGAGTTGGTCGACACCCGCACGGTGGGGGGCGTCGTGGAGAAGTATTACCTGTCGAAAGGCACGCAATTCAACACGCAGACGCTGGCGGAAGATTCGTTTCCGATTTCTGAGCAACTCTTGGAGAACCGCACGCGGGTGGCGTCGCGCATGATCTTGTCGGCCGAGGAAGCGCAAGCGTTTCTCGAGGAGTTTCACGGGCTGTTGCACAAGTACGAAATGCGCGAGGTGACAGGGGATGAGTACGTGATCAACCTGTTCTTCGGGAAGATGAAAGCGGAAGGCGAAGAGTAATTTTTTTCAAAAAGGGAGAGGGTTCGGGTGAGCGAAACGCTGTGGTCCCGCAATTTCAGGTTGTTGTTTCTCTCGAAGCTGTTGAAAGTGTTGGCGGACAACTTCACGTGGACGGCGTTGGTGTGGTTGATGCTCGATCTGGGCGGAGGCGGGGTGTCGTCGTCGCTGTTGAACTTGGCGGCGCTGGTGCCGATGATGGCGCTCGGCTTGTTTGTCGGCCCGATGCTGTCGCGGGGGAAGCTGACGCGCCGGATGTTTGAATCGGATGCGCTGCGGGCGTTGATCGTGCTCAGCGTGCCCGTGACGTATGCGCTCGGCGTCTTGCCGGTGTGGCAGTTTTACGTCGTCGCGTTTGTGCAGTCGGTGTGCGGCTCGATCTACAACCCGGCATCCGTCGCGCTCTTGCCGCAACTGGTTTCCAAAGACATGTTGCAAAAAACAAACGCCTTGATGGAATCGTCCAACCAAGTGTCCCGCCTCGTGTCGCTCGCCGGGGCGGGGGCGATGATCACGTTTCTCTCTCCCGCGATCACGTTGACGGTCACGGTCGGGCTGTTCTTGGTTTCGGCGTTGCTGGTCTTGGCGATTCGTCTCCCGAACGAACAGACGGTAGAGGCGGGTGCACGGAAAAAAGAGAAGACCCCGTACTGGACGCAAATTCGCGAAGGCTTTGTGATCTTGCGCCGCTATCGGATTCTGATGGCGTTGAACGTCTATTGCATCTTCCTCAACGCGGGGTATCAGCCGTATGAATCGCTGTTGCCGGTGTATATCCATGATTCCCTGCATTTGAGCGCGTTTCAGCTGACGATGCTGCGTTCCGGCAGCATGATCGGGGCGCTCCTCGTCGGGTTGTGGCTGTCGAAAGTGACGATCAAGCGCAACGGCTTGCTGTTTGCCGGGGCGGGCATCTTGCAGGGCGCGATGCTGATGGCGGTCGGGCACTTCACCGGCATCTGGCTGATTCTGGCGGCGAGTTTCGTGATCGGCGCGAGCATGACGGCGATCAACGTCCCGGAGTTGGTGATCATCCAGTCGGTCGTGCCTCAGCACCAGCAAGCGACGGTATTCAGCGTCGGTACGGCGATTTCCACGATGTTCATGCCGGTGGCGGGGGCGCTGGTGGCGGTCTTCTCGCACTCGTATGACAGCGGCCCGCTCATTTTCTGCGGCGGGGCGTTGATGGTGCTCGCGGGAGTTGTTACCCTGTTTTTCATGCCGCGCGATTCAGAACATTTGCAATCTAGAGGAGAGAGAACTGCCGCATGATCACGTACTCGACAGAACGACGCATCACGACCGACCAATACATCACCCTCTGCGCCCGCTCGGGGATGCAGCGCCCGCAAGACCCGGAGCGGGCGGGGCGGATGCTCCGGCATGCCAACTTGCACGTCACCGCCTGGGACGGCGAGCGGTTGGTGGGCTATGCGCGAGGTTTGACCGACTTCGCGTTCGACTGCTACCTCTGTGACCTCGCCGTCGACCCGGATTATCAAAAAAAGGGCATCGGCACCGCTCTGATCCAAACCGTGCGAGACCTGCTCGGCGAAGAAGTCCTGATCCTCCTGCTGGCGGCGAAGGCCGCCATGGAGTATTACCCGAAAGTTGGGTTTACCGAGGCGAAGGGCGGGTATTGGATTCCGAATACGAAATAGAGAAATCCGCCTGTGAGGGCGGATTTTTTATTTTCTATTCTGCCACCATTGGGCAAAATTGATTGTTTTTTTAGAAACTATGTGCAGAACTATCCGAATAGATGTATAATACTTTCTTGGAATAGGTGATTTTTTACTTAAAAGAAAAGAAAATTTTTTGTATAGCAGGAGGGAGTGCTATGGCAACCACTCTTGAAGCACCTTCGAATACTTTGGCTGACCGAATTCCATTGGGCCGCAGAATTGAGGAGTTGAAGAAAGAAAAAGGCGCTCGGTACTCGACTGCTGCGATGTCAGTTCGGATTGGTCTGAGTGAACAAACATTTCGCGACATGCTGAAATCCCGCAGGGTGATTTACACATTCGAACTCGATGTGATTGCAAAAGATTTGAAGATGCCTGTTGCAAGGATTTTGCAAACGGATTCACATCAGGAAGTTGAGCGGTTAACCCAGCTAGTGAAGGCTTTGAAGAATCCTGTGGAGGCATTGGAGTTGGCACTGCGTTTAGAAAAACAGGCGAATGGAATATCTGAACGTTGCCATGCCTTGCACCGACTTGGTATCGCGTATATTATGTCTTTCAAGTTTCATGATGCCTGTCAGGTCTTGACGGAAGCAAGACGATTGGCTGGACAGTTACACAAGACTTACGGTGAGACCGACGTGTTATTTGGTGTTGTAAACCAATTAATGGTTGTCTATACTGCAAAACAAGAGTTTGAGTCAGCAGCTCGATTGCTTGATGAAATCGACCCTTGCTTTTTGGCGATTCCAAGTAGACAATCAGCAATTAGTTATCATAAAGCAAAGGTTGAAGAATCCAGAGGAAATCTGATCTTTGCGAAAAGATACGCGATTGATTCATTACGATACGCGAGGGAATCAGAGAACCCCGTCCAAGTGGCAAGGGCTTGTTTGAACTTGTCGCACTACCACTATCTCCTGAGGGAATATGAAGAATCAGAAGAGCTTCTCTATAAAGCGATCGAAGGATTGGAACAAGACACTCGAACTCGTTTGATCGCTCGAAAAGAATTAATCAAAACTTTGCTTAAATTGAGGGCAACAGACGAAGCCAAAAAACAAATTGACATTGCCTTATCAGAGGCTAGCAACTCCGAGACGGTCGATTTGAACGGGAAATTAGTGATCCTCTTGACCGCCGTTACAGGTGATCCAAGCCATGCCAAAAGTGTACTGGATGATGAGGGTTCCAGCGTAAAGATCCGATACGTAGCTTGCAGATGCTTGCAAGATCATTACAAGGCACTTAATGACTCACACAACTATTTATTCTACACTACTCTTGCGGAGCGGATTTGTGTTGGCGCTGCAAACTTTTTGGATTGGGGTGAGTTGTAGGATGAGAAAAGTAGTATTGCTTTCAGGGCTGATCGCTGTTTGCGGAATGCTGTTGCTCGGCATTTCTACTACTGCTACTGGAAAGCTTGCAGAAACAGTACCGATCATTCCTTCTTCGGTCAAACCAACAATTCTCTAGCACGTTGGCACCTCCAAAACGGAGGTGCTTTTTATATGGATACGGAATTATCAGATTTATTTGTTGTTTATAACGTATCCACGATGCGCGATAAACAATCGGTACTTTTGTAAATCTAGATGGTAACATAGTAACAGTTACTAAGTGAAATGAGGTGGTCACAATGGAAACCTTCGGGGAACGTCTCCGCATGTTCCGAATGAAAAAGGGTCTGACCCAAACTCAACTAGCAGAAGGCATCGTCACGCCTTCCATGTTATCACAAGTAGAAGCAAACAAAGCCAAACCCTCCTGGCACGTCTTGGAACAGATCGCCAAGAAATTAGAGATTTCCGTGGACGAACTGATCGGCAACTCCAAGCTGGACATGGCGGTGATCAGCGAGTACCGCCTCGCCAAAGGAATGCTGTCAGCCGGTGAGTTTTCGAGTGCGTTGCCGATTTTGAAAAAAATCATGGAGGACAACACCGGGAAGCTGGACCCGTTTGAGATTCGTTATGACCATGCGTTCTGTCTGCTTCATCTGCATCAACTGCACAAAGCAGAAGAAGCATTTCAACAACTGTTAAATCATACGTGTACTGTTAACGGCAGTCTGATTCTAACCGTTCGCGTCTTGCACCAACTCGGGCATGTCGCGATGAAACAAAAACGCTACCAGATCGCGGAGCATTACTTGACTTTAGCCTTGGATAAAATCCGCTCCTTGGAAAAAAACGATGTCCACCTCCAAAGTTCTCTCCTGCTGACACTCGGTGAAGTCCAAAAGCGGTCCGGCCACTTGAAAAAAGCGAGGGTCACTCTCCAATTGGCGTTGCCGATCTTCGAGGAGCGAGAAGACCTGCGAGGACTGGGAGAGCTTTATCTGAAGTTGGCTCAATCCTCTCGGGCGACAGAAGACTATGCACAAGCATCTGATTTTGCTCACCGTGCTCAACTTTGCTTTACAACCTTGAACGATCAAAAAGAAAAATTGGCACTCCAACTCCAACTGGCTCTGCTGAATGGAGAAACGGGCGATGTAGAAAAAGCGATCCACATCCTGGAGCAGGTCGCAGAGGCATACAGACGATTGCAGCAGTCGGAAGAAGCAGGAGTCGCCGTCACCGAACTTGCGAAGCTTTACTTCAAACGAGGGAACCTCGATCAAGCGGAGGAAGCCTGCCAGACAGCGAGAAGCCTCCTGCCCACCGTGCATCCTTATCAAGCGTGGGTCGCCAACGTGTACGCAAAAATTGCACAATCGCGTAATCAGCAGGCTGCCGCAGTGAAATATATGAAGCAGGCGGCTGACTGCTTTAAGCTCACGGAGTGCCAAGCGGAGTATGAAGAGACCATGCAGGAACTTTCTCGTTTGTACGAGGCGAACCACGATTGTCAGAGCGCGTTGCGCGTGATGCATGAGATGTGGTCGTTCAATCGCCAAGTGAGAGAGCAGAGGGGGATCGTGTTGTGAGTCAGATGGTGTTGCCGAGGAACGTGAACGAATTTATCGGAATGGAGTCGGGGGCGCACCTCCTCATGATGATGTTGGAAAACGCCCTCGGGCACTCGCTTCACAGAATCAATCCGGTGGATCGGGCCAACGTGGCACACGAATATGGTCAAGATTTGACGGTGGAGCTGGATTTGGAGGAGTTGTTGAACCATCTCTCGCTTATTCGTGTGGTCGCGAACCTAAACAGTCGTGCCGAAGAGAGCCTGATTCACTACTGGGCCGCTGAGGAGGGGGCCGTTTTTCTGGCAGACGCAAGGCGATATGTTGCCGATGCGCTGCGAATTGCGCCGCAAGAGCATCCAGAGCGGGGGCGGGCGTTCAAAAACTTCGCGTATCTCCTGTTGGCTCGTGATAAGCCGAAACCCGCTTGTGCGTTTATCGAGAAAGCGATGAAGATTTTTCAGGCGAACGGGTTGTTGGAACCGATCGAGGAACTGTTGGAGATGTTGTCGAGTCGGATGGAGCAGGAGTGTAAGGTGATGCACGCGCGAGTGGCGGCTGTGCTTGATCGAGGTGTGAAATAGAAAAATCCGCCGATCACCGGCGGATTTTTTCTATTTGTCCTCGTCCTCGCCTTACGCCGCTGATAGGGTGTCTTATTTTAACTTATAGTAAAATATTAAAATTATCTTTATTTAACTTATTGAATTCATGTTGTTACAATTATTTATAATATAGATAAAAGGATTTGTATTTTGAAAATGAGGCTTTTCAGGAATCTGGCGATTTTCTCTGTAGTGGCAGGTGTAGGTCTTCTTCCCGTAGTAACTCACGCATATACTCTTAACTCTTGGTCGTGGAATTCCAGCGTTTCTGGTCTTAACTATCGATGGGGAAGTAATCTTCAAGTTTCGGGATCAGTTGCTCGCACAGCATTTGAAAATGCAATTTCTGATTGGAGCGCTACACCGACGAAGGTGTATTTTTCTTACAACAGTGGTTCCTCCAACACATTCAACACGATCAATGTAGCAGACGATGCCTTGTATGGTCAGAAATATACAACGACTCAAGGCAACGTTATTCTTTATTTTAACGCAAATATCAATATCGGAAATAATGATATTACTACCGCCAATGTCGCGAGAAGTGCAGCTGTTCATGAACTAGGACATGGTTTAGGATTGGCTGACACTTTTTCTTCCCCTGCGATTATGAACTCAAGTCGAAATCGGGCCGTAACCTATATCCCGCAGCAAGATGATATCAACGGTGTAAACGCAAAGTACGGATATTAATTGTTGAGTGGGGTTATTTTAATGAAAAAAACCATTGTTAAGCCCTTGGTTCTTGCTGTGCCGTTTCTTGTAGCAGTCATTTATTTCAGTAGTACCACGGTTGGAAACGCAACAAATCAGGCGGCTTCGGTAGTTACAACAAGTCATTCAGACATACCGATCCATCGAGATATGACCAGTCTCGTGAATGCTGCAACCTATGTGCTTGTTGGGAAAGTGGAAGGAGTAGCGGGGACACGGAATTTTGCCCGTGATGTGCAAGATTCGGCCAAAGAAGACCCGGAAAATTATGTAGAAGGCGTAGACTACAAAGTTAAAGTATCCGAGGTACTTAAGGGGGAAATAACAGAGAAGGAAATCTTGGTGACAGAGACCCGGAGCGTTCGGTTTGGTAAGAATGCACCTTCCACTGTTTCTGACCAATATGTAGGCTTAAAGGAAGGCGAAGACTATGTCTTCTTCGCACAAAAGTCCGAGACTTCCGGAAGGTTTTTCAATGTAGGACAACCGTTTTTCTTTGCCTTGAAAAACAATCAAGTTGAGTTGAAGTCGAATGAAAAGCAACTCGCCGATAAATTTCCGATAATGAAGTTCGAAGACTTCAAGACCAAGATGAAAAACAAATAGCAGCAACAAGAGGACGTCGACCTTTGAATGGTCGACGCTTTTTTTCTGTAAAAAGGGTTTGGAGAGTCAAATGTTCAGCGTGTGTGGTTCTGCGGGTCCGAAATAAGTAGAAATGAGATCTCTATCAAGACTATCTACAAAAAAGATATGATACAATGTACCTATCGACAATTACAGCTTTTAGGAGGATTTTATTGTAATGGCTACAGCCAACATTGGATTTGAAGAAAAACTGTGGAGTCTTGCAGATAAATTGCGCGGCAGTATGGATGCCGCCGAATATAAGCATGTGGCACTCGGGCTGCTGTTCTTGAAGTATGTATCGGATGCATTCGAGGAAAAATTCGAAGCTCTTAAGAACGAGCCCTACG
Source organism: Tumebacillus flagellatus (assembly GCF_000714935.1). Taxonomy (GTDB): domain Bacteria; phylum Bacillota; class Bacilli; order Tumebacillales; family Tumebacillaceae; genus Tumebacillus; species Tumebacillus flagellatus. The sequence goes on from NZ_JMIR01000005.1 coordinate 101,217, forward strand.
CTGATCCTGAAGATCGGGACGAGTATATCGCGGAGAACATCTTCTGGGTGCCGAAAGAAGCGCGTTGGAGCTACATCAAGGACAATGCGAAGAAGCCGGGAATCGGTCAGATCGTCGACAACGCCATGATTGCGATTGAAAAAGAAAATGCGTCGCTCAAAGGGGTTTTGCCGAAAGATTTTGCACGTCCGGCATTGGATAAGACGCGCCTTGGCGAAGTCATCGACCTTTTTTCCACCATTAAAGTGGGGGACACAAACAGCCGAGCGAAGGATATCTTGGGGCGTGTGTACGAGTATTTCCTTAGTAAATTCGCAAGCGCAGAAGGCAAGAACGGCGGCGAATTCTACACGCCGAACAGCGTCGTAAAACTGCTGGTTGAGATGATCCAACCGTACAAAGGACGTGTCTACGACCCGTGCTGCGGTTCTGGCGGCATGTTCGTCCAAAGTGAGAAATTCGTCGAGGAGCATCAAGGCAAGGTCGGCGACATCGCGGTATACGGTCAAGAGTCGAATCCGACCACTTGGCGCCTGTGCAAGATGAACTTGGCGATTCGCGGCATTGACAGCAACCTTGGCGAGTCGCATGCTGACACGTTCCACAACGACCTGCACAAGAACCTCAAGGCGGATTACATCCTCGCCAACCCGCCTTTCAACATCAGTGACTGGGGCGGAGAACGATTAGTGGATGATATACGTTGGAGCTATGGTGTTCCACCAATGGGAAATGCCAACTATGCGTGGATTCAACATATTGTAAATAAGTTAGCACCTAGCGGGATAGCGGGATTTGTATTGGCGAATGGCTCAATGTCGACGAGTAATGTAGCAGAAAGAGAGATTCGTAGAAAGCTAGTAGACGCCGATTTAGTGGATTGTATCGTAACCTTACCGGGACAGCTCTTCTATTCAACACAAATTCCAGTTTCTCTTTGGTTTATTGCCAAGAATAAAGCACCGAAGGATCTCCGTGACCGCCGTGGTGAAACCTTATTTATTGATGCACGAAAGATGGGCTTCATGGTGGATCGAACGCATCGTGAGTTAAGTGAAGAGGATATTCGGAAGATTACTGATACTTATCATGCATGGCGTGGGCAAAGCAAAGCAGGATACTACGGAGATGTACTAGGATTCAACAAGGCAGTAAATTTGAGTGAAATCAAAGGGCATGAATATATCTTAACACCTGGACGTTATGTAGGAATTGAGGATGTTGAAGAAGATGGAGAGCCATTTGAAGAGAAAATGGAACGCCTGACATCAGAACTAGCTGAACAATTTTTAAAATCCAGACAACTTGAAGAAACAATTATGAAGCAACTCGGGGGGATTGGTTTTGAGTTCTGAGAACATAGGCTGGGAAGAAGTATCAATTAGCGATGTTTGTGAATCTATCGTAGATTGTGTTAACAAGACAGCGCCTACGATAGACCGCGTTTCCGAATATAAGATGATAAGAACAACCAACGTAAAAAACGGAAAAATTGACCTTGCTTCAGTAAAGTATGTCGATGAGGATACCTATAGGATTTGGACAAGAAGGTCTGTCCCACAAATCGGAGACGTAATTCTCACTAGAGAGGCACCAATTGGTGAGGTAGGAATGGTGACCACGGATGATAAAATTTTTTTGGGTCAACGGCTTGTACAATTTAGAGCAAATCCACAAGTGCTAAATCCAAAGTTTTTATTATATTCCATGCGAAGTCCTTATATGCAGAGGCAGATTCTTTCTCATGAAGGCACCGGTTCGACAGTAAGTCATATACGAGTTCCTGACTGCATGAAGTTTAAAATTAGGGTGCCTAATATCCAAATCCAAGAACAGATCGCGAATATTCTTGGAGCACTTGACGAAAAGATCGAGATTAACAATGCAATCAACCGTAATCTCGAAGATATGCTTCAAGCACTTTTCAAACATTGGTTTGTCGATTTTGAGTTTCCGAACGAACATGGAAAACCTTACAAATCGAGCGGTGGTGAATTTGAGGAGAGCGAGTTGGGATTGATTCCAAAGGGGTGGAGAGTAGCCTCCTTAAATGAGTTCTGTATGCTCAGCACTAAGACAGTAAATCCTTCTACTTTCCCTGATGTAACTTTTGAACATTACAGTATCCCTGCTTTTGATCAAGGAGGTATGCCTGTATTTGAAGCGGGCTCAGAAATTAAGAGTAGTAAGTATGTAGTTTGTAGAGATTCTATATTAGTTTCGAAGCTGAATCCAGCAACTAAGAGAATTTGGATGCCATTTTGCTTGACGGACGATGCAGTTTGTTCTACAGAGTTTATGAATTATGTTCCTAAAGCAAGAGAACTTTACGGATTTTTCTATTCATTACTTGATTCAGATGCATTCACGCAATTTCTAATTAGTAATGCCACTGGTTCGACAAATAGTCGGCAAAGAGCAAATCCTAAAGCCACTCTTACTTATAAATTTGCATATGGTGGTATGGAAATGCTACGAAAATTTAGTGAGGCTGTGTCGAGTATTCACATAAAGAAATCCTTGAACTCTATTCAGAATCAATCTCTTGCTAATATCCGGGACACCCTGCTCCCAAAACTCATGTCCGGAGAAATCCGAGTGCCCATCCCTCAAGAGTGACCAAGGAGGTGCGCCATGTCCCAGAACACCCCCAATCCCTACACCGAGAGCGACCTGGAACAAGCCGCGTTAGAATGGTTTGAAGAACTGCACTACGAAACAGCCTATGGCCCCGCCATCGCCCCCGAGGGAGAATCCGCCGAACGCGAGACCTACCAAGACGTCATCCTCAAAGGCCGTCTGCGTCAAGCGTTGCTCCGTATCAACCGCGGCCTCCCTCTGGAAGCGATCGAGGAAGCCATCCGCATCATCGAAGTCCCGCGCAGCCCAAGCTTGCTCCTCAACAACAAAGCCTTCCAGACCATGATCACTGACGGCATCGACGTCCAATACCGAAACGCCGACGGCGAATACCCGACGGTGAAAGTCTGGTTGTTCGACTTGCACCCCGACCGGATCGAAAAAAACAACGACTTCCTCGTGGTCAACCAGTTCACGCTCCTCGAAAACCGAGGTGAAAATCGAGCGGATCAATGGGCAGACAAACGCCCTGATCTGGTCGTGTTCGTAAACGGCTTGCCCCTCGCCGTCATCGAACTCAAGAGCGCCTCCAACGAAGAAGTAGGAATCAGCGACGCGTTCAACCAAGTGCAGACCTACAAAAAAACAATTCCGTCGCTCTTCACCTACAACTCCTTCCTAGTCATCAGCGACGGCGTGAACGCCCGTGTCGGAACGCTGACCGCCGACGAGGAACGATTCATGATGTGGCGCACCATCGACGGGGAGGAAGTCGCCCCGTCGTCCTTGCCGCAACTGGAAGTGCTGATCCAAGGCATGTTTGAAAAAAACCGCCTGCTCGACATCATCAAGCACTTCGTCATGTACCAAACAGACGGCGAACAACTCTACAAAATTCTCGCCGGCTACCACCAATACCACGCTACGAACAAAGCTGTGCTCAATACCATTCGTGCAACCACGACGGAAGGAGACCGCAAAATCGGCGTCATCTGGCACACCCAAGGCTCCGGCAAAAGCTTCTCGATGGTCTTCTACGCGGGGAAACTTGTGCTTACGCTGGACAACCCCACGCTCGTCATCGTGACAGACCGAAACGATCTCGATGAACAGCTGTACACCACGTTCGGCAAATCCAAAGACCTGTTGCGCCAAACACCGCAACAAGCCAATGACAGAGCGCACTTGAGAGAGTTGTTGTCCGTGGAGTCCGGCGGCATCATCTTCACGACGGTTCACAAATTTACACCGGAAGAGAACGAGGGTCAGTACCCCGTTCTCACCGACCGTCGAAATGTCATCGTCATCGCCGACGAAGCACACCGCAGTCAATACGGTTTCCAAGCTGAGTTGATTCAAGACCAAGACGAAGCCACTATCAAATACGGTTACGCCAAATACATGCGTGATGCGCTGCCCAACGCCTCTTTCATCGGTTTTACGGGAACTCCAGTCGAACTCACGGACAAAAACACACCTGCCGTCTTCGGCGAATATATCGACGTTTACGATATGACCCGCGCCGTAGAGGACGGCACGACGGTGAAGATCTATTACGAAAGCCGGATCGCCCGTCTAGAGCTTTCACCCCGAGAACTGCCGATTATCGACGAAGAGTACGAAGAAATTACAGAATACCAAGAATACACACAGCAGGAACGCTTGAAGTCCAAATGGGCGCGTCTGGAAGCATTGGCGGGTGCGGAGAAGCGTGTTAAGTTGGTTGCCCGTGATCTCGTGAACCACTTCGAAACTCGTAAAGGTGCCATGCGCGGCAAAGCTATGATCGTCGTCATGTCGCGGCGAATCGCCATCGACATGTACAAAGCCATCACAGCTTTACGCCCTGATTGGCACAGCGACGACGACAGCAAAGGCAAGATCAAGATCGTCATGACGGGCAGTTCAAGCGACCCGGAAGATTGGCAGCCCTTTATCGGCACGAAACGCCGCCGTGAATTTTTGGCAAAGCGGATGAAGGACACCAACGACGAACTTGAAATCGTCATCGTCCGCGACATGTGGCTGACAGGGTTTGATGTGCCCAGTATGAACACGATGTACATCGACAAGCCGATGAAGGGTCACAATCTGATGCAGGCAATCGCCCGCGTCAACCGAGTCTTCCGCGACAAGCCGGGCGGACTGATCGTGGACTACATCGGCATTGCCGACATGCTGAAAACCGCGCTTCAACAATACACCGAAAATGACCGGAGAACAGCGGGAATTGATACGGACCAAGCTGTCGATTTCATGATGGAAAAGCTGCAACTCATTCGTGAACTTTTGCACGGGCATAACTACGACAAATTCGCCTCGGAGAAAGCCTCTGAGCGAATGAAGGCCATCGTGGGAACCGTGGATTATGTTCTAGGGCTTGGGGAGCAGAACAAACGTAATTTTCTCAACTTTACGACTGAACTTGCCCGTGCCTATGCGCTTTGTTCAACCACACTTGCAGCGGAGCAAGCGAATTTAGAAATCGGGTTCTACAAAGCGGTCAAGTCCGGGATCGTCAAACTCATTACCACGGAAAACAAAAAGAAAACCGGCAACGAATTGGACGCTCAACTGAACCAACTGATTTCCAAGTCGGTCATGTCCGAGAAAGTCGTGGACATTCTGAAGGAAGTCGGTTTGCGCAAGCCCAACATCGCGATCTTGTCAGATGAGTTTTTGGAGCATGTTCGAGGTTTACGAGAAAGAAACCTCGCCGTGGAACTGCTCCGTCGTTTGTTGCAGGGCAAAGTCAAAGCCGTTTCGCGAGTGAATGTCGTGCAGTCGAAAAAGTTCTCCGATATGCTTCAAGAAGCGGTTCGTAAATACAACAATCGTACCGTGGAAACCACCGCCGTCATCGAAGAACTGATCAAGATGGCAAAGGATATGAACGAAGCCGTCAAGCGCGGCGAGGACTTAGGGCTGATCCAAGAGGAAGTCGCCTTCTACGATGCACTCGCTTCCAACGAGTCCGCCAAGCAAGTGATGGGGGACGCCGTCCTCAAGCAAATCGCCCACGAATTGACCGCCGCGATCAAAAGCAACATCAAAGTGGACTGGACGCTGCGGGAAAATGTGCGGGCGCAGATGAGGATCACGGTAAAACGCCTGCTCAAGAAATACGGCTATCCACCTGATCTTGAGAAGATGGCGATCGATTTGGTGCTTCAACAGGCCGAGCTGATGTGTCAGAATGAGTCGGAGGAGGAATAGACTCCGAACCTAAGAATCGAAAACAAAAAATCCGCCGATCACCGGCGGATTTTTTCTATTTGTCCTTGTCCTCGTCGCCCTCGCCTTCCTCCTTATCCTCAGCTTCCTCATCCAACTTGCACGTGAACAGATCCCCCGACCCGACCGGCACGAGCACGTTGGCCGCATCATCCAGCAGGTCGACGGTAAACTTATACGCCTCAATCCCGATGTACCCGTCGTGGGAGAGCATGTTGTCGGCGACGACCAAGCCGCCGGGGCGCATCTTGGGCCAGAGGGAGGCGAGGTAGAACGTGTACTCGTCTTTCATCCCGTCGAGGAACACGAAGTCCCACGGGCCTTCGAGCTCGTCGATTTTTTCCAGCGCGTTGCCTTCCACCAACTCGATGTACTCGGTGAGCCCCGCTTTCTCGAACGTCTCGCGGGCGAGTTTGATCTTGAACTCGCTCATCTCGCACGTCGTGACTTTGCCGCCGTTCGCACGCGCCGCTTCGGCGAGGAACAGCGTCGAATAGCCGCTCGACGTGCCGACTTCCAAAATTCGCTTGGCGCCGCTGTGGCGCAACAGCACGTTGAACAGCATCCCGGTCTCAAACGAGATGCGCCACAAGCCTTCTTCCAAATCCGGTTGGTTCTCCAGCTCTTCCAAGTCTTTGAGCGTCTGCAAGATGCGCTCGTCTCTCATCGGGTATCCTCCTCGGACTCTTGTTGGAGCGCTTTTTTCAGCATCAGGCGGTAGCGGACTTGCTGGGCGTCGGAGCGCACGTGCACTTCCGAGCTCACGTCCAGCGGCACGTGCTTCGGACGCAATCCTTCCACCACCGGGCGGTCTTCGTCGAGCACGGTGACGTTGTGTTCGTAATGCACATCGTCGATCACGTCCACGTCTTGCAAAAAATTCCGCAGCGCGAGGCCGTAGATCACCGTCTCGTCAACTCCGTTCTCGCGGGTGGGCGTCAGGGCGAGATACGTCGCCATCTGGTTTTCTTGCGCCATGTTTGTGCGCAAAATCAATTGGTTGGGAAAGTAGAGCGTAATCGTGGACGCTTCCCGGTGATCCGGTTCGTTGAGCGGCGTTCGCAAGAGTGGGTGAAAGGGCTTGGCGACCACGCAAATCTCGTCGTCCGTCGCTGTGAATTCCGGGCCGTCGACGCGCGGGTCCACGTCGCCCGTCGTGATCGGGTGGACAAACGGCAGATGCGAAACGTCGAGAACGCTTTCCACGACGCGGGTGAGGTGCGCTTCCCAGCGCGCGGAAAAAGGAACGGCATGCCACGCCGGGGCGGTCAGTTCCGCCGGCAGTTTCAACTCCGGCGGGGGAAACGAACTGCCGAGATAGACCCAGATGTGACCGGCGACTTCTTGGACGGGGTAGACGCGCACCGCCGCAGCGGGCGGGATCGGTGCCTCCGCGCCGTTGGACGGGATGTACGTGCAGCGGCCGTCGGGGTCGAATTGCCAACCGTGAAACGGGCAGGCGATGCTGTTGTCCGTTTGGGTGCCGTCCGACAACCGCGCCCCGCGATGCGGGCATTGGTCTTGCAGCGCGCGCGCCGTGCCGGAGGAGTCGCGGTAGAGGACGATCTCTTCCTCCCCAATCGTGCAGGAGAGCAGGTCGTCTTCCGTCAACTCGGCGCTGGTCGCCGCGATGTACCAGGCATTTTTCATCGAATCACCTCGAAAAGTCGTGCCGTGTGACAATGCAGACTATGCAGGGGAGAGGAGATGTGAAACGAAGTCAAAAAAGACTCGCGCAAGGTCAAGAGCCTGCGCGAGTCTTTTTGTAGTGAACCAGAGAGCGGACGTAGAGATTGCGCCGCATCAGAAACCGACGCATGTATCGTTTCAAAAAAAGGACATCCGCAAGCCTCCCCAGCCAGCCCAGAGGAGAGACGTAGGCAAACGTATCCACAACCAACGTCCCGCCATCGTGCGGAAAAAACTCATGCGTATGCTTCATCTCGCGAAACGCGCCCCGCACCATCTCGTCCACGAAGCGGTGCGGCGGCTCAAACTCCGTAATCCGCGCCGTCAACCGCAAACGCAGCCCGAAATGACGGGCTTCAAACGTCACGTCTTCGCCAAGCCCGATCAAGCCCTTCGTGCCGGAGATCACGCGTTCACGGGTCTGACCCGCCGACTGTTCGTGCAGCGTCATGTCGCGAAACAGGTCAAAACAGACCTCCGGCGTCGCTTCTATGTAGACTTCCGTTCGGATGACCGGCATGCCCGGAACCTCCTCGCAACTCACTCTGCTCTCATCCTATCACAAATTGCTTCTAGAACCATTCAAAAGAAACCTCATGAGGACAAGTACGTAGTACCTAGTGACAGCAGGAGTTCAGCGGCTGTGGAGAGGCTTCGAAAAGCCTTGCGAGAGATGGATTCTACCAAACGAGTGGCTGAGATCCAACTTATACAGTATTATTTATGTATCAAATATCGCGGATGGAGTTGAATTCGATGCTGAAGAAAAAAGCGTTCATGGGGGCTGCGGCGGGGTATCTCTTCGGTTTGGTCACAAGTCTGTTTGTGCCGGAGATCATCTCGTTGTTCTTTCCGCTCATCGGACTTGGTGTCGGACGGATGATGGACAAATTCGAAAGTGCGAGGATCCGCGAGGTTCTGCCGGATGAAGTAGAAGAGGAACTCGCCTCTCTCAAAAAAAGATCCGCCAAGAAGCGAGGCACTTCACCCGCCGACGCAAAACCAGTCAACGTCCGGACGAACCGGATGGCCGACACACAGTTTGCGGAGGTCGAAGAGTATTTGTACATCTTGGAAGACATGGTGCTCTCCGAAGGGCAGAAACAGAAGCTCGATGAAGAGATCGTCGACCGCTGCTTAAGTTTGTTTCTGCGCATTCATCACCTGTTGCCGCTCTTGGATCAAATGGAAAACGGAGACCTCAACCACATGGTTCGCCGTCTGGTGCTGAAAGACCTGAACGGATTCATCGCTCCGTACTTGCGCTTAAGCAGGGAGACCAAGATCAAGAATCGTCAAACGCTGCTGAACGGGTTGAAAGACATTCACATGAAAATCACCTCCATCACGGAGCGAATCGAGTACAAAGACCTGATCGAACTGCAAACGAAGGCCGATCTCATTCACCAGCGATACAGCGAATCGGAAGGCTACTAATGGACTAAGGGAGGAATTCTCGTGACGACGCAAGCCTTTGAACTGAAAGCAGAAGACCGCGAAAAAGCCGAGCAGGAAGCGTTCTACCTCATTCAAAAAATCTCCACCGCCGACACCTTGTCCTTGGACAGCTTGATGGACGAAGTGGGGAAGCTGGGGACGAAAACGCAAGAGAAAGCCGGTCAGACCTTGCAGATGTTGGACAGGCCCGTCAACGACCTCATGTCCGGCAAAAGCAACGAAGTGTCGAACATGATCCTCAAACTCCGCGATGAGTGCGAAGGACTGCAAAACGCCAAAAACGTCGGTCTGTTCGGGAAGATGCTCCGCAAAAGCCCGCTCAAAAACTACGTCTACAAATACCAATCGGTCAAAACCAACATCAATGCGATCCTGAGCGGGTTGCGGGACGGCAAAGACATGCTGCAAGAAAACACCTCCTACATGCGCCAACTGAAACGGGCGTCGATGGAGGAAATCTACAATTTGCAGACGAAGATCGCTTTCGGGCAAAAGCTCAGCGAGATGTTTGAAATCGAGATGGACCGCACGAACAACGAATCCCGCCGCGCCCACTTGGAACGCGGGCATCGCAAGGTCGTCTCCCGCATCCAGTCGATGACGGAGATGATCATGCTCTACAACCAAGCGATCGCCGCCACCGACATCATCAACGACAACAACGACAAATTGGTTGACGCCGTCAACAACGCCATCGACAAAACGTCCAACTTGATCACCGTCTCCGCCATGATCGCGATGGCGCTGGGCGATCAAGAAAAAGTGATCGCCGCCGTCAACGCCACCAACAAGACGCTGGAGGAGCAATTCAAGGAGAACGCCCGCATGCTGCGCACCACCACCGAGCGCACGACCGAACTGCTCAGCAAGCCGTCGATGTCGATCGAATCGGTCAACCAAGCGATCGGCGACCTGATGGCCGCGCTTGATCTCTCGGAGAATTCCAACCGTCAGATCATTGAAAGTTGCAAGGAATACACGGCCAAGATGACGTCGATCAACGACCGGATGAGCGTCCGCCTCGGCATGAACGCCAACTCCAAACCGGAGAAACTGCTGGCTGCTGAGAACGAGGAACTGAGCCATTTTTTGAATTAAAGCGGTTTGCATACCCTCCAGACGGTATCCACGGAAGAGCATCAGCCCGAAGCATGCGGGCTGGTGCTCTTTCTTGTTTTTTATCACAAAAGATTCGAGATACGCTATAATAAGTCCAACCTACATATGGTAAAAAATCAAGGGGTACGAATGGGGGGCGCTCCGATGGAACTTTCCTTTCGGCTTGCTTCTGTAGAAGACGCGCCGTTGATCCACGAGGTCACGCAGAGCGCGTTTTCGGAATACCGCGTGACGGAGGAATACTGGGTTGAGCGGCCCGCCGGAAACATCAGGACTGTGTACATGAGCAAAGACTTATCAGCATGAAAAAACTTCGCTTTTGCATAAGACTAGGAGGCAGATGATGACCGTCAAACTGAACCAACCGACCGCTCTGCGTCTGGAGCAACTCCGCGCCAAGGGCTTCGCCGACGCCGACATCCTCGCGCATTTGCGATCCGGCGACCTCGCGCCGTTTCAACAAGCGCTGGGCGAGGACGTCGAGTTTACCGCCTTGCTCGATTCCTACCACGCCAACCCGGAGGACTTCGCGCAAGCTCTTGCCAACGGCTACGAGCTCTCGTTCATCTCGATCTTCGGCGTGAAAAACTTACTCAACGCGCGCTACGGCCTCGTCGCCGGACGCGACTATCCCGATTCCGACGAATCGCTGGAAGACATCCAACTGTCCCTCGAAGGCGCAAACTGGCTGAAATCCACGCTCTCGAAAAACTGGCGGGTGCTCGACCTCGACAAAACCGCCGAATCCGGCAACGCCTGCGTTGCAGTCAAACACGCGACCCACATCAACGGAGGTGTCCTCTAACATGGCAGACATGAAATACCGCAACCTCGGCAAGTCCGGCCTGAAAGTCTCGGAAATCGCACTCGGCTCTTGGCTGACGTACGGTGGCTCCGTCGAAGATCAAACGGCGGCCGCCTGCATCGACCGCGCGTATGAACTGGGCATCAATTTCTTTGACACCGCCAACGTCTACCGTCGCGGCGAAGCGGAGAAAGTCGTGGGCCAAGCCCTCGCCAAGTACCCGCGCGAATCGTTCGTGCTCGCGACCAAAGGCTTTGGGCAGATGGGCGAAGGCCCGAACGACCGCGGCCTCTCCCGCAAGCACATCTTCGAACAAGTGCACGCGTCGCTCAAGCGCCTGAACGTGGAGTACATCGACCTCTGGCAATGCCACCGCTACGACCCGGAAACCCCGCTCGATGAAACCTTGCGCGCTATCGACGACCTCGTGACGCAAGGCAAGATCCTCTACGCGGGTGTCTCCGAATGGACGGCGGTGCAGATTCAAGACGCGCTCAACATCGCCGACCAACGCCTGCTCGACCGCATCGTCTCGAACCAACCGGTCTACAACATGCTCAACCGCTACATCGAGAAGGACATCATCCCGCTGTGCGAGCGCGAAGGCATCGGCCAAGTCGTGTTCTCGCCGCTGGCGCAAGGCGTGCTGACCGGCAAATACAAGTACGGCCAACCGCTTCCGGAAGGCTCCCGTGCAACCGACCCGTCCACGTCGCAATTCGTGGAGCGCTTCTTGACCGAATCGAACCTGCGTAAAGTCGAGAAACTTGGTGCCGTCGCCAACCGCCTCGACTGCTCGCTGGCACAACTCGCGCTGGCGTGGGTGCTGCGCCAACCGAACGTCTCCTCGGCGATCATCGGCGCCTCCCGCCCGGATCAGATCAACGACAACGTCGGCGCTCTGCGCGTCAACTTCTCGGAAGCCGACCTGACCGAGATCGAAGCGATCCTTTCCGGCGAGTAAGCCCTCAAGCCTCAAGGGTATAGAAAAAAATCCCCCGTCCAACAGGCTCAGGCCGCGGACGGGGGATTTTTTAATACATAGAACATCATTGAGTCTAATAGAAAGTGTGTAATAAAGAGAGTGTTGTCCAGATAGGATATTTTGGAATATAATAGAACTAGATATTAACTTGGAATAAGTGGGGTGGCGATTCAGATGGATATGCGTATTGGGAACTATTGTATTGGTAAAGTTCGGAGTGTTGATGGAAGTAACATTCTTGTGAAAGCCGAAGCATTGAAAATTCCAGAATACGATGGGCATCCGGCTATGCATGTCGAGGTAGGTGCTTACGTCAATTGCGGAGACTTTCATGGGGATACTATCTGTATGGTTTCACGGGTTCGAATTGAAGAGGTAGAAAAGAAAGGTATTTGGGAAGAGAATAACCTTGTTGAACTTTCTATAGTAGGAAGCGTTAATGATGAGGGGAGATTTACAAGGGGAGTAGATCAACTCCCACACATAACATGTGATGTATATTTACTAAACGGTGAGCAAGTGAATTCAATCATGGGAATTGACGACCATCTTTCTGAGGATGAAAAAAGGAAGTTTTTTAAGGTCGGGAAACGATCTATGAAAGGTGGAGGAGATGTTTATTTTGATTTGGATAAATTGCTCGGGAGACATGTTGCGATAGTTGGTACCACTGGGAGTGGGAAAAGTAGTACTGTAGCCAGAATTACACAATCGATTTTAACTGAGTACCCTCAGCCACGAATTATGTTCTTTGATTTACATAATGAATACCGTGATGCCTTTGGTGGTCAGTGGGCAGAGAAAACCAACCTGATAGATTGGGATAATTTCTCATTACCATATTGGTACTTAGATTTGGAAGAGTTCATTGGCATTTATTATCCCGGTGCTGGTGGAACACAAGAAGTGATCTTAAAGGGATTAATAGAAGAATTGAAAAAAGATAATGTAGAGGAAGACAAGAAGTCAAGAGTATCAGTTGATAGCCCGATATTCTTTGATATTGAAGAATTAATCAAGAAACTTGATGCTTTAGCCACTGCGGAAACAACTGCCACCAAGAAAGAACCATTTCAGAAATTAAGCAATCGCATAAGCGCTATTAATAAAGACCCGCGGTTTGATTTCCTTAATCGAGAAAGATTGAGCCAAAAAAAGCTTGGGGAATATTTTACTGAGTTACTTGGAGTTTGTGAAGAAACAAAGAAATATATTACAATTTTGGACTTGAGTGGATTACCCGCAGAAGTTCGAACTATAAGTGTTGGAGTCCTCGCAAGACTTTGTTTTGATTACAGATACTGGGATATGGACCCGGAAAATCTTCCTCTAGCACTTGTTTTAGAAGAAGCCCACTCATATATTCCTGATGAACGAGAAGCCACATATGCACTATGCCTGAACAGGGTGGAAAAAATTGCAAAAGAAGGACGAAAGTATGGAATTAGTCTAATCGTAGTTACACAGCGCCCTTCGAATGTATCCACTACGGTCCTTTCTCAATGTGGAACGTTTATTACGCTTAGGTTGACTAGTGACTTAGACCAAAATAAAGTTAGAAGACTATTACCAGATACTATAGGGGAACAAGCAGAAATGCTTTCTAGTTTGAGAGATAGAGAAGCACTTGTCACTGGAGATGCTGTAAGCATTCCTGGAAGAGTTAGATTCGATGAACCGAATCCTTGGCCGAAAAGCAAGGATGTCAAATTTCACAAAGCTTGGACAGATGGTCCTCCAGTTGGCTACGATATTGACTCTATCGTAGAAGCATGGAGTCTGCGAGAAAAAAGAACAACAAAGTAAAAAATACACAAATAGGCTCTAAAAACACTCCCGCCTAAGGAGTGTTTTTAGAGTTATCTAACAAGAAATGAGGAATGAATGATGAGGCTAAGTAAAATTCATCTAAGAGGATGGCGGTCGTATTCATATGATGAAGGTGTTTTACTTGAAAATTTAAAACACATCAACGTTATCATTGGTCCGAATAATACGGGGAAGTCCAACTTATTTCGATATCTATATCAACTCAGAGAAATGAATAGTATTAAGCAAGCGGCTAAGGACTCAAGCATAAGAGGCGCTAATTTCTATAATCGATATAATCTGTTGGACGAAACCTTTTCGGAAAAAGATACTTGGGCGGAAGAAAACAGTGATATTGTCTTCGATGCATTCATTGACAGTAGTTCGATTAAAGTGTCAGGGAAAGACAGTTTTCATAACAGATCGAAGGAAGTTCATCTGCGAGCTACCCATAAATCAAATGACAATCAAACGTGTTTGTCAGTGTTTTACGATGACAAAAATTATCTATTGGAACCCTTTAATAAAAAGCCGAAGGTATTCGACCCAAAAAGGAATCAGTATGTAGAAACAAAAGATGGGATCGGATTCGCTAACGATTCTGTAGAGTATTGGAATGCATTTATGGAAAGTTTAGTGTTTGTTGACCCTATTAGACATTATAATCGTCAAGCAGCTGACCAAAAAGAGTTTGATTTTGATGGAAGTGACCTAATCAATAGAATCATAGATTTACAACAAAACAACGTAAAGGAGTGGGTTATTTATAAAAAGAACATCCAGAATTGGGTGAAATCCATTCTTTTAGAGGAATTGTTTGAGATCGAGGCGGCTGGTTCTGACCTAAGGTTTTATCTAAAGCGTGGCTCAAATCCTGATCCCATTGCTGCGAATTTATCACAATTGGGTACAGGCGTTTCTCAATTGATAATGTTATTGTCGTACCTACATCTATACAGAGATAAAGAACTAAATGTTTTTATTGAGGAGCCCGAAGGGAACTTGCATCCTGAAGCAGTAATTCAGTTGGTAGGCATAATGAAAGATAATTTTAAGAATCATAGATTTTTCTTTACTACGCATTCATCTGTTCTTATTGATCAAATCGACTCTGACTGGAGTGTTCATAGAGTCATGCGTAAACATAATCAATCCTCTGATATTCAGCCATGTGATACTATCGTGCAGCATTACGAAGTATTGGACGAACTCGGGATTCGCGCTTCGCAGCTCTTGCAGAGTAATTTGGTTATTTGGATTGAAGGGCCAAGTGACAGAACATATATTAACAAATGGATACAGGATCATTCGACAGATGATATGAGATTAGTTGAAGGGAAACATTATAGCTTCCTGATGTATGGCGGGTCAAATCTTGCAAATTTGGACATTCTAAGTGATGGAGAAAATATTAATATATTTCGAACAAGTCGTTACGCAGTTATTGTTTGTGACTCTGATAAAGCTAATGAGGATAGCGAATTAAAGGAAAGAGTCAAAAACATTAAGAAAAAAGTGTCTGAATTGACGGTGAAAATAGACGGTCATGACAGGTCCTTATCGGATTTTGTGTATGTTTGGGTAACAAAAGGGAGGGAAATTGAAAATTACATCCCGCATGAGTTGTTTTTGAAGGTTTTAATGAATGAAGACCATAAGAAACACCGAGTAAAAAGTGGTGAGGAAATGAAAAAATTAATATTCAACTTGAAAGGATTGGGTGATGAAGAGTTCGGGCAATACGATTCCTTCGACAAGTTCTTTAGTAAGATTTATTCATTTGAAGATGGCGGTAGTTTAGGTGAAATTGAGCTCGGTAAAGTCTCAGATTCTCTTTCGAATAGTAAATCGAGTATCGCTAAAAGTGTTGTAGGCATGTGGAAAGATATAAATTGGTACGAACACTTAGATTTAAAGAAAAATATCGCAGAAGTTATGGAAAAGATAAAATTAGCGAACGGGATCAAGTATTAGAAAAATCCCCCGTCCCACAGGCTCAAGCCGCGGACGGGGGATTTTTTTCTTCGGCGTAACGGGGGAGGGCATAGGTGTAGAACAGCGCGGTGAGGAGAACCAGCGAGCCAACGCAGAGGAACAGGGTCGGGAGCGTGAAGTGTGCCGGGAACAGCCACGCAAGCAGTGCTAAGGCGAGCGATTGCGAAGATTGGGTCAGCGGCGTGATCCAACCCTGAACGCGGCCCATCATCTTCGGGTCGACGATCTGCTGCATCCAGCCGTTGAACGGAATGTTGACGAGCGGAATGGAGAGAGCGAACAGCGCGAAGCAGGCGTAGTAGACCGGCATGCTTCCGGCGAAACCTGTGCACCCGATGCCGACCGCTCCGAGGAGGAAGCCGAAGATGATCAGGCGGTAGAGGGGTATTTTTTTCGCGAGGAGGGAGGCGACGGGGCTGCCGATCAGGAGAGCCGCGCCGAACACGATGCCTTGGTAGACGGTCATCGCTTGGTAGGAATCCGGAGCGAGTTTATACTTCAGTAGAAACATCGGCAACACGGTCAACCCGCCGTTGACAACCCCCAGGATCAGGAGGCCAAACAGAAGCGAGCGCAGGAGCGGGTAGCTCAACACGTACTGTGCGCCCGCTTTCAAATCGAGAAACACCACCGACGGCTTCAACTCGCGCCAGGAAGTTGCGCCGTTGGGCAAGAGCACCTCGCGGGAAATCCGGCACGCGCGAATCAACCACCCCGAGAGAAAAAAAGACGCCGCATCCACCGCCATCGCGCCTTCCGCTCCGAGGTTCCAGTAGCAGAGCGCGCCCAGGCCGCTGCCAAACAGCAGGAACACGGAAGAGACCATCTGATTCAGCCCGACGGCGGTGGTGTACTCCTCCTGATCGAGCACCCCCTGCACCAACGCCGCTTCCGCCGGCAAGAAAAAACGCCCCACCGCCGAGCGGACAAACAGCAGCGCGAAGATCACCGGAACCCACCCGGCCCACAGCGCCGCCAAGATCAGCAGCGTGAGCCCGGCGCGAATCCAGTCGGCGTTCGCGGCGATCTTCTGCCGGTTCATGCGGTCGGCGAGCACGCCGACGATCCAGAACACGCACAGGGTCGGAAGCGAGATCATCAATTCCGCCATCGTCGCGTAGCCGGGCTGGGACGAGAAGCGATCCAACAGATAGAACGCAAACGCCACCGTCCCGATTGTGCTGCCGAACTCCGACGTGAAGTTGGCGAGGAAGAGCTTGCGGTACGTGCGGTTTGCAAACACGCTGAAGAAGGATTGAAACATTGCGAGGCTCATGGACGTGCACCACCTTATTCGAATAGTATCTAATTTGATGGTAATCGAATCAGACGCTGCCGTCAATCACAAATTCGAAGTTTATCTAATTTCGTGGTGATCGAATTCCAAGCTCCATAACTCCAAATTTGTAACTAACTTTCTATATAGGAAAGTATTGAAACTTTCGCCATCCTGTTCTATGATAGTCCTAGAAACTTCCAATTGAAGGGGAGACGACGATGGCGAACTTTGACTTTGATCAATACCCGGCTCTCGGGTTGACGGCAATCAGCCGTGCAGGACGGGTTAATTTTTTTGACGGACATGTGGGGGCTGCGATGTTGGCGGCGTTTTTTATCCAGCGGGATCAAGAGGTGCCGGAGCATGTGCGCGAAGGGCTCTCGCGAATTTGCGAGGGCTACCAAGCCGAGCATCCGGAATGGTTTGAACTCTTCCCTGAGGAGCAAGCCGACCCGGCGCTCTTGGCGCACGTCGTGGCGGGCATTCGCAACAACGCCTCCGTGCTGCGCCGCTCCGGGCACGGCGTGACGTTCGGGACGCTGGCGTTGCGGGCGCTGATCGAATTTCCGCAACTGTGCACGCCAAGCATCGTCGAGGGCTTGGCGATTTGTTTGGAACAGACGCTGAAGGACCGCGCCAACCGCTACTACGGCATCTCCGACTATTTGAACTTGACCCCGGAAGAACTCGGTTTGGAGCCGTACGCCGACGTCGACGAGATGGTGCAGCGCGCGTTCGACGAACTGGACGTCGTCGTGCCGGACGGAGTGTACAACGAGCAATTCTATTTCTTCACCGGCGAATTGGAGCACGGCGTGACGTTCGCCCAAGCTCTCGTCGACCTCGGCCGTCTGGGCTACGAAGACATCCAACGCGAGGGCATGCGTTGGCACCGTCTGCAAATGCACTTGAACGCTCAGCGCCCGGCGGAAGTGCTGGAACGCCAGATCGTCGAATCAGGCTTCACTTCCGTACTCGACCCGGCGTACTGGAGCCACTCCTACGAAGACCCGCACGCGATCAAAGTTCCCTACGCGGCGCTAGAACTGCTCCCGCGTGTCCAAAACCGCGCTGAAGCCGAACGCGGCGTCTGCAAGATCCTTACGCAAGCCAAGTAAATCAAACGGGCAGGACGCGTGCGCGTGTTCTGCTCGTTTTTTTTGCTATAATGAAGAATAAGCAAGAGAACCCACAGGAGGCTGTTCATGGAAAACCTCACGCTCAAAGGCATGCAGAAGGAAGTGGACGACTACATCTCGCAATTCAAGGAAGGGTACTTCCAGCCGCTGACCCTGATCGCGCGGCTGACCGAAGAACTCGGCGAACTGGCACGGGAAGTCAACCATACATACGGGGAAAAACCCAAGAAGAAGGAAGAAGCCGAAAGCTCCATCGCTTTGGAACTCGGCGATCTGATGTTTGTGATCACCTGCATGGCGAATTCGCTCGGCATCGATCTCGAAGACGCACATCACGCCGTGATGCACAAATTCAACACCCGCGACGCCAACCGGTGGACGCGCATCGACCAAGCAGAAAAAAAATAACTGCACCGCACCGCTTGCACCAGACACAGCAGGGGAGATGAACCACAACATGGCACAAGATAAAATCCGCGTCGTCGTCGTCGGCGCCAAGGGCCGCATGGGCCGCGAGACGGTCAGAGCCGTCCTGAACGACCCGGAACTCGAACTCGTCGGCTGCGTGGACCGCACGCTCAATGATGTCGCTGTTTCCGCCGTCCTCGGCCACGAATCGAACGGCGTCAAATTCAGCAACGACCTCGTCAAAACCCTGATCGACACGAATGCCGACGTCATGGTCGACTTCACCACGCCCGCCACGATGAAAGCCAACATCGACAAAGCGATCGAACTCGGCGTCCGTCCCGTCGTCGGCACCACCGGCATGACGCCGGAAGAGATCGCCAACTGGGACCAAGCGTGCAAAGACCGCGGCATCGGCGGTCTGATTGCCCCTAACTTCGCCATCGGCGCGATTCTGATGATGCGCTTCGCCCAGCAAGCGTCCCGCTACCTGCCGCATGTGGAAATCATCGAGATGCACCACGATCAAAAGCTCGACGCGCCGTCCGGCACCGCGATCAAAACGCTCGAACTGATCGCCCAAGAGCGTCAAGCTGTCCAACAGGGCCATCCGAACGAACACGAAACGATCCCCGGCTCGCGCGGCGGCGAATTTGACGGCATGCGCGTGCATTCCGTCCGCCTGCCGGGTTATGTCGCCCACCAGCAGGTGATCTTCGGCGGCTTGGGTCAGACGCTGACGATCCGCCACGACTCGATCAACCGCGAGTCGTTCATGCCGGGCGTGGTCATGTCCTGCAAGCAAGTCATGAAGTACGAAGGTCTCGTCTACGGGCTGGAAAACCTGCTCGATTAATAGAGAAAAAGGGGAGCGCCACGCATGAACATCGCTTTGATCGCCCATGATCGCAAAAAAGACACGCTGGTCAATTTCGCCGTCGCCTATCAGCACATCTTCGCCAAAGCCGTGCTGTACGCCACCGGTACGACCGGCATGCGGATTCAAGAAGCCACCGGGCTTACGGTGAACCGGTTTTTGTCCGGGCCGCTGGGCGGCGACCAGCAAATCGGAGCACTGATAGCGGAAAACCGGATGGATTTGGTGATTTTTTTCCGAGATCCGTTGACGGCGCAGCCGCATGAGCCGGACATCTTGGCGCTGCTGCGCTTGTGCGACGTGCACGACATTCCGGTCGCCACCAACATGGCGACGGCGGAAGTCTTGCTCCGCTCGCTGGAGTCGGGCGGCATGCAATGGCGTGAAGCTTTGAAAGAGGATCAACAACCCTAGAGACGTCAGGAGGGGAAGCGCGTGGATTCCTTCGAACGGGAAGCGTGGCAGGTGGTGGAGATTTTAGAGCAGGCCGGGTATGAAGCGTACTTGGTCGGCGGGTGCGTGCGCGACAAACACTTGCAGCGCCCGGTGTACGACTATGACATCACCACGTCGGCGCTCCCGGACGACGTGATCGCGCTGTTTCCCCATACGGTGCCCACGGGAATCAAGCACGGCACCGTCACGGTGTTGCAAGGGGACGGGCAGTACGAAGTGACGACGTTTCGCACCGACGGCGAGTATGAGGACGGGCGGCGGCCGTCCAGCGTGATTTTCGTCCGGTCGCTGACGGAAGACTTGGCGCGGCGGGATTTCACGATCAACGCGATGGCGCTCTCCCGCGACGGCCGCCTGCACGATCCGTTCGGCGGGCTGCGCGATTTGAGAGACGGCGTGGTCTGCGCCGTCGGCGATCCCTTGAAGCGCTTCGACGAAGACGCGCTGCGCATCTTGCGCGGCATCCGCTTCGCCTGCCAACTTCGTTTCACCATCGAGGAGAGAACGTTCGCCGCCATCGTCTACGAAGCGCAAGAACTCGGCAAGATCGCCCGCGAGCGCGTGCGCGAAGAGTGGCACAAGATGCTGCTCAGCTCGCCGAGCCTCGCCCTCGATCTCTTGCGCCGCACCGACACGCTGCGCTATGTGATCACGCGCCCGCCGACGTTTGATCTCCAGGTCAACGACCCGTGGGGACGCGGGATCGATCCGTGGCAACTGGCGGGCGAGTGGGCGGAGCAGGCGCCCGCCGACTTGCCGCTGCGTTATGCGATCTTGCTGACGGCGCTGCGTGTAGAGGACGCCCGCGTCGACAAAGTGCTCAGCGACCTCAAACTTTCCGGCGCGTTGAAATCGAGCATCCGCAACACGTTGCGCGTCGTCAAACTGGGCAGCCCCGCCGAGTGGCGGGATGTGTTCTGGCGCGAGACGTTCTATCGCTGCGGCAAAGAAGCGGTGCGGCGGGCGGTCTTGCTCCACGCGATCCTCCACGACCCGGAGAACCGCTCGCGATGGGAAGCGGATGTGGAGCGCCGCGCTGCCGCGCAGCCGATCTGGTCGCTCCAAGACCTTGCGCTCAGCGGCCAAGACCTGATCGCCGCCGGCCTCCCCGAAGGCCCGGAGATCGGCCGCGCCAACCAACGTCTCGTGCACTGGGTGCTCCAACATCCGGACGCCAACACGCGGGAGCAGTTGCTCGCCAAACTGCAAGACTTCTAACCAAACGAAGCCAAAAGAGACGGTGCCCCGCCAATCGCGCGGAGCACCGTCTCTTTTCTGCTAGAAACAATAAATATCTTACATCTCCAACCGCTTCCCCTCGCGCAACGCCTCTTCAAACTGCTTGGCGGGCACGGGGCGGGAGAACAGATAGCCTTGCATGGAATCGCACTTCTCATGCCGCAAGAAGCGCAACTGTTCCTCCGTCTCCACGCCTTCCGCAATCACTTTCAAGCCCAGACTGTGCGCCATGAGGATGATGGCGCGGGGGATGGCGGAGTCGTCCTTGCGCGGAGAGCCGAGGTCTTTGATAAACGAGCGGTCGATTTTCAGCGAATCGACCGGCAAGCGCTGCAAGTAGCGAAGCGACGAGTAGCCCGTGCCGAAATCGTCGATCGAAATCTCGATGCCGAGCTCCTTCAGCGAGAGCAGCGTGTCGATGATCAACTCCGTGTCTTGAATGATCAAGCTCTCCGTGACTTCAAGCTCCAACCACTGCCCGTCCAACCCCGTCTCCCGCAACACGCTGCGCACCGTCTCCACGAGGTTGGTGTACTGAAATTGACCGACGGAGAGGTTGACCGCCACGCGCAGGGGAGGGAGGCCGAGGTCTTGCCAACTGCGGTTTTGCGCGCAGGCGGTGCGCATCACCCATTCACCGAGCTTGCCGATCAGCCCGATCTCTTCGGCCAGCGGGATAAACTGGTCGGGCGGCACAAAGCCGAACGTGGGGTTGTACCAGCGCAAAAGTGCTTCCATGCCGTTGATCTCACCGGTCTCCAAATCGACTTTCGGCTGGTAGTGGAGGCTCAGTTCTTCGCGCTCGACCGCCCGGCGCAACGCTGTCTCCATCTCCAATTTGCTGTCCGTGCTCATCGACTCGGTATAGAAACGGTAGTTGTTGCGGCCCGACTCCTTGGCAAAATCCATCGCCGTGTCCGCCAAGCGGAGCAGGGTTTCCGCGTCGCCGCCGTGCTCAGGATAGATCGTGACCCCGACGCTCGTGGAAATGAACAGATCATAGCCGTCCACCGTATAGGGCTCGGCGATTCCTTCCACCACGCGGGCGGCGATCGTTTCCACCTCCGCGGCACCGGAAACATCCGGCAAGATCACCGTAAACCCGTCGCCAGTGATGCGGGAGACGATGTCTTGAGGGCGCACGCAAAAACGCAACCGCTCCGCAACGGCTTTGAGCAACTGGTCGCCGACGGTGTGACCGAGCGTGTCGTTGATCGTCTTGAAACGGTCGAGGTCGAGGAACAGCAGGGCGAGAGTTTGGCTGTTCCACTGTGCTTTTTCAATTTCCGCAGTCAGCCGCTTGCGAAATTGCACGCGGTTGGGCAGCCGGGTCAGCGGGTCGAAGTGCGCGAGGTCATGCAATTTCGCTTCGGCTTGCTTGCGCGCCGTCACGTCTTGGCGCACGGCGATGAAGTGCGTGATCTCGCCCGTTTCATCGTGAACCGGCGTAATTTTGGTCTCTTGGTAATAGAGGCTGCCGTCCTTGCGATGAGAGGCCGATTCGCTTTCCCAATATTGCTCTTCCATCAGCAATTGAATGTGCTCGGCGATCTCCGCGATGTTTTGCTGCACCGCTTCTTCCAAAGTAAAGCCGGTCATCCGCGTAAACGCAGGGTTGACCCACTGAATCCGCCCGTCGCGGTCGGTGATCGCCACGGCGTTGGCGGTCGATTCCAGCGCAGCGCTTTGCAAGCGAAATCGGCTGGCGAGCTTCTGCAATTCCAGCGCATGCCCGAGAAATTGCGCCAAGTGCTTCATCGCGCCCAACTCGCGCTCGGTAAACGCGTGCGGCTCCGGGTCGATGGCACAGAGAGTGCCGAACATCGTCCCGTCGCCCAGCACGATCGGAACACCTAAGTAAGACCCGACCTGCCCGAGCGATTTCGTGTCATACAACTGTGCCACGGGGTGGGTGGCGGTATCGTCCATCACGAGCGGCTCCCGGCCGCCGGAGATATGCCCTCAGTAGGAATGTTCAATCGGCATTGTAAAGACGTTCGTCTCCACCATGCCCCGCACGCGATCCCGCATCTTCAAGATCGTAACCACTTCCGAATCGGTATACGCGATATAGAACGACCGCGTGTTCACCATCAACTCCACTAACGCCAACACATTAGTAGCCACTTCTTCGAAGTTAAAAAAATATCGAAGTTCTTGAGTAGCCATACTCTCACCTCCTCATCCGCGCATTAATTCAGTTAACACTAAAATATCACGAAGCGGAACGCGCATCAAGAAGACTCGCTATCTTGTGACAAAAAAGAACTTTCTGAATGTATTGTTATTTATAGTACACTGTTGAAACTTTTTCGGAAATCCGCTAGAATAGATTCGTGGAGTTCTCTCTACGAAAACGGTTTCTTTCGAAAACGTTCTTACCTATACACTTGAGAGTAGAAAGTGGTGATCGACATGCAACAACCGAAAAAGAAAAAATTCGGCCTGGCGATTCAAATTGCTATCGGTCTGATCTTAGGGATCGCGGTTGGCGCGATCTTCTACGGCAACCCGACCGTTGCCAAAGTTTTGCAGCCGATCGGGGACATTTTCATGCACCTGATCAAAATGATCGTCGTGCCGATCGTCATCTCGACGCTGATCGTCGGCGTATCGAGCGTCGGCGACGTCAAGAAGCTCGGGAAACTGGGCGGCAAGACGATTCTCTACTTCGAAATCATCACCACCGTTGCCATCCTCATCGGCCTCTTGGTGGCGAACTTGGTTCATCCGGGAACCGGTGTCGACATGAGCCATCTCGCGAAATCGGACATCACGAAGTATGTCGCGACAAACGAGTCCATGCATTCGCACTCCTTGGTCGACACGCTGGTGGGAATTGTTCCGACGAACATCTTTGATTCGATCGTCAAGGGCGACATGCTGCCGATCATCTTCTTCTCTGTGCTCTTCGGCCTCGGCGTCGCAGCGCTTGGCGAACGCGGCAAGCCGTTGCAAAACTTCTTCCAAGCGACGGCGGACACGATGTTCTGGGTGACCAACCAAGTCATGAGATTCGCTCCGTTCGGCGTCTTTGCGCTGATCGGCGTCACCGTCTCCAAATTCGGTGTCTCGTCTCTGGTGCCGCTTGGCAAACTGGTGATCACCGTCTACTGTGCGATGGCGTTCTTCATTCTCGTCGTGTTCGGCGTGGTGGCGTGGATGTCCAAGATCTCGATCTTCACAATCTTGAAGATCCTCAAGGACGAAATCGTCTTGGCGTACACCACCGCTTCTTCGGAAGCCGTCCTGCCGCGCATCATGGAAAAAATGGAAGCGTACGGCTGCCCGAAGTATATCACCTCGTTTGTCGTCCCGACCGGCTATTCGTTCAACTTGGACGGTTCGACGCTGTACCAAGCGATCGCGGCGATCTTCATCGCGCAGATGTACGGCATTCACCTGCCGATTTCCGCGCAGATTTCGCTGGTGCTCGTGTTGATGGTCACTTCCAAAGGCATCGCCGGCGTGCCGGGCGTCTCCTTCGTCGTCTTGCTGGCGACCCTCGGCTCTGTGGGCATTCCGCTCGAAGGTCTCGCGTTCATCGCCGGGATCGACCGATTGCTGGACATGGCGCGCACCGTCGTCAACGTCGTCGGCAACTCGCTGGCGGCTGTCGTCATGTCGAAGTGGGAGCGTCAATTTGATGACAAGAAAGCGAAAGCCTATGTGGAATCGCTGAAAACCGACGGGGCGAGCGGGGGCAACGGTCTTTCCGCGTAACCCGTTTGCGTAACCTAGTGAAGACAGCAAAGATATGGTATGCTTTTGAGGAGCCTCTCGTCGGTGACGGGGGGCTCCTTTTTCACAAGGAGGTTGACGAGAGCATGCAAGGAACCATTTTACATATGTTGCGCGAAACGCCGGGCGGGTTCGTCTCCGGTGAAGCGATGTGCCAAGCGTGCGGGGTCTCGCGCACGGCGATCTGGAAACACATCAAAGACCTGCAAGACGCAGGCTATCAAATTGAAGCGGTCCGCAACAAAGGCTACCGCTTGGTCGAATCGCCCGACCTCGTCACGGCGGCGGAAATCCGCGAAGGTTTGCAGACGACGCTGATCGGACAGAGCATCATCTATCGGGAGTCGTTGGATTCCACCAACACGTTGGCGCAGCAGATGGCAAACCAAGGCGCACCTGAAGGAACGGTCGTCATCGCCGACGAGCAGACGTCCGGGCGGGGGAGACGCGGCCGCCAGTGGTTCTCGCCGCCGCACTCCGGCATCTGGATGTCGCTGATCTTGCGCCCGGAACTGCCGCTGGCGCACGCGGCGCAAATCACGCTCGTCGCCGCCGTCGCGCTCTGCCAAGCGCTCTCCCGCGCCACCGGCGTCAAAGCGGGCATCAAATGGCCGAACGATATCCTTTTTAATGGGAAAAAATGCTGCGGCATCCTCACCGAGATGCACGCCGAATTTGATCAGATTCACCACTTGGTCGTTGGGATCGGCATCAACGTCAACATCCCGCAAGCGGACTTCCCGGACGAGCTCCAAAGCATCGCCACGTCGCTGCAAGCGATTCGCGGCGAGAAATTGGCGCGCGCCGAAGTCGTGCGCACCGTGCTGGAGGAATTTGAACCGCTGTACCGCCGGTACGTCAACAACGGCGGCTTCGGCTCTCTGCGCGACGCCTGGAAAGCGAACAACATCACGCTTGGCAACCGCATCGTCGCGCACACCGCGCGCGGCGACATCGAGGGCAAGGCGCTGGACATCGACGAATTCGGCGTGCTGCTCATGGAGAAAGACAACGGCGAGCAAGAGAAAATCTACTCCGCCGACATCACCGTTTTCGTCTAACCGCTTCTGCTCCTCCCAAAACGCCTCCGCCGCGCATCCGGTTGAGGCGTTTTTCGTGCACTTGGGCATGTTAAGCGCATAGGGAGGAGGAAGCAGATCATGAACAACGGTCTGAAGCGCCTGATTACAGGTTGTTTTTTCTTGCTGGCCCTCTTGATCCCCGGCACGGGGCAGACTCGGGACCTGCAGAAAAGCGACGTCGTGCGCGAAGTGGCGACCAATGAAAAAGTCGTCGCGTTTACGTTCGACGACGGTCCTTATCCAAATACACCGCGCATTCTCGATATTTTGGCACAGTACGGAGCGAAAGCGACGTTTTTTACGATTGGCAAGCGGGCGGAGTGGTTGCCGGATACGGTGCGGCGCGTTGCGCAAGAAGGGCACGAATTGGCGAACCACACGTACAACCACCCGTCGATGCGCAAAATCTCCTCAGAAGAACTGCACGAAGAAATCACGCACGCCTCCACGGTGCTGGAGAAGAT
Organism: Tumebacillus flagellatus; assembly: GCF_000714935.1. Taxonomy (GTDB): domain Bacteria; phylum Bacillota; class Bacilli; order Tumebacillales; family Tumebacillaceae; genus Tumebacillus; species Tumebacillus flagellatus. The sequence continues at coordinate 127,576 of NZ_JMIR01000005.1, forward strand.
CGCGCACGTCAAACCTGTACTGTTTCGCCCGCCGGGCGGGTATTACAACGACATGATCGTCAACACCGCCCGTGCCGACCATTGCACCGTCATCATGTGGTCTCCGAACCTCGACACCGGCGACTGGAAACGGCCCGGCGTGCACAAGATCGTCCAGCGCGTGCTGAAGAACGTCCGCAACGGCTCGATCGTGCTGTTTCATGATCGGGAAGCGCAAACGGGACAAGCATTGGAACAGCTCTTGCCCGCGTTGCAAAAGCAGGGCTACTCGTTCGTCACCGTCTCGGAGTTGCTGGAAATTCGCAATGCGCCCACGAATTCTCAATAATATGTCTAGCACTCCGCAAAACAATCGGGTATACTCAGGGGGTGGAGACGGTATCCAAAGCTGAACTGTACTCCCGACGTGATGGAAACTGTACGACCCTTGAATTCCAACTTTACACATCTGCTCTGAGCCGATTCGGACCGAGACAGGGAACTGAGAATCAAGACCAAGGATGACTCTTCGTGCCCAAAACCAGGCTCGCAGGGTCTTTTTTTGTCTATAACCTAACTAGATTCGGCTCCCGGCAGACCACCCAAGGAGGAGTCCTTATGAGCACGAGCAAGCTGTCCACGGTCAAATTGCAAGAGATGAAGCGCGACCGGCAGAAGGTCGTCATGTTGACCGCCTATGACTATCCGACCGCACGCGCCGCAGAAGAAGGCGACGTCGACGTGATCCTCGTTGGCGATTCGCTGGGCATGGTCGTTCTCGGCTATGACTCCACACTGCCTGTGACGATGGAGGATATGATCCACCACACGAAAGCGGTTACACGCGGGGCGAAATCGACGATGATCGTCACCGACCTGCCGTTCCTGTCGTACCACATCTCCACTCCGGAAGCGGTTCGCAACGCCGGACGACTGATCCAAGAGGGCGGCGCCGACGCCGTCAAGATCGAAGGCGGACGGGAAATTCTGGAGCAAGTGCAAGCGATTGTGCGCGCCGGCATCCCGGTTTGCGGGCACATCGGCCTGCAACCGCAGATGGTCAACCAACTCGGCGGCTACAAAGTCCAAGGCAAGGACTTCGAAGGCGCGAAGAAGATTTTCGAAGACGCGCTGCTCTTGCAAGAAGCGGGTTGCTTCGCCCTCGTGCTCGAATGCGTGCCGACGCCGCTTGCCGCTTTGATTTCGGAGCGCTTGACGATCCCGACGATCGGCATCGGCGCGGGCGACGGCTGCGACGGGCAAGTGCTGGTCGTCCACGACATGCTCGGGATCACCGACCGCTACCTGCCGAAGTTTGCCAAAAAATACGGCGAACTCGGCGATGCCATGCTCAACTCCGTCAGCCAATTCGCGCAAGAAGTGCGCGAAAGCAAGTTCCCGGAAGCGCAGCACGGTTTTAAAATGGCGGACGATGTTTTGGAAAGACTAGTAGAGGAGACCGGACGTTCATGATCATCTTGCACACGATTGCAGAAGTACGACGCTACGTGGCCGAGCAGCGGGCGGGCGGCAAAACCGTCGGCCTCGTGCCGACGATGGGCTATCTCCACGAAGGGCACCTCTCCTTGGTGCGTCAAGCCAAGGAACAGTGTGATGTCGCGGTGATGAGCATCTTCGTCAACCCGTTGCAATTTGGGCCGAACGAGGACTTTGACGCATACCCGCGCGATTTGGAGCGCGACGCACGCTTGGCGGAATCGGCGGGCGTGGACGTGATTTTTGCGCCGGGCGTCGACGAGATGTACCCGGACGGCGGCGGCAAATCCCTGACATACGTGGACGTGGAAGCGGTGACGGAAACGCTGTGCGGCGCGAAGCGCCCGGGGCACTTCCGGGGCGTGGCGACCGTCGTGACCAAGCTGTTCAACATCGTGTTGCCGGACCGGGCGTTTTTCGGCTTGAAAGACGCCCAGCAGGTCGTCGTGTTGCAGCAGATGGTTCGCGATCTGAACACGCCGGTGGAAGTTGTGCCGTGCCCGATCGTCCGCGAGCCGGACGGCCTCGCGATGAGTTCGCGCAACGTCTACTTGAGCGACGAGGAGCGCGTGCAGGCGTTGGTCTTGAGCCGTTCGCTTCGCATGGCGGCCGAGCGGGTGCAGGCGGGCGAGCGCGACGCCGACGCGTTGGTCGCGGCGGTGCGCGAGATGATTCAGGAGCAACCGCTTGCGAAACTCGACTATGTGCAAATCGTTTCGATGCGCGACCTCTCGCTGCTTTCCACGCTGGATCAGCCGGCGCTGCTGGCACTGGCCGTGAAATTCGGCAAAACCCGTTTGATCGACAACATCGTCCTCGACATCTAGCAACGATCACATATAAAACCCAGAGACAAAGGGGATACAGAGACATGTTCCGAACGATGATGAAATCCAAAATCCACCGTGCGACCGTCACGGAAGCGAATCTGAACTACGTTGGCTCGATCACCATCGACCAAGACATCCTCGACGCGACCGACATCTGGCCGGATGAGAAAGTGCAGATCGTCAACAACAACAACGGCGCACGTCTGGAAACGTACGTGATCTCCGGCAAGCGCGGCTCCGGCGTGATCTGCCTGAACGGGGCAGCTGCGCGCCTCGTGCAACCGGGCGATACGGTGATCATCATTTCCTATGCCATGATGGAGAACGAAGAAGCGCGCGCGCACAAACCGATCGTCGCGCTGATGGACCAAGACAACAAAATCGTCGAACTGATTACCGAGAAGGAAGCTACGATCGTGTAATCTCTGTCAACACCCCCAAGGGCCTCTTGGGGGTGTTGCGTTTTTTACTGCGCAATCGTCACCAACCATTCCAACCCAAACGGAGGCAGGTAAGATGAGAATCGGCATGAAACTGATGGAAGTTCTGGAAAGCATCCAAAAACCGTTTGACCCCAAGTCGAGCGACCCGTGGCCGGCGGCGTCGTTTGAAGACACCCGTGTGCAAAAACTGCGCGTGGAAGGCTTGGTGGACACGTACTACTTCTCCGGAAGCAGCGCGTATGAAGCGATTGAGATCACCGACAAAGGCATAGCGGAGTACGAGCGCAGGCACCACGAGTAGAAACATCGAGCAAGCATGGATAAACCCTCTCGTTTTGCCGCAGACTACCTCTTACATGAGGTTACTTCGGACGGGGGGGTTTTTGGGATGTTCGAAAAGCCGTTTGCACTGCTCAACCGCGCCGTCGACCGCATTGAACTGCAACTCCAAGCGGCCGACAGCGAACAACGGCGCATCTTAGGAGAAGAACTGGTCGCGTTGCGCAACGCGTGCGACAAATATGTGGAGCAATGGTTGTCGTTTGAAGAGCGTCTCGCCGAACTGTCGGAGGAGTTCAACCTCGAACTCGACGGCACGTTGCCAAGTCCCGAACTGAACGCCCTGCAGGAAAAACTCGCCGCCCTGCAACAAGGCGACACGCCGTTTGCGATGATCAAGGGTGAACAGGGGGACGCGGACGAACGGGAAGCAGAGGAGCAAGCGGGGGAGCCTGCTCACGGGAAAACCGGCAACCCGCCCGGCAAGAAATCAGGCAGCACGCTGGTCTACCAGATCGGCGACGGGCAAACTCTGCGCCCGCGCGACGAGCAGATGGTGCTCTCGTTCCGGCGCGGCGTCGGGTATTTCGATTTGCTGATGTTCCCGGAAGCGATGGAGGAGTTCCAACGCGTGCTGGAGATCGACGGGAACTTCCTCGTCGCGAGGCTCTATCTCGCGTTCGGTTGTTTGGCGCAAGGCGAGTACGAACGCGCCTCCCGCCATCTCAACGAGATCACGGGACGCGAGGAAGACGAATTCCTGCAAGCGACGATCCACAGCACCTACGGGCACATCTTCGTCGCGCAAGAGGAGTACGAATCGGCGTTGGTCGAGTTTGAGACGGCGGCGAAACTGGCGCCCGACTTCCGCGACATCGAGTTCAACATCGCCTGCTGCCACTTCAACCGCGGCCGGTTGCGCGAGGCGTTGACGCACTTCCAGCGCGCGTTGATCCGCGACCCGGAGGATTGGGAAGCGCACCGCCTGTGCGGGCTGATCTGGGAGCAACTGGGCAACCGCGACCGGGCGTACCGCCACATGGCGCGCGCGTATGACTTGAACGGGGCGTACGAGCAGGTGATTCTCGACTTCGCGCTGCTCTCCGAACAGCAAGGCCACGTCGACCAAGCCCGCGCTCTGTACAAAAAAGCGCTGCGCTACCACCCGAGTTCCACCGCCGCGTTCGGAGGTCTCGGATGGATTCGATTGCGCGAAGGCGACGTGGCGACGGCGATCTCGCTGTTTAAAAAGCAGCTCTCCTGCTCGCCGACCGACCGCGCCGGGCTGTTCAACCTCGGCTGGGCTTCCTATCAGGCACGCGATTACGACCGTGCGGAACGCTGCTTCGCGCTGCTTCTGCGCACCGACTCCCGCGACGCGTTTGCCATCGCCGGGCTCGCCCGCGTGTGGAGCGCCACGCAGAAACGGGGCGAAGCGAAGGAACAGCTGCTCCGCCTCGTCGCGATGGAAACTTCCGCGGAAAAAAAACTCGGCCTCTACCACCTGGGCCGGCTGGCGATGGAGGAAGAGTCGTACACGCAAGCGCTCCGTTACTTCAACGCCGCTCTGGTGTACGACCGCGACTGCGTGGAATCGCTGTTCTACAAAGGGATCGCCCACTACGCGCTCGGCGAGTTGGAGCGGGCGCAGCAGTGCTTTGAAAAGTGCAAGTAGAGATGCGGAGGACCAGCCCGGGGCAGAACGGGGCTGGTTTTTTTTTCGATGCCCGAAACCAAATTCAGGAAGTCTGCGTCATACGGGATAGAACACAGTGCCAAGGGAGGAATTCAGAATGAAACGTTCGTCTTGGAAAAAAACAACCGCGGTGTTGACCGCAGGACTCCTGCTCGCCGGCGCGCCGCTTGCGGCCACCGCTTTGGTTCCGACTGCGGCGCATGCGGGAAATCCGATCTACTCCACGTTGCAAGGCCATTACAGCGAGGGCGCGGTGAAACGGCTGGCGAGCTACGGCGTGTTGACGTCCAATGAATGGCAAGCGTTCAACCCCGACGAGCCGGTCACGCGCGCCGACTTCGATCGTTGGGTTCAAAGCGCGCTGCATGCGAAGCCGACGCACTTGACCGGGGGCAACAACATCCCGCGCTGGGAAGCGGCGGAAATTCTTGAGAAGATCCGCTCCAACGCCACGGGCGACAACGGGGCCGCCAACGCTGACATGTTCGTCGACCATGAGCAAATTCCGCCGGAAGCCCGTGCTGCCGTCGGCCGTCTCTATAAGCAAGGCATCGTGGTCGGGGAGGGGTATGGACTTTTTTGCCCGAACTGGAAGTTGACGCGCGGCGAAGCGGCGGTGATGCTCAACGCGCTGTTGCCCGCAAGTCAAGGGCTGCAGATCGGGGCCGATGACAACGTCGTTCTGCGCAAAGACAACGTCGATCTGAACAACGACGGCAAAGCGCAAGAAACCCTCGCCGTCGTCGCGAACAAAAACGAAAGCAAACCGGGCTACCTGGGCCTGTTTGACCGAAACGGCCGTTTGCAAACCCGCTTCAACCTCGACCCGGAAGTGACCCGCGATCCGGTGCAACTCTTGGTCAACGACGTGACCGGCGACGGCAAAAACGACCTGATCCTCGAATCCGACCTGCACGGCAACGGCGGGATGGGGGCGCACGACCTGCGCGTGTTCGTTCAGGGCGCAAACGGCACGTTCTCGTCGGCGAAAGTGCAACAGCCGGACTGGGCGGCGAAATTCAACTCGATCACGCTCGACACCAACACGTTGACGTGGAACATCAAGTCCACCGCCGACAACCGCTCGTGGACCGTGCAACTGGTCGGCCCGCAATGGAACGGTTTCGATCCGTCGTTCCTGCAGAAGCCGTACCAAATGAACGTTGACAATCCGTACAGCGTGTCGGTTGTCAACGGAAAACTGACCACCCGCCACTGGGCATGGGTCGGCCATCACATCATGGGCGTGTTTGACCTCGTCCCGAGCTACAAGTATGTCAACGGGGCTTTCGTTGTGGATTCGTATCAGACGGAACAGGTTCCGGGCACGAAGCTTACGCAAAAATAATTTATTTTGGCGGGAGATGAAACTTTTCCCTTGCCGTTACCGTCGTATCGTGTAGATTGAAAAAAACTAACGGTATAAAAACAAGGGAGGACTTTTTCAGATGATGAAAAAAACGATCACCGCTCTGATGGCGACCGCTCTGGTCATGACTTCCGCTTCCGTCGCGTTTGCAGCGGATGACAATGGCAAAATTATCGCACCGAAGCCGACGCAACATCTCCAGGGCAAATCGGAAAAACTGCACGGGAACGCCACGCAGTTCTCCGATGTGGGCAGCCACTTCTCCGCCGACGCGGTGCAACGCCTGTCGAGCTATCATATGATTGGCAACGGGAAAATCGGCGGCTCGTCCAACGCGTTTGAACCGAACTCCAAAGCGGTGCGCGTGGAGCTGAAGACGTGGATCAAAAACGCGCTCGGCAAGGAAGTCGCGGACGACTCCACCAACGGAGACGTCTCCCGCGCCGAAGTCGCTTCTTGGATCGCTTCTGCGCTTCCGGCGATGAACACCGGCATCAACGGCGCGAACCTCACCGCTCCGTACACCGATCTCCAAGGCGTCACCGACACCCAGCGCGACGCGTTGAACCAGCTCTACAAACTGGGGATCATGGTCGGCGACGGGGCTGGACACGTCAACCCGCACGGCATTTTAACCCGCGGCGAAGCAGCGGTTCTGCTCGATGGAGCGGTCAAACGTTCGCTCACCGCGGCGACGAAAGTGGGATTTGAGCAAGTCTCCGGCGAGCTGCCGCAAACCGTGCAGACCGTCGCGAACGAAAACCGCACGGAGCCCGGCGTCTACAGCGTTGTGGACAACGGCCAGCGCTACTTGGTCGTCTGCGGCGGAGAAGCGCCGACCGGCGGCTACTCGGTAACGGTTGACGGCATCTCGGCAACGGCAGCAGGTCTGTTCGTCAACGCCAACCTGCAACATCCGGACCCGGGCATGATGGTTCCGCAGATGGTGACGTATCCGACCGCCGTACTCAAAGTGAAATCCGACGCAGAATTTACCTATCTCGCACAGTAAGGGTCGGCCGGCAACCGGCTGAAGAGGGAAGAGAGGCAACCTGGGACACGGTTGCCTCTCTTTTTTTAGTGGTTTTTTCGGTTTTTTAAACAGAAATTTTTTCTAAAAATTTTTCTGTAATTAATCCTCAACACCCCCTTTACAGTCCGTTTTTAATGTGATAATCTCTTTTCAGAGGGAAGAGTCAAACAATTCCCACTCTTCGGTACAAAACAAAAGGTATCGTCGTACTCAGAAAGGGGACCATCCACATGAAAAAACAAGCATTGGTTGCAATGGCTGCTATCCCGGCACTGCTCTTCGCAGTATCCGCACACGCGGCTGACGCTCAACAATCCAGCCAAACCTCCCAAGCGGTTCTTCATCCGCTCGGCCTGAAATTCACCCCGCTTGGCGCAAACGTTCCGAAAATGAACGCTACGGAAGCGTCTCTCGCTTCGAAGCCGGTAACGGCTACTCCGGCATCCTTCGTCCTCACCAACATCCCGCCGGTTGGCGACCAAGGGCAACAAGGTTCCTGCGTTGCATGGTCCACCGCGTACTACCAAAAATCCTTCGGCCACGGCCTGACCACCTCCTACTCGTCTTCCAACGAGTACTCGCCGTCCTTCGTATACAACCAACTCAACGGCGGTGTAGACGGCGGTCTGTATCCGGTCGACGCATACAACCTGCTCGTTTCCAAAGGCGACACCACGCTGTCGAAAATGGCGTACAACCAGTACGACTACACCACCCAGCCGAACTCCACGCAGCTGGCTGACGCAGCTCTGCACAAAAACCTCGGCTCCACCAACATCTTCCAAGGCGCTGGCAAAGGCAACGCAACCGCTCAACAAGCGGTGAAAAACGCACTCGTCGGCACCTCCGGCGACCAACGTCTGGTTGGGATCGCGATCCCGGTTTACCCGGAATGGGACAACGCTCAAGCGAATGACACCTACGTTGTCGACGCTCACAAGAGCGGCGAGAAATCCCGTGGCGGCCACATGGTTACCATCGTAGGCTACGACGACAACAAAGTGTACAACGGCTACACCGGCGCGTTCAAGGTTGTCAACCAATGGGGCACCTCCTGGGGCAACAAAGGTTACACCTGGATCTCCTACGACATGTTCTCCAAAGAAGTTCAAGAAGCTTGGTACATGAACACCAACAACTAATCTTCAGTCTGCATGAAAAAGAGTGCTTGCCTTCGCGGCAGCACTCTTTTTTTGCGTATACTACCCGTGAGATAAACAGCGCCAACGCGCAAGGGGGGGTTGTTGATGGAGCAAGAACGCGAAGCAGTGGTTTATCTGCATACCGCGTCCGGCATTGAGCAGCGAATCGCTTCGGTTCCGCTTTGCCAAGTGCCGCAGCCGGGGGATAAGATGAAAATCGAAGAGATTTGGCACACGGTCGCTTCTGTGGAAGGAGCAGACGGCGCAGGCGTTTGCAACGTGCACGTGAAGTAAGATCGAAATGACCAAGACCCCTGGCCACATCGGATGTGGAGCAGGGGTCTTTGTGTGGAGGATGAATTCGGAAACGGTTCCGCAACGATGAGAATCCACATGGTCGTTTGACACTTCCAAACTTTGGAATTCTTTTCATCTTCAAAAGATACAGAGTGATTGGGCGGTTTTTTCCTATGATTAGAAAGTTATCGACGGTCGCTTTCCAGCCATTGCGGGTCGAGATCGAACTTGCCTTTGCCTTTGAGTTCGTCGTACTTGTTCAACTTGCCTTCGAGGGAATCGCTCTCGATCATCGCGATCAGTTCGTTGGAGAGGCCGGTGGCTTTTTTGGACTCCATCTCGATTTTCTTGCGGCAATCGTGGCAGGTGTGCCGGGCTTGCATATTGCGTTTGACCATCTGGTATTCGGGGCTTCCTTCGAACACTTCAAAGTTTTGTTTGCAGAAATAACAAGGTACGGTGTATGAGATCATGTGGAGCTCCCTCCTTGCTTTCAGTATAAGCTGAAAGGGGAAAATTGGAAGTCCGTTGTCGATATGTTCAGAATTTAGACGAAATAAAACGTCCACCTGCATCGGGTGGACGTACTTTTTATCCGTGCAGATGAGACGGAAGCGGTTGTTGGCGGGCCGAGCGGCGCTCGATGCGTTCGCCGGTTCGGTACGAGACGGTGCTGACGAGGAACAGCGCGCCGATGATGAGGAACAGCGGCAGGATGCCGATCAGCCCGAGCATCGACAGCCCGAACGACGGGCCGACAAACCGCCCGATGTCGCGAAACGATTGGGCACCGTAGTACGTCCCGCGCAATCCGTCCGGCGCGATGCGGTCGATCAAAATCGAGTTGGCGGGGAAGCAGAGCACTTCGCCGCACGTGAACACGACCATCGCCAGCATCATCGTCACCGGGCCGACCGCCAACGCAAAGCCAAGTCCGCCGAGGGCGTAGAGGATATTGCCGAGCGCGACGAGGGCGAGCGGAGAGCGTGTTTCCCCCCATTTGGAGACGAGAAACTGCAAGACCACGCAAATGACCGCGTTGACCGTCATCAGCCAAGCGTACAAATTCACGCCGTCCTCAAAGTGGTGCGCGGTGTAGTCGGAGAGGGTGGACATCTGCGAATACCCGAATTGCATCAGCGTGCCGCCGATCAAGTAGCACAGCATCGCGCGGTCGTGCACCAACACGCGGATGGCGGAGCGAAACGTGACGTTCTCCCGATGGCTGGCTTGGGAGCTTTCCAACTCGTTGATGCCGAAGTGGTTGACGAGCAGGTGGAGGACGACGGCGTAGATCAAGTTGAAAATCCCCGTGACGAGAAACGGAGTCGAACCTGCGACCAGCCCGAGCATCGCCCCGATCATCGGGCCGACCGCAAAGCCGGTATTGGCGGCCATGTAGCGGATGGAAAACACGCGGTACCGCTGTTCCTGCGGGGTCAAGTCGCCCATGAGCGCTTGCGAGACCGGTTCAAAAAACGAACGCGACGCGCCGTTGACGAAACTGAGCAGCATGAACAGCCAGGCGCTGTGGGCGAACACGAAGCCGAACGAGACGGCGGACGCGATGTAGAGCGACGCGAGCATGACCCGCTTGCGGCCGAAGCGGTCGGACATCGTGCCGCCGACAAAACCGGCGACGGTGCTCGCCAGGGAACTCAGCCCGATGGTGAAGCCGATCGTCGCGGGGGACATCTCGGTGCGCAGTGACAGGTAGATCGCCAAAAACGGAATGCTCATCGAAGTCGCCATCCGCGACATCATCACGCCGATGAACAGCGTGTTGACAATCGGGTGAAACTTAAAAATCGAACGCAACGCCAACACCTCCAGACATGAAAGACGGAACTTGAATAGCAAAAAGCCAGCTCATACGCTCTACAGAGGTACAAACCGGCCCTTCATGTATCACGAAATTTTCTGGTTACTGAGTATCATAGCGGGGCTTACAGGGATTGTCAATGATCATGTATGGGTCTGGGGGTTTTTGATAGACTACGAGTATGCAAACGTACATCACATCTCATACCGCTTCGTACTGGATCGAAAAACTCGGTCTCGAAGCGCATCCTGAAGGCGGATTCTTCAAACGAACGTATGAATCAGCAGGTGAAGTCGAAACCAAGGAGGGTACGCGTCCGCTGTCGACGAGCATCACCTTTCTGTTGCGCTCGCAAGACGTGTCGCACTTTCACCGTCTGCAGTCGGATGAAATTTGGTATTATCACGGCGGAAGTTCCCTGACTGTCCATGTGATTCATCCGGATGGAGCTTACGAAGCCATCCAACTCGGCCCTGATCCGGAACAGGGCGAGGTCTTGCAAGCGATCGTCCCCGCGCAGAGCATCTTCGGCTCGACGGTCAACGAGCCGAACACGTACGCGCTGGTCGGGTGCATGGTATCGCCCGGGTTTGATTACGCGGACTTCGAACTGTTCAAGCGCGAGGAACTGCTGGCGTTGTATCCGCAGCATGAGGAGATCATTCGCAGGCTGACGCTTTCTTCTTGATTGAAAAAACCAGAGCTCTGGACTCTTCCGGGCTCTGGTTTTTTGTTTAGTTCCGACCCGCGCGGAAGGTTGTGAAAAAGAACCAGAGAAACCCGGCGTAAAAACCGAGGAGAGGACGCTTGAAGGAGGCGGGTTTGTTTTTTTCGAAGAAGAAGTGTCCGATCCACGAGAGGGTGTAATGGGCGACGGCGAGGAGGACGGTCGCCCGCCAATCGATCAAGAGAAACACCCAGCCAAAGAAAGCGCACGCGAAGGCGATGTAATGAAGCCGTTGGTTCCAAGGGTTGCGATGCGCCTTTTCATAGGCGGCGAGGTCGGCGCGGATTCTCTCGATCATAGGGGGGCCTCCTGTCTATTGGCGGGGTTTGGTTTCCGCGAGCAGAAAGTCGAGGAGTTGGTTGCGGAATTGGGATTCGTTTTTCATTTTAAAGGACTTCATGAGGCGCAGTTTGTCTTCATCGGACAACTGCTCGACAAACAGGTCCCAGAGTTGGTCGAGGGGGCGGGATTTGGTGTGTTTGGCGGGCGTTTTTTGCTTGGTGGCAGTGTTCTTGGTTGATTTGGGAGGTTTGCTCTCGGATTTGAAAGCCGCGAAGACGTCCTCCGGCATTTTCAAATCGCTCTTGAGCTTCCCCGTCACCACCTTGGCAGCCTCCGACCGGTTCACCCCTTGCTGGATCAACCAGCGCAACGCACAAACCTCACGCGCCACGTCTTCGTAGATGATCTTCCCGCCGATATCTTTCGGGACATGAAGTCCTTCTGTTTCAAGCAGTTCCACGTATTGTCGGATCGTGGGTTTTCCGATTTGAAGCAGTTCAACGAGTTCTTGCAGTTCCATAGCAGCACCTTCCAAGAGTTGTTCTGAAGGTTTATGACGAACCTTTGTTCTTATAGTACGCCCAGACTCGATCGTTGTAAACCGCATGCTGTTGATTGTTTTACTATCATGTGTAAAACTAACGGAAGTGGGAAGATCACCTGCCTGCGCGGAACAGGGTGTGTGAAGGAGTAGCGAAGGAATGTTACTCTGCATTGGCGAAACATTTCAACGAAAGGGGTGACATGATGAAAACAAGAATTGTGATGGACAGCGGAAGAGAATATATTCTCGATGCGCCTAAGAGCGAAGTTTTGAAATTGTTTACGAACTCCCTGGGGGTCATCATCAATGGGTTCGTTCATTTCGAAGAAGGTTTCTCGATTGCTCCACTCCATGTAAGTTCGGTTGAAGAAGTTCGCGAGTAAGCACTCTATTAATAGTATCCTTCCCCTGCTGTATACACAGGAGGGGTTTTTGTTTTGGAACGAACGGTACAGGCAAGGAAGGCGTATTCAAAAGAAGTAAAGTACAAGGCGGGTACGCTGACACAGAGCATGTCCAGGAAAGGAACTTGTTTGGCTAACGCGTGTAGGAAAACTTTTTGGACATTTTATTTCTATGATAATTCTCTTGCGGGTTATTCGCTGAGAAAACAGGGTGTGACCCGTATCGGGGCCGCCCTGAATGAACCGATTCCCAGTTGTCACCCCCGCGCTTCTATGAGAGAATAGCAGAACGAATGTACGTAGAAAGCGGAGGACACTCCATTGAGCGAAACATATGTTGTCTTCGATTTCGAAACCACCGGTTTCACCGCCCACAAGGACCGCATCATCGAGATCGGCGCGGTCAAGATTCAGGACGGCCGGGTGGTGGAGAGGTTTCATCGACGCGTGAACCCCGGGATCAAGATCCCGCCCTATATATCGGAACTCACCGGCCTCACCGACGAACTGCTGGAGGACGAACCCTCCCTCGAAGAAGTCATGCCGGAGTTTCTTCCTTTTTATCATGACGCGATTCTCGTCGCGCACAACGCCGACTTCGACTTGCGCTTCCTCAACGCCGCCCTCGACGAGAGCGGCTATCTCGATTACGTCGGCGAAGTCATCGACACGGTGCAACTCGCGCAGATTCTCTGGCCCCGCGAGTCCAGTTACTCTCTGCAATCCCTCGCGACCCACCACAATCTCGCGCACGACCATCCGCACCAAGCGCTCTCCGACGCCGAAACGACTGCAAACCTGTTCCTAGCACTGCTTGACCGCGCCCAAAAACTCCCGTTCCTGCTCCTTCAGCAGATCACCGGGCTGACCGAATATACCGATTGGCCGCTGCGTCATTTTTTCCGACGACTTGCGGAAGGCAACACCTCCATCTTGCAATTTGACGAACCCGAAGGCTGCGTGACCATCGACCGCCTGATGCACCGCCCCGTCCAGATCGCCGTCGCAGAAAGCCCGGCGGGGGGCGCGCTTTCCGATTTCGACGTCTCCGAGGTCGTCTCCGTCCTCGAAAAAGGCGGCCCGATGTCCGACCTCATGCCCGGCTACGAAGAACGCCCGCAGCAGTTGGACATGCTCCGCCAAGTAGCCGTTGCGTTCGAGGAACAAAAACACCTGATCGTCGAAGCGGGCACCGGAACAGGGAAATCGCTTGCGTACCTGATCCCGTCTGTCTACTACAGCATCGCCAAGGGCGAGCGCGTCGTCGTCGCCACGCACACGATCAACTTGCAAGAACAACTTCGCGAACGCGACATCCCGCTGTTGCAACAAGTCATCCCGTTTGACTTCAACATCGAAGTCTTCAAAGGACGCGGCAACTACGTCTGCATGCGCAAAGTCGCCACCCACGTCAACAATCCGGGGCTTGTGACCGACCCTGCCGAGACGACTTTCTTCGTCCGCATGGTCGCTTGGCTGATCGAGACGGAAGGCGGCGACCGCGAAGAATTGAGCTTGAACGGCGAACAGGCGGATCACTGGAACAAAGTCGCGTCCGGCGCCGATTCCTGCATCATGAAAGCCTGCCCGTGGTTCCGCAATTGCTACTACCACCGCGCCCGCGCCCGCGCGCAAAACGCCGACGTCCTGATCACCAACCACTCGCTGGTCCTCACCGACGTCAAAGCCGATCACAACGTGCTGCCGGGCTACCAATTCCTCGTCCTCGACGAAGCCCACCACATGGAGGACGAGGCGACGAAACATCTGGGGACGGAAGTGTCGTATTTTCAAATGTACGGCGCGCTCAACCGCCTCTTGCGCGACAAAAACCGCGGCTTGCTGTTCCAACTTTTGCAAAAAGTCGATGTGTTGCAAAGCGGCGATTCGTCCGCGTACGAAGACCTGCGCGCAACGCTTGAAACATCGATGGAGCAGATCGGCGACCTTCGCGACGCCAACGAAGACGTGTTCCGCCAACTGCACGACTTCATCCTCAAGCACGCCAACGGCACCGACGCCGGACGGCAGACGATGCGCTTGAAGCCGGACACGTTTGACGACGAAACCCTGCAAACCGCTTGGGAAGGCATCGCGTCCGCCAGCGAAAACCTCCAAAGCGAAGTCCGAGCGATGCGCAAACTGGTCGGGCGCTTGGAAGAGCTGAGCGAAGACCTCATGAAAGACGAGATGTTCGCAGGCACGCTCACCGACATCTCCGGCCAAGTCAAAGAACTCGACCAAGGCTGGCAAGATCTCGCGTACTTCCTGCGCTCCGTCGGCAGCGAATCGTCCGTGCTCTGGATGGAGGCGGACGACAAATCGATGCGACCCGTCGTCTTTCTGTATTCCGCGCCGATCGATGTGGGGCCGCTCTTGCACACGCACCTTTTTTCTAAGAAGGAAAGTGTCGTGCTCGCCTCCGCTACGCTGACGATCAACCAAGACTTTAAGTACGTCATTCATCAGCTCGGCCTCTACGAATCGAACGTGCAGGGCAGACTCATGACGCTCCAAGTCGATTCGCCGTTCGATTACAAAAAACAAGCCCTGCTCTGCGTCCCCAACGACTGCTTGCCGGTCAAAGGGGTCGCCGAAGACGTGTTCACGACGTCGTTTGCCGAGTCGCTGACCAACCTCGCCCGCGTCTCGCAAGGGCGCATGCTCGTGCTGTTCACGTCGCACCGGATGCTGCGCGAAACGTACCACAAAGTCAAACCGATGCTCGCCGAGCACGGCATCACCGTCCTCGCGCACGGTGTCGATTCTTCCTCTCGCCACCGCTTGGTGCAAGAGTTCCAACGCCACCCCAAAGCGGTGTTGTTCGGGGCGAACTCCTTCTGGGAAGGGGTGGACATCCCCGGCGAAGACTTGTCGTTGCTCGTCATCGCACGGCTGCCGTTCTGGCCGCCAAACCAGCCGGTCGTCGAAGCGCGCACGGAGAAAATGGAGCGCGAAGGCCGCAATTCCTTCATGGAATACAGTGTCCCGCAAGCGATCATCCGCTTCAAACAGGGCTTCGGCCGCCTCATCCGCACCAAGCGCGACCGCGGCGCGATCGTCATCTACGACCGCCGCATCACCGAATCGCGCTACGGACGGCACTTTATCCGCTCGCTGCCGGGACCGTGGACGTATCAAGGGACCGAGCGTGAAGTGTTGAAGACCGTTTACAATTGGCTCAAAACACCGCTTGGAGAATAAACGTTTTAAAAACGGAACGATTGAGAGGGCAGGAGCTGAATTCCTTGCTCTCTTTTCTTTTATTCGACAATATTCGACATTGTTTTCGGAAAATTCCTCTAAAATATCGCAATGTCGAATGAGATGTATCGAGGGGTAGAAAACGGAGCTATTTTTGTCAAATTGGCGTATTTGGGCGATTGACGGAAGTGAGATAAAAGCGATAGGATGTATACATAACCTTTTGTTAAAAGCTTGTGTCCGAGGTGATCGCAGTGTTAACGGCAATCGAACATGATCAGAAGATTTTGTCCGTCCCCAAAGCAACCGATGAGGAACCTGTGGAACAAAACGTACTTCGTGCCCAGCACGGCGACTCGGACGCGGTGGAGGAAATTCTCCAAAAATTCAACCCGATGGTTCGACTGAAAGCCCGTTCGTACTTCATGGCCGGCGCGGACAACGAAGACCTGATCCAAGAAGGCATGATCGGTCTCTACAAAGCGATTCGCGATTACCAACCGGAGCGTCAGATTCCGTTCCGCGCGTTTGCTGAAATCTGCATCACCCGCCAGTTGATCACCGCGATCAAGACGGCGATGCGCTTGAAGCACCAGCCTCTGAACTATTACCTCTCGTTGAACCGCCCGATGTATGAAGAGGACGCCGACCGCACGCTGATGGACACCTTACCGGGACCCATGGCGAGCGACCCCGAATATGTGTTTCTCGTTCGCGAGCAAGTGAAAGAACTGCGCAAGGAGCTTTCCGATTCCTTGTCCGAATTTGAATTCCAAGTGCTGACCCTCTACGTCAACCAGAACACGTATAAGGAAATCGCCGACGAGATGGGGACGACCACCAAGGCGGTCGACAACGCACTGTGCCGTGTGAAGCGCAAATTGATGGCGTTTTACTCGACCAAGAACCTGAACAAACTCTCTTCGTAATCTCGAATCGTACAGGAATTTTTCTCCTGCTTCACGAACTAGAGAGAAGAGAGCTTGGAGGAAGTCGGGAGGGAACCTGTTTGAAGACGCCGAAAATTTCTGAAGCGGTGGTACGCCGGCTCCCGGTGTATCTCCGCTATTTGCAGCAATTGCAAGACTCGAACATCCGCACGGTCTCCTCGTACGAACTCGGACAGAAGCTCGACATGAACCCGGCGCAGATTCGCAAGGATCTCGCGTATTTCGGCGAGTTTGGCCGAAAGGGGATCGGATATGAAGTGGGCTACCTCGTGGAGAAGATCAAGCAAATTCTCAAAATTGACCGTCATTTGAACTGTGCGCTGATCGGAGCGGGCCACTTGGGAATTGCGCTGTCGAACTACAACCGCTTCACGCAGGAGAAGCTTTGCATCACCGCGATTTTTGACAACTCCGTTGACAAGATCGGCACGGAGGTCGGGACGATCAAGATCCAGCCTTTGGATGAAATTGAGCGGACGATCCAAGACCGCGACATTTTGATCGGAATCATCACCGTCCCGGCACCTGAAGCGCAAAAAGTAGCCGACCGTTTGGTGGGTTCCGGGGTGAAGGGCATTCTCAACTTCGCGCCGGTTTCGTTGCGCGTTCCGTCGCATGTGTCAGTGCGAAACGCCGATTTGACGACAGAATTGCAAACGCTTGCGTATTATATTGATTAGGAGCAAGTGGTCGAATGTTTTAAAGATGGTGAAAAGTCCTTGTGTCGGTTACGACTTCGAGGGCTTTTTTGATTCATTTTGAAGCGAATGAGATAAACGAGAAAGTCCTGACAACTTGCAAATGACAGAACATTGGCAAGGCAGTCATGGATAGAGAACAAACCACTTTCCATTGCGATGCTGAATGTTATAATGAAAAACAAATATCTGGTCGTTGTATAAGAGAGGAACCTGGATAAGAGGAGATGAGGGAGCCTTATGCAAGATAGCAGTTTCGCACAGAGTGCCGTTAGACATCTCCAAGATGCTCAAACTCTTTTGGATCAGGGTCGATTTGATAACGCAGTCTATTTGTCCGGTTACGTGCCCGAATGTGCCTTTAAAACCTTGGTTCAACTCTATATGGACCAACGGGCTGCTAGGGAGTATGGTCATATGTTAAGTGAAATACAAGGGGTCGCAATGGATAGGTTACGAATACTATTTCCGGAAGTCGATATCCGTCTCCCGAAGTCAAGACTAGACGGCACTGTACTGGTAGATGGGCATCCGGAACGAAGATATGCAAGAAGTGGGATTTGGATTGAGGAGCAAGCAATGCAAGCTGTTGCAAGAGCGTGGGATTTATTCGAGGAAACGATCGTGGAGCTTGTGCTGGATGGTAAATTATCAAGTGAGGAGCTGAGAGGATGACGATTAGTTTCGGTGAAACGCTTGACAAAGCTTATGAAGGGATCAACACGGTTTCGACAATCCTTGGAAAACTTGAATCTGTTACAATGATTCGCGATGTGTATGGCAAAATTACCTTATATCTAGAACCGAAATCGGATGATAGCCCTACTTCAGAAGAGATTATACAAGTAAAAAATGAACTGGATTCTAGACTTGGTCCCTATTTTGGCCAAGATATTTGGATTTCTGGAGAGACCAAGACTGCTCATCAATCTCTTGGTAAATTAGTTGTGCAACAAAGAGCATCCGCAAAGTGGGATCAAGAAGGAGTTACGCCACGGTGGTATGTTTTGGAGAGACATATTTCGAAAAAAGCTTGGACTTCCCGACACAGAGCCGCACAACCGCCGTGGGATTATCAAGTAGCTTCACAGGGGCATAAACCCAAGATTGTGTCATTTTTTTCTTTTAAAGGCGGTATGGGGCGAACAACTTCAATGGTGGCTACAGCACTCACGATGGCACGTCGGGGATATCGTATCGGGCTTGTTGATCTCGACCTTGAGGCTCCAGGTCTGTCATCCATATTTTTTAAGTCTGACGTAAATTTTACAGGTGTTACGGATTATCTTTTGGAAAAGCGCGTTCAGAGTACCTGGCCAATTCGTCAGTCTATTCAATTGATCAACGAACCAGTTTTGGTGGGAGATACAGGAGAAACAATCTATTCTCTGCCTGCTGGAACGGTGAACGAAGAGTATTTGGAGAAGTTGGCGAGGTTAGACTTTCAGCATTTGATTGATAAAGATCACAATTTAGCGGAAATTATGCAAACTATGTTGAATGACTTGGAGATTTATTATCGAAGATCTTCTACAATGGATCGGAGGGTTTTGGATTATATTTTTATTGACGCACGAGCTGGGTTCCATGACATTGGAGGGCTAGCTGTAAGTGATCTGTCTCATGCCTCTGTATTATTTGGTAACAACTCACAGCAGACATGGCTTGGTTTGGAGCAAGTGATTCGCAGATTAGCACGGCATGATGGAGGAGAACCTCAATCTGTACTACTTGCACACGCGATGGCTCCACCCCTTGGAGCTCACGGTAGAGAAGAGGAATTGGAACGTTTTCGAGTAAAAGCGTACGATACTTTTTTAGATCAGTATTACTCGGCTCCAACGTTTATTGATCAGGATATCCCGAACTCGAATGATCCGGATGCACCGTTCACGCCGGTTGTGCTACCGTGGCAACAAGCTTTTCGAGGGGAGATTGCCCTCTATACAAGAGATGACTCTACGAATGAGCGTGATAGAGTTTCCGAATATGTACAACTGTTAACAGACGAAACTTATCAGCAAATGGCAAAACGCATATGTTTATTGTTCGGAGACGAGTTTCGATAAGGAAAGTCGAGGTTATGAAAATGGATGAGACCACCAAGAAAGACTTACTGAAAATACTGGTTGATGCTCTTGGACAAGGGTTGGCAGAGCAAGAATCAAATCATGAACCTGAATTTATGAAAAACTTTCTCCCCATACCGGAACACAAACGTGTGCTCGATCCGGATACCTTGCTCATATTAGGTGGGCGTGGCGCGGGGAAGACCCAATTGTTTCGATTGCTTGCGTTTCCGAATGGGCGGGGCGCCTTAGCGGACGTGACTGGGGTTGATAAACTAAGTTTTCTTGATCGAACGATGTGGGTCACAGGGTATGGCGGAGAAAGAAATCATGGTTTAAAATTTCCGAGTCAGGAGTCTGGCGAAATATTTTCCGATACCGCGGATGTACTTGACTGGCGAGCTTTTTGGCTTGGCTTAACACTCGGGAGTGTATTACGGCATATTGGTGATTTCCCTGGAAGTAATGTTTTTGAAAGAATCCCGAGTGAGATCAAGAAGACGTTAACTGACGAGTTGCAACTAGTGAGCGTTTGGGTTCCGATGGTGAAAAAGGAACTTGAAATTATTAGTTTTGTGCTCGATAAAGTAGATGAAACTCTGATCAAGGAAGATCGTTGGCTTTTCATTACATACGATGAATTAGATAAATTGACGATTTCTCATTCCAAACTAGCCATCCCGATTCGCGAGTTATTAGCATTTTGGTTAGATCGGTGGAGAAGATGGGATCGAATTCGCCCGAAGATTTTTCTTCGAAACGATCTGTTCGCTCCAGAATTTCTTGGATTTCCCGATGCTTCTAAGCTCCAAGCCTACCAAATTCGCCTCGAATGGCAAGCTTCTTGGCTGTATCAACTTTTCATGAAACGTATGGCAAATTCTGATGCAAGGTTACTTCAATATTTACAGAAAGTGCCCGATGTTATTTCGAAACATGATCCAATACTTGGATATATTCCGAGAAGCGAGGAGCGAGTCTACCAAGATGTAATACGCAACATGGTTGGACAATTTATGGGGAAGGATGCCAAAAAAGGTATAACCCACCGCTGGATTCCGAATCATTTACAAGACTCCAATGGCAGAATAGCTCCTCGTTCGTTTATCAAATTGTTTGAGCGTGCTGCGAGATTTGAGTTGGAACGATTCGATCTGAAGCAATTGCCAGATGATCGACTTCTACAGCCCACGCATCTTCAAGGTGCGCTCATGGAGACCTCCATCGATAGAATTCGAGAATTAGCGGAAGAGGAATATCCTTGGTTGAATGATTTGAAACCAAGTTTGGCAGGGATTGAAGTTCCCACTGCTAAATCGAATATTTTGGCTGCGATTCGAAATACAGAATGGAGGAAAGAAAGCAAGGTACCAGCATCGGACTCCGATGGCATATTTAAAGTATTGCTGAAACTTGGAGTCTTAGAGACCCGATCAGACGGCAAGGTGAATATGCCCGATATTTATTTGTATGGATTTAGTATGCTTCGCCGTGGGGGGATTCGTCGTCCTAAGTAATTGCAAGGGCTACTATCAAATTTGGATAGTAGCCCTTGATTTTTAATCAAAAACTGTGGATTTTGAATAAATTTTTATCCAATATGTTTTTTCTTTTCTCCGCATACTACGTGCAAATCGACACGGAAACGAGGAGGAGTGACGACATGCACACGATGTGGAAAGGCTCGATCTCGTTTGGTTTGGTCAACATTCCGATCAAAATGTTCGCCGCGACAGAGGACAAAGACATCAAGTTCCGCATGCTCCACGAAAAGTGCGGCACCCCTGTCAAGCAAGTTCGCACCTGCCCGCACTGCGAAGAAGAAATCGAGTGGAAGGAAGTCGTCAAGGGCTTTGAGTACCAATCCGGTCAGTTCGTGATCCTGAGCGATGAAGACATGGAAAAAATCTCGCCGCAGCGCACCAAGACGATCGACATCCTCAATTTCGTTTCTCTGGAAGAGATCGACCCGATCTATTTCAACAAAAGCTACTACCTCGCGCCCGAAGAGACCGGCAGCAAAGCGTACGCTCTGTTGCGCCAAGCGATGCAAGACACGGGGCGGATCGCCGTGGTCAAAGTGATCATCCGCTCGGCGCAGATGCTCGCGGTGTTGCGCGTGTACGACAACGTCTTGGTGATGGAGTCGATCTATTACCCGGACGAGGTGCGGTTGACGACGCAGCTTCCGTCGATTCCGGCGGTCGGTGCGGTGGACGAAAACGAGATGCGCGTGGCGAAGCAGTTGATCGAAAGCCTCGCGACGACGTTTGACCCGGAGCAATATCGCGACGAGTACCGCACGGCGCTGATGGAGGCGATCGAGCAGAAGGTTGAGGGGCAGGAAATCACAACCGCGCAGGCACCGCAGCGCGATCAGATTCAAGACCTCATGGCGGCGCTGCAACAATCGCTGAACGTATCGCGTCCGACCGCTTCGGCGGAGGAATCGGAGCGAATGGTCGTCGGCGGCAATGAAACGGGCGCGGCTGAAAAACCGAAACGCCGCCGCCGGAAAGCGACGGCGGAGGAATGATCGAGCCGGTCGTCCCGATGCAGCCGGTGCAGGTGGACGAGCCGTTCGACGATCCCAAGTGGCTGTACCAGATCAAGTGGGACGGCGTGCGGATGCTCACGTATCTGGACGAGAGCGCCGTGCGGCTGGTCAACCGGAAATTGAACGATCACACGGTGAAGTACCCGGATTTGACGAGCGTGTTGCCGGAGCAAGTGCGGGCGAAGTCGGTGGTGCTCGACGGGGAGATCGTGGGGTTTGGCGAGGACGGCAAGCCGTCTTTTTCCGCGGCGCTCAAGCGCGACCTCGTGAAGAGTGCGGACAAAGCGCGGCTGTTGAGCCGGACCAGACCTGCGTATTACATGGTGTGGGACGTGCTGTACGCGGACGGGCAGTGGCTGTTGAACGAGCCGCTGTCCCGCCGTCAGCAACGGTTGGCAGAACTGTTGGAGCCGGGCACGAACGTGAAGCCGGTCGACAGCCACGAGTCGGGCACGGCGCTTTTTCGCGTCATGAAGGAGCAGGGGATGGAGGGCATCGTCGCCAAGGAGCGCGCGGGGAGATACACGCTCGGCGAATACAACCCCACGTGGAAAAAAATCAAATACTACCGCTTCGCCCAAGCGGTCGTCGGCGGTGTCAGCGTGCGAAACGGCCTCGTCAACTCGCTGTTGCTGGGCCTCTACGATGACGATGACCGCCTGCTCTACATCGGCCGCGCGGGCACGGGGCTGGACAACGCCATGATCCAAGCCCTCACGCAGTTCGTCAACCAACTGCCGCCGATGAAACCCCCTTTTCAAAACCCGCCCCGCCACACGGAAACCGCTTATGAGAAGCTCGCATGGTTCCCGCCGCAGTTGGTGGTGGAAGTGCGTTATTTAGAGTGGACTTCCGACCTGACGCTCCGCTCTCCCGTGGTGTTGGGTTTTTTGGAGAAGGATGTTGCGAGTTGCACGTTTTAGATCGAGAGGAGGCACCCCATGTCCCGGACCGACACGCTCATGGCCGAATACCCGGTCAAAGTCACCAACCTCGACAAAGTGCTCTGGCCGGAAGCGGGTGTGACCAAGGCGGAGTACATCCAGTACATGATCCAAATGGCGCGCATCATGATCCCGCACTACACCGACCGCCTGCTCACCGTCATCCGCTTTCCGAGCGGCATCCACGACAAATCGTTTTACCAAAAAAACATCCCCGACGGCGCACCGGACTGGTTGAAAACACACCCGGTCTACTCGGACGACTCTCATCGCGACATCCACTATCTCGTCGTCGACAACACCGCGACGCTGCTTTGGCTCGCCAACCAAGCCGCGATGGAGCTCCACCCGTCGTACGCCAAAATCCACAACCTCGACCAGCCCACCAACATCGCCTTCGATCTCGACCCGACCGTCAAGGAGGTTGACATCGCCGGTTTCAAAAAAGCAGTCCGCGTCGCCCTGCACCTCAAGGAAGCGCTCGACGACCTCGGCCTGCCGTCCTACCCGAAAACGTCCGGCGCGACCGGCTTGCAGATCTTCATCCCGATCGCGCCGGGCTACACGTTCGAAGACACCCGCCTGATCACGCAATTTCTCGCACACTACATCGTCCAGAAAGCACCCGACATCTGCACCATCGAACGCCTCAAAAAAGACCGCGGCGACAAAGTCTACTTCGACTACCTCCAACATTGGAAAAACAAAACCCTCTCCGGCCCCTACACTCCGCGCGCCGTTCCATCAGCTGCCGTTTCGTCCCCGCTCTCGTGGGACGAATTGCGCGAAGGCGTCACGCCCGATCTCTTCACGATCCGCACGATGCCAAGACGCATCGCAGAAGTGGGAGACCTGTTTGCTCCGATGAGCCAACCGGGGGTGGAGATTCGAGACATTTTGCATTTTATCAAGCACCATCCCACTGGAAGTTTGTAGCGCGAACCAGCCGCGCAAACTAGTATCCACCCAAGTGGTTTCCTTCTTGACGAGCCGGAATCGCTTTGCTTTAATTGAGAAGGACTGTTGATTTTTTCCTACCTTGAGGGAGGCATACCACATCATGCAAGCAGATTACGCCATCATCGGCGGCACCGGCGTGTACGATCCGGCCATGCTGGAAAACGCAGAACGCCATGAAATAGACACCCCGTACGGCAAAGCGCACGTCACGATCGGCACTTATGCGGGCCGCCGCGTCGCGTTCATGCCGCGCCACGGCTATACGCACAGCGTGGCCCCGCATAAAATCAACTACCGCGCCAACATCCGCGCGCTGAAGCAACTCGGCGTCCACACCGTCCTCGCCACGGCGGCGGTCGGCTCTTTGAAGGAAGAACACAAACCGGGCGACCTGCTTCTCGTCGACGATTTCCTCGACATGACCAAGTCCCGCCCGACCACGTTTTACGAAGGCGCTCCGGAGGGCGTTGTGCACATCGACCTCTCGGACGCGTACTGCGGGCGCACCCGTCAACATCTGATGGAAACCGCAGAGGCACAGGGCATCGAGATCACCAACGGCGGCATCTACGTCTGCACGGAAGGCCCGCGCTTTGAAACCCCGGCGGAAATTCGCCTGTACGCGCAATGGGGCGGCGCGGTCGTCGGCATGACCTCCGTGCCGGAAGTCGTGCTCGCCAAGGAATCGGAGATGTGCTACGCGACCGTCGCGATGATCACGAACTATTGCGCCGGCATCTCGCCGCATCCGCTCACGCACGCGGAAGTGGTGGAGACGATGCGCGACAACGTCCAGAAGATCCGCGAACTGTTCTTCCACGCCATCGAGCGCGGCTTTGGCGAACGCACTTGCGCCTGCCCGCACGCGCTGGCGGAACTCGGCTCGCTCTAATCATCATCCAGAAAAAACAGCACCGCCAAAAGGAGAGACCATATACATGCAACCGTTGCAATGGAACGGCAAATCTCTGCTCGTCCTCGACCAGACGCTTCTGCCGGAGCAGGAAGTCTGGGACGACTGCGATACATACGAACTCGTCGCCGAAGCGATTGAGAAGATGAAAGTCCGCGGCGCGCCCGCCATCGGCGCAACCGCCGCGTACGGGATCGCCATCGGCGCAAACGCCCCGGACGCGCTCGCTCTCGACAAAGGCCCGTACCTGACCTACCTCGACGAAGTGTGCGAACGCCTCGCGAAAACCCGTCCGACCGCCGTTAACCTGTTCTGGGCGATCAAGCGCATGCGCGGCCTGATCGAAACAAACGGCGACCTCTCCGTCCAGGAACTCGCCGAGCTGATCACCCGCGAGGCGAACTTGATCGCCGAGGAAGACGTTCGTCTGAACAAAGCGATCGGGCAAAACGGCCTCGCTTTCATTCCGGAGAACGCCCGCATCCTCACGCACTGCAACACAGGGTCGCTTGCGACGTTTGACTACGGCACGGCGCTTGGCGTCATTCGCGCCGCGCACGAAAAAGGCCGCGTCCAGCAAGTGTTCGCCGACGAAACCCGCCCGTACCTGCAAGGCGCTCGTCTGACCGCCTTCGAACTGCACCGCGACAACATTCCGGTCAGCGTCGTCACCGACAGCATGGCAGGCTATCTGATGCAGCAGGGGATGGTCGATCTCGTCATCGTCGGCGCGGACCGCATCGCGGCCAACGGCGACACCGCGAACAAGATCGGCACCTACTCGCTGGCGGTTTTGGCGAAGCATCACGGCGTGCCGTTTTACGTCGCGGCTCCGATGTCCACGCTCGATTACGAGATGGAGACCGGCGCGGAGATTGAAATCGAGCAACGCTCGGCGGACGAAGTGATTTTTATCGGCGGCAAACGCATGGTGCCCGAAGGCGTACCGGCGCTGCATCCGGCGTTTGACGTGACCCCGCACGACTTGATCACCGCGATTATCACAGACCAAGGCAACGTCGAGCAGCCGAACACGGAGAACATGCGCAAACTCAAGTAGCGCGGAGGAGGCTCGCTTTCTATGAAAGAACACATCGAACAAACCAAATCGGAAGTCCTCTACGCCGCCAAGCAGATGATTCGCACCGGATTGGTCGCCGCCGTCTGGGGCAACGTCTCGGCGCGCGTGCCGGGCACCGATCTCGTGGTGATCACCCCAAGCGGCGTGGAGTACGAGACGTTGACGCTCGACATGCTCTGCGTGCTGGACAGAAACACGAGCCAGATGGTGGAAGGAACGCTCAAACCTTCTTCGGAATCGCCGTTGCATCTTGCGGTTTATCAGGCGCGGGAGGATGTATTCGGCGTGATGCACACGCACAGCACGTACGCGAGCGCGTTTTCCTGCGCGCGTCAAGCCATTCCGCCGCTGATCGAAGACCTTGCGCAAGTCTGCGGCGGGCCGGTCTCCGTGGCGGACTACGCGCTGCCGGGCAGTGAGGATGTCGGCCGCAACGTCGTGGAAGCGTTGGGAAGCAAAGGCGCGGTGCTGATGGCCAACCACGGCGTCGTCGGCGTGGGCAAGACGGTCGCCGAAGCGCTGCGCGTCTGCCAGATCGTCGAAAAAGGCGCGCAGATCTGCGCCATCGCCAAATCGATCGGAGAGCCGGTGCTGCTCTCCGACGAAGACGTGGCGTGGCTGCGCGAGAAATACACAACGGTTTACGGACAACCAAAGGAGAGATAACTATGGCACGCACCCTGATTCACGGCGGAGTCGTCATACCGGTCGTGGACGATTCTTACCATAAGGAAGGCTACATCATCATCGAAGATCAACGCATAGCGGAAGTCGGCGCAGGCGCGTACACGGGTTCTCTTGACGGGTTTGACACCGTGATCGACGCCAAGGGCAAGCTCGCGATGCCGGGCTTGATCAACACGCACGGTCACGCGTCGATGACGCTGTTGCGCGGCTACGCGGACGATCTTCCGCTTCAACAATGGCTGGAAGAGCGCTGCTGGCCGATTGAAGCGAAGATGACCGACGAAGACATCTACTGGGGCGCGCAACTGGCGATCCTCGAAATGCTCAAGGGCGGCACCACGACGTTTACCGATATGTTCTACTTCATGGACCGCGTGGCGCAAGCGACCGAAGAGTCGGGCATCCGCGCCGTTCTCTCGCGCGGCATGGTCGGCTTCGACCCGGAAAACGGCGTGAAGCTCAAGGACCAAGCGGTGCAGTTCGTCAAGGACTGGCACGGCAAAGCGGACGGCCGCGTGAACGTGATGTTCGGCCCGCACGCCGAATACACCTGCCCGAAAGACTACCTCGCCGAAGCGGCGAACGTCGCGGCGGAGAACAAACGCCCGGTGCAAATCCACCTCTGCGAAACGGTGAAGGAAGTGCAAGATTGCATCGAGCGCTACGGCAAATCGCCGGTCGCGCTGCTTGAGGAAGTCGGTATGTTCAACAACCCGACCCTCGTGGCGCACGCCGTCCACGTCACCGACGAAGACATCGCGATCCTCAAGAAACACAACGTCACCATCGCGCACAACCCGGACTCCAACCTCAAACTCGGCTCCGGCGTGGCTCCGGTGCTGAAGTTCCTCGAAGCGGGCTTGACGGTCGGCCTCGGCACGGACGGCGCGGCTTCGAACAACAACCTCGACATGTTCGAAGAAATGCGCATGGCGGCGATGCTGCACAAGGGCGTCAACCTTGACCCGGTTGCCGTCAACGCGTTTCAGGCGGTTCAGATGGCGACCAACGGCGGCGCGAAGGCGCTGTTTCTCGAAGACACGCTCGGGACGCTCCAAGCGGGCGCGCTGGCCGACATCATCTTGCTCGACATCGAGCAGCCGCAATACTACCCGCACCGCCACAACATGATCGCGCACCTCGCGTACGCGTCGAACTCCCGCGACGTGACCGACGTGTTCGTCAACGGCAAGCAACTCGTCAAGGACCGCCGCGTGCTCACCCTCGACGAGAAGAAAATTTACGCCGAAATCGAGCGCATCTGCGAGCGTCTGTACGCAGAATAACGCCAACTCGACACCGCGAGAACCAGAGACCCGGCCCTTGTTAGAGGGCCGGGTCTTTTTTTCAAAATTTTTTTGAATA
This sequence comes from Tumebacillus flagellatus, assembly GCF_000714935.1. GTDB lineage: Bacteria > Bacillota > Bacilli > Tumebacillales > Tumebacillaceae > Tumebacillus > Tumebacillus flagellatus. The sequence continues at coordinate 155,348 of NZ_JMIR01000005.1, forward strand.
GCGAGAAGGAGAAGGAACGCCGCCATCTAATATAGTAGGTAGCAAGCGTGAAAGCGTTTGCACAGAGAGATACAAGGGAGGCACCTACTATGAAAACGAAGCGTATGGCAAAAGCGTTCACCGTGCTGGCACCGGCCGTTTTGCTGGGGTCGTTGTTGGCGCAACCGGCGTCTGCCGGCGTGTTGATGCAAGGGTTTTATTGGGACGCCACGGCGTCGGGCACCTCGTGGTGGAACAACCTCGGCAGCAAAGCCAACGAATTGAAAAACGCCGGCTTCACCGCCGTCTGGATTCCCCCGGTGATCAAAGGCGCATCGGGCGGCTACTCCAACGGCTACGATCCGTTTGACGATTACGACCTCGGCTCCAAAGACCAGATGGGCAGCGTGGCCACGCACTGGGGCACACGCGAAGAGTTGCAAAAATCGGTCGCGATGATGCGCTCCAACGGTCTCGACGTCTATGTGGACATCGTCAACAACCACCGCAACGGCGACAGCGGCAACTGGATTTTCTCCTATAAGGACGCGTACGGCAACGCCGGCGGCGGCCGTTTCGGCAAGGGCCAATACGATTTCCATCCGGGCTATAACGCGCAAGATGCAAACGTTCCCAACGATGACTCTTCGTTCGGACGCGACCTCGCGCACGACAGTCCGTATGTGGCGAGCAACTTGAAATCGGCGGGGGACTGGATGACCAAAGCGCTCGACATCCAAGGATACCGCCTCGACTACGTGAAGGGCTACTCCTACACGTTTATCAAGGACTACCTCAACTACGGCGCGATGGCGGGCAAGTTCGCAGTCGGCGAGTATTACGATTCCAACCGCGACACGTTGAACTGGTGGAGCTCCACCGCGACGGGCGGCCGCGCGTCGGCGTTTGATTTCTCCCTGCGCGAAGAGTTGAAAAACATGTGCAACTCCGGCGGCTACTACGACATGAGCCGCCTCGACCATGCGGGTCTTGCGGGCATCAATCCGGGGGCGGCGGTCACGTTCGTCGAGAACCACGACACCGACCGTGACAGCGCGATCACCAAAAACAAAGCGCTCGCGTACGCCTACATCCTCACCTCCGAAGGCTATCCGACCGTGTTCTACAAGGACTACTACAACTACGGCATGAAGACCACGATCGACAACTTGATCTGGATTCATGAAAAAATCGCCTCGGGATCGACGACCCAGCGCTGGAAAGACTCCGACGTGTTCGCGTACGAGCGCACGGGCGGCAACCATCTGCTGGCGGCGATCAACGACAACGGATCTTCCAGCCGGACGATCACCGTCGCGACCGGGTTTGGCGCGGGCGTGACGCTCCACGATTACACCGGGCACTCCGGCGACGTGGTGACGAATTCCAGCGGCCAAGCGACGATCACGATTCCGGCGAACTCGTATGTGGCGTACTCCAAATCGGGCATCACGGGGACGTTCGGCACCACGCAATACGCCGTCACTCAAGAGTTCGCAGGCGCGCAAGACCTCGACATCAAACCGGCGGACAACACCCAACTTGTGCAAGTCGGCCGCATCTACGCGCAATCGGGCAAACCGATCACGGCGGCGCTCTACTACGACACCGCGTCTTGGACCGCGTCGACCAACATCTACTTGGAACTCGACAACACCACGGGCGCCGTCGCGGCGACCAAAACGTACTACAACACCACGGCGCAAGGCACGGCGTTGACCTACACGCCGACCACCACCGGTTGGTACACGTTCAAGATCCGCAGCTACTCCACGCCGTCCGCCAACGCAAAACCGAACTACTGGCTGAAAACCACCTACACCGCACCGCAGCAATAATCGAAAAAACCGTCGTCTCTTCGCAGGCGGCGGTTTTTTCATTTACGGACGCGTTGTGAAATGGTAGAATTTTGTAAATAATCATAAAAAGAGGAGGGCCATCACCGGATGAAGCTCTGGAGGAAGCATTGGAACATGTGGCTGGCGGCAACGACCCTGCTGGCCGCCACGGCGGTGTACGCGCCGAAAGCAGAAGCGTGCGGGTGTGTTTCTTTTTTTAACGATGACGATCAATTTGCGTCTTACGCCATGACCGCCGCCGCGTCGCTCGACAGCAAGGGGATCATGCAGGGAGACACCCAGCGCAACTTCCATCCGACCGCCACTCTGACGCGGGAAGAGATGGCGGTCGTGTTGGCGAAGATGATGAAACTCCCGACCCCTGCCACTTCCGCAACCGGTTGGAGTGCCCCTTACATCCAAGCGGTCACCGCAGCCGGTCTGATGGTCGGAGATGAAACCGGCAACTTTCACCCCGAGCAACCGCTGACCCGCCAAGAGCTCGCCGCCACGCTGGTGCGCGCAATAAAACTCGACACAACCGGGCAGGGAAAAAACGGAACGGTCACCGACCGGGATGCGATCTCTCCGTGGGCGCGCGATGCTGTACAAGCAGCTCTTCAACTCGGGCTCATGCACGGCGACACGGAAACCGCGTTCAACCCGTTGGGCTTGGCGGAACGGCAGCAAGCGGCGGTTGTGATCAACAACGCCCTCCTGTACCAAGGCGTGCGGGAGAACTTGAACCAACGCCTGCAAGCGATTCAAGAACACGACCAAGCGAAATTCCTCGCCACCTTCGACCCGGACCAAACCCTCGCGACCACCCGCGTGGAACAAACGCACTGGTTTCAAGACCTGACCGCCGGTTCCATCCGCGACTACCGCGTGGAGATCGTGCATTTGGAAGTCAGTCCGCCGATGCACATCGACGTGACGTTGAACCAAACCTACACGCTGGACGGCAAGCCTCATGACTTGACGTACCACGAAGCTTACAAGTTTTACGGCGAGGGGATCTTCGACGCCGGAGAGAATTTTTACAGCTTGCCTTCGGAACACTTCGTCGTCCACTTTGCGAAGGAGGACGAAGCCACGGCAAGAAAAGTCCGCGACGAGGCTGAAGCGGCGTACGCGGATTTGCAAACCCGCTATCCGCACGACACGCCGCCCGGTCATCAACTGGACATCAAGCTCTACCGCGATCCGGAGCAACTGCGCCAGTCTGTGAAGCTGTCGTTTGCGTGGCAGTTTGCCGGGTGGTATGAGTACGGCGAATCGATCAAACTCAGTTCGAAGCCCGGCGCGACAGGGGAGTACCGGAGCAAGATTCAGCATGAGATGGTGCATGAACTCACGATCGGACTTTCCAACAACAACTTGCCGTACTGGTTGGCAGAGGGACTTGCCACGTACTACGCGGCTCCCGAGGGCTCCGAAGTCACGGTGTTTCCGATGGAGTACAACTCGATCGCCAAGTTGGAAACGATCAACCTCGAAGCTTTGACCGACAACTTGGAGATCAGCAACTACTACAACACGGCGGGCAACATCGTGACGTTTTTCGCCAAGACGTACGGCGAAGAGAAAGTCCGCGAACTGGTCAAAGCGCTGGGGGAGTACCCGTACCAAGAAGGCACCGTCGGCGTTCACGATGCGGAAAACGCAAAGCGCCTCCACGAAACGCTGCCCCGCGTCTTTGGCAAGACTTCTGAACAGCTCAACGCCGAATGGCAAACTTGGATCAAAGCCCAACGGTCCAAGTAAGCAAAAAAAGAACCCAATCCGCCCCCGAGCATGTACAAGAACTCTCTTCGACAAGCACTCTTTGCACGAAAAATCCGCACCCGATTCGCGTGCAGAGGTTCTCTTAGCAAGCCCCCGTTCTACAAACAAAAAAAGCCCTCCGCCGCGCGCGGTTCCATTCGCGGCAGGGGGCCTTTTTCACGAGCACCCGGCGCAGAGTCCGGGCATGTATAGTCACTTTTCCGAGCGGGTAAGGTACTGATGAGAGAGAAGGATCAATTTCCTTTTTTGCCAGACGATGTTGTCAAGCGAAGTTGGTTTTGACGGCATTTGACTTTTTGAACCGGCAAGGATCGGTTCTTCATACCAGGACTTGCCCAGCGCTCGGCGGTGACCAAGTCGGTGAGACCCAATTCGTCCGCCATCAGCTCGGCAAACCGTCTGATGCCCTCGGCGGAAACCGTACACGCAGTGGAAGTTGTCATCCGGTTCACCCCCTTGGTGTGGTGAGGTTAGTATTGCCGCCCCCCCGTTTGCTATGTTGATTGCTTTTTACCATTCGGACGGCAGACGTATCCACCCCTTCATGGTACAATGGGCAAGGAAAGGAGCGAGTGACAGCATGAGAATTTTACTCAGCAATGACGATGGCATTGGAGCGGAGGGCATCCGCGTGTTGGCTCGTGAGCTTGCAGCCATCGGAGAAGTGTATGTTGTCGCGCCGGATCGTCAGCGCAGCGCCGCCGGTCACGGCATTACGTTACATAAGCCGCTCTTCTTGGAAGAACACGATTTCGGCCCCGGCATTCACGCCTATGGACTCAGCGGCACGCCGGCCGATTGCGTAAAATTCGGAGTGACCGAATTGATGAAGGACGTCAAACCCGATCTCGTCGTATCAGGAATCAACGCCGGGAGCAACCTAGGGAATGACGTGATGTACTCCGGAACGGTTTCCGCCGCCATCGAAGGCTCGATCCAAGGCATTCCGGCGATCGCCGTCTCGCAGTGCGGAAGCGAACCGTTCGACTACCAGGGCGCTGCGGAATTCACGAAGCGTCTGATCGGCGAGGTGCTTCAGAACGGCATCGAACCGGACACGATCCTCAACGTCAACTACCCGCCGCTTCTGCCCCGTGAGGTGCAAGGCGTGCGGATCACAAGCATTGGCAAACGACGCTACGAGAACCACTACGACAAGCGCACCAACCCGCGCGGTGTCTCGTATTATTGGCTGGCCGGGCCGCTCAAGAAGTTGGAGCAGGAGCCGGACGCGGACATCCGCGCGGTTCGCGAGGGCTTCATCTCCGTCTCGCCGGTGCATTTTGATTTTACGCACCGCAGGATGATCGACACCCTCAAGACTTGGTCGCTTCACTAACGGAACTTACAGAGGAGGAGCGCTCGATGGAAACCACGGAACGCGTGACGATTGCGAACGTTGACTTGCCCAACCCTGTTGAACTCTATATGGTGGTCGATTTCTTGAACCACACGTTGAAAGACTGGAACTTGCTGTTCGGTCTCAGCAAGGGCGAGGAAGAGGGCGACCTGCAACTGATCGTGTACGAGGAGAAACAGCAGTAACGAGCGTGAACGAGACGGCATGAAGAAAACGATTTGGATTTCGCTGTTCGTGCTGACGGTTCTGATCGCGGGAGCCGTCTTTGCCGTGCGCGAGGTGACATTTGCCCAGTATGAAGGGGCGGATGCGGACGCGCAGGCGGCATTGGACAACACCGTGTTGAATCAGGTGAAGGAAGCATCGCCCTATACCGGCGGGATACAAGGGTTCTTTTTCGCCGGGCCTGATAAACAGGGTCGTCAGGTGTACGTCTGGACGGCCAAGGGCAAAGTGTTGTCGATGACGTACGCCGACCAAGGGCTCTCCAAGGACAAAGCGATCGCCGCGGCGCAAAAGCCGGTCTGGAGCAAGGACTTGGTGCGGCCGGAGTTGAAAGACCAGCCGCTGCAACCGGTCGCGGAAGTGATCCACGCCACGCCGGGGCCCGTGCTGCCGGATCTGGAAACCGAGTACAAAACCGCGCCCAGCAAATTCGTCTGGGAAATTTACGGCAAGATGGCAAACGGCGACACCGGCTACACCTACCTTGATTTCAAAAGCGGCGAAGTGCTGTGGCAAGCCCTGCTCACCGAGCCGAAGTAGGTGACTCCGAGTTGCTCGAACCGAGGCACCTACGTGAATACGCTCGGCGCATCAAGCCGAGGTAACCATGTGAACACGCCTTGCGCATCAAGCCGAGGCAGCATATGAACACGCCCTGTCACAGCCCTGATGCTTCGTTTCTTTTTTTACAAAGCACGCTGCCAACCCCGAGTCGGCAGCGTGCTTTTTTTCCTCTAGACTCCTAAACATCCGCTTCGGGACGTGTGCTATAATGGTGACATTATGTTAACAGTCAACGAGGAGGGATGTATCGATGTCTCGAATTCGCATCGTACCGGTCATGGTTTCTCTGTTGGTCGCCTTTTCGTTGTTGTTCGGTGGTTGGGAGATGTACGCGAAGTTCGGCTTGGTACGCCCCCTCGAAGAACAACTGAAAGCAGACCCGGCCGTGACCCAAGTAGAATCTGTTGTCGACGGCGCGGATCGCACGCTGAAGATCACCGTCAAACCGGTGGACGATCTGCAATCCACGTATGAAAACCTGCAAACCGTCGCGGAACAATCGCTCGGCTCGTCCGTGAAGTTGGAACTCGTGGACACCCGCGGGGAAGACCTCAAGAAAGAGTACCAAACGATCCAACCGATTCTCTACAGCGGCATCGCCAACGGCGCATTTCCGCAAATGATCCAAGACGCAGAGAAGACGGCGTCCCACGATGGCACGCAAGCGAAAATTTCGATGAACGACCAATATATTTTCGTCGCACTGCAAAAAAACGGCCGCTTCCTCTACGAAGTGCTGCCGTATCATGAGCAAACGGCTTACTCGCTCCTGCAAGGGGGGACGGCGCTATGAAAAAATACTTCAAAGAGATGATTCTCGGCATCGGGATCGCCGTCGCGGCGTTTGTCGGGTTTAACTTCCACTTTAACGTACTGCCGATCTTGATGTTGGTGGCGATTCTGTTTACCATTGCGATCTTGCTTGACAAAAACAAATCCGCCACCGCAGGCGCTTCCCACGAAGTGGCGAAGTCGCACCGCGTGGAGTTTGAGCACATCGGCGGCCAGGACATGGCGAAGCGCGAGATCATGGAAGCGCTTGACTTCCTGCGCCACCGCGATAAAATCAAGGAACTCGGCATTCGTCCGCTCAAAGGCATCATCTTGACGGGCCCTCCGGGCACCGGTAAGACCTTGCTGGCGAAAGCGGCGGCGACCTACACCGATTCGGCGTTCGTCTCCGCATCCGGTTCTGAGTTTGTGGAGATGTACGTCGGTGTCGGTGCGTCCCGCGTGCGCGAACTGTTCAAAAAAGCACGTATGGCAGCCAAAAAAGAAGGCAAGGACTCCGCCATCGTCTTCATCGACGAAATCGACGTCATCGGCGGCAAGCGCGGTTCGAACTCGTCGCACCAAGAGTACGACCAGACTTTGAACCAACTGCTGACCGAGATGGACGGCATGGGGACGACCGCGTCTCCGTTCGTGCTCGTCGTGGCGGCGACCAACCGTCTGGACATCCTCGACCCGGCGCTGATTCGTCCGGGCCGTTTCGACCGTCAAATCAAAGTCGATCTTCCCGACAAAGCCGGTCGTCTGGCGATTCTGGAGATCCAAACCCGCAACAAGCCGCTGGCGGACAGCGTGGACTTGGAACAAGTCGCGCGCGAAACGTACGGCTTCTCCGGCGCGCAACTGGAGTCGCTGTGCAACGAAGCCGCGATTCTCGCGATGCGCGAAGAAAAATCGGTCGTGGAGCAACTGCACTTCCGCGATTCGGTCGACAAAGTGCTGCTCGGCGAGCGCACCGGCAAACGTCCGCGTCAAGAAGAGCTCGAACGCGTCGCCGTGCACGAACTGGGCCACGCGATCACCGCAGAGCTGGTTCGCACGAACTCCGTTTCGCACATCACGATCGCCCCGCGCGGCAACGCGCTCGGCTTCGTGCGCCAAGTTCCGGAATCGGACGGCTATCTCTACACCAAAGATCAACTGATCAACCAGATCATCGTGGCGCTTGGCGGCACGGTCTCGGAAGAACTGATCTACGGCAACCGCTCCACCGGCGCGCAAGGCGACATTCAACAAGCGACCAACATGGCCCGCACCATCGTGGCTTGCGGGTTGTCGAGCCTCGGCATCGTCGACATCGACAACTTGCAGAAAAACATCCTCGATGAAGAGATTCGCCGCATCTTCACCGATGTGGAGAACATGACCCGCGACATGCTCGCGCCGTACCAAGAAGGCATCCGCACGCTGTCGGAGCAACTGGTGCGCGAAGAGAACATGACCGGGGATGCGTTCCGTGCTTGGCTCGTTGTGAATAAGAAAGAAGAAAAAGCTCTGGCGGTTTAAATCGCCGGAGCTTTTTTAATGCATACTAATTCGTGGTAAATCTGAAAGAGATGTGGTATGCTGTTCTTGTGATAAATGAATACTTATATTAACGTTGACTATACAGTTCACACTCGGGAGGGGCGTTGTTTTATGACAGCATTTACTCTTTGGTTATTATTACTTGTAGTGGCGGCCGCAATGGTTTTGCTGTACTTCTTGACAACTCGCCGACTTGCGGAGAGCACCGTGCCGAAACGCAAGAAGAAAGAGACGGAGGAACGACTGATCGTGTATTGAAGATGGAGGGGAAGTCAAGACCTGCCCAGGGGGCAGGTCTTTTTTTGTTCAAACGTTGTACTTTTTGGGTATCCTAGTGAAAAGCATGACGTGCAGAGGAGCAAGGAGGCGTTTATGAACGTACAGAAAGTCGGCATCGTGGGTGCCGGTACGATGGGGCAGGGATTGGCGGCTGCCATAGCGGGAAAGGGGATCGACGTGATCCTGCTGGATCGGAGTGAGCAGGAATTGGAGCGCGCCAAGTTGGGGCTGGAACTCTCGCTGGACCATCGTCTCGCCAAGTGGGGCATCACCGAGGCGGAGAAGAAGTCGATCCTCTCGCGGATCGTCCTCGGCACCAACCTGTCGTTGCTCCGGGATTGCGAAGTGGTCATCGAAACGATCTGGGAGAATCTCGAGGAAAAAACCGACCTGCTCCTCGCCATCGAGCAAGAAGTCGGCCCGGAGGCGTTGGTCGCAAGCAACACGTCCACGCTCTCGATCACCGAATTGGCGGTGCAGACGGCGCATCCGGAACGGGTGATCGGGCTGCACTTTCACTTTCCGGTCGAGCAGCGGAATTTGGTGGAGGTCGTGCGCGGGTTGAAGACGTCGGAGCGTACGGCGGAAGCGGCGTTTCGCTTCTTGGAGGGACTGGGGAAGCAGGCGGTGCAGGTGTTTGAATCGCCGGGCTTTATCACCACGCGCTTGATGTTGCCGCTGATCAACGAAGCGGTGTTGATCTACGCCGAGGGCGTGGCGACGGCGGAGGACATCGACAAAGCGATGAAGCACGGGTACGGCTTTCACATCGGGCCGCTGGAGCTCGCCGACCGCTTCGGTTTGGACGCGGTGGTGGACATGCTGGACGCTCTGTTTCATGAAACGATGGAGCCGCGCTACCGGCCGGCGGCGTACTTGCGCAAACTGGTGCGGGGCGGACAGTTGGGAACCAAAGCGCGGCAGGGGTTTTTTCAGTATGACGAATGGGGGGAGCGGGTGTGAACATCCTCGTGCTCAACTGTGGGAGTTCCTCGCTGAAATACCAACTGTTCCGCATGCCGGAGGAGAACGTGTTGATCCGAGGCGGCATTGAAAAAATCGGCAGCGACGATGCCGTGCACTCGTTTAAAACGGAAGGGCCGGAGGGCGGAGAGAGCGTGTCCACCGTGCAGATTCTCGACCATCGGGAGGCGCTGTCCCTCGTGCTGCAAGCGGTCACGCACGATTCCGGCGTGTTGGCCGGCGTTGAGGAGATCACGGCGGTCGGGCATCGCGTGGTGCACGGCGGCGAGCAGTTTGCGCTCTCCACGCTCGTGACGGAGGAAGTCAAAGCGGCGATTCGGGCGAATGCGGAGCTGGCCCCCCTGCACAACCCGGCGAATTTGCAGGGGATTGAAGCGATCGAGGACGTGCTGCCCCGTGTCCCGCAAGTGGCGGTGTTCGACACGGCGTTTCACCAGTCGATGCCGCCGGAGCACTATCTGTATCCGATTCCCTATGTGCTGTATCAGCGGCATAAAGTCCGGCGGTACGGATTTCACGGCACGTCGCACCGCTATGTGTCGTCGCGGGTACCGTTTTTGGTGCATCGCGATCTGATGAACTTGCGGGTGATCTCCTGCCACATCGGCAACGGGGCGAGCGTGACGGCGATTCAGAACGGGCGCTCGATCGACACGTCGATGGGGATGACGCCGCTGGAGGGCGTGATGATGGGCACGCGCTCGGGCGACCTCGATCCGAGTCTGCAAGAGTACATCACGCGCAAAGAAGAGTTGACGCAGGAGGAGTTTCTCTCGATGCTCAACCGCCACAGCGGGCTGTTCGGCATCTCGGGGCTCTCGGGTGACATGCGCAAGATCACGGAAGCAAGGGCGAAAGGGAGCGCGCGGTCGGCGCTGGCGTTTGACATGTACGAGTACCGCATCCGCAAATACATCGGCGCGTATGTGGCGGCGATGAACGGAGTGGACGTGCTGCTGTTCACAGCGGGCGTGGGGGAGAATTCGCCGCTGTTGCGCCGCAAAATTTGCGATCATCTGACGTATCTGGGGCTGGAGCTTGACGTGCAAGCGAACGAATCGGCGAAGGGCGAGCGGATCATCTCGACGCCTTCGTCGCGCGTGACGGTGTGCGTGATTCCGACCAACGAAGAGTTGATGATCGCCCGCGACACACAACTGCTGGTCTCCGGTCTGGAATCTTGGAGAAAATAGTGCTATCATGAATTTTGATACATAAGAACTAATCGAAGGGGATACGAACGTGACGACGAAAGCTACTATCGCAACGATCGGCCAGTACGTAGATCAAGAAGTTCTGATCGAGGGCTGGCTTTGGAATAAGCGCTTCAGCGGGAAGATCGGCTTCCTGAACCTGCGTGACGGCACCGGGTTCATTCAAGGCGTCATCGCGAAGCAAGACGTTTCGGAAGAACTGTTTGCCACTGCGAAAGGTCTGACCCAAGAAACCTCCGTTCGCGTGACCGGCACCGTTCGCGCCGAAGAGCGCGCGGCATCCGGTTACGAGTTGAACGTGACGGGCGTTGAAGTGGTCGCGGTGACCCAAGACTACCCGATCACCCCGAAGGAGCACGGCGTTGACTTCCTGATGGACAACCGGCATCTCTGGATTCGTTCGCCGCGCCAACGCGCCGTGTTGAAAATCCGTGCGGAAATCATCCGCGGCATGCGCGATTACCTCGACAACAACGGCTTCACGCAAGTGGACCCGCCGATCTTGACCCCGTCGTCCGCAGAGGGCACGACCAACCTGTTTGAAATCGAATACGTCAACGGCGAACCGGCGTACCTGTCCCAATCCGGCCAGCTCTATATGGAAGCAGCCGCACTGGCGCTGGGCAAAGTCTACTCGTTCGGCCCGACCTTCCGCGCCGAGAAATCCAAGACCCGCAAGCACATGATCGAGTTCTGGATGATCGAGCCGGAGATGGCGTATGTCGAGCATGCGGAGAATTTGCAAATTCAGGAAGCGTTCGTCAAGCACATGATCAAGTGGGTGCTCGAACACTGCCCGCAAGAACTCAAGACGTTGGAGCGCGACACCGATGCGCTGTGGCGCGTGGTCAACGAGAAGTTCCCGGTGATCACTTACAAAGAAGCGGTGCAAATCCTTCAAGAGAAGGGCCACGACTTCCCGTACGGCGAAGACTTCGGCGCTCCGCATGAAACGGAGCTGACCAACCACTTTGATCTCCCGGTGTTCGTCGAGAAGTGGCCGGCCGACATCAAAGCGTTCTATATGCAACCGGACCCGGAAGACCCGTCCGTCGTCCTCGGCGCGGACTTGCTCGCACCGGAAGGCTACGGCGAGATCATCGGCGGTTCGCAGCGGATTCATGACTACGAACTGATGAAGTCTCGCTATGAAGAGCACCAACTCGGCGAGTCCTACAACTGGTACCTCGAACTCCGCCAGTACGGCACCGTGCCGCACTCCGGTTTCGGGATCGGTCTGGAGCGCACGATCGCCTGGATCTGCGGCCTCGACCATGTCCGCGAGACGATCATGATGCCGCGTCTGCTGTACAGACTCTACCCGTAATTGGTCATAGCCCCGTCAAGTAGACAGTAGAAAAAGAAGAAACTTTTATGCGGCGGCCGCTTCT